>NZ_JBRERS010000014.1:0-212003 GCF_054486945.1 Pseudonocardia wallangbongensis
CCGCAGCATTCCCTCGGTGAACAGCACGTACCAGTCGGGTTGGGACCCGGCGGAGACGTGGGCGGGGTTGTAGGGCCCGAAGTTCCAGATCGGGTTGATCTGGAAGATCCCGCCCATGATCCCCAACACGCCCACGGTGACCGTGAAGAACGCGCCGCCCTTGGCTGCGAAGGCCGGGAGGATCCGGACGCCGACGACGTTGCCCTCGGTGCGGCCGGGGCCGGGGAACTGGGTGTGTTTCTGGTACCAGACCAGCCCGACGTGCACGGCGATCAGGGCGAGCAGGATGCCGGGGATGAGCAGCACGTGCACGATGTAGAGCCGGGGGATGATCTCGGTGCCGGGGAACTCGCCACCGAAGATCGCCCAGTGGCTCCAGGTGCCGATCACCGGGACGGCCAGCATGAACCCGGACGCGATTCGCAGGCCCGTGCCCGACAGCAGGTCGTCGGGGATGGAGTAGCCGGTGAACCCGGCGAAGAAGCCGAGGAACAGCAGCAGCACGCCGATCACCCAGGTGGCCTCGCGCGGCTTGCGGAATGAACCGGTGAAGTAGTTGCGGAACATGTGCACGACCATCGCGGCCAGGAACAGCAGCGCCGCCCAGTGGTGCACCTGGCGGACGAACAACCCGCCGCGGACCTCGAACGAGATATGCAGGGCGCTCTCGTAGGCCCGCGACATGTGGATGCCGCGCAGGTTCTCGAACGGGCCGTTGTAGGTGACTTCCTGCATGGAAGGGTCGAAGAACAACGCCAGGTAGGTGCCCGACAGCAGCAGGACGATGAAGCTGTAGAGCGCGATCTCGCCCAGCAGGAACGCCCAGTGGGTGGGGAAGACCTTGTTGAACTGCTTCCGCAGGCGAGCCGGGTGGTAGCGCTGGTCCAGCTCGTCCAGGACGCCGATCACCTTGGCGTTGGCACCGGAGCCCGTCGGGGTCGTGAGGGCGCTCATCGCACCGCCTCGCTGTTCTTACCCACCCCGCCGGCTCCGCCGGAAGCGACATGAACATCGACGTCCGGCTGGAGGACCGCGTGCACGCGGGCGCGCAGCGCCGGGACGGCCTCCTCGGCGAACCACGGGTTGCGGGTCTGCCAGCGGAAGTTCAGCGGCGAGGGGTGGACGAGGGGCATGCGGTCGGGGAGGTGGTCGCGGAACGCCCGGACCGTGTCGGTGAGGTTCGCTCCGGCGGATCCGGGCAGGTAGTGCTTCTGGGCGTGGCGGCCGATCAGAACGGTGAGCCGGATGCGCGGGAGCTCCGCGAGGAGCCGTGGGTGCCAGCGTGGTGCGACATCGGGGCGGGGCGGCAGGTCGCCGTGGGCGGCCTTGCCCGGGTAGTAGAAGTCCATCGGCAGGATCGCGAACAGCGTCGGGTCGTAGAACTGGTCGTCGGTGATCCCGAGCCAGCGCCGTAGCGTGACGCCGCTCCGGTCGTCCCAGGGGATCCCGCTGCGCTGCGCGCGCGTTCCCGGCGCCTGCCCGATGAGGACGATCCGGGCCGCCGGGTGCGCGGTGTAGATCGGCTGCAGGCCCGCGGCGGTGGCGTCGCGGTTGGCCGGGTCGGCGACGATCTCCTCACGGATCCGCTGCAGCTCCGGACTCGTTGCCGATCCGTCCATGGTCGCGATCGTCAGGTCAGCTGGGACGAGGGCTGGGATGACGGCTGGGACGCGACGTCACGGCGTCGCGGCAGCACCCAGTCCGGCCGCGGGAAGTGGCAGGTGTAGCCGTGGGGGTAGCGCAGCAGGTAGTCCTGGTGCTCGGGCTCGGCCTCCCAGAACGGCCCGGCCGGCGTGACCTCGGTGACGACCTTGCCCGGCCACAACCCGGAGGCGTCGACGTCGGCGATGGTGTCCTCGGCGACCCGGCGCTGTTCGTCGTCGAGGTAGAAGATCGCCGACCGGTAGGACGTGCCCACGTCGTTGCCCTGCCGGTTCGTCGTGCTGGGGTCGTGGACCTGGAAGAAGAACTCGAGCAGGTCGCGGTAGGTGGTGGCGGCCGGGTCGTAGATGATCTCGATGGCCTCGGCGTGCGTGCCGTGGTTGCGGTAGGTGGCGTTGGGGGTGTTGCCGCCGGTGTAGCCCACGCGGGTGGACAACACGCCGGGGCGGGAGCGGATGAGATCCTGCATCCCCCAGAAACAGCCTCCGGCCAGGACTGCCCGCTGCTGCTCGGTCATCAGTGGATTCCTTTCTCGGTTCGGGACGCTAGACGTCGTCGGGATCGCGCACGATGTGGACGGCGGCTTCCTCGGCGCTGGCCGCCCCGCCGTCCCTCCCGACGTCGACGGCGTTCAGATAGGCGAAGTCGTCCCATTCGCCGGCGGCCTCGACGTCGACCAGACGCCCCGAGCGGACGCCGCCGACCTCGTCGTCGTACAACTCGCCGTCGGTGCCGGCGGTGTCGCCGAGGCCGTCGCCGTCATCGGTGTCGGCGAGGTCGGGCAGTTCGCGGGCCAGGCGTCCGGCGAGGCTCTCGTGCTCGTGCGCCTCGCGCGCCGTGACGCCGTAGTGCTCCCGTTCCCACGGTCGTTCGGGCACCGTGTAGCCCTCGTCGAGGACATCGACCCCGCGCCCGTCGAGGGTCTCGTCGTCCTCGAGCAGGCCGTTGTCGATGTCGACCCCGTCCAGGCCGTCGCTGTCATCGCCCATCGTTCTCGCCCATCTCATCCTCCTGTCGCGGGGCCGGTCATCCCGAGAACCCGAACCGCTCGACCCTGATCCGTTCATCGGGCACACCAGCGGCTACGGCCAACCGGGTGGCGGCATCGCAGAAGGCGGTGGACCCGCAGACGTAGACATCACGGTCCCCGTTCAGGGCGGCAGCGACGTCGCGGGCCATGAGACGACCCGCTGGACGAGCATGCCCGTCGGGGACGGTGCGTGTGAAGAAGACCGAGGTGTCCGGTCCCTGGATCTCGGTGGAGTAGTACAGCTCCTCGGGGCTGCGTACCGAGACGACGAGGCGGAAGAGGTCCGGCCGGCCGAGCCTGCGAGCGTGGCGCAGCATCGACATCAGCGGCACGACCCCGGAACCGCCGCCCACTCCGACCGCGGGCCGGAGATCCCAGGCGAAGTCGCCGCCGATCGGGCCCCGCACGTCGAGCACGTCTCCCACCTCGACGGCTTCGTTGAGGAAGCCCGACACCTCGCCGCCCGGCAGGACCTCGACGGTGAGATCGACCTCGGCCGAGTCCGACGGCGCGCTGGCGATCGAGTAGGACCGCTGGGCGCGGTACCCGTCGGGTGCGGTGAGGCGCACGACGAAGTACTGGCCGGCCCAGAACGAGCACGGTCGGGACAGCGCGAGGGTGAAGGTCTTCGCCGTGGGGGTCTCCTGGCGGATGCCGGTCACCCTGGCGGTCTGCCACGGTCCCGGGCGGGGCGGTCCTCCGGAAACGCTCGTCATCAGTCCCCCTGGTAGCGCTGCTCGGTCCACGGGTCACCCCTGTCGTGGTAACCGCGCACCTCCCAGAAGCCCTGCTGGTCCTCGGCGAGCAACGTCAGGCCCGACACCCACTTCGCGCTCTTCCAGAAGTACAGGTGGGGCACGAGCAGCCGGGCCGGGCCGCCGTGGATGTCGGTCAGTGGGGCGCCGTTGACGTCCCACACGACCCAGGCCTTGCCGCCGGTGAGGTCCTCGAGCCGCAAGTTCGTGGTGTAGCCGGTGTGGGATCTCGCCAATGCGAACGCTGCGCCGGCACCGACGCCCGCCGCGTCGAGGAGGGTGTCGACGGACACGCCGTCGAACCGCATGCCGAACTTGGACCACGTGGTCACGCAGTGGATGGCGCCCTCGTACCGAGAGGCCGGCAACGCGTGGATCTCCTTCCAGCTCCACCGGGCCGGCTTGTCGACGAGACCGTCGATCTCGAAGCTCCACCTGGCAGTGTCGATGCTGGGGGTCGGCTCGGCGTGTAGGACCGGCCAGTTCGTTCCGGCGTCGTACTGGCCGGGAGGCAGCCGCGGGTCGTGCGCACCGCGCCGGCGACCGGTGAATCCCCTCGTCAACGCCATCTGATCATCCCTCTCGATCATCGCCAGCGCTCGGAGGGCGGGCCTCGGCGTCCGGCAAGAAGGCCGGCTGTGGCCTGGACAGACCGAATATGACCGCCGCACTACTGGACTGTCAAGTCCGAATACGTCACTGCAGCCCGCGCCTGAACGGCGGCGTCGGCTCGCCGCTCGGGCACGTGATCGCTGCGCACCCGCCGGGCCTCGATGCCGTCGATCGCGAGGTCCAGCGCCATCACCATCGGACGCGAGCTGCGAGCTGCCTGGGACAGCAGGTAACCGCCCTGGTAGGCGGCCATGAGGCCGATGGCGAGCTCACCCGGGTCGGCCCCGGCGTCGAGCTCGCCTCGATCCTGCATCCGCCGCAGCCCGGCCGCGAGATAGGACTCCCACGAGCGGAACGCGGCCTGGATCAGGATCCGGGCCGGCTCCGACCGGTCCGCGAGCTCGCTGGACAGCGAACCGACCGCGCACCCGTTGGCGCCCCGAGCCTCCTCGACGAACCACACGACCGCGTCGCGCCACCGCCGCAGATCGGCGACCGACGCCAGCCGCTCGAGGTAGGGCTCCTGGAACTCCAGCACCCGCGCGACCTGCACTCTGATGACGGCGGCGACCAGCGCCTCTTTGTCGGCGAAGTAGTGGTAGAGCTGCGACTTGCTCGTGCTCGACGCGTCGACCACCTGGTCCACGGTGGTGCCGGCAACGCCCCCGGCATGCATGAGATCCGCGGCGGCACGGACTATGCGGTCCCGGGTCAGCGCTCCCCGCGCAGTCAGGCGCCGCACAGGAGGCTGGGCTCCGACACTGGTCACGGCGGTCATGTTAGTCCGCCCTTGCCGAAAGTAGTACTTGACAGTCCATTTCTGGTCCCACATAGTTCTCCGCAGTCGGTCCAACCGGGCGGCCGAAGAGCCGAGTGGACGCAGCGCTGCCGGGATCAAGGGTTCGGCCGAGGTCGTGGGGCTCGCGATACGTCGAGGACCTCGGGTCCGACGAGGCTGCCGGCCGCGTTCGAGCCGAGCCGGTGCAGCGCAGAGCTGCTGAGCCGGCTCGCCGACGCCGTCGCCGCCCTTGCATCGGTGATCCTGCTGCTGGCCGGCCACCCCGGCCGGGGCACGCACCAGATCGAAATTGTTCATACCTGAACGGAGAGTGACTCGCGTGGCCACGGACTTCGAAGGCAAGAAGATCGTCGTGATCGGCGGCGCCAGCGGCATCGGCCTCAAGACCGCCGAGGACGTGATCGCGAAGGGCGGCAGTGCGGTGATCGTCGGCCGCCCGGGTCGCAAACTGGACGACGCCGTGGCGAGCCTGTCGCGCGCCGGCGACGCGTGGTCGATCGCGGCCGACCTGACGGGCTGGCACCAGGTCGTCGAGGCTCAGAAGCAACTGGCGGAGGACCACGCTGACGCCACCCTGCTCGTCAACTCGGCGGGGCTCGTCCGGCTCAAGACGTTCGTCGACCACGAGGTGGCCGACTACGACTCCTATCACGACCTCAACCGGGCGACCTTCTTCCTGACTCAGACCGTCGTCCGAGGCATGGTCGCCGGCGGCCAGGGCGGCGCGATCGTGAACGTCGGCGCGATGTGGGCGCACCAGGCCCTCGCCGCGACACCGTCGTCGGCGTTCTCGATGGCCAAGGCGGGCCTGCACGCCCTCACGCACAACCTGGCCATCGAGCTCGCCGGCGACGGTATCCGTGCGAACGCCGTGGCTCCCGCCGTCACCAACACGCCCCATTTCGACTGGCTTCCCGCCGACCAGCGGGAAGCCACGCTGCAGCAGATGGCCGGCCTGCACCCGCTCGGCCGGATCGGCACCGCCCAGGACCTGGCCTCCGCGATCACCTTCCTCCTCTCGCCGGCCTCGAGTTGGATCACGGGCGCCATCCTCAACGTCGACGGCGGGGTCATGGCGGGCCGCAACTAGTTTCGACGAGTACAGGAGCAAGGATGTCTGAGCACCGCTTCATCGACGACGCCATCAACCGCAGCGCCGAAACCACCGAAGATCGCGCCAAGCTCTCCAGCATGGTCGCCGAAGCCGCCGCCGGCGCACCGACGACCACGACCGAAGAAGGCGGGCCGAGCGACGGTTCGATCCTGAACTTCGCGCTCAACCTGGAGTACCTCGAAGCGGAGTTCTACCTGCGTGGATCCACGGGTCAGGGGCTGCCCGATGACATGGTGGGTGGGACGGGGAAGCCCGGCCCGGTGTCCGGCGGCCGACAGGTCGACTTCCGTAGTCCTCTCATCAAGAACATCGCCCGCGAGATCGCCATGGACGAGCGCGCCCACGTTGCGTTCCTTCGCGGTGCACTCGGTTCCGCGGCCGCCGCGCGCCCACGGATCTCCCTCGACCACAGCTTCACCGCAGCGGCGACCGCAGCCGGATTGATCAACCCCGGCGAGGTCTTCGACGCCTACGCGAACGACCGGAACTTCCTCTTTGCGGCGTTCCTCTTCGAGGATGTCGGAGTCACCGCTTTCAAGGGTGCGGCGCCGTTCATCTCCAACAAGACTTACCTGGACGCAGCGGCAGGCCTGCTGGCCACCGAGGCCTACCACGCCGGAGTGGTGCGGGCGACGCTGTTCAGCGAAGGGCTCGTGGACGACTCGGTGTTCGACGTCGTGCACAAGATCTCCGCGGTGCGCAACGCGGTCAGCGGGCCCGCCGACGACGACCAGGATCTCGGCACGAAGGACGAGGCCAACCTGGTTCCCACCGATGAGTACGGCCGCGCATTCGGCCGGAGCGCTGCGGAGATCCTCAACATCGTCTACCTCGACCCCCAAGCGGGCTCCGCCGGCGGGTTCTACCCTGATGGGCTCAATGGGGAAATCGTCAGAGGCACCGGGCCGGCCGCGGGCTAGTGCTCCCCTGAGCCATTCAGCGGTGTCGACGGAAAGCCCGTGTAGTGCCTGAGCTGCCGGAGGTGGAGTCGGCCCGGACCGTCATCGAGCGGGCGGCGCTGGGCCGCTGCATCGCCGCGGTCGACGACAGCGACTCCTACGTGTGCCGACCGCACCCGCCCGGTCAGATTCGCGACGCGCTCGTCGGGCGCCGCCTCGTCACCGCACGCCGCCTCGGCAAGGCCCTCTGGTGCCCCACGTCCCCCCTGGACGGGTCGGCACCCGAGGGCCCACCGCTCGGGATCCACCTCGGCATGTCCGGGAAGATCATCATCGCCGACGCCGACGGCACCGAGATCGACGGCGGCGACCACTGGGAGGGCCGCCGCACACCCGGCGACTACCGGTGGTCCCGCTTCCGGCTCACCTTCGACGACGGCGGCACGCTCATGCTGGTCGACCCCCGCCGGCTGGGCCGGATCCGCCTCGACCCCCCGCTCGACCTCGGCCCGGACGCGGCCACCGTCACCGACGAGCAGTTCCACGCCGTCATCGCGCACGGCACCACGCCGGTCAAGGCGCGCCTACTCGACCAGCGGGCCCTGGCCGGCGTCGGGAACCTGCTCGCCGACGAGATCCTCTGGCGCGCCGCGCTCCACCCCGCCCGCAGAGTGGACGATCTCCGCGCGGCAGAGCAGGACCGGCTGCTCGACGCGCTCCGCGAGTCGGTCCGGGACGCCCTTCGGCTGGGTGGGGTACACACGCTCACCCTCGTCCCCCACCGCCGGCCCGGCGGTCGATGCCCGCGCGACGGCGCCCCCATGTCCCGTAGCACCGTCGGCGGCCGTACGAGCTGGTGGTGCTCCGCAGAACAGCGGGCCACTCCGGTCAGCGGTAACGACCACTGAAGCCGGAGCCGCCGCCGAGCTCGGTGAACCGGAGCCCGACGATTCCGCCGTCTTCGACGATCCAGCGCAGGTCGTAGCACGCCCGATAGCTCGGCGGCCAGAACGAGCAGAAGCGACCGTCGCCGTCGAGATACCACTCACCCTCGGTCGGCCGGCCCCGCTCGACGTAGATGGTGGCGCCGGCGGGTTCGAAGACCTGGGTGGCGCCGTCGTCGTACACGATGCCGCCCGCGGTCAGCGCCGTGGGAATGTGCTCGGTCGCCACGGCGTCACCGTCCGAGACATGGATGTCGCTCAGTGGGCCGGCCATGAGGTCCTCCTCAGGATTGGGTTCCGGCAACACGCCGTCCGAACGCGCGTAGCGCCCGGACGACACGTGAGCCGTCTTGATGTGGAGTTGCGGATCATTCACCGGGCGCGGGCAGCTCTGCGTGGCCGCGACCGCCGACGTGGGCCTCCGCTCGGGACCGCGCCACGAGGTGCGGGTAGTGCAGCTCGAACGCCGGACGCTCCGACCGGATCCGCGGCAGCTCGGTGAAGTTGTGCCGCGGCGGCGGGCAGGACGTGGCCCATTCGAGGGAGTTGCCGAAGCCCCACGGGTCGTCCACCGTCACGACCCGGCCGTAGCGGTAGCTCTTGAACACGTTCCAGATGAACGGCAGCGTGGACGCACCCAGCACGAACGCGCCGATCGAGGAGATCGCGTTCAGCGCCGTGAAGCCGTCGGTGGGCAGGTAGTCGGCGTAGCGGCGCGGCATGCCCTCGTTGCCCAGCCAGTGCTGCACCAGGAACGTCAGGTGGAACCCGATGAACGTGAGCCAGAAGTGGACCTTGCCCCACGTCTCGTCCAGCATCCGCCCGGTCATCTTCGGGAACCAGAAGTAGATCCCGCCGTAGGTGGCGAACACGATCGTGCCGAACAGCACGTAGTGGAAGTGCGCCACCACGAAGTAGGTGTCCGAGACGTGGAAGTCCAGCGGCGGGGACGCCAGCAGGATGCCGGTCAGGCCGCCGAGCAGGAACGTGGCCAGGAAGCCGATGCTGAACAACATCGGAGCCTCGAAGGTCAGGTTCCCCCGCCACATCGTCCCGATCCAGTTCACGAACTTGACACCGGTGGGCACCGCGATCAGGAACGTCGTGAACGAGAAGAACGCCAGCAGCACCGCGCCGGTGGCGTAGAGATGATGCGCCCACACCGCGACCGAGAGCGCGCCGATCGCGATCGTCGCGTAAACCAACCCCTTGTACCCGAACACGGGCTTGCGGCTGAACACCGGAAAGACTTCCGAGACGATGCCGAAGAACGGGATCGCGATGATGTAGACCTCGGGGTGCCCGAAGAACCAGAACAGGTGCTGCCAGAGGATCGCACCGCCGTTGGCCGGGTCGAACGCATGCGCACCGAAGTGCCGGTCCACGAGTATCCCGAACAGGCCGGCGGTGAGCACCGGGAAGGCGATCAGGATCAGGATCGCCGTCACGAGGATGTTCCACGTGAAGATCGGCATCCGGAACATCGTCATCCCCGGCGCGCGCATGCAGACGATCGTGGTGGTGAAGTTGACGGCACCGAGGATCGTGCCGAGACCGGACACGATCAGACCGGCGGCCCACAGATCGCCACCCGCCCCCGGGGAATACTGTGCCGAATGTAGTGGCGCGTAGGAGAACCAACCGAATTCCGCCGCCCCGCCAGGTGTGAGGAACCCGGACAGCACGATCAGGCTGCCGAACAGGAACAGCCAGTAGGAGAAGGCGTTCAGACGGGGGAACGCCACGTCGGGCGCACCGATCTGCAGCGGCACGATGTAGTTCGCGAACCCGAACACGATCGGGGTCGCGTACATCAGCAGCATGGCCGTCCCGTGCATGGTGAACAGCTGGTTGTACTGCTCGGTGGACAGGAACTGCAGGCCCGGCATCGCCAGCTCACCCCGGATCAGCAGCGCCATCACCCCGCCGGCCAGGAAGAACCCGAACGACGTGACCAGGTACAGGATGGCGATGTCCTTGGGGTCGGTGGTCCGCAGCATTCTGAGGAAAACCGAGCCCTTCGCCGAACGACGGGTCACGTTCGGCTGAACCGCCGGGACTGGGGCGAGTTGGGTCATGACGCCTTCTCAGGAGAGATGATGCGGATTCGCGGCTGGACCGGTCAGATACGGACGAGGGGCGTGTCGACCAGGTGCTCGGCCAGGAACCAGCACTGCAGCTCCCCGGCACGGATGACCTGCGAGACGAGCAGGTCGTTGGTTCCGTCGTCGCCCAGCTCCGCGCTCTTGGCCGCCGCCTTGTGGGCGTCGATCAAGATGCGCTCGTGCGCGTCGAGCAACCGGGACAGCATCGCCGGCACCTGCTCGACACCATCCGGCGGTCGCGGAACACCGGTCAGCTCCGCCGCGTGGCGCGGATCGCCCACCGCGACCGCACCCAGGCTCTGGATGCGCTCGGCGATCGCGTCGATGAGGGCGAGCTGCTCGTCAGCGTGCTTGTCGAGCAGCAGGTGGAGCTGGTAGAAGGTCGCACCGCGGACATTCCAGTGACTCTTCTTGTAGAGCGCGTAAAGAATCTGAGTGTCCGCCAACGTCCGGTTCAGCACCTGGCCCGCAAACACGCGCGCATCATGGGACAAGCCAACCGGAAACTGCTTCACGGTCCCGAACTTCTGAATCTCCCCTCCCCCGTGCTGATGCAGCCACGGCTGGCTCGACGGCGAGACGCGATCCATCCCATCCTGAGTCGCGGTCATCGGAAGACCTCCTCCACATTCATGGTTCGTACGGAAATTTGCGGGCCCGATCCCGTTCGACTACTCGGCCAAGGCCTCCATGGACCGCCTGACGGTCTCGTGCAGGTCCGTGTCCGGGCAGGCCGGATCCTCCACGCCCGTCGAGACCACAAGGGCCGCTGAACGCCCGTACCCCGTCCCGCGAGGTACGCCGCCATGACCCTCCGGGTACCGCTCCACCCCGGGGTGCGCGAGCGCAGCAAGTCGGTCGTCTGCCACGTCGACTCCTCTCTGGGCTCACCCCGGCGTCAAAACTAGACTGCTCGTTCCAGCTTACGACATCCAGCACGCGACCCACAGGAGGGGCATCGAGTGGCGCGCACCACATGGGCCCAATCGTCGTCCGGCCGACCGATGAGGCATGCTGATGCCCACACGATCAACGCTCTCACCTGCACGAACCTACGCATTGAGCGCCCGGCAGCGACGAGGAACCCGGCATGGCGGCAACGGCTGGCGATGCTCCGATCGAGCGTCCGCCCCTCAGTCCACACTCCCCCGTCCATGCTGGAGCACTCTCAGATCATGGACTGACTAGCACCAACGAGGAGGAGCATGTTCGCGGTGATGTTCGAAGCTCACCCGCAGCCCGGACGAAGGGACGCGTATCTGGAGCTGGCGACGCTGCTCGGCACCGATCTGCGGCAGATCCCCGGCTTCGTTGGCGACGTCCACTACCAGAGCTTGAGCCGGGAAGGCTGGGCGCTCTCGCTCTCGACATGGGAAGATGAGAAAGCACTGGTCAGCTGGCGTACGCACCCGAAGCACCAACTGGCTCAGGCGAAGGGGCGTGACGAGATCTTCATCGACTACACCCTGCGAACCGGCCAGCTGACGCACGACACGGACCTACCCGAAGGCTGCATGCTCAGCGAACAGAGACTCGACGAGACGGTCGCCGGCGCGGGGAACACGGCGGTGCTCGTCGACACGACGCGGGACGCCCTCGTCCCCACCACACACGACGCGGTCGAGATCGCCTCGCGCCTCGGTCTCGATCTCGACGCCGCCGGCTTGACCGACTGGGACATCTACGAGGCCACGCTGACGCCCGGCCACGTCCTCATGCGGACGGTGTGGCACGACCGGGCCGCCGCCGAGGCATTCGAAACGGCGGCAGCATTCCCCGGCGGCGCACGCCTGCGCCGGATTCGAATCATCCGCTTCTACAGCATGTACGACCGCCGCGAGGCGCCTCAGTACTACCCGGACTACCCGATCTGATCGAGTCCGGGCGTCAGGTCAGCGAAGCCCCCCGGGACGATGAGCCGGAACGCAGGGCCGAGTCGCTGCTGCGCCGCGGATGCGGGCGCGTCGAGCACGGCGCGGGGTACGGCCGACAGCTAGTTCCGCGACCGCCCGGCACCTCGCTCATCTGCTCATGCGTTCGGGTCCGGGGGCGGGCCACTCGCCTTCTGGGCCGCCCCGGACACGTACGGCTGGGCGGTGGTGAACCCGGGTTCCGGACCGGCGCTCACGGCAGCTTCGGACGGCGAAGCTCCCTGGACGGGGGCTGGAGCCGGCGGGCGGGCCATGTGGGCGGCGAGCCCCACCCTGCCGACAGCCAGATCGAGGGCTGCCTGCAGCGGCTTCTCGCTCCGAGCGGCCTGAGCCAGGATCAGTCCGCCTTGAAGGGCCGCGACGACCCCGGTGGCCAGCTCGGCCACATCGGCCTCGGCGTTGAGCTCTCCGCGATCCTGCATCCGCCGCAGCCCCGCCGCCAAGTACGACTGCCAGGTCTGGAACGCATGATCGAGCTTGGCCCGCATGGGGCCGGACTGCTCTGCCAGCTGGCTCACCAGAGACCCGAGCGGGCACCCGCGCGCTCCGTTGCGCGCGCGGTTCGACTCGACGACGTCATCAGCCCACTCCTGCAGATCCGCCAGAGACCCCAGACCCGCGAGCAACGAGCATTGCCGGGCGAGCACCACGGCGATCTGGAACTCCACGACAGCATCGATCAACGCTTCCTTGGCCGGGAAGTAGCGACAGACCTGCGAGCGGCTGACGCCCGACGCGACCCGGACCCGCTCGATGCTCACCCCTGCGACGCCGAGCCGGACGACGAGCTCGGCAGCACCCCGGACAATCCGGTCCCGCGTCGCCGCATCCCAGCCGGCCCGCCCCGAGGCTAGTTCCTCGAGTTCCTCTCTGGACACGCGCAGATGCTAGCCAACCCAAACCAAGTGGTCCACTTTGGCTGCCGCATCGCAGTCGATGGGGAACGACGAGCGCGCTTGCGCCTGCCCCGTTGGACACCTCCTACGGTGCACAGGAAGGTAGCCAACCTGCAGAATGATCTCCGACACCCCGTGTGACATCTGCAGCAGGCATTGCGCCGCGCACCGAATCCTCTAGACTAAGCGGTCTGCAATGTCCAGTTCAGACGTTCAGCATCACGTCGTAAGGCTAGGATCACGTCCGTGACGAGTGCCGGAGCCGAGCCGCCCGCGCGGCGCCTGACCGCGCGCGGTGCCGTCACGCGCGACCGCATCGTCCGAGCCGCAGCCGACCTCATGCACGTCAACGGGGTCGCCGGCACGACCATGGACCAGGTGGTCGAGGCTTCCGGTACCAGCAAGTCACAGCTGTACCACTACTTCGACGACAAGGACGCCCTGGTCACCGCGGTGATCAAAATGCAAGCCGCACGCGTGATGGAACGGCACGAACCCCACCTCGAACAACTCAGCTCACTGCAGGGTCTGCGACGTTGGCGCGATGCGATCGTTCGCTTCGTCGACGAGCGCCACGGAGCACACGGCTGCGAGATCGGCTCGCTGGCCAGTGAGCTGACGGACCGGTCCGAACCGGCCCGGATCCTGATCAACGCCACGTTCCAGAACTGGGAGTCGTACCTCGCCGCAGGCATCCGCCGGATGCAGGATCGCGGCCAACTCGACGCGAGCGCCGACCCTGCCGAACTCGCCACCGGCATCATGGCGGCATACCAGGGCGGCTACCTCCTCTCACAGGCCGCGCGAAACGCGCGACCGATGGCGCTGGCGCTCGATCTCGCGATCCGCAACGTCGAGGCGCTGACGCAGCAGCAGAGGCGTGCACCCGGCGCAGCGAGCTGATCGGTTCGCCGATCGCCCGGGCGGCTTGCAGCAACTTCCCTCAGAACAAGCGGCTGGCGTCGGCCGCGCGGAGATCCGCGTCTCGAGCCCCGCTCAGCTTTCCTCGTCGTGCACGGCCAGGGGCGGCGTGATGTCGTTCAGGATCTGGCGCTGGAACGGGACGTCCTCGGCGTCGCGGGCCTTGGCCAGGCACGCGAGGAGCGCCGCATAGCCGGCCGGGTCGCGGATCGGCTCGTCGCAGTTCGGGCAGGTGATCATCGGGTCCTCCGTTCCTCGGCCAGAGCTTCCACTTCGACCGAACCAGGTCGACGTACGCCGAGAGGAGTCGCCGGGCTCGCCGCAAGAGTGCACCGGTTCAGTGTCAGCGGCATTTCCCCGACCACTTCTCCCGAGAAACTGGGCGGTCCCGAAACGGGCCGACCGTGGTCCGGCTCGGGCGCCCATCCGTGTTGCTCCACCTGCCACTCGGCCGGCCGGCCTACGTCGCGCAGCAGTACGGTTCCAAAATCAGTTCACGCTGGCCGACCCTCGGTTTCACCCTCCTTTTCGGCACCGAACAGCTCCCGGTACTCGCCGTACCCCTCGCGCTCCAGGTCAGCCAGTGGTACGAACCGCAGTGCGGCGGAGTTGAGACAGTAGCGGAGCCCACCCTTGTCGACCGGACCATCATCGAACAGGTGCCCCAAATGACTGTCGGCATGAGTGGATCGAACCTCGACCCGGCGCATCCCGTAGCTCCGGTCGTCGCGCTCCAGCACATTGCCCCGGACGATCGGCTTCGTGAAGCTCGGCCAGCCCGTATGGCTGTCGTACTTGTCGATAGAAGCGAAGAGCGGCTCCCCGGACACGACGTCCACGTAGATTCCCGGCTCCTTGCTGTCCCAATATGCGTTACTGAACGCGCGCTCGGTTGCGCCTTCCTGGGTAACCCGGAACTGCTCAGAGGTCAATCGAGCGACGGCCTCCGGCGTCTTTCCGTACTTCGGCTCCAAGTCATCTCCTCCGTTCTCCACGGCCGACCCGCGACAGTGGCTGCTCCTGGCCACCCGCAGCCGGCCCCCTCTTGATCGCAACCGCTGCCCGCCAACTGGCAGGCGGGTGACGAGCCAGCACTACTGGACCGTCTAGTCCGATTATAGGGCGCGTCGGTGACGGCGTCGAGGCCCTCGCCCGTGGCGAACGCACCACCGCCCCCACCGGCCACCAGAGTCGAGGCGGCCGCCAGGGGTCGCCCCGCAGGGCGGTGACGCCCGGCTCGTCGCCTTGACCGAGCCTCATCCGACCTTCAATACTCGGACCGCCTAGTCCAGCACTCTCCGGCCCTCGCCTGATCGTCGACAGGTGGAGCCGTGCATCACCCATCGTTCGGCGAGAGGAGTGGTCACGATGCTGATGCGTACCGACCCGTTTCTTGGGAAACAGCCGAAACCAGCACACGACGCCAGGAGAGATCGAGATGGCCGCGCACCGAACCGTCGACCTGAACCACATAGTGCGAGCAGGGATGACCACCTATCCGGGGCTGCCCACACCGGCGATCGCCGCTCACCTATCCCGTGAGCAGTCACCTGAGGTCTACGCTCCAGGAACCGAGTTCGAGATCGACCGCATCACAATGGTCGGCAATACCGGAACGTACCTCGACTCCCCCTACCATCGATTCGCCGACGCCACGGACTTGGCGGGGCTGTCCCTCGACTCGCTGGTGGACCTGCCGGCGATCGTGCTGCGCATCGCTGGAACACCGGTACGGGCTGTCGACTCCTCGTCGCTGGCTTCACTCGGTGACGTCGACGGCTGCGCGGTGCTCGTCAACACTGGCGACGACATCCGGTTCGGCACCCCCGAATACATTCAGAACCCGGCCTTCATCACCGGTGACGGCGCCAAGTGGCTTGTCGACCACAACGTCAAGCTCGTCGGCATAGATGCAGTCAACATCGACGATGTAGCGGACCGGACCCGCCCAGCACACACACTTCTCCTTCGCGCCGGGATCCCCATCGTGGAACACCTCACGGCCCTGGATCAACTACCGCTGCACGGAGCGCGTTTTACGGCCGTCCCGCCCCGCATCGCAGCCTTCGGAACGTTCCCTGTGCGTGCATTTGCCGTCGTCTGATCGAACTGCCCCGTCAGTGACAGCGAGCGTGCGGTCGATCTCTGCCGATCGGCCTGCGACCATCTGCCCGGATGGGAGGAGACCGGCTACTTCTCCGAGACCGAACGCGCCGCTCTCCGCTTGACCGACGCGATCACGCGGGTGTCCGACGGGCACGTCAGCGACGGGGACTACGACGCCGCCGCGGCCGCGCTCACCGCAGATCAGATCTCGGCGGTCGCCTGGCTCGCGTCGGTGATGAACGTCTTCAACCGCGTCGCGATCACCAGCCGGTACCCGACCACCGGCTGACCTGTCGCCCCGGCAGTGGGTGTGGTCGTGGCAGATCATCGGCCCGCCGCAGCCACTACGCGCACTGCGGCCACCCCGCTCGAGCGGATCTGGCGCGGCCGCCGGGCACCTGCTGGTATCGGACCTACGCCTCGATCGTGGCGCAGGGCAACCCGACGCTCGAGTCCCCGTAGAAGCCCTCCGCGCAGATCTTCGCCCCGTCGGGCAGCACCCGGTTCACCTCGACCCAGCCCCGATAGGTCGTGAACGACCCGACGTTCTCCGAACGGGTCCAGCCGCTGAACCCGGGACCGAACACCCTTCCCTGCACATCGTCGTGCGGCCGGTTCTGGGTCCAGATCGCCACCTCGACCGTCCCCACATAGCGCCCGCTGTCACGAATGATCATCGTCGTCTGGTTGTTGTCGAACTCCCCACCCGCCATGGCCGGCGAGTTCAGCCCCACAACCATGCCCAGCGACGCCGCCACCACGACCAGCACCCTGGTCATACCGCGGCGCACCCGCCCGCCGGCCGTCGCCATCGCACCCGCGGCAAGCATGCGCGCCGCCGCAGCCTTCATCATCCTTCGAGCGGTCATCACTGTCCCCCGTCGACACGTTTCTGCGGTTCCTCGTCCTTGCCCGCGATCACGGTCGCCGCGCGGCGATGGTTCAGGGCGTGGCAGGGATGGCGAGAATTGCGCACGATCTGGCAAAAACGGCGTCGATCCCACCTGCGGTCTTCGCGATGCTCGCCGGTGCGGCGCCTGCGCGGTTCAGCTCACCAGGTGACGGGCAGGGCGTGCACGCCGTAGACGACGCTGTACCGCCGGTAGTCGAGCGATTCGTACGGTTGGGCGAGGCCCAGGTTCGGGAAGCGGCGCAGCAGGGCCGCGAACGCGATCCGCATCTCGGTCCTCGCCAGCGGCGCACCGAGGCAGTGGTGCACGCCGTGGCCCACGGCGACGTGCCGGGTGGCCGGCCTGGCGAGGTCGAGGCGGTCGGGGTCGCCGGCGGTGGCGTGGTCGCGGTTGGCCGCCATCAGCGAGGGCACCACCAGCGAGCCGGCCGGGATGGGGTGGCCTGCCAGTTCGACGTCGTTCACGGCCCGACGCGGGGGCATCCCGTGCACCACCGACAGCCGGCGCAGCAGTTCCTCCACGGCGGAGTCGGTCAGGTCCGGGTCGTTGCGCAGTGCCGCCAGCTGGTCGGGATGGCGCAGCAGGTACCTGCACCCGGTGGGACGTCGGCCCCATCGGACGCCGGTGTCTCACCAGTCCGACCGGACAGCACGGCGGATTGTGAGGCCGGCCCGTGGCCGGAACGCTCGCGGCCGCCCGGCTGCGACGAACCGCCACCCGCATCAGTCGAGGAGTTCGAGTGGCGAATCGACGTCGATGGTCAGCTCCACCGGATACGCGTAGGTCTGGCGGGTGCGGGCGATGTTGGTGGCAACCCGCTTCGCGTCACCCACGCCGGCCGCACCCGGCCGGTCCGGGTTCGTGCCCTGCAGCTCGCTGTAGATCGGGAGGTTGCGCGTCTCGTCGATCAGGTAGTAGCCGCCCACCCCACCGCTGTTGAGCGGATTGATCGACTGGAACTCGTAGGCGGTCTCGGCGGCCGGGTGCTCCGCGGCGATCCGGTCGATCTCCCCGGCGACGTGGAAGGTGTCGTACAGCACCTGGTTGACCGGGAGATCGCCGTCCCGCACCGCGAAGCTGATCTTGCGGAGCGGTGCCCCGTCCCGGTCGACGACGCCGTCGTCGCGAAAGGTGAACAGGTCTGCCGCGCGCACCCGCTCAGCCCAGTTCACCGCCTGCTGGTCGCTCAGCGTGACGGGGAAGACCCCATCCGACAGTCGCGACATCGCCAGTGGCGGCGATGCCGGCAACAACCCGAGATGCGGACACGTCACGAACCGCAAGGGCTGCGTCACCTCGAACAGATCACCGGCCGGCCGGAGCCGGAGCCGGGTTGCCGCCCCGGCGAGTGTCGAGGCCCGTCGCGACTCGCCCTCGTAGTGGTCGTTGAAGATCCTCCCGTCCACGCAGCGGCCGACGGAGAACCCCTCCTGCAGGATGTTGTTGGCCCACACGCTGCGGAACCGGCCCCTCTCGGTGTCGACCTCGCTCACCGACGAGGTGAACGTTCCGACGTTGCGTCGAGCGTCCGCGTCAGCCTTCGTCGCGAAGGTCTCCCGGTACATGGCGACCCGGAGCCGCTGCTGTCCCGCCGCGTTCTGCAAGGCCCCGAAGAACAGCTCCTCGGCCTTCCCGTCCGGATCGGCTCCCCCCTGCTGTGGCGTCCCGGCGACCGGGGCCGCACATCCGGTGAGCAACCCGGCGGCGACGAGCAACACCGTCAGGATCCAGCCGCCCCTGAGACCGTCCGTCCTCATGCCTCCATCACGGTCGACGCCGGGCGACTGTTCAAGGCTTGGCGGGTACGGCCGGAATTCCACGCGATCTGGCGAGAACGACACGACCCGAAGCGAGCGGTGCCGGCTCGGTGGCAGCTACCCAGGAATCTGGGATGGAGGTCCCGCCCCGCACCCGCATGCTGGGTAAGGCGATCCGGTCGGGCTCGGCCGGCTCGAAACTGTCCTCGACGAGGAGATGTTGATGAAGATCTTTGCTCGGCTCGGCGCTGTAGCTGCGGCTCTACTCCTCGCCCTGAGCGTTTCCCTCGTGACCGCAGGCACGGCGAGTGCGGCCGCGAATACCCGCACCCGGGTGGAGTGCGGCAACGATTACCACTCCTGCATGAACCTGCGGAAGGCCTACGTCAAGGACGGCGCCCGCATCGGTCCCATGCATTTCGGAGAGCCCGGTTGCACCGCGCCCGGATGCTCCAACGAGGATTGGTTCTACGTCTACTCGTGAGGTCGCCCACGGCTTGGCGGCTGTTCCACGCCGGAGGAGGCCTGCGCGATCGGCGGCACGGGCTCGCTCGGGCGGCCCGTCTCCGAGCGGGCTGGTGGCCCGGTGCCGACCAGCCGCTCGAGGCGGCCGCGGACCGATTCGGCGGTGACGTCGTCGTCCTGGGTGTGGCCGACCGCGATACCGGCGAGACACCCGAGGGCGCCCTCCCATTGTTCCCGGGCAAGGTCATGCCGACCCAGTGCGATGTGAACGTGGGCGAGACCGTCGCGGGCCTGTGCTTGGACGACGGGCAGCCCGAGCTCGATCGCCAGTTCGAGCGCCTGCTCGTGGTGGACGAGTGCCTCGTCCGTCCGGCCCGCGGCGAGGTGGAGACGCCCCAGCCCGTACCAGGCGTGCGCCTCGTGCACGGGGCTGCTCGTCTCCCAGGTGAGGTCGAGCACCGCGCGGCAGCAGGCGGCCGCCTCCTCCGCGTGACCCATGAGCCGGTGGAGACGGGCCAGGTCGACGAGCGCGCTGAGTTCGGTCCACGGGCTCCGGATGGCCCGGGAGAGCTCGAGCGCCTGCTCGAACGCGCCGACGGCGCGGTCGTGGCGGCCGTGCAGCCGGTGGGCGTAGCCGACTGCCTGCAGGGCGGTGCCCTCACCGATGCGATGTCCGAGCGCGCGGGCGAGATCCAGTCCGCGCTCGAACTCGTCACCGACGTCGTGCTCGCTCTCGAGGCGGACCCAACCGAGACCGATGAGTGCTTCCATCTCCGCGGCGCGATCTCCCGTGGTCGGTGCGATCTCCAGGGCCTCCTCGAAGCGGGCGCGTGCGGTCCCGTACCGGCACCGGTACCGGTCCATGTGGCCCAGGTAGATCAACGCATCGAGCTCGATCGGCCGATGACCGCAGGATCGCGCCACCGCGAGGGCCAGCCGATACCGCTCCGTCGCCCTTTCCGATCGCCCCTGGAGCCGGTCCATGTGGCCGACCCCGATCAACGCCTCGGCTTCACCACTCCGATCAGTGCGGGCCCGCGCTGCGGTCAGTGCCCGCTCGTGGAGGTCCTCGGCATCGGTGTAGTGGCGCAGCGTACGTAGGTGGCGGTGCATCGCGGCGGAGAGGTGGCGGAGGTGGTCGGGCCACCCGTGATCCGCTGCGAGCTGCGCGGCCGCCAGTAGGTTCCCCAGCTCGGCGTCGAGCCACGTCTCGGCCGCGGTCTCGTCGTCCAGGGGCGGCGACGGCGTGCCCGCAGGACGCGCCGGTAGCCTCCGCTCGCGCTCGTAGGGGTGGGTGAGATCCATCGCCGTCGACGCGGTGTGGCAATAGTGGTCGAGCAGCCTCGTCAGGGCTTCGGCCCGATCAGGCTCGGTCCCCTCGGCGGTGGCATGCGCCCGGACCAGGTCGTGGAAGCGGTAACGTCCCCGCGTCAGCTCCTGAACGAGGTGGGTGTCCAGGAGCCCGCCGATCAGTCCCCCGGCCGCCACGGGCGTGGACCCGATCAGCGCCGCGGCCGCGTACAGGTCGAAGTCGGCACCCGGGTGCAGGCCCAGCAGACGGAACGCCCGGCGCTCACCGTGACCGAGCTGGCGGTACGACAGGTCGAGGGCGGCGGTGACGCTGCGCAGCCCGGCCTCCAGCTCGCCGAGGCGCTGCCGGTGGTCCCGGAGCCGTTCGATCAGGTGCGCAACGGTCCAGGCCGGACGCGCCCGCAGCCGGGCGGCGGCGATCCGGATCGCCAGCGGCAGCCGATCGCACAGCTCGACCACCTCGGCCAGCAGCGCGGGCGCCACCCGGTCGTCCCCCGTGACGCGCGTGAAGAGTTCTGCGGCGTCACGCAGCGGAAGCACATCGAGGGAGAACGCGTGCGTGGAGTCCAGTCCCGGCAACCTCTGGCGGCTGGTCACCAGCACCAGACAACCCGGAGTGCCGGGGACCAAGGGCGCCACCTGGCCCTCGTCCGCGGCGTCGTCCAGCAGGATCAGCACTTTCCGGCCCGCGAGCTTGCTGCGGTAGAGCGCGGCGCGGTCATCGAGCCCCTGCGGGATCCGTTCATCCGGCGACCCCAGCGCCCGCAGCATCCTCGCCAGCGCGTCGCCCGGCTCGACGGGCGCAACTCCGTCGGTGTACCCGTGCAGGTCCAGGAAGAGCTGCCCGTCCGGGTAGTGCCCCGCCAACCGGTGCGCGGCGTGCACCGCGAGCGCCGTCTTCCCGATCCCGGCCATTCCGTCGATCGACGCGACGACCACCGCCGAGGCATCCATGACCCGGTCCACGGCGGCGAGCTCGGCCCACCGCCCGGTGAAGGCCGGCGACGGCGCCGGCAGCTGCCGCGGGATGTCGTCCGGAGGCGGCTGGAACTCCGGGTCGGCGGAGGTCCGGGCCATCTCGACCAGGCTGGAACGTTCCGAATCGTCCAGATCCAGCGCGGTGGCCAGCAGGTCGAGTGACGAGGTCCGCAGCCGTCCGGTGTAGCCGGACTCCAGCCTCCCTATCGTTCGGGCGCTCAGGCCGGCCCGCTCGGCCAGCTGCTCCTGGGTGAGGAGAGCGCGCTCCCGCCACGCCCGAACGAGCGCCCCCGGGTGGACCTGGCCGGTCACGACACCACCTTAGGTCGTTCCGAGCCCGTTCCCCGCGGCGCAGCAGTCGACGACGGCCGGGTTCAGCTGCTGATCGTCCCACGGGTCAGCGACGGGACGTGGTGACCGTCAGGACGCTTCGGGGGGCCGTACCGCCGTTGCGGTCGGGCGTGCGGCTCGCTGACGCCGCCCGGGTGGCGGAGCGAGTGGCGCCAGGGCTTGGATCGTCGGGACACATGCGCGCCTGCATCGCTGCTCCGTGGGTGTGTCGTCGGCCGTGTCTGCGTTCCCGGACACGAGCGGTTCCACCGCCTGGTTCACGACGTCCAGAAGATGGCAGGAACACATCCCGATCTGGCGAGAACGCCGGACGATGCGATCCCGCGGCACCAGCCAAGTGTCGGATCAATGTCCGATCGATTACCTGGACCTGTTCGCCGCACTGATCGATATTCGACCCATGCAGCATCGTGAGCGGCGACACCTCACGTGCCGGTTCGGACCGCACCCGCGAACGTCGGCCGAGCTGATGGACGTGGCGCACGAGACGATCACCGTCCGGTCGGCCCGAGGCGCGCGATCAGCACCGTCGAGGACCCGCCGTCTCATCGCGGTTCCGATGCGGCACAACGGCAGCGGTCCGGGCCCCGACGACGTGCACACCCATGTCGTGACGGTGCTGGCGCACGGCACGCCGGTCGTCGAACTCGCGATCATCTCCGCGCTCTTCGGCAACTCCCACCGCTACCCGCAAGCCCTGCCGCAGTCCACAGTCGGGTGGTACGAGCACGAGATCCTCGCCGTGGACCTCGACGACGGACCACGGCATCCACCGGACGCCGCGGTCGACACGGCGGAGCGGATCGGCTCCCTGGCGCGGGCGGACACGATCATCGTGGCGGCGGGTCCCGACGTCCCGCCCGATCCCCCTGACGAGGTGCGACACGCACTGCAGAACGCACGCGCAAGAGGCGCCCGGCTCGTCGCGATCGGCCCGGGCACCTTCGTGCTCGCGGCCGCAGGCATCCTCTCCGGCGTACGCGCCACGACCCATTGGTCTGCCCTCGAAGAGCTGCGCCGGCGCCACCCGGACGTCCTGATCGACGACGGGGTGCTCTTCACCGAGGGCGGCGGGGTCATCACGTCGGCAGGAGCCGCCGCAACACTCGACCTGTGCCTCGAGCTGATCCGGCGGGACCACGGCGCCACCGTGGCCAACTCCCTCGCGCGTTGGATGATCGCGCCTCCGCAACGGCAGGGGCGACAACGCCAGTACGTGGCTGCTCCGCTCGGCGAAACGAGCGAAGGCCTCGTGCGCGTGCTGGACTGGGCGGCGGCCCGACTCGCCCAGCCCATCACCCTCGAGGAGATGGCGAAGATCGCGGGAGTCAGCCCCAGAACGTTGAACCGACGGTTTCAGGCGGCGCTGGGAACATCACCGCTTCAATGGTTGCTCACCCAGCGGACGAGTCTTGCGCAGGAGCTCCTCGAGTCGACCCAGGAGCCCGCCGAGGAGATCGCCAGGATCACCGGCTTCGGAACCGTGGGGAATCTGCGACAGCAGTTCACGAAGGTCCTGGGTATGCCGCCTCAACACTATCGCCGGATCGTGCGCGACCGAATCCCACCGATGAACCCGCGAACCCGTTGACGCCCAGGGCGGCCCGGCCAGGAGCTGATCACCCTCGACACCGAGCGCCGACCAACACGTCCCCACACCACGCGAACCGGACGGATCACACGCCGGGTCGGGCCGTCCGGACGCCCCGGCCAGGCCCGCATAGGTGGTCCCCCGGACGAACGGCACTCCCGTACCGCTCTATCGGACGAGGGTGCCGCTCGTACGGGAGATGGGGAACCCACCTACTCGGTGCGCAGGAACGTGGCCAGTGAGTCGTCGGGCTCGTCCCACCACGGTGTGTGGTGCACGGGACCGACCGTGCCCGTGCACGGCGAGGAGAACGACCGGTCGCGGTAGCCGGTGATGCTCTCCTCCTTGTGGTGCTCCCACGTCTTGAAATGCTCACACACCAGGTCCAGGTCGAACCCCGGGTAGTCCACACCCTTGAGCAGATCACGCACGTAGTCGGTCTGGAAGTCGATCTCATCCGCCGGACCACCCAGGGCTTCCTGCCGCTCCCGCCACACCGCGACGTCCACGTCCATCTCCCCCCGCGCCGGCAACGCGACCCGACCGAGCACGACATCACGCGCGAACCACGCCTGCGCATCGAACATGTTGAACGTGTAGTACTGATCCTGCATCCCCAGATACAACAACCTCGGGTTCCCCGTCCACACCACACCCTTGTACAGATCCGGCGGGTACAAGACGTTCGCGGTACGCAGCCGCAGCCCCTCCTCGACGAACGGGAACCAGTGCCGGTACCCGGTGCACAACACGATCGCATCCACCTCACGGCTGGTGCCGTCGACGAAATGCGCCGTCCTCCCCTCCATACGCTCCAGCCCCGGCACCTCGCAGATCCCCTCCGGCCACCCGAACCCCATCGCCGCGTTCCGGTAGGAGATCGTGACCGAACGCGCCCCGTACTTGCGCGACTGCAGCGCCACATCCTCCGCCGAGTAGCTGCTACCCAGCACGAGCAGATCCTTACCCGCGAACTCCTGCGCGTCCCGGAAGTCGTGCGAGTGCAACACCCGCCCGGGGAACGTGGCGAACCCCGGGTACTCCGGCATGTTCGGGGTGGAGAAATGGCCGGTGGCGACGATGACGTGGTCGAACTCCTCGGTACGGGTCACACCGTCCCCACGCGACTCCACCGTGACCTCGAACACATCCCGGGCGGCGTCGAAGGAAACCCACCGCACCGCCGAGTCGAACCGGATGTGCCGACGGACGTCACTCTTCTTCGCCCGCCCCGTGATGTAGTCGAACAGCACCTCCCGCGGCGGGAACGACGGGATCGACGTGCCGAAATGCTCGTCGAACGTGTAATCGGCGAACTCCAGGCACTCCTTCGGCCCGTTCGACCACAGGTACCGGTACATGCTCCCGTGCACCGGATCACCGTGCTGATCCAACCCGGTACGCCACGTGTAGTTCCACAACCCACCCCAGTCACCCTGCTTCTCGAAACAGACCACCTCGGGAACATCCACCCCGCTGCGACGCGCCTCCTCGAAAGCGTGCAGCTGGGCCAGGCCACTCGGGCCGGCACCGATGACGGCGACACGCGCCGTGTCTCTTCTCTCGGGCGTACTCGATGCGAGCGGGGTGGGAACGGGGTCAGGGCTTGTCGGAGTCTCTCCGTCAGCTGCGCTCACAACTTCTTCACGAACGTCCGCGCCTGGTAGAGCGCCAGCAGGGGCAGCCCGATCATCAGGATCACCATCAGCACCGGCCCCGCCGGATACGCGAAGAACGTGCTCATCCGCTTCCTCTCCCATCAGTCCGGACTGCCGCATCCGGCTGCGCCCGAAGTCGTTGAGGCCGAACTTGAACAGAACCTTCTCCACCCCGCCGGACTTGTCCGGGTCCACGGTCGACTCGACCTCGTCGAGCAGACCGCTGGAGAACAGGTCGGTGAGCGTCAACCGCACCGTGCCGAACCAGTACTCCCCCGACACCCCGTAGGCCTGCATCACCTCGGCGGCGATGTCGTAGTCCCACATCGGCCCGCGCTGCGCCAGCAACTGCAACATGTGACCCTTCATGTGCACGGTGGTGCCTCCCCTCAGGAGTTGGTCGCCGCGCGGGAATGTGCACCCGGAACCGCCCGGACGACCTCCAACACATCACGCTTCTCGGTGAAGAGAACGAAACTGCCGAACACGGCGATCAGCCCACCGATGACGAACTGGACACCCGGCGCCTCCAAGGTGAACAGATACAGCCACACCAACGCCAACGGCCCATACAACGCAGCGATCGCCTGCCCCCGACCCACCCCGATCAACGGGAACGACTTGTACCAGGACACGTAGCAGAACCCGAACGTGAGGCCGAGCAGGACGAGCAGCAACAGGTTGTTCGGATTGGCCAGGGCGGCCCCGGTGACCTCCCAGAACCGGTTGCCCTCCAACCCCCAGGCGATCGGCACGGCGACGAACACCCACAGCGCCACCTCCGCGGTGAAACGCAGCGTCAGGCCGACATCGGGGTCGCTGACATCCAGCGCGCGCCCCGCGATGGCACCCTCGATCCCCCACCCGATGAACGCCAACGCGCCACCCACGTAGCCGAGCAGGCCCCCGGTCCCCGCGCCCGCGAGCTCCCCGACGATCCCCGGCGCGAAGATGATCACACCGCCCGCGACGATCACCAGGATCCCCACGACCGCCCGCCGCGTGATCCGCTCGTTGTACCAGAGCCTGGCCAACACCGCCCCGATGATCGGATACAACAACGCGGCGACCGCCGCGAACGCCGCCCCCACGTACGCGATCGCCAGGATCGAACCGAAGATCGCCAACATGCCCGCCAACCCCGCCGGGGCATACCAGCGCGAGATGCGCACCCGCCGCATCGTCCGCACGTACTCACCCGTCTTGCCCAGCACCGCCACCCAGAGGTACATGGCCAGCAGCACCGCGACGGCGTTCAACGTGGTGATCACCATCGCCGCCAACAGGTAGTCACCCGTCGAACCCGCAAGATCCACGAACGGGACCTCCGAGTAGATCACCGTCCCCGGCACGTACCAGGCGCCCCACAGCACAGCGCACCAGATCGCCCAGATGAAACCCCACCGCACCTGCCGGTTGCGGTACTCCAGACGCAACTGCTGCACCTTCTCGATTCCTGGCATGGCGACTCCTCACAGGGGACCCGGCACCCGAAGCGCGCGACGAGGCGCACGGCGTCGAGAAGCGATGGGATCGGCGTCGGATGGGTAATTGCGCATTGCGGAGGCCCCCGAGGCACCTCACTACTGCCCATTGCGAGACAGCATCGCCGAATGACTTCGACTTGTACACCCTCCCGTCGAACGGGATGCGTCGGCTGACCCGGGGTGCGCGAGCACCGGTCAGCGCGGGTGCCCGGATTGCTGCGGGTGCGCCTGCCGATGCGAGGCCTCCCCCAGGATGGCCGCGAGCTCCGCATCCGCGGCTTCCTCGCGGACCGGGCCGGTGAACCACTTGCGGGCGGACAAGAAGTACCAGCCGCCGAACAGGAGGAGCGCGCCGCCCACCGTCAGGGGGGCGTAGTTCACCGACTCGAAGGCGAACTCCTCCGCTCCCGGAATGCCGTTGGGCGAGATCGGCAGGAGGAACAGGACGCAGATGAACGCAATCCAGGCGACCGAGAGCGTGGAGATCCACTTGTAGTGCTTGCCGAGGCTCCAGGCGCCCGGCTCGAACGAGTCGCCTGCCTTGATGCGCAGGATGATCGGCAGCCCGAACGCGATGGACAGCCCGATCACGGCGATCGAGGTGCCGACCGCGTACCCGACCACGCCGTTGGCAAGCGTCGGGATCATCAGAGCCCACGCGCTGACGACGATCGCGATCACCGCGTTCACCGGCACCCGGTTGGCGCTGACCCGGCGCCACAGCCGGGATCCGGGCACCGCATGGTCGCGGGAGAACGCGAACATCATCCGCGACCCCGACGTCACACACGCCGCGCCGCAGAACAGCTGCGCGCCCACGGTGATGAGCAGCATGAACTCCGCCCATGCCTCGTTGGTGGCCTCGGCCCAGATGTAGACCACGGCCTGGCCACCCGCGTCGAGGGTGCCCTGCACGTCCGGCACCGCGAACGTCACCACGGCCAGCAGGACGAACCCGAACACCACCGAGGCGCCGACGGCCCACACCATGCCCAACGCCGAGGCGCGGGACGCCCCGCGGGTCTCCTCGCTCATGTGCGCCGAGGCGTCGTATCCGACGAGGGAGTACACGTTCAGCAACAGCCCGATGCCGAACACGTACCAGATGGCCGAGTCGGAGAACCCGGAGTTGTTGATCACCTGGCCGAACACGAACCCGACCGACTGGTGATCGGTGGGAACGAGCAACAGGACGACGACGACCAGCGCGACACCGGCCATGTGCCACCACGCCGACAGCACGTTGAGCCGCGACAGCAGGTTGATGTTGAGGAGGTTGAGGCTCAGCTGCACCGCCGCGATCACCGTCATGACGATGAAGATCGTGATGTTGTCGGTGCCGACGAGGCTCGGGAACCACAGGTTCAGCAGCGCCGTCGTGAACGTCGCCCCGGCGTACTGGACGGCCGCACAGACCGCGATCAGACCCACCAGGTTGAACCAGCCGGTGAACCAGCCCCACGCGGGCCCACCCAGCTTGGATGCCCAGAAGTACAGCGCGCCCGCCGTGGGCATCGCGGAGGCGATCTCGGCCATCGCCATCGCGACGAGCACCGAGACGGGGCCGACGATCAGGCAACCCCACATGATGACGGCCGGGCCGCCGTTGTGGAATCCGATGTAGTAGGAGGGCAGGTATCCCGTGAAGATGGAGATGATCGTGAACGAGATGGCGAAGTTGGAGAACCGACCCATCTTGCGGTACAGCACCTGCGAGTACCCCAGCCGCAGCAGGAGCGCCTCGTCGCTACGGGCGGTCTCGTGATCTCTCGTCAGATAGGTGGATGGGCTCGACATGCTGCTGCCTCGGTTCGTCTGGTCTCGGGGGCTCGGGGGAGTCGAAGGGGCAGGGGAGCTACCCCTCGAGGAGGTGCAGGAGCACTTCGTCCCGGTCTTGTATCGAGCGGTGGTTCACCGCGCGATCCGTCCTGGGGTGACATGCTGATTCCTTGGTTCCTGTTCATCGTTGTCGATCAATGCGACCCTGCTCAGCAGATCGAGTGCAGACACAATGCACGGACGTGCTTTTCGAACTAGCCGACGACACGCACCCGAGAAGAGCGAGAAGAGCCACCGAGATCGGGCGTCACCGACCGTAGGCGTCCTCCTCGAGCAACCCGTGTGACACTCCTGAATCGAGGAGGGCCAAGGTGTGGGAGTGCTTGGGCCCGAAGGTCGCCTCGGCGTCTTCCATCGTCGACGCGAGCATCCGGTGTGCGGAGGTGACGTCGCCGGCAGCGGCAAGGGACAGCGCCAGGTTCATCCGCGCGCCGAGCGTGTCGCCGTGGGTGGGCCCGAGCGTGCGGGAGCACTGCACGACGACCTGCTTGGCCAGCGCGATCGCGGTGTCGGCGTCACCGGTCACCCGGTGAGCCGCGGCGAGCGCACCGCGGGCGACAAGGGTGTCCGGATGATCGTCACCGAGCACTCGAGCCCGATCCGAAACGCTGGTGGTGATGAGTTTGAGACCCTTGCGCCGCTGTCCCACTGCGAAGACGGCGACGCTGAGGTTGCCCGCTACCGTCATGGTGCAGGGATGTTCGGAACCGAGCGCGGAGCGGCAGGCGACCAGAGCCTGTTCGAACAGCGGCACGGCTTCGTCGTAGTGGCCCACTTCGAACATCTCAGCGGCGATTCCGTTGACCGCCGCGGCGTCCCGCACCATTGGTTGCTCTACTGGGGGCAACTGCGGTGCGCCGCGTAAGTGCTGGTCGTGATTCTGGTAGTAGGGCCCTGATTGATCGTGATCACTCGATCGCATCCGGCCGTCCAACCCCCTCAGGTGACGTGCATGACGTTGACCCAAACCAGCCGCCCGTACGAGGGGCCGGACGTTAGCACATGGTCAACTCTGCGTAGCTGAAGGCCTACAGCAGGTGCTCCATGCGGGTGCATGATCCACCATCGAACGGGTGATGTCCATCACCGCCGGCCACGCCTGGACCTCGACGGTGATGGGGCGGCGAGAGTGCCGGTGCCCGGGCCCCTCGGCGTCGGTGAGCACGATCCAGGCCCACTCGTCTACTCAGAGTAGATCGTTGAGCATGCCTCTCGCACCATGCCGCGCCATGCTTACGCGCGGGCCCAGCGGTTCAGCAGGATTCCGGCGGCCACGACTGATTGCCCCACGACCAGGGCGATCCCGACACCGGTCAGCCCGCGGTGGGGCATCAGGGCCAGCGCCAGCGGGACCACGATGACAGCGACTGTGGCCGGCACACCGAAGATCGCGCTGGGGCGCTGCCGGATCCTCGCTACCGCGACCGCCGCCCCCACCACGACGTTCGGCACCGCGGACAGGGCGCAGAGCACGAGCAGCGTGGTACCGCTCTCGGCATAATGCGGACCGAAGATCGACAGAATCAGGCCTGCGCCGAGCACGACCACCAACACGCCGGGAACGATCAAGGTGAGCGCCTTGGTGACCATGGTGCGCACCGCCGTGTGGCACGTTTCAGGGCTCGACGCCACATGCGTCACCATCGACTGGCTCATCCCGTGCGTGACCAGGTAGAAGGCGTAGGCGATCGCCCACACCACGCTGAACGTGGCGGCCGAGTCCGGATCGAGGGCGTACAGGACCACCAGCGGGAGCCCGAACTCGACCGCGTCCGTGCAGAGCCCTCCGGCCCAGTCGGCCGACACGTACCCCGCGATGCTCCGCGGCCCGATCCGCACCCGCGACGGCGCCGCCACCGCGGTGGGCCGAAGCACCCTCGTCAGGTAGGCCGCAACGACCAGCACGACCACCGCCGTGGCGACCACCCACGACACCGCGATCACACCACGGAACACGAGCACGGTACCGACGACGAGAAACGCGACCTTCAGCAGTGAGAAGGCGAGGTTCTCCAGCGGCACGAGGGGCGCACGCTTGATCGCCGTGAGCGTGTAGTCGTGCATCGCGAACACCGCCCAGACCGGCGTGGCCAGCACGAAGAACACGAGGAGCGGTCCGGGCCCGAGCGCGCCGACCAGGTCGGGGGCCCACCACCGGGCCCCGAGCGCGAATCCGGCACCCAGCACGCACGCGGTGACGATCGTGGTCGCGTAGCAGCCGGCCACCAGCGACCTGGCCGAACGCCCGGCGACCGGCACGAAACGCAGCAGGGCACTGCCCAGGTTGAGCTGGGCGGTGACCCCGAGCAGCGTCATCGTCGAGATCAACGTGGTGTTGACACCGACCTCGTCCGGCGGGAACAGGCGCGCGGCGACCACCCAGTAGAGCAGCCCCACGATCGAAGAGATCGCCGAGCTCAGGACGAGGGCGAGCCCGTCCCGGTGCTGCGGGTCGCGCCAGCCACGCAGCATGCTCCGCAGCCGACCGGGCGTCGTGCCCTGCGCATCGACGGTCGGCAACGGCTCGGTGACGACGTCCCACACGTCACCGACGTGCGGGTCACGCATCGGTTGCGTCGGCGCTTCCGTCGGATCGGCCCGGCGCGACGGGGTTCTCGGTCGGCAGGGGCGTGTTGCCGAGGATGATGTCGGCGGCCTTCTCCGCGAGCATCATCGTCGGGGCGTAGGTGTTCGCGTTGGTGATCGAGGGCATCGCGGCCGCGTCGACGACACGCAGGCCCTCCAGCCCGCGCACCCGCATGGTGGCCGGGTCCAGCACCGCCCCGTCGTCGACGCCCATCCGGGCGCTGCAGGACAGGTGCAGCCCGGTCCGCGCGGTGCGCGTAACCCACACCATCACCTCGTCGTCCGTGCGCACCGTCGGACCGGGCAGCCACTCGGAGCCGCCGAGGGCCGCCATGGCGGGCTGTGCCAGCAACCGCCGCGCGGTTCGCACGGCCTCCAGCCATCGCGGCCGATCGTCGACCCCGGACAGGTAGTTGAGCCGCAGCGCGGGATGCGCCGAGGCGTCCGGGGACACGATCTTCACCGAGCCCCGGGCCTCGGAGCGCATGACCTCGACGTGCAACTGGTAGCCGTGCTCGTCGACCGGGGACGACTCGTCCTCGCTCCTCATCAGCATCGGCGCGAGCACCAGGTACACGTCGGGCTGATCACCCGCGAGAGCGCTGCGGACGAAGCCGCCGGCGTACATGGGGTTCCAGGCACCCGGCCCGGTTCCCCGGACCAGCGCCTCCGTGACGATCTTGGGCCAGTTGGCCTTGTTCCGCACGGCGGCCATCGACACCGGGACGGTGCCGGTCTGCTGGATGTGCACCGCCAGGTGGTCCTGCAGGGACTCGCCGACACCGGGCAGGTCGTGGACCACCCGCACGCCGACCGCTTCGAGTTCGGCCTTGTTGCCGATGCCGGAGAGCTGCAGGAGCTGCGGGGACCCGACCGCGCCCGCGGCGAGGATGATCTCGCGGGCACGTGCGACGGACTCCCCGCCCCGGCCTCTGCGGTACCGCACGCCGACCGCCCGGGTCCCGGTGAGGTCGATCCCGGTGACGTGCACCCGACACAGCACCTCGAGGTTGCTCCGCCCCTGCACCGGGTGTAGGTAGGCGCGGGCGGCGTTCTCGCGCCGACCGCCACGGACTCCCTGGTCGAACGGCGCGAAACCCTCTTGCTCCACGCCGTTGATGTCCGGCAGCACGGAGTACCCGGCCTGCCGGGCGGCGTCGAAGAACGCCTCGAAGATCGGCCCTTCCGCCGGGCTCCGCATCAGTGTGTGCGGCCCACCGCGGCCGCGCGTGGAGTCGATCTCACCCACGCAGTTCTCGAGCCTGCGGAAGTAGGGCAGGCAGTGCGCGTAGTCCCATCCCGACATGCCGGTCTCTGCGGCCCACCGGTCGAAGTCCGCCCGGTGGCCGCGGGTGTAGAGCATCCCGTTGATGCTGCTCGAACCACCGAGCAGCTTGCCGCGCGGATGATCGAGACGACGGGACTGCAGGCCGGGCTCCGGCTCGCCCGTGTACCGCCAGTCGTGCCACCGGCTCCCCACCGGCATCCCCATCGCGAGCGGGAGTTGGACCGCCAGGTCCCACGCATGGTCCGGCCGGCCCGCCTCCAGCACCAGCACGCTGGTACCGGGATCGGCGCTCAGCCGGTTGGCCAGGATGCATCCCGCCGTCCCACCGCCCACGATGACGAAGTCGTAAGTCATATCCGCATTCGCATCGGCCACGGACCGCAAACCTCCAATGTGCACCAGAACGAGGAATCGACCGCGCGCCCACCAGAGACCACGACGGGACGACTCGTAATACTGCGTCAAATTCCGAACCGCTCAGCCGGCCCCATTTTCCCGTGGAAATAGTCCTGAGACACGAACAGCATTCTCGCCGAAGAGGCGGAGTCCGGCCCGGCCCAGCTCGATCCACACCGAGGACGACGTTCGATTCGTCGGCCCTGGTGGCGAGCGTGACACATTGCCTGGTCAGCGCGCCCATGTCAAATACCCGGCCCGCCGAGCGCGGTCATACCCTCGAACCCTTCCTACGCCTATCGTCGCGGCGGCGAGCAAGGTCGTCGAGGCGAGCGGCGAGACGAGGGTAAGCATCGTAGGCAGCGCGTTGCACACAGAGGAACTGGCCGTCCCAGATTGCGGCGGCGAGCCGCTGCCACGGCTTCACCGCGTCTCTACTGTCGTCATCACGCCGCCCTGCGAGCGCGATCTGAGTCGTTTCGATATCTGATCCAGCCCTCCAGTGAACCGGCCGCTCCGTCCCGATACCTGCAGTCGATGATCGCCATGAGCCGTCGTCGAGGCCGGGCCGGACACCGACGGGTCCGGTGCGAGAAGGCAAAAAATCGACGTGGCCGTGGCACTCAAGGCGTCGCCTCCGGTTGACAAGATCAGTTAACTCCGATCGCAATCATCGCTAGCGCCGCTGTGAACACGCTGAAATCACCTGTGAGCCAGCTGAAGGCGAGCCCATTCCGGACGAATCGGACGTCGCGTCCTACGGTGCCGTACCGGGACCAGCACGGCTCCAGGAGTCGAGTGACGCGACCGGAGCCGGAAGGGGCCACCCGACGAACCCACCGCAAGTGCGCATACAGGCGCCGCAGGCAGTCGACCGCAGCGCTGCCGGATAACGCCGTATCCCTGGGCGCGCCGGCAACCAGGCCGGTGCGACGCCAACCATATATGACTGAAGCGCTCCGCGATGGTGCTTCGCGCCACAAAGCGGCGGACCAGATTTTGCCGTCTTCTAACCATCAACCGGTCTTCCGCTAACACTGCAACCGCTAACTTCCGGGGTGCGGGCGCCGGCCGTCGTGGTCCCCCCGACATCGGCGGCCGGTGTCCGTACTCCAACCATTGTCGAGCCCGGGCGGTTGCCATCCCATAACTGTGAATCATCGCTTCGAGCCGGAGCACGTGCTCTCGACACATCCTCGGAGATAGCGCCCCAATGGCCAAGTGGTCGAAACACCCTGCATCACCTTGAAAGCTGCGCCCAGGGAACCCCGAAGCCCGCTCATCTTCTCCGGTGTGCCGGGATGCGGTAGCGCCACGAGAGATCCGAGTGAACTGCACAGAACAAGCAGCCTGCCCGATCGAACGATGAGGGGCCAACTATGGAACGAGGCACCGACTACCCATGGTATCCGCTTCCGGAAGATGCCACGGTTCAACTCATCGCAATCGAGCGTCGGGCTGTCCGCAGGCAGCCCAACGGCTTACCGATCGAGCCGGCCCGCGTGGTCTGGGGAGTGTTGATTGACGAAGGTGGGACCACTCACGAGCGGCACGATCTAGGCAGCGACGTGATGCGCGCTCTCCACGAGGACGGCGGTGAACGAATCTACCCGATGACAAGGATTTCGCCTTTGCGGCTCAATGCGGCGATAGAGCGAGCAACCGGCGGTCCAGAAGCAGGAGAGAAGTACACACTCGACCCAACAGCATGAAGCGGGTTCGGTGGATCGTACTCTGCGCCGTGATCGTCCTGGTCGATTCGTTGTGCTGCGGCCTGGCCTTGAGCTCCTCCCGCGATACCGGCACTGCCGGCCGCACCGTGGAATGGATTCGCGATCACGCCGGGAGCGCGGTCATCGATTTCGTCGAGAACATCGTCTACGCCCGACCGCCGTCAGCCGGCTCACCGGACCCCGCATCGCTTCCCGCTCCCCCCACACCCGGCCGGGAGTCGACCGGACCAGCGCCGCTGCCCACGTTGCTGGGATCCGCCCCGCTCCCGGGCGAGGGTGCTTGGTCGGCGGGCCCCGCGGCCTCGGATGGAATACCGGCGATCTACACGACGTTCGCGCGCCCCACTCCGGAGTACCCGAGCGTCGTCGCGGGCGTGGCCTATCTCGACCAGCGACATGTCCGCATCCAATTCATCGCGGGGACCAGAGAACCCGGCGGCGTACCCACCCCGGAAGCAGCCGTGGTCCCGCAGGCCCTGCGCCCATCACTCGTGGCCACCTTCAACTCGGGGTCCACGATGGCGGAGGCGAACGGCGCCTGGATCAACAACGGCAACGCCGCCGAACCGCTCCGATCGGACGCAGCGTCACTCGTCGTCCGCAAGGACGGCAGCGCAACAGTCGGCCGGTGGGGCAGCGACGTGGTCGCCGGCCCGAACATCGCGGCGGTACGCCAGAACCTCCAGCTGATCGTCGACAGGGGACAGCCGGTGCCCGGTCTCGACCGCAACGCGCACGAAGGATGGGGCAGCGCACACAGCCAGCGCCAATACACCTGGCGCTCCGGAATCGGGGTCACAGCGGCCGGCGGACTCGTCTACGTGGCCGGCGCGAACATGGACCTCGTCACGCTCGCCGCCGCCCTCGCAGAAGCGCGTGCGATCCGGGGAATGCAGCTCGACATCCACCCCAGGTTGGTCGACCTGTTCACCTACCATCACGATTCAGGCCGCCTGACCGCGCAAAAACTACTCCCCGACATGCGCGGCCCGAGCGACCGCTATCTCGTCCCCGATCACCGCGACTTCTTCGTCGTAACGCTGCGCTGACAGGCCAGCTTACCCACGGCGGGCAGGTGCTGTACGAGGTCAAGGAGCTACGCCCTCGATGAATCGGCCTTGTTCGCATTCGACGAGTCGGAAAGCGACGGGGACTCGGAGAACCACATCGCCACGATCGCCGTTGGCCAGCATGATCGGTCATCCGCCGAAATCGACATCAGGTGAAGAGGGTGGTCGCGGTGACCGGTGTGAGTCCGCGGTCGGCGAGGTCTGCGATGACACCAGCGAGAGCCGTCAGGGTTCCCTGATGTCCCAGGTGCATGCTCACGACGCTGCCTGCGCCCGCGGCGGCGACGTTGTGACGGATGGCGGCCGGCCCGGGATCGGTCCAGTCCCTGGAGTCCACGTCGTAGGACAGCACGACCGGATACCCGGCCGCAGCTGCCAGCGCGCGGACGGTTGGAGTGGCGTGCTGCGCCTGGGACGGTCGGAAGAACGCGCCCGGCCTTCCGGTCGCGGCGACGATCGAGTCGCGGCAACGCTCGATCTCCGCCATGGCCGCGTTGTCCTCGAGCTCGTCGATGTTCCGGTGCGACCATGTGTGGTTGCCGATCTCGTGGCCGAGATCCGTGACGATGCGAGCGGCGTCCGGGTACTGGTGCAGCCAGGTGCCGACGGCGAGCACGGTTGCCGCAGCGCCGTGATCGTGCAGGGTGGTCAGGACGCGGCGCGCGAGTTCGATGTCGCCGGCACCGTGGAAGGTCAGGGCGACCTCCGGACGTCCGGTGTCGGCCCGCTCGACCTCGCGCGGCGCTGCGGCGCGCGCCTCCGTCGGCGGCGCGGGTGTGGATGTGGATGTGGGAGCGACCGGTGCTTCGGCCGGCGGGGCGAAGGGCGTCGTCGAACATGCGGCCGCCAGCGGGAGCAGCGCCGCTGCTCGTAACGCCGCACGCCGGGAGGTCCCGCCCCGTTGCCGGTGAGTCATACCTGTCGAGTCCCTCGGCTTGTCCCGAACATCTCGTCTGGGGCCCTGAAGAGTTTCATTGCGGCGCCGGACCACTCGGTACGGGCGGTGGCCACGGGCCGATGGCCTGGCCTCGTGCGCAGACCAGTGCGGCGGTGCAGAGCGCGAGCCACGTACCGCCGAGCAGCCAGCCGTCGAGGACGTCGGTGAGCCAGTGCACCCCCAGATACAGGCGGCTCACACCGATCGCGACAGCCAGGACGCCCGCGAGCCCCACCACGGCGACGCGGGCCGCTGTGCGGTGGAGGAGGTGGACCCCGACCGCTGCCATGATCCCGAGCGCGACGACCGAGACCAGTGAATGACCGGAGGGCAGGGAGTAGCTCGTCGCGACCGTGAGGCGGGTCAGGTCCGGGGGCCGGGGGCGCTGGTAGAAGTCCTTGAGCGCGTCGGTCAGGAGTTCGCCTCCCGCCGCCGTCACCACGACGACGAGGGCTTCCCAGCGGCGGCGGGCCAGCACCAGCGCAACTGCGGCGGCGGTGGCCAGGCCGAGCATGCCGACCGTCCCACCCAGGTAGGTGATCTCCTCGAACACGGCGGTCGGCACCGGAGCCCGGTGCGCCAGCATCCACTGCAATGTGGACTCGTCGGCCGCCGGGATACCCGGCCGGTCCGCGATCGCGTCGACGACCATCGCCTGCGACAGGAACAGCAGCGCAGCGATGCCTGTCGCAGCCACCACCGGGCGAGGTAGCCGACCCAGATGGGGAAGTCTGCCCGCCACCGACGCGAGCGCGACCATCGACCAGGCCACCAGCGCGGCGATCCCCGCCCACTGCTCGGCGTCCGCGATCTGCATCCCGTCCCCTCCATCGCGAGCCCACCCCGTCGCTCAGAAGTCGATGTTAGGAGCCGGCGATGCCGAACCCGGCCAGGTGAGGGTTAACGACGGGCAAGGAATAGACGCCTCAGGATGACACGGCACGCGCCGTCGCACCCCGGCCACCGCGATCACGGCCACCGCGGGGACGAGGAGCCGAAGTGGCCCTTTGGACCACGCTGCACCGAGCCCGAGCTCGTGGGGCGGCAGCGTGACGTGCCAGGAGCGGGCTGAACTACGACCATCGCCACAGCTCAAGCGATGGTCCGGGGGTCGGGTGGCAACGCCAAGTTCACCGAGATCGTTCCGGTGCGCCGGCAGGCGTGGACCTCCCGTACCGCTCGCGGCCACGGCCGGCCAGCCGCGCCAGGATCCGCACCGTCCGTCGCGGCAACTCCAAGACATCGACCACCGCCCGGTAGCGCCGGCCGGGCACACTCATCGTGCGGCCACGAGCGAGGTCGGCCAGGCACGCGTCGACCACCGCGTCAGGATCCAAACCTGGCCCCGACACCATTTCCGGCCGGGCGTTCATACCCGCCCCGATCCGACCCGGGCACAACGCGATCATTCGGACCCCGGAGCCGGCGAGGGAGGCGGCGATCGTGTCGGAGAACGCCAGCACCCAGGATTTGGAAGCCGCATACGCGTCGCCACGGCCGGCGAGATAACCCGCGAAACTTGCCACATTGATCACTCCACCGCGGCCGCGCTCGATCATCCCCGGCAGTGCGGCCCGGGTCAGGCGCATCACTGCCGTGATGTTGGTGTCGATCTCGGCCTGTAGCCCGGCAGCCTCTGCTCTTGTGAACTCGCCGCCGCCTTTGACCCCGGCGTTGTTCACGAGTAGACCCACCGGCCGGGCCCGATCAGCGAGCCGCTGCTCGACCGCGGCGAGGTCCTGCAGATCGGTGAGATCGACCGCAATGACCTCGACCGCCACCCCGCGTGCCCGCGCCGACATCGCGACGTTCTCCAGGCCAATCCGGTCGCGAGCCACCAAAACGAGATCGTGGCCGTCATGGGCGAGTCGCGCGGCGAAAGCGGCGCCAAGGCCACGGCTGGCGCCGGTGACGAGAGCGGTAGTCATGGTCCGCATGCTGATAACCACCTATTGAAGAGAAGCCTCGAGTATCCGAAGCCATGAGTTGCGAAATGAAGCGACCGGCGGGCGCCGGCTGGTTGGCAGTACGGCGACCTAGCGCCTGGCTGCGCGTACCAGGAGCAGGCCGGCCGCCGCGACGCTCTGCGCGCCGAGCCACGCCACCCCCGCACCGACCACGCCCAACACCGGCATGAGGAACCAGCTCCCCGCGATGACCGCCGTCGTGATCGCCGCCGGCAGCCCGAACAGAACGCGGCCGTCGCGACGCACCCGCGCGGCCCAGACCGTCGACCACGTGACGACGTTCGGGATCGCAGACAGCACAAGCAGCACCAGCAGCAGGCTGCCTTCCTCGGCGTAGCGGGCGCCGAACAGCGACAGCAGCGGGTACGCGCCCACAGCGATCGCCACCACCGCCGGGACGAGCAGCACCATCGCCTTGTGGACCATGCTGCGCCGCGCGGCTTCGAGCTTGTGGGGGTCGGCGGCCAGATGGGCCACCAGCGACTGGCCCATGCCGTTGACCACCAGGTACAGCGCGTACGCGATCTGAAAGGCGATGCCGTACAGGGCCGCCGCCTCCGGACCGAGACGGGCCAGCACGACCAGCGGCAGCCCGAACACCGCGGCCAACAGCAGCACCGTCCCGGCGTAGTCGGCGCGCACGAACGACGCGACGTCGCGAATCGTGACGGTGGAAGGCGCCGCCTCGGCCTCGGTCTCGGTGGTGCGCGGAAGCACTCGCATCAGGTAGACCGAGACGACCAGGACGATCACAGCGGTGGCCGCGACCCAGGCCACGGCGAGGCCGCTCCACATCCCCAACGCGGCCGCCCCACCGAGGAACACGATCTTCAGCACGGAGAACACCAGGTTCTCCACGGGCACCACGGTGGCCTTCTTCAGCGCGGGCAGCAGGTAGTCCTGCATCACGAACATCGCCCATACCGGGGTGGAGAGCGTGAAGAACACCACCAACGCGGACCCGCCGAACACGGTATGCAACTGCGGCGCCCACCACGACGCGCCGAGCGCGAACACCGCACCGGCCAGGCTCGCCGCCGCGACGGCCGCCGCGTAACACCCCACCACCAGCGCCCGGGTGCGCGGACCCGCTACCGGTACGAAACGCAGCAGCGCATTGCCCAGGTTGAGCTGCGCCGCCGTGCCGAGCAACGTCATCGCCGACAGGACGGCGCTGTTCACCCCCACCGTCGCCGAGTCGTACAACCGGGCAGCCACGATCCAGAACAACAGGCCGAGCCCGGAGGTGAGACCCGAGCTGAGCACGAGCGCGAGCCCGTCCCGGTGCTGAGGCGTACCCCACCCGCGCAGTACACCCGCGCGCAGCCGCGAGATGCTGCTCCGCGTGGAAACGGGATGGTCCTGCAACGTCGTCATGGGCCCTTTCGGTCTGCCGAGCCCGGAGCGTCCGTCTCGGAGACCGTTCACACCGTGGTGGGCACGCGCTGAAGCCACGCTGAGAGCAGAGGTGAACGCTGAAGCCACGCTGAGAGAGGGCATGACCGCTGTGGGCGATCCGCGGGTCACGATGCTTCCCGTCATCACGATCAGCTGATAGCCGCGAGCAGCTGTGTGAGGGCGGTTCGTTCGCTGTTCGGGTCGGGGCTCGTGCGGCGCAGCTCGCGAAGCGCGGTGTCGATCTTGTCGTCGATCTCCGTCCAAGCGGCCTTGTTCTTGGGCTTGAGCCGCGCTTCCGCGTTGTCCCACTCGATCTCCAGGTCCCTGATCCTGCTCGTCGCCCCGGACTGGTCGCCGGAGTCGAGGAGACCCAGCGTGTCCTGGGTGATCACGCGGAAGGTCGAGAGGTCGCCGAGCGGCGAATGCGGTGCCGGCGCGGCCTGGGCGCCCGCGGTGGCCGGCTGCGCCGCCGTCGTGTCGGATGTCGTGTCGGATGTCTCGGCGGCGAGTGCGGACGTGCGCCAGAAGTAGCCGGTCGCTCCGGCCAGGACGATCAGCGACACCACGACCGCGGTCTGCCACGTGCCGCCTCGCTCGGCGGCGCGGCTGGGCGCGTCGGCGGTGTTCGTGGTGACATCCGCCTTCGTCATCGCGAGGTAGGTGACGATGCCGAGGATGCCGACGGTGAAGATCAGGCTGGTCACGGTCGCGCCCAGGTCGAGTCCACCCTGGCTCGGTGGCTGCGAGAGGTAGTCGCCGATCGACGCGCCGAGCGGGCGGGTGAGGACGTAGATGATCCAGAACGCGAGGACGGAGTTGAGCCCGAGCCGCCACGCGATCGTGATGGCGCCGATCAGCGACACCACGATGATCCCCGTGACCAGATATCCCAGGCCGAGCACCTCGGCCATGAGGTCACCGGTGGCCGTTCCCAGTGCAAAGGTGAAGAGGATCGCCAGCCAGTAGAACGTCTCACGCTTACTGGTCACGATCGAATGGATCGACAGCGTCCGTTCGCCGTGGTACCAGGCGAGGAACGTCAGGCCGAGCAGCACCCCGAAGATCACGGTGCTCGCCTCGAGCGGAACCGCGAGGTTGTCGGTGAGGTTGTCGGTGACCAGGGTGCCGAAGACACTGACGAGCGCTACCGCCAGCCAGTACGTTCCCGGCACGTACCGGTCCGCCCTGAACTGGAAGATCATGGCGACGACCAGCAGCGCGCCCGTGACGACGGACGTACCGGTCAGGCCGAAGTTCAGGTTGATGTTCAGGAAGTCTGCGGCCGTCTCGCCGACGGTCGTGCACATCACCTTGATGAGCCAGAAATAGATGGTGACTTCCGGCACCTTGTTGAGGATTGGCCGGCTCGGCGCAAGCGAATGGTGTGCGTTCATGGCGATGGGATCAGCCTGTTCGACTCGGGGCAGTTGGGCTTGAATCCGAGATGAGGCCGGACCGCCCTGGGTCGGGGAGAATGGCGGACCGGTCCGGGTCGTTCCCGAATGACGCTAGCGGGCGTCAGGTGAGCGATCGGCCGAACAACGGTAAGACGACGGCCAACTCTGGGTCGGCCCCAGGGCGTGGTCCGGCCACCGCCTCTACCCTGGTGGGCGTGGCCAGGCTGATGCTGGTGGAGGACGACGAGACCATCGGAGGTGCGCTGGAGCGCAGCTTTCGCTCCCACGGGCACGAGGTCACCTGGGTGCGGTCCGGTACCGCCGCGCTCGCGAAGTCGGCGAGTTGCGAACTCGACCTCGTCCTGCTCGACCTCGGCCTGCCCGATCTCGACGGTGTGGAAGTCTGCCGCCGCATGCGCGCCCAGTCCGACACCGTGATCGTCGTCCTCACCGCCCGCACCAGCGAGGTCGACGTCGTCGTCGCCTTGGAATCCGGGGCCGACGACTATCTGACCAAGCCGGTGCGTATCGCCGAGCTGCACGCGCGCTTGCGCGTGCACCTGCGGCGCGGCGCGGCCGCGAGCAGTGCGGAGCCGGTGTTGGTGGTCGGCGATCTGGTCGTCGACACCGCGCGCCGCAAGGTGACCGTGCACGACCACGAGGTGCCGATGCGGGTCAAGGAGTTCGATCTGCTGGCCCGGCTGGCGGCCGAGCCGGAGATGGCGCTCAGCCGTGCCACGCTGATGGCTGACGTCTGGGACGAGCACTGGTTCGGGTCGACCAAGACGATCGACGTGCATGTCGCGGCGTTGCGGCGCAGGCTGGCCGCAGTCGAGCAGGAGGAGGCGCTGCTTCCGCAGATCGTCACGCTGCGCGGCCACGGCTACCGCCTGGAACTTCCTAGAGCTCGCGCATGATCCAGGGTGCCGGCCGGGAGATGACGTACTCGGTGACGGCGACGGCGACGCCCACCGCGGCCACCGCGAGAACGGTCACCGCCGCGAGGTAGGGCCACGGCACGGCGACCGCGGACGGCGGCGGGTCGAACACGCCGGTCAGGACGGCGACGAGCATCGACGACAACAGAGACCCGCCGATGGCGGCGAACAGCAGCCCGCCGAGCGTGACGACCGCTGCTTCACCGAACAGGAATCCGCGAAGCTGCCGCCTGCTCGCCCCGAGCGCGGCGGCGATGGCGAACGAGCGGCGACGTTGCCCGAAGCCGAGCGCGAGTACGAGCCCGCCGGCCGCGACTGCCAGCAGGAACGCGAATCCCAGCTCGACGCGGGTGAGGCCGGCCAGCTCGACCGAGGTGAGGCTGGAACCGACCCGCCCGCGGGCCGCCGACATGTCGGTGACAGTGGGGCCGGGGCCCAGCAGGGCGCGGATCCGGTCGGCGACGACCACGGTGTCGGCGCCGGCGGTGTCGACGAGGAAGGCACCCACAGCGTCGCTTCCCGTGCTGCGCGCGACGTAGTCGGCATCGGCCACGAGGAAGCTGTCGTTGGGTGCCGTGGGGAACTCCTTGACGATCCCGGCGTAGTGGAACGGCACTTCAGTGAGCTGCCCGGTGCGGCTGTCCGGTAGCCGCAGCTTGATCAGGTCACCCGGTTGGAGTTGGAAGTCCGTCACGGTTTCCGCGCTGACCAGCACCGAGTCGGGTCGCGCGGCGAGGGCGTCCATCAGCTGCCGGCTGCTGCCGCCCTCGAAGTAGGCGTCCTGCAGCGCGGTGACCCCGCCGATCGTGGCCGGTCGCACACCGTAGAGATCTTGCAGGTCGGCCCCGATGTAGGCGAAGCGGTGCTGGAGCGGCTCGACCCCGGCGACTCCCGCGACCGTGGCCAGCGTGGCCCCAGCGGCCGGCGGCACGGCGGCGCCGGGGGCCTCCGTGACCGTGACGTCGGCACCGTTGGTGAGCAGCGCGTCGACCTCGGCCTGTTGCCGGTAGGTCGCGTCGAAGGTGGCGGTCGAGATCGCGAAGCACCCCGCGAGTGCGAGCAGCACGATCGACCTGGCCAGCGGTCGGCGGCGGCGGGCCAGCGCGGCCGCCACCGTGGTCGAGAGGTTCCCGGTCAGCGGATGCATAGCCGTGGCGAGCAACCGCCGCCCGTGTCCCAGAGCCAGGTCGACGAGCCGCCAGGTGACGAGGCCGATGCCCAGCCACAGCAGCGCGGGGCCGGCGAACGCCCAGTAGGAGACCGCGATGGCCGGAGTTCCCTCCGGTGCGACGACCAGCGTGTTGCCGTTCAGCCCGGAGATCCAGAACACGACGGCGGCGAGCATGAGGACGACGACATCGAGACCGGAGCGGGCCCACTGGGGGGATTTCGGTCGGGTCGCGGCCGCTGCCCTTGCCGCCGCCACCGTGATCGTGCGCTGGTCCCGCCGCGCCGCCACCACGACGGTGAGCGCTGCGATCACCAACCCGGCCGCCACGGCCGTCACCACCGACACCAGCGAGGTGGTCGTGGCCGCGAAGCCGGTCGAGCCGAACACGAGGCTGCCCAGGACCGCAGCCGTCCCCAGTCCGGCCAGGCTGCCGGCGGCACCGACGATCGCCGCATCCACGAATGCGAGGCGCGTCAGCTGGGCTGCGCTTGCGCCGCGGGTGCGGAGAAGCGCCTGTTCCCGGCGGCGCCGTTCGGCCGCGGCACCGGTCACCGCGCTGGTCAGCAGGCCCGCGAGCACCGCGCCCGGGGTACCGAGGAACAGGAACAGGATCCGTGCGTATGCCGCGTCGCTGCGGGCACTGTCCAGAGCCGAGGCGAGGTTGTCGCCGACCAGGGCAGCTCCGGCGGCCCGCGCCTCCAGGTTGTGGGCCGCGGTCGTCACCGCGGTGTAGGCCGTGGCCGGGTCGGCGGGCAGCGCCCGGGTGTAGGCGGCGTGCACCTGCACACTGACCTGGTCGCCGCCCGCAGCCGACATGTCGGCCAGACGCCGTCCTGGCAGCACGACGACGTTGTCCGGAGGCGCTGTCGGCTGGCCGGCCGGCGGCGCTCCGACGTGCTGGAACAGCGAGTCGGCCGCGGTCAGCTCGACCACGCCGTCGACCGGAACGCTGGTCGGGGTTCGGCCGGGTAGGACGACCTGGATGGTGTCGCCGGGCGCGACGTGCAGGTTCGCGGCGGTCTGCTGGGCGAGCAGCACACCCTCGTCGGCGCCCACGAGGGTGCGCATCTCACCGGGGAACATGCTGCGGTACCCGTCGGGCAACCCGACGAGGGTGGCGGCGCCGGTGGTCTGGGTGGTGGCCGCCGTGACGGCGGTCAGCGCTTCCGCACCGGCGAACGCGACGGGCGCGCTCGCCACCACTCCCGGCGCGGCGCGCACAGCGTCGAGCACGGTCGCGGGGTCGCTGCCCGGTGCCACCTGGACCTGCCAGTCGACCGCCACGCCAGCGGCGGCCCGCTCGGTCATCGAGACCTCGGCCGCGACCAGGAACGCGCCCAGGCTCGCCAGCAGCGCCACCGCGATGCCTACGCCGGTTGCGGCCGCGGCGAGGTACGCACGGCGCCGGCGGAGCAGCCCGCGCCCCCAGATCACGATCATGGAGTGGTCCGGGCAACCGGTCGGCGGTCGTTCGACGCGACGACCCGCAGCCGGCCGTCGAGCATCCGCCAGCGCGTGGTCATCCGAGCGGCGACGGACTCGTCATGAGTGGCGATGACCAGGGCCGCGTCGAGCAGGTCGGCCGCCTCGAGCAGGACCGTGACGACCTGATCCGCGGTGGCGCGGTCGAGCTGCCCGGTCGGCTCGTCGGCCAGGACGAGCAGTGGCTCGGCCGCCAGCACCCTGGCTACGGCGACCCGCTGGGCCTGTCCGGCGGAGATCTCCGCCGGTAGCCGATCGCCGAGGTTGCCGATGGCGAGCGCAGAGAGTGCCGCGTCGGCGCGCCGGCCGGCATCTCCTTCGTCGACCCCGGCGAGAAGCATCGGCAGCGCCACGTTCTCGCGGGCGGTCAGCTCGGTGAGCAGGCTCGGTCCCTGGAACACGACGCCGACGTCACCTGGCCGGCAGGCAGCGCCTGTCGACCGGGTGACGGTGCCCGCTGTCGGCGTGTCCCGGCCGGCCATCAGGTGCAGAAGCGTGGACTTGCCCGAACCCGATGGGCCCGACACCGCGATGCGGTCGCCGCGACGGACCGTCGCGGACGCGCCGTGCACGGCCACCACCGCGTTCGACCCGCTGCCGTACGTGCGGGCGAGGCCTGCACACACGACGAGTGGCTCGCCGGTCATCGAACCAACCTCCCGTCCCGCAGCAGCAGGGTCCGGTCCGCCGCTGCAGCGACGGAAGCACTGTGGCTGGCCACCACGACGGCGACACCGCGGTCCGCCGCGTCCAGCAGAAGGTTGAGCACGAGATCCTCGGCCTCGGTGTCGAGCTCGCCGGTCGGCTCGTCGGCCAGCAGCACCGCCGGATCGTTGGCCAACGCCACTGCGAGTCCCGCCCGGGCGGCCTCACCTCCGGAAAGCATGCTCGGGTAGAACTTGCCCCGGTCGGACAGACCCACCGACCCGAGCAGCTCGTCGACATCGACGGGCCGCTTGTCGCGCCGCCCGGTGAGCGACCGCACGAGCACGATGTTGTCCTCCACCCTCAGGTGATCGAACAGGTTCCCGCTCTGGTACAAAAACCCGATCATCCGGCCGCGCAGGCACGTTCGCACCCGTTCGGGCTGCCCGCTCACGGGTTCACCGCAGGTCACGACCCTGCCGCCGTCGGGTTCGTCGAGCCCGGCCAGGCAGGCCAGCAACGTCGACTTCCCCGACCCGGACGGGCCGACGACCGCGACCATCTCGCCGGCGTTGACATGGAATGTCACATCCTGCAGCGCGAGCGTCTCGTCGCCGCCGACCCGGAAGAACCTGTGCACCGAGGTCACTTCGACGGCGGCCATCCCGACGGCAACCATCACTGCCACCGGAACGAGTCGCTGACAGTCCGCCACGGGTCGACGTTGTCGGCTCCCTCGGCGCCGGTCAGGGTGACGATCGCCTCCTGGCCGGCGCGCCAGAACTCGTAGCGCTCCACGGCCGCCGCGACGGCCTTCCCGGTGACCGGATCGACCTGCGAGGTGCCGAAATAGGTGATCAACACGGCGGGGCCGCCCTTGCGCGTCACGATGGTGACGTCGCCGGCGCGGAAGCCAGGCATCGTCGCGGCGATCCCGGGCAACTCCGCACCCCGCGCCGAGTCGGCGGTAGGCGCGCCCGGGCTCGGCACCACTTGCACGCGCACCGAGTTGAACTTGTCCGTGAACACCACGGCGCCGCCGGCGTCCGTTCTCGACCACCCTTCCGGCACCGACACCGCATAACGCTGGTCGGCCGGGGAGTAGGGCACGAACACCTGGTCGTCCGGAATGTCACCGGCGACCGGAGCCTCGACCGCGGGCGCGGTGGTGGCGGACAGCTGCGTCGACGGGGCGGCAGCGGGCATGCCCGTCGCCGAGGGTGGCGGCGGGCTCGGCGTCGATCCGGAGCAGGCCGACAAGGCGATCAGCAGGGCGGCCGCGCCTGCGACCGGCATGGCCTGTCCGGCAGTACTCATATCGTGGACGCTAGGCCGAGGCGGGGAAGCGGCACGCCCGACAAGGGCCAACGGATGGCAAATTCGGCTCGCGTGCGCGCGGGTTCATCCATGCTGGAGTACACGCCCCGGATTACGGAGGACCAGTGCGACGACGGATCGTCCGGCTCACGGTGACCGCTGCCGTGCTGGCCATCGCGCTGTTCGGCCTTCCGCTGGCGGCGATCGTGTCGACGTACCTCTTCGACGACGAGCGGTCCGAGCTCAGCAGGGTTGCCGAGACGGGTGCATTGCGCCTCTCCGCCGAACTGGCGAGCGGACAGGGTCTCGTAGCCGCTCCGGCGCTGGAACCGGACATGACGGCCACGCTCTACGACCGATCGGGAGCCAGGCTCTCCGGACCCGGCCCGGGCCCGGCCGACGCGCAGACCCGGCTGGCCCTCACCGGTCGTGTCGTAGCCGGCGACGAGGGCGGCGATCTCGTGGAGGCGGTCCCGGTGATCGACGACGGCGCGATCGTCGGAGTGCTACGCGTGGCGACACCGCGGTCGGCGATCTACCCCCGGATCGCAGCGGTGTGGGTGGCGATGCTGGTGCTCGGCGCCATGGCCGTGGGGTTGGTCTGGCTGGTGGCCCGCCGGCAGGCCGCACGACTGGCCTATCCACTCGAGCAACTCGCCTTCTCGGCACAACGGATGGGCGACGGTGACTTCAGCCTGCGCACACTGGCCTCAGACATCCCGGAGATCGACGCGGTCGGCGCCACCATCGATCGCACCGCGGCCCGGATCGGCGACACGATCGCCCGCGAGCGTGCGTTCTCGGCGGACGCATCCCACCAGCTCCGCACCCCGCTCGCCGGGCTTCGCCTCGGCCTGGAGACAGCGCTCGACCCGCCGGGCCAGGATCTGGAAGGGGCGATCAAAGAGGCCATCGACTCGACCGATCGCCTCGAACACACCGTGCTCCAGCTGCTGGAACTCGCCCGCGAGACCACACCATCGGCCGGACCGCTCCTGCTCGACGAGCTGCTGAACGACGTACGGGAGAACTGGCACGGCGTGCTCGCGGCGGCCGGGCGACCGCTGCGCATCCACGTCGCCGACGGGATCCCCACCGCCGCCGCCTCGAACGCCGCGGTACGCCAGATCATCACCGTGCTGCTCGACAACGCGCAACGCCACGGACACGGCACGGTCACGCTGCTGGTGCGCGACGCCACCGAAACGCTGGCAATCGACGTGATCGACGAGGGCGTCGGGATCCCGCGGACCGAGAACCTGTTCGTCCGTTCGCCGGGCGCGGACGGGCACGGCATCGGGTTGGCCCTGGCGCGCAGCCTCGCCGAGGCGGAGGGCGGCCGCCTCCTGCTGAGCAGCGCGTCGCCCGTCACGTTCACCTTGTTCCTACCGCAACACGGACGAGCGGAATGAGCGGCGGTCGCCGCGAGCGTGGTCTCGATGACCCGCCACGACAGCGGTTCGTCGGGTCGCGTGACCTGACCGTGTGGCCGACCGCGATCGGGCGCCTCGGGGTCCGGTTGGTGCTGCGCCTGCGGCGCTGGTTGGGGCCGTACGAGGTGCTCGCGGTCACGCTGGCGATGGGGCTGGTCCTCCTCGGCCTGCTCACCGCAGCGGCCGCCGCCGTGTACGACGCCGTCACCGAGGGCGATGGGATCGCCGCCCTCGACCAACCCGCCCTGCAGGCGGCGGAAGACCTTCGCACCCCGGCTGCCAATGCCGTGATCGGCGGATACACACAGGTCGGGGGCGCAGCGGTGTTATCGCCCCTGGCGACCATGGTGGCGCTCGGACTCGCGCTGCACTGGCGTCGCTGGACACCGATCGTACTGATTGCGGCCACGGCGGCCGGTTCCGTGACGCTGACGATCCTGGGTAAGGCGGTCGTGGGACGGACCCGCCCGCCGTTCATCGACGCGGTGCCGCCCTACGAGCTGAGCGCGTCGTTCCCCAGCGGTCACTCGCTCAACGCAGTGGCGCTGGCGGGGATCGTCTGCTATCTCATCGTCCGAGGCAAGCGGACCGGCTGGGCCCGGGTGCTGATCATCACCGTCGGGGTGATCTTCGCAGTGACCATGGGGCTCACCCGCGTCTATCTCGGTCATCATTGGCTGACCGACGTCGTCGTCGCCTGGGCACTCGGGCTGGCCTGGCTGACGACGGTCGTCGTCGCGCACCGGCTCTTCCTGAGCGTCCGACGCTCCGACGGGCGCTCATGAGACGGCTCGCACGCCGGCGATCTGCGCGGGCTTCAGCACCGGGGCGGTGCGCCCGGTGACCAGCGCGGAGTCGGTGGCCGCGAGCAGCACGTCGTCGACGCCGGTGCCCGGGTAGCGGGCGGCGATCAGCTCCCGGAGGCCACGCTCGCCGTTGACCTCCGGGTAGTGCAGGTCGACGGCCAGCAGCCGGGCGACGTCGACGTCGTCGCCGAGCAGGTCGCCGAGCGAGACGCCGGTGATCGAGCTGTCGGCGAGGTTGTGGGCGACCGTCTGCTCGTACTCGGACTGCCAGTATTCGAGGTCAAAGGGCTGGAATGCGGCTACCACGCGTACGCCTCCGGTGCGGGTCCTGGCCCAGGGAAGATCTCGTCGAGTGCGGCGAGCGCGTCCGGCGGGAGCACCGTCTCGGCGGCGGCGATGCCGTCGTCCAGGTGCGCGGCCTTCCGGGCCCCCACGACCACCGACGCCACCCCGTCCTGCGCGCACAGCCAGGCCTGCGCCACCACGGCGGGCGCGGCGCCGAACTCCGCGCAGAGCGCCTCGAACCGCTCGATCGCGTCGCGCCGGGCCGCGAGCCCGGGGCCGCCCGGCCGCTCGCGCTGCGGGCCGCAGTCTCCCGCTTGCCGAGGATCCCGGCGAGCAACCCCGAGTTGAGCGGGCTGTAGGGCAGCAGCCCGATCCCGTACGCGAGGAAGGCCAGCAGCACGTCCAGCTCCACGGTGCGCTCCATGAGGTCGTAGATGCCTCCTCCGCGACGAGGCCGAGCATCCCACGCGCCTTCGCCGCCTCCTGCCCCGCACGATCTGCCACCCCGCGAAGTTGCTCGTGCCGGCGCAGCGGATCTTCCCGACCTGCCGCAGGTCGCCGAGGGCCTCCCAGATCTCGTCCCAGCCGGTGGCGCGGTCGACGTGATGGAGCAGGAAGACGTCCAGGTGGGCCGGTGCGCAGCCGGCGCAGGGACGACTCGCACGCCCGGTGCAGGCGCCTCGCGGACAGGAGCATGTCGCTCTGGCCCGGCCCCATCCGCCCGTACGCCTTCGAGACCAGCACGACCTGGTCCCGCCGGGCGAGATCGGCGGCGGACCAGCTGCCGACAATCTCCTCGGTGCGCCCTTGAGCGGCGAGGCATCGGCGATCGTGCGGTTGGCGTCGGCGCCGTAGACGTCGGCGGTGTCGAAGAGGACGACACCCCGGTCGAGCGCCCGATCCATGATCGCGTGGGCCTGCTCCCCGGGCGTGACGGGGCCGAGGTTCATCGTTCCGAGCGCCACCGGGCCGACCCGCAGCCCGGTGCGCCCCAGGGGCGGTACTCCATCGTCAGCTCCTGAACCGGTCGGGGGAGAAACGCTCCAGCGGGATCGCGGTCCCACCGGAGAGCGCCAGGTCGGCCACGATCTCGCCGACGGCGGCGGCGTGCTTGAAGCCGTGCCCGGAGAAGCCTCCCGCGAGCACGAGGCGCGGTCCGACCGCGGGGATGCCGAGCACGAAGTCGCCGTCGGGGGTCTTGGAGTTCATGCAGGCCCTGGCGTCGACCGGGGCCGGAATGAGGCCCGGGAACGCGGCGCGGCAGAATCCGGCCACGGGCTCGACGTCCTTCTCGTCGACGGGGTGGTCGTTGTCGCGGGGGTGGTCAATCCACGGTTTGGGCGCCGTCGGACCGGCGCCCAGCTTCACACCGCGCCCGTCGACGTCGGGGATGCCCCAGCCGTCGACCGAACCGCTCTCCCGGATGAACACCGGGAAGCGGTCGGGCCGGTACGGCGCCCGGTCGGCGCCGGTGAACCACATCAGCGACGAACGCTGGATTCGCAAGGGCAGCGCGAGCTCCGGCAGCAGGTCGGTGAACCAGGCCCCGGTCGCGACGATCGCGCGGCGGGCGGTGACGACCTCGCCGGGCGTCTCGATCGTGACCGCGCCGTCCTCGGGCCGGACCGCGGTGACCGCGCATCCCGTGCGCAGCCGGGCACCCGCGGCGACGGCCAGCCCGGTCGCCGCCGTGATCGCGGCCTCCGGGTTCAGCACTCCCGCGCCCGGCTCGTGGACGCCGACGTCGCCGGGGATGTGCGCGTGCTGCGGGAACCGCGCGGCGAGCTCGTCGGCCTCCACCAGCTCGTGCTCCACCCCGCCGGCCGCGGCGCAGCGCAGCGCGTCGACGATCAGCTCACCGTCGCGCGGCCCGATGCACAGGCCGCCCGAGCGCTGCAGCAGCCGCGTGCCCGACTCCTGCTCCAGCTTCCGCCACAGCTCTTCGGCGCGCGCGACGATCGGGTTGTAGTGCTCGCCCTCGAACATCGTGCGCCGGAAGATCCGTGACCCGCCGTGCGACGAGCCCCGGTCGTGCGCGATCCCGAACCGCTCGAAGCCCACCACCGACGCTCCCCGGACCACGGCACTCCAGGCGGCCATGGACCCCATCGCGCCCAGCCCGACCACCGCGACGTCGTACTGCATCCCACTCCTCCTTCACAGGACCTTCGCCAGGAAGGCCTTCGTCCGCTCGTGCCTCGGGGCGGCGAGCACCTAGGGCGGCACGCCCTCCTCGACGACGCGCCCGTTGTCCATGAACACCAGCCGATCGCCGATCTCGCGGGCGAACCCATCTCGTGCGTCACGACGATCATCGTGAGCCCGTCGCGGGCGAGCGCCCGCATCACATCGAGGACCTCCCCGACGGGCTCGGGGTCGAGCGCCGAGGTCGGTTCGTCGAACAGCATCAGCTTGGGCCGCATGGCGAGCGCCCGCGCGATCGCCACCCGCTGCTGCTGGCCGCCCGAGAGCGGCCGCGGGTAGGAGCCGCACTTGTCGGCGAGGCCCACCCGCTCCAGCAGCGCGACGCCGCGGGCGCGCGCCCCGTCCGCAGGCTCGCCGCGCACGAGCCAGCACGGGGCACCAACCCACGTAGCCGTCGCCATCGCACCGGCAGCAGGGGGTGGAGCCGTGCTGGATTGTTATCTTGATCGCGCTGCAAGTTTCCTGCGCCTCGACGACCCTCCAAGGGTCGGCCACCCTGAGAGCGGCTTTTCGTGTCGTCGTTGCCGGCTCGGCGCGGCTCCTGTGGCGCATCGGCACGTCCGAGCAGCGTGATCTCTGGTTGACCCCAAATCTGGCCTTTCATGACGCGGCCGACGACTCGGGCCGAAGCCGCTGGCCTCCTCCCGTTCGGTCAGAATCCGAGTCAGCTCCGCGCCGCGGGGGTCGAGCTCCGTACCGCCCAGCTTCGCGAGCCGAGGTGGCACTCGCCGTGGTTTCACGGCGTCTTCGGTGAGGGGTCGCCGGTAACCAGCTCCACGGTGGCCGGGTGGCGCGGGTCGCCGAGCACGGAATCCGCGGGGCCGGCCTCGACGAGGGCACCGCGGTGCAGCACGGTGACCGTGGCGCAGTGCCGGTCGACCAGGGCCAGCTGATGGGTGATCAGCAATAGGCCCAGCCCGCGACGCGATTGGGCCTCGGCCAGCAACTCCATGATCGCTCCAGCGGTGGCGGCGTCGAGGGCGGACGTGATCTCGTCGCAGATCAGCACGTCCGGCTCTGAGGCGAGGGCCCGCGCGATGGCTACCCGCTGCCGTTGCCCGCCAGAGAGCTCGTGCGGGTAGCGGGCCGCCGATGCGGGTGGGAGTTCGACCTGTGCGAGCAGCTCTCTGATGCGGTGCTCGCGCTCATCGGTCGGTACGACCCGGTGTCGGGTCAGGGGTCGGCTCAACGTCGCGCCGATCGTGCGGCTGGGGTTGAGGGTGGACAGGGGGTCCTGGGGTACCCACGCGATCCGCCGCTTCTGTTCGGACGACCGACGCTCGGCACGGTGGTGTAGCGGCGTGCCGTGGAGCTCGATTCGCCCGGTGCTGCTCTGATGGAGGCCGACCAGGATCCGCGCCACGGTGGTCTTGCCTGCGCCCGAGGCGCCGATCAACGCCGAGGCCGTGCCAGCCCGGACCTGAAGATCGACGCCGTGCACGATCCGGGTACGGCCACGGTCCACCGATCCCGCGAGCGATTCGGCGGAGAGGATCACCGGCGCCGCGTCGGCCGGCGCCCGGGTGCGCCCCGGGTCGGCGGGTGCCCGGGAGCGCGCCGGGCGCCCAGCCGCGCTGGATCGGGCGCGGTCGCCGGTACGGTCGACGACGTCGTCGGCGAGCGCGCCGAGCGCTGAGTTGTCGTGACCCGAAACCGCGATCGCGAGGCCGTGGTCGTCGGCGAGGCCGCGCAGCAGGGACGCGATCCCGGCCCGCAGGGCGGGGTCCAACCCGGCCAGTGGTTCGTCGATCAGCAGGATGCGGACCCGGCGGCCCAGCGCCCGAGCGATCGCGACCCGGCGTTGCTCGCCGCCCGACAGCTCGGCCGGTCGCCGGCGCAGGTAGTGCGCGGGCAGTGACACCTGTTCGAGAACCGCACGCAGCGCGGCCCGGTCCCGATCCGCGGCCACCTCTGCGAGCAGCGTCCCGACGCGCATGGTCGGGTTCAACGCCGCGCCGGGGTCCTGGCCGACGTAAGCGAGGTTTGCCCGACGGAAACGCTGCAGCTGCGGACCGCTCAGCGTGAACGGGTCGGTGCCGCCTACGTCGACGAGTCCTGCTTCCCGGGTCGCTCCGGCAGGGAGGTGCCCGAGCAGGGCCCGCATCAGCGTGGTCTTGCCGGACCCCGACGGGCCGGTGATGACGCTGATCCGGCCGGCCCGCAAGGTCAACCCACCGCCCCGCAGAAGGGTTACGGGACCGGCAGCCATCACGGTCAAGCCGGTGACCGTGGCCATGACGACCGGCTCCACGATCAGACCTCGTCCGGCGACGTCACCGGTCGCGCTCATCGGAGGGGCTCCCGCGGCGACCGCCTGTGGACCAGCGTGGTGAGGCGGCGGGCGCGGGGAGACAGCGCGTCGACGGTGAGGTTGACGCTCACGGCAAGCACCCCCACCGCAAGGCTGGGAGCCAACACCGCAGCCGGGTTGAGCAGTACACCTTCGCCGTTCTCCCGGATCATGAGAGCCCAGTTCGTCGTGCCCAACCCGGTCGGTAGCTGGAGGAAGGCCGCGGTGCTCACGACATAGACCGCTTCGACGAACCGCAGCCCGAGCATCGTGACGATCGTGGTGCGCAGATTCGGGAGGACTTCCCGCCACACCAGATGGCCGAAGGTCTCGCCGCCCGCGACCGCAGCTTCGACGTAGCCCGAGCCGGCGACTGTGGCCGCCGACGCGGCGACGACCCGGGCACTGTAGGGCGTGCCGAGTACCACGGCGAGCAGCACCAGACCGAGTGCGCCGGACCGGGGCCAGGACAGCATGACCAGCAGGATGGCCAGTACCGGTGGGATCAGGATGAGCAGGTCAGCGACCCGTTCGATCACCGCACCGGCGCGGGGGCGCAGCGCGGCGACCACCCCGAGCAGTGCCGCCAGGCCGGTCACCGTCACCGCGATGATCCCGGCGAGCAGCACGAGGCCCCATCCGCCGGCGAGGACGTGGCTGAGCACGTCCTGCCCGAGATGATCCCCGCCGAGCACGGCGATCCCGTCCGGCGAGCCGAACGGGATCGACACCGCCTCCTCCAGGGGCTTCGGCGCCAGGAACGGACCGAGCGCGGCGAGGAATACCACGACGACGGCCGGAACGATCCGCAGGATGGCGCGGCGCCGTCCCTGTTTCGGCGCGTCGAGCTCGATCCGGGTCATGACGGGTCTCCAGCGACCCAGTGGCGGACGAGATCCGCCGCCAGCAGCACGACCATGATCGCGGCGCCGGTGAACGCCACGACGGTAGCGACGAGGGGCGAGTCGCGGTCGGCCACCGAACCGGCCAGGACCGAGCCCACGCCGGGATAGTTGAAGATCGTCTCGACGACGATCGCGCCGCCCAGCACGATCCCCACGGTGGTCGCGATGGACGCGGCGATCGTCGGCAGAGCCCGAGGCAGGACATGCCGACGCACCACCGACACGACGGGAACGCCGTCCAGGAGCGCTGCTTCGACATGCGGCGCACTCGACGCATCGACGATGGCTGCGCGTACGACCCTGGTGTTCCACCCGATCTGGGGTATGGCGAGGGCCAGCACGGGTATGACCAGCGCTGCGGGCCCGCTCGCGCTCACAGCGGGCAGCAGGCCGAGCCACAGGGCGAGCACCGTGACGAGCAGGATGGCGGTCACGAACTCCGGGATCGCGATGATCATCATCGTGCCCGGGGAGAGGACAGTGGCCAGCCACCCGTTCGGCCGGGTTGCCCACCACCCGCCGAGCAGGAGCGACACCACCACGGTCACGGCGAGCGCCAGGCCGCCGAGCTGCAGCGTCGCGGGGAAGCGCTCCCCGATCAGGTTGCCGATTGGCACACCCCGAGCCGACGTCCCCAGATCGCCCGTCACGAGACCCCCCAACCAGGTCCCGAACCGCACCGGCAGCGGCCGATCGATGCCCAGCTCCCCGACCCGGGCCGCGATCTCAGCGTCCGTGGCCGAGCGCCCCAGCGTCGCGCTCGCTGCGTTGCCGGGCAGCAGCGCTACGACCCCGAACACCGCCAGCAGCAGCACCAGCAAGAGCAGGATCCTGCGGCCGAGCGTCCCGACGATCGCGGCTGCCACCGAGCGCCACCGGTGCACGGATGTCCGTGCGATATCGCCTGTGGCCGCGGTGGTCACGCGGACAGCCAGGCCTTCTCGAGCTGGACTCGCCCGTACCCGGGCAGGACGGGCAGGCCCTGCACGCGCGTCGAGGCCACGTCGACGCCGTCGGCCATGCCCCACAGCAGATACCCGCCGCGTTCGTGCTGGATGCGCTGCATCGCCGTCACGGCCGCGACGGCCGCGGCCGGATCGCTGCTGGACACCGACCGGGCGTAGGCCGCGTCGAACTCTGGATCGTGGAAGGCCGTCTCGTTCCAGGTCGCGGCGGAGTTGAGGGTCTTCTGCGCGAAGAAGACGACCGAGTCGTTCGTGCCCCAGTACATCGTGTAGATCGGGGCGGTCAGCCAGATGCTGTCGTAGAAGACGGTGGGGTCCTGCCGGATCACCTCCAGGTTCACGCCGATCTCCTGCGCCTGGTTGGCGAAGAGCGTGGCGGAATCGGCGAGCCCGAAGATCTCCTCGGTGGTGTGGAAGGGGATGCGCTGGGAGCGGTCGAAGCCGGCCTGGTCGAGCAGTGCCGATGCCCGGGCGACATCTCTCGGGCGCTGCGGGAGCGAGCGGTCGTAGTCGGGATCCGCAGTGCCCATCACGTCGTTGGCCACGCTTCCGTACCCCGACAAGGCCTGCCGGACCAGGGCGTCGCGGTCCGCGACCAGCCGCATCGCCTCGCGAACCCGCGGATCCGCGAACGGACCGTCGGAAGTCCGCATCACCACGGGCATCGACGTGTCGTTGGGACGCCGCACAACCGCCAGTTCGCCGCGGCCCTCCGCGGTACGGGCCGCGACCGGACCGACGTTCGATGCGAGGTCGATCTGCCCGGCCAGGACGGCGTTGCTCATCGCCTGCGGGCTCTCGAACATCGTGACCTCGATGGCCTCGAGCAGCGGCGCACCACCGTGCCACGCCGGGTTGGCGACCAGCCGGGCGTTCCCGCCGCTGTAGGACTCCAGACGGAACGGCCCGGAGCCCGGCGCTCCGGCGATCTCCGTCGTGTCCTTCTTCATCGTGAACGTGACGAGGCGGAGCAGGAGCGGCAGCGCGCTGTTCGGTTCTGTCGAATCGAGCACCACCGCCCGGTCCCCGGCCGCGGTGATCGCGTTCGGCTCGACCGGTACCTTCGTCGCTCCTGAGGACTGCCCGCGCAGCCGCTGCAACGACCACACGACGTCAGCGGAGGTCACCGGGGACCCGTCGTGGAAACTAGCCCCTTCGGCAATCGTGAACGTCCACCTGCGCTGCGACGCGTCGGCTTCCCACCGGCTCATCAGCCGTGGGGCCGTCGCCTGTTCGGCGCCCGGAACGGTCAGCGCGTCGTAGACCAGTGAAAGGATCAGATAGTCACTGTCGTTCGCGATCGTCGAGTGCGGATCCTGGGTGATGGCGGACGCCTTGCCGAGCGCACCGACGCGCAAGGTGCCACCGGCTCGCGGCGGCCCAGCCGACGCACGCGAGTCCGACCCGACATCCGACCCGCATCCGGCTAGTGCGAATCCCGCCGCTCCCAAGCCGAGGGTGGCTCGGAGGAGATGGCGCCTTGTCAGCTCCACGACAACCCTTTCACTCAACAGGTCAGGGGAGCCTTGCCTATCGTGACGAGCAGGGGCTGCGCAAGCTACGCGCCCGCCGTGCGACGTGAGCCTCATCTCTGGGCGGACGGGGATCCTCTCTCGAGCATCACGCGTCTGCGGCCGCCCGCTGCCCCGATCCTGAGCGGTGCGCAACCCGGTAAGGCGCTGCTAACCTCGCCTGGCCGATCGCACGCTCCCCCGGCGACGAAGCCGAGTACCGCACGCTGAACCGGATCGCGCCGACCATCGGCCTGCCACTTCGATGTCGCCCTCGCACTGTCCGCGGGCTCAGTTCTGAGCATTCCCTACGCCGTGGATGCCCTGACTCCCTTGATCCGGTCCACACTCGACTGACGCCGGCCCGAGGAACGCGGATCTTCCAGGTCACGTCGAGATCGTCGCGGAGGTCGAGGGGCGAAGCGGCCAGGTCGAGGTAGGGCGCGCGTCGACGAGGCGTCTAGAAGACCGCTCGCACGCCGGGGACGATCCGCGAGGGCTTCATCACGGGCACGGTACGCCCGGTGACCAGCGCGGAGTCGGTGGCCGCGAGCACCCGCACGATGTCGAGGCCGCGCTCGCCCGGCGTCTCCGACGGGATACCGGTGCGCACCGAGTCCACGAAGGCCCGGTCCTGGGCCATCAACGGCTCGTGGAACGCCACGAACGGCGAGACGATGTCGCCGGTGCGGTAGCTCACCGGGCGCTCGTGGGCACTGTGCGGGTCGTCGATGCTCGAGGGGTCGACCCCGATGTCGTAGATCCGGATCCGCTCGTTGTCGGACATGTCGTCGTAGACGGCCATCTTCCGCTCGCCCACCACGGTGGTGCGGCGCACCTTGTTCGGGTTCAACCAGCTCACGTGCACGAACGCGCGCGTCTGCGGGAAGTCCAGCCGCAGGTAGGCGACATCCTCGCGCCACGGCGTGACGTTGCGGTCACCCCACACCGAGGCCGCGACCGGCAGCTCGTCGAGCAGGTACGAGGCGATCGAGATGTCGTGCGGGGCGAGGTCCCAGATCACGTTCACGTCGCGCTGGTACCGCCCGAGGCTCAACCGGGCCGAGTCGATGTAGAGGACGCGGCCCAGCGCTCCCGAACGGATGATCTCCCGCAGCCGGCGGACGGCCGCGTTGTACTCGAAGGTGTGCCCGACCATCAACTGCACGCCGTGCACGGCGGCCGCGATCACCATCGCCTCGGCGTCCGCGACCGACGTGGCCATCGGCTTCTCCACGAGCACGTGCTTGCCCGCGTTGATCGCCTGCAACGCGATCTCGGCATGCCCCGCGGGTGGCGTGGCCACCAGCACGGCATCGACGTCGTCGAGCACGTCCGCGAGGGACGTGGCCGTTCTCTCGATCGACGGGTAGTAGGCCACCGCCTCCTCGAGGCGTCCGACGTGCTCGTCCACGACCACGACGGCAACGTCCGGCATCGTGCTCAGCACACGTACGTGCTTGCTCCCCCAGTAGCCATACCCCACTACGGCCACCCGAGTTCCCACTCGCTTCGCCACCGGTCCCCCAGACCCTGCGATGCTCCCCTTACCCCAGCGCAGATCCCCACGTCGATCTGACAACGGGACGTGCTCCGCGGCTCCCACCGACCCCACAACGGCAGGTACTGCCCGATCACGAACCCGTTACACAAATCCGAGCACAGAGAACCTGACCATTGGGTATCACGGGAGCGGGGCCCGCGTTACTGAGAAGTTCACAGCTTCGGCGGCGCGTGACTTCGTTGTGGATCACATCGGGGCTATCGCCCGGGCGGGCCGAAGCCGCGGGCGGCGTCGTCGGCCACCAGCACCCAGTCCTCGTCGCTCGGGGGTTCGAACGTGCGGGTGCCGCTCGCCACGTCCGGGATCGGCGTGGCGGTCCCGGTGCGCGGGTCGTACCACCACGCGTTCACCGCGTCGCCCGACAGGGCCGTGAGGTCCGCGGTGAACGACTCCCCGCCCGGCGTGTACGCCATGAGGTACGCGCCGTCGTTCGCCCTCGTCGCCTGCACGCGCGAGAGCCCGTCGCCGGCGTCGACGACGGCGTCCTGGGCGGGCACCCCGGTCTGGAAGGGCCGCGACTCCATCAGCGCGCGGAACCAGCGGACCTGCTCGGCCACCTCGTCATGCAGGTAGTCGGCCCGCCAGTCGCCCCGCAGCTGCGCGATGTCGGAGTACGGGTGGATGTGGTCGGTGTCCACGAACGGCCAGATGTACCAGTGCCCGTAGGTGTGGCCGAACGCTCCAGCGAACATCGCCCAGTACATGTAGTTGCGCACCAGCTGCGAGCTCGCGATCCGGTCGGGGTCGTCCCAGCCGTCGGCGTGCTTCTCGTACATCGACTCGGCGTCGAGGACGGGTTTCACGGGTGTCCGGCCGTGGTCGTCAGTGATCATCTCGTACGGCTTGCGCTGCCTCGAGTCATGACCGGTCTGCACCATGTCGAAGTCCAGCCACTCGTCGTCCTCGAAGGACTGGGACGAGGATTCCTGGCCCGCCGGGTGGTAGGTCATGAGCGACGCGCCGTAGTCCTCGCTGCCCGTCTCACCGATCGCGACCCCCCTGGCCATCCGCCGCCACACCTCGGGGCGCTGGTCGGTGTCGTCGCCGCCGAACACCCAGATCACGGGCTTGTCCGCATAGCGCGCGCCGAGGAACGTGCCGTATGCCTCCGCGTCGTCCGTGTCGATCAGGTCGTGCTGGTCGCGCGACCAGACCGGCCACACCGCCGGGTACATGCCGAGCCGCAAGGTCTCGTCGATCGCGTGGTCGACGAGCTCGAAGTACTCGGGGTTCGGTTCGCCCAGCTCCCCGATGTCGACACCGTCCGCGTTGACCCCGTCCCACGTCGGGAAGACCGTCACCATCTGGATCACGGTGAAGCCCTGCTGGGCCCGTGCCGTCAGGTACTCGGTGATCTCGGGTCGGGTGAGCCGGCCGAAGATGCCCCACGCGGTGTCGCCGACCCACAGGAACGGACGGCCGTCGGCGTGGCTGAGGTACCGGCCGTCCGCGCTCACCACGAGCTCGTCCGGGGCGACGCCGCCGCTCGCCGACACGCCGGCTCCGGGAAGGACCGCGCAGCTCGCCGCGAGGAACGCCAGCGAGAGGGCCATGAGCCGCGACCGCGGGTGCTTCGCGGCGGCCATGCCGGTGATCGTATGGCGCTGGCCCGACCTGACGCGCATCGACTCCCCCGGGAGGTTGTGACTGATCCCCGTATGGACGGACAGATGCGGTGGGAGCGGCTCCGCAGGCCGGAAGTCGGTGATGATCCATCCGCCAGGCACCGGGGAACCGTGTGTTCGCCGACATGGTCGCGGCGGCACCGGACGGGGCCGACATCGTCGTCCACCCACCGGGCGTGCCCGGTCACCGGATCGCCGAAGCCGTGGGCGTGCCGGCAGTCCCGGCACCGATGCAGCCGGTCTGGATGCCGGCTTCCACCTTCCCCAACCGCTACTGCCCGTCCCGATGCCGCGGGCGCTCAACCGCGCCTCCTGTCTCCCGATCAGGCCCATGCTGCGCTCGTTCGGTGGCGCCCGCGGGCGTGGGCCTTGTGCCCTGCCGTTGAGCCGGTCAGAACCGCTCGGCGCCGAGGACGGAGACGGTGGGGTGGCGGAGTCCCCACACAGCGCCGCGGAGCGCGACCCGCTCCTTGACGAATGCAGCCAGGCGACCGGTGAGGACGCGGCTGCCCTCGTCCGGGCCGAGCTGCACGACGCCGTCCCGGCGGCCGAGGCTGATGTGCCAGGCCTGGTCGTAGTAGCGCAGCGGCCTGGGGGTGCGATCGGCCAGCCGGTCCGCGATCGCGAGGGCGCCGATCACCCCGGCGATGCCCCCGGGCCCGCAGCCCATGCGCAGTTCCTGCCCGCCCTCGTCCCGGGCGGCGGCCGCGTCCCCCACGCCGTAGACCTCCGGGTGCGACACGGAGCGCAGCGTCGGGTCGACGAGGATGCGGCCGCGGTCGTCGACGTCCAGCCCGGCCTCCCGCGCCAGCGTCGGAACCGCGAACCCGGTGGTCCACACCACCGCGTCGGCGTCGATGTGGTCGCCGTTCGCCAGCAGCAGACCGTCCCGGGCGACCTCGGCCACCGCGGCTTCCGGCACCACCTCGATGCCCAGGCGATCGAAGGTCCGGGAAAGGTGCTGCCGCCCACGTTCGTTCAGCATCGTGCCCGGTGTCCCCCTGGTGACCAGGCGCACCGTGCGGTCCGGATACGTCTCGGCCAGTTCGGTGACCACCTCGATTCCGGTCAGCCCGCCCCCGACGACCGCGATCGTGCCGGCGCCGCTCACCCGGACGCGCACCCGCTGAGCGTGCTCAGCGGTGGCAACGGCCGTGGCGTGCGCGGCCGCGCCGGGAACCGCGTCCAGGTCGGCATGGCTGCCCAGCGCGTAGACCAACGTGTCGTAGCCGACCGGCGCGACCCCGCTCGCCAGTTCGACCTGCCGCCCGTCGAGGTCGACACGGCTCACGCGGTCGATCACCAGCCGGATTCCGGTGCGCTTCACGAGATCGCGCAATGGCAGGTCGCGCAACCACTGGCCGGTGGCGAGCTGGTGGTTGCGCATCCGCTCCCGGAACCGACCGTCGTCGTTGATCAAGGTGACGGCCGCGTCGCTCTTCCCGGCGATCAGTTTGGCTGCGGTGACGCCGGCGTACCCCGCGCCCAGGACCGCGACCCGAGGTGCGGTCTCGCTGATGGTCGTCATCGTGGCTCCCCGTCTCGATGGATTCGCCATGAGACGCCGCACGACCGGAACCTGTGACAGCACGAATGCACGACGGATCACCCTCCGCGACGTGCCCGCGCTGCAGCTCGGACGGCTCGGACCGCGCTGACGTATCCGGTGCAACGGCAGATGTTTCCGCTCAGCGCGCGGCGGATCGCGCATTCGTCCGGATACTGGTGAGCGCGACCTGCGCCTTGCCGAGGCCACCGAAGATGGATCGGGCGACCCTGTCGGCGCCGTTGATCGGGCGCGGCACGGCCTGCTCGACGCCGCCGCCGTCGCTGATCAGGACGACCTCGGGTGCGAGCACGTCGAGGAGGCCCTCCAGGTCCCCGGTTTCGAACGCGCGCTGGAACGACTCCAGAGCTGCACGGGCCTGGCTGGAGGAGACCACCTCGCGAGGGTGGCGGGCATCGACGTGCCGGCGGGCGCGGTGGGCGATCGGCGCGATGTGGGTGATCCAGAAAGCACTGCCCTACCTGCGCGAGCGAGGCGCGGGTCACATCATCCAGATCTCCTCGGCCGCCGGGCTCCTCGCAATGCCGCTCGGCGGCGCCTACCAGATCTCCAAGTGGGCCTTGGAAGCGCTGAACGAATCCCTGGCCCAAGAGGTCGCCGACTTCGGCATCACGGTGACGGTGGTCGCGCCCGCCGGCTTCGCCACCAGGTCCGGCAAGAACCCCGATCCCCTCGCCAACGGCCACGTGGCCGAAGCCAACCCGGCCTACGCCGGCGCCTCGCGGGATTCGCGGGAAAGCAGCCCGCCGGCGACCCGGCCGCCGCGGCGCAGGCACTCCTCGAGATCGTCGACTCCGACAACCCACCACTGCGAGTTCTCTTCGGCCAGGGCTTCTACCCGATGCTCCAGCAGGTCTACGCCGACCGCCTCAAGACCTGGGCCGACTGGCAGCACCTGTCGGTGGAGGCCCACGGCAGGCTCGATCAAGCCCGGTGACCCGGTGGCGGCGCGCGACGCCTCCGCCGTGCACCTCGACGAGGTCGAGGAACGGACGGTCGTCGACATGTCCTCCCGTGCCATCACGACCTGACCTCGCGCAGCTCGCCCAGGCCTGCGGCCGCCTCACTCCCGGACGTCGCCTCGTCGGGCCGCCCACACCCTTCGTTCGGTGCGCACCGCGAGGTCGTCGCGGCGCAGGATGCAGTGCGGACCGTCGGTGTCGAGCAGCCGGTCCAGCGCGGCGAGGTCGCCGGCCGGGAGCGCGTCGGCCGTGGCGGCACGCATGCGCCGCAGGCTCTCGAGCGCGTAGCGGGCGACCGTTTCCGAGCGGGACCGGTCGATGTCCACGGTGATCGTGCGCTCGGCTTCGCGGGCGAAGCCGGCGGCGGTGAGCCCGGGGCCCCAGTCGGCGCCGCGGTGCCGGAGGTGCTCGGCGTGCCGGCGGTCGCTCGCCGTGTGGAGGCGTCCCTCCAGGCCGGGCCGGTCGGCCGGAGCGTCGTCGGGGAGGAACCGGGGGAAGCCGGCGAGCTCGACCAGCGCGAACAGCCCGCCGGGGACGAGGGTGTCGTGGATCCGACGCAGTACGCGGTCCGGATCGGCCATGTGGTGCAGGGAGGCCGAGGCCCACACCAGGTCGGGCTCGCCGAGATCCGGCCACGTCGCGTCGAGATCGGCGTGGGCGGTGCGCACGCGGTCGGCCACCCCGTTCCGGCCGGCCTTCTCGCGCAGGCGGTGCAGGTGCTCGACGGCAGCGTCGACGGCGGTGACGTGCGCCTCGGGGAAGTGGCTGAGCAGGGCGAAGGTTCCGGCACCGGTCCCGCAGCCCAGGTCCACGATCTGGCGCGGACTCGCCCGGACGGGCAGCCATGCGATGACGGATTCGGTGTGCTCGGCGAGCACTTCCGCGTCGAGGTCGAGGATCTCCGACTGACCGTGGACGTCGTGGTCGTGGGCTGCGTGGATCATGGAGCCCACGGTATGGCCGTCCTGCGCATAACGGGCGGCCTCTTGCCCGATTGGCAAGAAGATGGGCGCCGGACCCGCTAGCCGGGCAACCGGCCTCGGGGCGCGCTCACCTGCCGCGGACCTCCCTTGTCGGCCTCGTGCCCGCGGCGGGCGTCGCGGTCGAAGATGCCGAGGATCTCGCACGGTCCCCCCGCTGCACCGATCGCGTGCGGCAGCATGGTTGGGAACTCGGCGGCCTGGTTGGTCTCCACGCGCAAGCGGCGGTCGCCCAGCATCAGCACGGCGGTGCCGGAGAGGACCACGAGCCACTCGCGGCCCGTGTGGGCGCGCAGGCGCGAGGGGTCGTCCGGCGGCGGGTCGGTCATGCGCTGGCGCGCGACGGTCATGCCCGGCTGCGCCTTGATGGGCCAGCGCAGCGCCCCGTGGGTTCCGTCGATCATCGGGTTGGCGATCACGTCGTCGGTGTCGGCCTCGACGAGCTGGTCGAGCGAGGTGTCCAGGGCTCGGGCGAGGTCGACGAGCTGGTCCAGGGCGAGCCGGCGCCGGCCGGTCTCGATCCGGCTGAGCGACGACGGGCTCAGATGCGCACGGGTGGCCAGCTCCTCCAGCGACCAGCCCTGCGCCACCCGTAGCGCCCGGATGCGTGTGCGCACGAGGCTGTCCAGTCCATCATCGCCTTGCGTCATAGGCATGATCGTATGCTCACACCGCAAGACCCGCGTCGCTTCACGACCGCGAGAAGTAGTGAGAACGCTCCGCGGTCGGACTCGCGGGTGCCCTTCCGTGCGCCCGTTGACATTGACGTTCCCGTCAACGACGCTGGCGCGCGGCAACGACGCCGTGGCGCATGTCACGAGAGGACATCGCATGAACGCACCCGTACCCGAGGTGACCGAGACTCCCGAGCTGCGCCGAGCCCGCCGCAAACTCCTGGCCTCGGGCCTGATCGGCAGTTCGATCGAGTGGTACGACTTCTTCGTCTACGGCACGGCCGCCGCCCTCGTCTTCCCCACCGTGTTCTTCCCCGCGCTGACCCCGCTCACCGCGACCCTGCTCGCGTTCAGCACGTTCGCCGTGGGCTTCATCGCCCGGCCGCTGGGCGGCATCCTCGCCGGGCACTACGGCGACAAGCTCGGGCGCAAACCGATGGTCGTGCTGTCCCTGCTCCTGATGGGCGCCGCCACCTTCGCGATCGGCTGCCTGCCCTCCGCGGAGACGATCGGCATCGCCGCCGCGCCGATCCTGCTGGTGACCCTGCGCTTCCTTCAGGGCCTCGCGTGCGGCGCCCAGTGGGGCGGCATCGTCCTGCTGCTCACCGAGTCGGTCGGGCCGAAGCGACGGGGCTTCGCCGGCACGTTCGGCCAGATGGGCGTGCCGCTGGGGCTGCTGCTCGGCAACCTCATGATGATCGGGGCGAGCACACTGCTGCCCGCCGGCACCTTCGTCAGCTGGGGCTGGCGGGTGCCGTTCTGGTTCTCGATCATCCTGTTCCCGGTCGTGCTCTACATCCACACCAAGGTCGAGGACACCCCCGAGTTCAAGACCCTCAAGGCCGAGGTCGATCAGAAGCACGCCGAGACCGGGGCCGGCGCACAGGCCCCGCTGGCCGAGGCCGTCCGCAGCCATTGGCGGCGCATCCTGCTGGGCGCGGGCCTGCTGGCGGCCACCAACTCGGCGTTCTACGTCGGGATCGCCGGGTTCGTCAGCTACGGCAGCCTGCCGCGGGAGAGCGGCGGTCTCGGGATGGACCGAGACGTCATCCTCGCCGCCATCATGGCGACGTCCCTGCTCATGCCGCTGGTGATCATGTGGGCGGGCAGGACGTCCGACCGGCTGGGCAGGCGGCCGTTGATCCTCGTCGGCGCCGGCCTTCTGATGCTGTGGGCCTTCCCGTTCTTCTGGCTGGCCGAGACGACGAGCGGCCCGCTGCTGTTCGTGGCGATGCTGGTCAGCAGCACCGGTCAGGCGCTCACCTACGGTCCGCTGGCCGCGTTCATGGGTGAGCTGTTCGAGCCCCGGGTCCGGTACTCGGGTGCGTCGCTGGCGTACCAGCTCGCAGCGGTCGCGATCAGTGGCTTCACCCCGCTGATCATGACGGCGATCATCGCGGAGACACGGTCCACCACCGGCGTTGCGGTCTACCTGATCGCCATGGCCGCGATCACGCTGGCCAGCGCGTACTTCCTCAAGGAGACGAACCCGGCCGAGGTCCGCAACGATCCCACCGCCGTTCCCGGACGCGCCACCGCATGACGACGAGCGAGGCCCAGGAGCGCGCCCGCGCCGGCCGCCGGGACTCGACAGGTGCCCGGCGCGGCGAACTCCTGGCCGCGGCGGCCGCATGCTTCGACGAGCTGGGCTACTCGGCGACCACCGTTGAGCTGATCGCGGAACGGGCCCGGACGTCACGGCCCACCTTCTACGCCTACCTGCGATCGAAGGACGAGGCGTTCGTCGCCGTCGCCGAACAGGTCTGCGCCCGGCTCGAGGCCACCCAGCTGATGGACGGCATCGAGTCCTTCCCCCCGCTCACCGTGCTCCGAACGACCACCCGCGCCTTCGCCGAGGCCGTCTTCGCGCACGGGTCGCTCGTGGCGCTGATCGACAGCCGGGCGGGGGTCGACCCTGCCGTCGGCGCCATCTGGACCACGCTCCGGCTCCGGATGAACCGCCGCTACGCCAACTACCTGTCCGGGCTGCCCCGGGGCACGATCGATCCCTGTACGGCACCGGAACGCCTGGTGGTGATGCTGGGCGACTCCATCATCCGGGGTGCGGCCCGCCTCGGTGACGCGCCCGCGGAGCTGCGGGAGCAGTTCATCGGCGACCAGATCCGCATGACCGAGCGCTGCGTCGGCATCGTCACCGACACGCCTCCCCGCTGGTAGGGACCAGACCCCGATGCCGCAGTCAGTCACCTGACAACGCCCCTGGCCGAGATCCGCCGCCTGCAGGGGGCCAACTGGCCGCAGGAGACCCAGTGGGAGGTCAGCTATCCCGTCGAGGTGCCCGCGCTGCCCGATTACCTGCGGCACTGTGCCGCCACCCCGTGCACCACGTGGCGCACCCCGTCGCGGCGGCATGGTTCTGCTCAGGTGCCGAAGAATTCCCCGCTTCTTTCTGCCGGACTGTTGATGTAAAAATTGCGGCTTCGCATCATGGCCCGATGAAGCACGCCGGAGTGCACGGCCTGGTCCGCCGGACCCACGAGGAACGCGTCCTCGGGGTCCTGCGGGAACACGGTGTGCTGAGCCGCGGCGAGATCGCCGACCTGGTCGGGCTGTCCCGCACCACGATCTCCGAGATCACCGGCACCCTGCTCGCCCACAGCGCGATCGTCATCGTCGACACCGATGCCGCATCACGGGAGGGCAGCGGCCGGCCCGCCGAGCGGCTCGCGCTGGACCCCGCTTCCGGGCAGTACCTGGGCATCGACTTCGGACACCGGCGTGTGCAGATCGCGGTCGCCGACGCCTCCCACGACGTCATCGCCGCGGACTCCGAGGCCTACGGCGACCCGTCCACGTGGGACGAACGGCTCGGTGCGGCCTTCGCCCTCATCGAGCGCGTCACGGCCGGCGGCGGCCTGCACCTTGGCGCGCTGCAGGGCATCGGCATCGGCGTGATCGGTCCGTACCCGACCACGCCGCGCGTCGGGCCGCGGGAGAGCTGGGGCCGGGCGGAGTCCGCGCGCGGCATCGACGCGGTGTTCGCCGACCGGTTCGGCGCGCGGGTGATCGTCGACAACAACACCCGGTTCGCCGCACTCGCCGAGGCGATCAGCGCGAGCGGCGCCGCGGTGCAGGACCTGCTCTACGTGCGCCTGTCCGACGGCGTCGGCGGCGGGCTCGTCGTCGGCGGTCGGCTCGTGACCGGCGCGGCCGGGCTGGCCGGGGAGTTCGGGCACGTCACCGCCGTGCCAGGCGGCCGCCGGTGCCGCTGCGGCAAGCACGGATGCGTCGAAACCGTCGCCTCGGTGCCCGCGATCCTCGCCGAGATCCGCGCGCGCGGCGTCGACGTCGACACCCTCGACGATCTCGGCCGCGAGGTCGCGCGTTCCCAGCCGGTCGTCGACGAGGTCCTCCGCGCGGCCGGGGGCGCGGTCGGGCGCGCGCTCGGCGCCGCGGCCATGGCTGTGAACCCGGCGAGCATCGTCATCGGCGGCGAGATCACCCGCGTCGCCCCCGCGATCGTGGAGCACATCGCGGCGACCCTGCGCTACGAGCTCTCGTCCGTCGACGAGGCCATGCCGTCGGTGAAGGCGTCCGAGCGCACCGACTTCGCGGGCGCCGTCGGCGCGATCGCCGCGCTCTTCCGCCAGTCCCCGCTCCTGGCCGCCTACCCGGCCGGGACCGAAGCGATCCGCCAGCCCACCACGGCGAGGAGCTCGACCCGATGACCGCAACCCGGCCCGAGAGGACGTCGCCATGACCGTCGTGAGCGAGCGCAACGTGGCGGGCGCCGACCGAGGCGCCGGCGGCCCGCGCGCCAGGCGTCTCGGCAGGCGCACCGGCATCCTGCTGCTCAACGCGGTGTCGATCACCGCAGGCATTGCGATCTGGTGGGTGCTCTCGGGTACCGGGCTGCAGCTGCCGACGCCTCCCGAGGTCGTGACGAAGGCGGCGGCGCTGCTCGGGCAGGGCATCCTGCAGGCCGACATCATGGCGAGCCTCGGGCGCGTGCTCGCCGGCTTCCTGCTCGGTTCGGCCGCGGCGATCCCGGTCGGGTTCCTGATGGGGTGGTACCCGGTCGGCCGCGGGTTGTGCGAGCCGTGGATCCAGTTCTTCCGCACGATCCCGCCGCTCGCGCTGTTGCCGCTCGTCCTCGTGCTGATGGGCATCGGCGAGCTGCCCAAGATCTTCGTGATCTTCCTCGCCGCGTTCCTCGCCTGCGTCATCTCGACGTTCCAGGGCGTGGTGAGCGTCGACCGCACGCTGCTCAACGCGGCCCGGGTGCTCGGCGCGAAGGACGGCACGATCTTCCTGCGGGTGGTCGTCCCGGCCTCGACGCCCTTCATCCTCGTCGGGATGCGCGTGGGGCTCGGCTCCTCATGGGCCACCCTCGTGGCGGCCGAGCTGCTCGCCGCGCAGCAGGGCATCGGGTACCGGATGCAAGCCGCGCAGATCTACTACGACCTCCCCACGATCTTCGTCGGCATCGCGGTGATCGGCGTGCTCGGCCTGGTCATGGACCGCCTGCTGCTCGTCGCCGAGACCCGCCTCACCGGATGGCAGGAGCGCCGATGACCACGACCACGGACACCGCAGCGGCCAAGATCGTGTTGCGGGACGTCAGGAAGACCTTCGCCCTGGGCACCGAGGATTTCGTGGCGCTCGACGGCATCTCGCTCGACATCGCCGACAACGAGTTCGTCACCGCCGTCGGGCCCTCCGGATGCGGCAAGAGCACCCTGATGAACATCCTCGCCGGGCTCGAGGAGCCGACGGCGGGTGAAGCGCTCGTTGACGGCACGCCGGTCGCCGGCCCCGGGCCGGAGCGCGGGGTGATCTTCCAGCAGTACGCGCTGTTCCCGTGGCTGACGGTCCGCCAGAACGTCGAGTTCGGCCTCCGGACCGCGAAGGTCGGCAGGACCGAGCGCCGTGAGCGCGCCGAGTACTTCATCCGGATGGTCGGGCTCGAACAGTTCTCCGACGCCCTGCCCAAGATGCTGTCGGGCGGCATGAAGCAGCGGTGCGCGATCGCGCGCGCCTACGCGGTGAACCCGTCGATCCTGCTGATGGACGAGCCCTTCGGGGCGCTCGACGCCCTCACCCGGGTCAAGCTGCAGGAACAGCTCCTCACGACGTGGAGCCAGGAGAAGCGCACCGTCGTGTTCATCACCCACGACGTCGACGAGGCCGTGTTCCTCGGGAACCGCGTGGTCGTGATGGCGGCGCGTCCCGGCCGCGTCTTCGACGTCATCGACGTCGACCTGCCGTACCCGCGCACCGAGCAGGTGCGGCTCAGCCCGGCCTTCGCCGAGCTGCGCAACCGCGTCTGGCACGCGGTCTACCACCAGGAATCCGACTCGATCCCCAAGGACGGGCGATGAACCTCAGGAAGAGGATGCTCGGCGTCGTCGCGGCATCAACCCTCGCCCTCGCACTCACCGGCTGCGCCGGCGGCGGGAGCGGTGAGGACGGCGGGACGATCGAGGTCACCTTCGGTTACATCGGTGACTTCAACGGCACCAGCCTGCTCGCGGTCGCCGAGCAGGAGGGCATCTGGGAGAAGCACGGTCTCGACGTCACGCCGAAGGTCTTCACCAACGGTCCGCTGCAGATCCAGGCGCTCGGCACGGGCGACCTCGACTTCGGCTACATCGGGCCCGGCGCCATGTGGCTGCCGGCGTCCGGGCAGGCGAAGGTCGTTGCGATGAACACGCTCGGCGAAGCGGATCGAGTGGTCGCCCAGCCGGGGATCACGAGCATGCAGGATCTGCGCGGCCGGACCGTCGCGGTGCCGGAAGGCACGTCGGGCGACATGATCCTGACCCTCGCGCTCGATGCAGCCGGGATGACGAAAGAGGACATCGAGCGCGTCCCGATGGAGCCGGCGGCGATCGTCGCGGCGCTCTCCTCCAAGCAGGTCGACGCCGCCGGCTTCTGGTATCCGGCGCTCGCGACGGTCAAGCAGCAGGTCCCGGATCTCGTGGAGCTCGCCCAGAACGCCGACTTCGCGGACACCGTCGCCTTCCCGACCGCGTTCGTCGCAGGGAACGACGTCGTCGCGAACGAGCCCGAGAAGGTCGACCGCGTGCTCGCCGCACTGCGCGAAGCCATGCAGTACCGCACCGACCACCTCGACGCCACGATCGAGGCGACAGCCTCGATGCTGGGCATCGAGGCCGCCCAGGTCGAGGCCGACGCGGGGAACGTGCAGATCCTGTCGGTCGCCGACCTCGACCGGCTGACCGCGGACGGCACGATCGCGGCGTGGCTGGCCGGCATGAACGACTACTTCGTCGGCGCCGGCAAGCTCCCGGGGCGGGTGGAGCCGTCGCAGTACTACACCGGGGACCTCTTCACCGCGGCGGGGAAATAGGCATCCTGCCGTCCCTTCCCGGCCCGCCCCCATCGCGCGCCGGCCGATCGGTGCACACGCCTCAGGGCGCCCGGCGAGCACGCTGCCCCAAGGCCCCACACCGACCAGCCCATCGGAGTACAGTGACAAGTATCGCGATACGATATAAGTGATCGACCAGCGGTCCCTCGCTCCGCGATAGGTCAACGGTTCCTGGAGGAGATCCGATCATGTGGGAAGACCTGACGATCGCACTGTGCGGACTGGGTTTCACCGCCGCGATCACAGTCCTGACGATCGAGCTCATCAGGTTGCTGAACGGCGCGGCGCAGCTGTCAGGCCACGGACCATCGGGCGTCGGATCATCCCGGAGGCGCCCGCGATGATCATCGCGCCGGCAAGCCGAGCCTGACGACGCAACCACGAGTGACGGTGCCGCCACACGCCCCAGCAATGCGGCGGTAGATCGTGATGGCGGCGCAGTCCGCAGTGGGCTCACCGAGCCAGTGATCAGCAGGAACGGGACATGAGGTGCAGATTTGCGCGTCATGTCCCGGGTTCGCTGATCACCGGGAATCGGGGCAGCGGGACGAGGACTGCAACCACGGCCGGTCACCACCGGGCGGAAATGGTGGCGCCGCCCGAAGCAGCTCGACAGCGATGACAGGTCACGAAGTCCGGCCGTAGTGAGTACCAGCGTCCCCCGCCGGACACTAGTCGTCGATGACGTCGGCCTCGTCCCGCGGCAGCACGAGCTCGGGGACCTGGGCGAAACGCCAGCCGTCGGCCGTCTTGGTGAACGTCCAGACCACGTCGAACCGGTCGTCCGGCCAGTCCTTCGGCGGCGTGGGCGTCACGTTGGGGAAGGCGTCGGCGATGGCGGGCAGTTCTCCGTGCGCCCAGCAGATCAGCGTGGGTCCCGGCTCCGAAGTCACCTGGTCGACGAGCTTCTCCTCGTCGCCCTTGCCGTAGCCCGTGTTCACCGCGAGTCCGAGCCGCTCGGCGAGCGGCGCGACCGTCTCGCGAGTGCGTGCGCCCTCACCGTCGTCGTTCGCCCCGGCCGCGTAGATCGCCGCCGGGCGGGCGAGCCCCGCCCGGGGCTCCCCCGACTGCGGATCGAGGAGATCCGCAAGCAGCTCCGCACGTTGCCAGCCGACAGCGGTCAGCGAGCTGTCGTCCTCGTTTCCCTGTGCGTCGATGCCGGGTTGCGAGCCCTCCGGCTTCTCACCGTGCCTGATCACCATCACCACGGTGCCCGGCGCCGCGGTGTCCGACGGCCCCTGGCTGGGCGAAGCCGTGGGCTTCGACTGCGGGCCGGCGGCGCAGGCGGCCAGCACGGCCGACAGCGCCACCGCGACGACACCCACGAGAACTCGCCGCACCGACCGACCCGATCGTGACCTCGACGTCACGGATGCCATGGACCTCATCGGACCCACCCCCGTTCTCGTCACCCTCACTCCACCCGGTCGGACCGGTTCTCGCCACTGCCGGGAGCACCGACGGAGACGAGGGCCTCCACCTGCTCCACCGGCCGGGCGGGAAGGTCACGGGGTCCGATCGGCTCCGAGGCGACCATCTCGTGTCGTCCCTGCTCCTGCGGCGTCTGCTCCTGCGGTCCCTGCTCCTGCAGCCGCTGCCGGCTGACGCCGCCTCCGGGCCGGTACCGCACGTCGACGCTCGTGTGCCGCCGCCCGAGGTCGAGCTCGGTGACCTCGTGGTACATGACGCGTCCGCCCAGCTCGCGCTCCAGGTCGGCCACGAGTTCCGCGTCGCTGTCGTACACCTTCTTCAGCTGGACATCCAGGCGGCGGGACCGGTCGCGCAGCAGCTTGCTGTCGAAGACGGCCATGGTCACCAGCAGCAGGACGTTGAGCATGATGACCAGCGCGCGGTCGGCCACGTCCATCCCGTTGACCAGGCCCATCACGAGCGCGACGAAGTAGTAGGCGACCTCCTGCTGGGTCACCGCGCTGGACCGCAACCGGATGATCGACAGGATCGCGAAGAGCCCGAAGCCCACGGCGATGTCCACCCGGACGGTGCTCAGGAGCGACATCACGACGAAGATGCCGATGTTGAGCGTCACGTAGGACAGCAACAGGTCCGCACGCCAGTGGCGGCGGAAGTACAGCACGTAGGCCATCAGCATGATGGCCACGAGGTCGATCACGAGGTCGATCAGGAAGCCGGAGTAGTTCGCCACGGCCTGGCTGATCAGAAGGCTGATGTTCACCGCTCGACTCCCAACGTCATCCACAGCGTGCAGGTTCGACCGTGTCGAACGGCGCCGCTCCCGCCGCTGCTGCGCGCGAGACGGACAACCGCGCCGAGCGGCCATCCCCCCGTCGCTGATGTAGCAGCTCGTCTATCAAGCACCACAACAACGTAGCGCTTAGAGGAAGCTGGTCCGCACAGGTGTGACGTTCGAGTCAGTATGTGCCAAGCGGCTCGCGGGCAGATCAGCCGGAGCCGATGCCGTCGAGCAGGATCTCGACGGCGAGGTCGGCGGCCCGGCCGCACTCCAGCTCGGGGAACTGAAGGGCAACCAGGCTCACGACGCTGTGCAGGAGGCCGAACGCCATGCCATCCGGCAGGTCGGTCCGGATCAGCCCCTCGGCAGCGGCTCGCCGCAGGAAGTTCTCGACCTGCCCACGCTGCTCGAGGTGCTTCCCGAAGACGCTCGACGAGCAGCTCATCTGGTCGTTGCCCACCGGGTAGCTGCGGTTCACCGCGACGACACCCTCGACGAGCTTGTGCAGGGCCACGGCGACCGGCGCCTCCGTGAGCCGGCTCTGACCGATGACGTCGTCGAGCGCGTCCAGCTTGGCCTGGAACACCCCGCAGAGCAGGGCATCCCGGTTGGGGAACCGTCGGTACACGGTTCGCCGGTCCACGCCGGCGACCGCCGCGATGGCGGAGACGCTCGTTCCGGGATCCTCGGCCAGGAGCCTGGCTCCGGCCTGGAGAACCGCGTCGAGGTTGCGGGCTGCGTCTGCGCGCATCGGACACCTCCAAAGTTGCACCTACACCCTACCTTCTGTGGCAGGTGCTGACTCTTACGTCACAGGCATGAGCTCAGGGTAGGTATAACCGCTACGTTGCTGTGGTGCTTTGCGATGGACCTGTCACGAAGGCGGAGCCAGCCCGTCGACGGCTGCCGCTGACCCGTCGGACAGCACGAATGACCCAGGCATCGGAGTGACGACATGTCCGTGTTGGTGATCGCGGTCATCCTGACCGCGCTGCTGTTCGACTTCACCAATGGTTTCCACGACACGGCCAACGCGATGGCGACCTCCATCGCCACCGGGGCCCTGCGCCCCAGGGTCGCGGTGCTGCTGGCCGGAGGGTTGAACCTGGTCGGGGCGTTCCTGTCCGTGCAGGTGGCCCTGACGATCTCCAGCGGCCTGGTCGACGAGGCCCTCATCACCCCGCAGGTGATCTTCGGAGGGCTGGTCGGGGCGATCCTGTGGAATCTGCTGACCTGGCTGCTCGGGCTCCCGTCGAGCTCGTCGCACGCCCTGCTCGGCGGCCTGATCGGCGCCACCTGGGTGTTCGCCGGATCCGGCGCCGTCCACTTCTCCACCGTGGTGGGCATGGTGCTGGTGCCGCTGGCGCTCTCGCCGATCGTCGCCGGGGTGGTGGCGCTGGCCGCCACGCGGTTGGCATACCGCATCGCCGCGCGCGGCGACCGGCGCACGACGACCCGCGGCTTCCGGAACGCGCAGGTCGTGTCGGCGTCGATGGTCGCGCTGGCGCACGGGACGAACGACGCGCAGAAGACCATGGGCGTGATCACCCTGACGCTGATCACCGTCGGCCTGCTGCCGGCGCACTCCGCTCCCCCGCTCTGGGTGATCCTGCTGTGCGGGCTGGCCATCGCGACGGGTACCGCGATAGGGGGATGGCGGATCATCCGGACCCTCGGCCACCGGATCAGCAACATCGAGAGCACCCAGGGGTTCGTGGCCGAGACCGCGAGCACCGCTGTCATCCTCAGCGCCGCGAACCTGGGCTTCGCCCTGTCGACCACGCAGATCACCACCGGATCCGTGCTCGGCAGCGCGGCGGGCCGCCGCTGGAGCACCGTGCGCTGGGGCGTGGCCGCCGAGATGCTCGTCGGCTGGCTGCTGACCCTGCCCGCCGCCGCCACCCTCGGGGCGGTGGCCGCCTGGACGGCCTCCAGGGGCGCTGCCGGAACCGTCGTGGTCGGAGTCGTCCTCGTCGTCCTGGCCGCCGGCATCTACTGGCTCGCCCGGCGCAGGCCGGTCACCGCCACCACCGTCAACGACGAACAGCCCGTCCGGCCGGCTGTCGCCGCGCCCGCGCGAGCGGTCGCGTAACCGAGGAGGATCCAGTCCAATGATCCACTGGGGATCGCTGCTCATCGTCCAGCTCGTCTCGTTCGGCGCGACCATCGCCGTCGTCGGGCTGATCTCCCTGGCCATCGTGGGTCTGTCGGCACGCGGTGCCCACGGCGCACCGGCCCCGACGTCAGGACAGCACGTGACCACGTTCTCCGCCCGATCCGGCACGGCCGTCGGCGCGATCTGCCTCGTCGCCGCCGCGATGATCGTGCTGTTCGGGCTGTGGGAGATCGTGGCCTGAAGCGCTTGGAGATCGATGATCATGACAGCCGTCGACATCGCGCCGAGCCACTGGCGCCCGGTGGACCGTGCGCTGACGCCGGTCCCCCATCAGCCGCTCGAACCTTCGGACCGCCAGCAGGTCATCATGATCATTCGACATGCGGAGAAGCCGCTGCCCACCGGACCCCGGTCGGGCATCAGCCCGTCCGGGCGGCAGGACAAGCGCTCCCTGACCGTCGACGGCTGGCAGCGGGCCGGGGCGCTGGTCGAGCTCTTCGCCCCGATGCGCGGCGGGCCGCCGACGGGCCTGTGGCGCCCCGAGGCCGTCTACGCCGCCGCGGCGCGGCACGGCCGCAGCAGGCGCTCGATCGAGACGGTCGAGCCGCTGGCGAGGCAGCTCGGACTCGAGGTGGACGACCGCTACGAACCGGGCCAGGAGGCGCAACTCGCCGCGGAGCTCGTCGACCGCCCCGGCGCCACCCTCGTGTCCTGGCACCACAAGTCCCTGAGCAAGATCGTCCACAACCTCGAGGAGATCACGGGCGAGATCACCCCGGCCCCGCCGCGGCACTGGCCGGCAGACCGCTACGACATGGTCTGGGTGCTCGTCCGCGTCGGGGACGGGTGGCGCTTCGCGCAGGTCCCGCAGCTGCTTCTCCCCGGAGACCAGCCCGTGCTGATCGCCGCCTGACGCCATGCTCCAGCCTGCTCCAGTTCGGCATGAACCAGGGCCTGTCAGGCCAAGCCGCGAGATCAACAGCGATTGCACTCGAGATCGCCATACAGCCCGTTTCCACAGGCAAGAACGCCGACGGGTGGCCCCCGCCGAAGGGAACCGCCCGTCTGTGCCATCGGGACGACAGGATCTGAACCTGCGGCCCTCACAGCCTGGACGTGCCATCACTTGACCGGGGAGCGGCCAGTGCCGCGTCGACCTCGCGACGGGCTGGCAGCGTGAACGTTTGCGTCGCGGTCGGTACGGCTCGCCCGTCCTCGCCGAGTTCCTCGGCTACGAGCGCGAGGCGATCATCAGAAAGGTGGTCGACTTGCCCGATTCGGTCGCGCACCGCGCCGGCGTGCCCTCGGGAACCAGCCTCGCCTGGCTGATCAAGCACCTGACCGCCTCGGAGCGGCTCTGGTTCGGCGGGGTCACGATCGAAGAGTGGGAAGCGTTGTCGCTGCTCGACGCGAACGAGACCGTCGTGGACCTGGTTGCCGGCTACCGGCGTGCTGCGCGGGAGTCCGACACGATCATCGCCGGCTGGACCGATCTCGGTCAGGTCATCGACGGACCGGCCAATGGTCGGGCATGCGCCACGGCGCGGTGGATCATGCAGCACTTGATCAGCGAGACGGCTCGCCACGCAGGCCACGCCGACATCCTGCGCGAGCAGATCGACGGAGAGGTCGGCCGGTAGGCCGGCCCGCCGGTGCGCGCGCCGACGGCCGCGGAGTCGGCTGGTTGACGGAGCTCACGCCTCGCCCCGAGCGGCACGGTTCGTGGAGCCGCATGCCAGGACGCGTGCCTCTGCCCGCCACCATCCAGGACCTGTGCGACCGCTTCGTGCGCAGCGGGCAGCTCGATGACGTTCATCGACGCCTGCTACCTGCACGACGTTGACCGGGCCATGCTGGTGCGGTGAACCGCTATCTACTCGACAACCGTCGCCCGGAGGCCGGCGAACGGTTCGCCGCGCTCGCCGAGATGTTCGACCCGTGGACCTTTCGTCACCTCGACGACCTGGGCCTCGGTGAAGGATGGCGATGCTGGGAGGTCGGTGCCGGCGGCGTCTCGGTGCCGCGCGGCCTGGCGGAGCGCGTGGGGACCAGCGGCCGGGTGCTGGCCACGGACATCGACGTGTCGTGGGCCGAGCCCGCGGCCGGTGGCGCGCTCGAGGTACGCCGGCACGACGTGATCCGCGACCCACCGCCGGCGGAGACGTTCGACCTGGTCCACGCCCGGCTGGTCCTGGTCCACCTGAAGGATCGCGCGGCCGCGATGCGGGTCATGATCGATGCGCTCCGGCCGGGCGGATGGCTGGTGATCGAGGACGGGGACCCCGCCCTGCAGCCACTCGCCTGCCCGGACGAACGCGGTCCCGCCGAAGCGCTGGCGAACCGGCTGCGCACCCGGATGCGAACGCTGATGGCCGAGCGCGGTGCGGACCTCGCATACGGTCGCACGCTGCCCCGGCTGCTGCGTGAGTCGGACCTGACGGACGTCGGCGCCGAGGCCTACTTCCCCATCGCGGCACGCGCGTGCGCGGTCCTGGAGGCGGCCACGGTCCAGCACGTCCGCGACCAGCTACTGGCCGCGGAACTGGCGACGCCCGAGGAGATCGAGACGCATCTCGCGAACCTCGCGCACGGCGGCCTGGACCTCATGCTCGCACCGATGATCACCGCATGGGGCCGCAAGCCGGCCTGATGCTCCAGACCACCGACCGACCTCAGCGACTGGACCACCGACCCCAACCGAGATGGCCTCCAGAAAGCGGACTCGACCTATCGTCAAGTCCGCACCGAACCTGACGAATCGTCAAAGGGGGTCAGCCCCCCGACGGCGGCGTAGCGCCGCCACTTCTGGGCGAACTGGGGGAAGGCGGCCACGGGCGCGGCCTCGCTCGACTTCGCCATCCCGGCCGGCACCGCCGTGGACGTCGCCGCCCAGATCCTCGAGGACGGCTCAGCCACCCACCTCTACCTCGGGTGTCACTGGGCCGGCTCACCTCGGCACCAAAACCGGCCAATTCGCACATGAGAGTGGCCGATCTCGCCAGATCACGACATGGTCCGGCCATATCGCGGAGATCGTGAACCAGGCTCCGGCCCCGGTCGTGTCGAGCAAAGCAGGTACGAGTACTACACATAGCTCGGGGGAGCACCGATGCACGAGTACGCGACACATGACGATCCGACGGTGACGCCGACCCACGACCGTCCCGGTACGGTCACCGACTCCATGTCGGCGAGCCGCTCGCGCGGATCCGCCGGCGCTTGCCGCCTCTTCACGGTCCTGGTGTTGACGGTTGTGGGGTTGACCGGCGCGGTGAGCACGGCGGCGGCGGGACAGCCGACAGCTCTCGGCTCGCCGGCCACGGTCACCAGGCCCCTGCCTGACAACGACGGCCAGAAGGGTGGCGACCGGAACGGCGATGAGTTTCCGTGTGCCGGGAAGGTCACGACCGGGGCGGGTTTTGAGGCGCTGATCTGCCCGGACTGGTCACCGACCGGCCGCATCCCGGTCTTCGAGAAGCCGGATGCGAACTCCAAGGAGATCGGCCACATCAACGCGGCCGGTGACGACATCTACTTCTGCCAGAAGAAGGGTGTGACCGGCCACCAGCTGGGCGAGTTCGTGAACAACTGGTGGGCCTTCACCGAAGCCGACGGCAAGCCGGGTCGCGGGTGGGTACCCGAGACCTACTTCAAGGGCGGCGGGCCCAACGAGAAGGACGCTGTACTGCAGGACTGCAAGTAATCACCCTCCTGGCCGACCACGAGCCGGGCGCCGCGGACCGCAGCGCCCGGCTACGTCCTGCGCTGGAGGTCCCGGGGTCCGCTCGTGGGTGTCGAACTCGCGGTGTCGGTAGCCGTTGCGGACGTTGGTCCGCTCCGGCGATGTTTCGCCGTAGTACTACAGCTCTTCCCAGCCAAGATCCGAGGTATCGGGCGTCCATGGTCGTGGAGACAGCCATGGACACCCGAAACTTCGGCTCATGGCCGCGCACCGACGGGCATGAGCCGTCGTACGGTGACGACGGGTACCGCCGTCCCGCTACCGTGCCGTGTGCTCAACCCCATCCATCTGCGCACCCTGCAGGAGTGCGTGCGCACCGGATCATTCGCCGAGGCCGCGCGGGTGCTGGGCTACACCGCCTCCGCGGTGTCGCAGCACGTGGTGTTGCTGGAACGGGCCGTCGGCGCCCCCCTGTTCGAGCGATCGACGCGGAGCGTCCGGGCCACACCGGTGGCCGAGATGCTCGCCCTGCGCACCGTCGGGGTCCTGAGCGCGCTGGCCACGGTGGAGCGCGAAGCGGCGGCCATGGTCCGTCCCGACGCCGGCATCCTGCGGCTGGCGTCCTTCGCCACCGCGAGCGTCCGGATCCTGCCCGACGCGCTGGCCGCCGTCGTCGCCCAGCGCCCGAACGCCCTGGTCCAGCTGGACGAGGACGAGCCGGACGAGGTGCTCGACAGGGTCGTCGACGGGTCGCTGGACGCCGCGGTGGTGTTCGAGTACGACCTGGCACCCCGGGCCTGGCCGGCCAGCCTCCGCACGCTGGAGCTGCTCGCCGAGCCCCTCACCCTCATCGTGCCGTCCGGGCACCCGCTCTCCACCGCCGCCGAGGTCGGGTTCGGTGACCTGCGCGACGAGCCGTGGATCTGCACCCGGGCCGACACCGCAGGCGCGCACGCCCTCGCGAGGCTCGCCGCGCGGTTCGGGTTCGAGCCCCGCGTGATCTGCCGCAGCAACGACTACCAGGTCATCGTGAACCTGGTGGCCAGGGCGCTCGGGGTGGCCGTGGTGCCCGGGCTGGCGATGCCACCCGCTCCGCGCGATGCCGTGACCCGGCTGTCGGTTCCGGACCTCCACACGCATCGCCGGGTGCTCGTGCTGTACCGGGAGCACAACCAGAACCCGCTCCTGCGGCCGGCGCTGGACTGCCTCACGCGGGTCGCCGCCACGCTGGACCTCGCTCGATAGCCCGTCGCTGCCGCGGCTCACCACCAGCATCGCTGGTGCTGTGGCCTCGGACCTGTCGGGGTGAGCCTCCTGGCCTCCGGCCGCGCGGCCGGTGATGCTGGGCCGAGGCGCAACGTCGGAGGGGGAACCCCAGTGCGAGATGCCGCGACCGATGTCTTCTCGCTGATGGACGGGTGGGGGCCGGAGAAGGTGGTCTGCGTCGCGGACCGCCGCACCGGTATGAAGGGCGTGCTGGTCCTCGACAACACCGCGCGCGGGATGGGCAAAGGCGGCACCCGGATGAGCCCGACGCTCACGGTGACCGAGGTGGCGCGGCTCGCCCGCACGATGACCTGGAAGTGGGCGGCGGTCGACCTGTTCCACGGCGGGGCGAAGGCCGGGATCCTCGGCGACCCCACCGCGGAGGACAAGGAGGCGGTGCTGCGGGCGTTCGCCAGGGCGCTGGCCAACGAGGTGCCCCGCGAGTACGTGTTCGGCCTCGACATGGGTCTTTCCGAGCGCGACGCCGCGGTCATGGCCGACGAGCTCGGGGACCGCTCCGCCGCGGTCGGCCTCCCGCGAGCCCTCGGTGGGCTCCCCTACGACGAGCTGGGTGTCACCGGCTACGGGGTCGCCGAGGCGACGGACGCGGCCGCCGCGGACATCGGGATGTGCCTCGCGGGCGCGCGGGTCGTGGTCCAGGGTTTCGGCGCGGTCGGCAGCGCCGCAGTGCGCAGGCTCGACGCGCTCGGCGCGGTCGTCGTCGGGCTCTCGACGGCGCAGGGCGCGGTGCACCACCGGGACGGCCTCGACGTGGCGGCGCTGCTGAAGCTGCACGCGGAGGTCGGTGACGCCTGCGTGCACGAGTACGGCGTGGCGATGCCGGCCGACGAGCTGCTCCACCTCGAAGCCGACATCCTGGTGCCGGCGGCGCGGGAGGATGTGATCGACGAGCACGTGGCCGGTGCCACCACCGCCCGCCTCGTGGTCGAGGGCGCCAACATGCCCACCACGCCCGCCGCCCGCGAGCTGCTCGCCGCGCGCGGGATCGCGGTCGTGCCCGACTTCATCGCCAACGCCGGCGGCGTCGTGGCCGCCGCGCACTCCATGACGGCGCGGAGCTCGCCGTTCGCCCCGGACCCCGCGCGGATCTTCGCCATGATCTCGGAGAAGCTGCGGGCGAACACGACCGCAGTGCTCGACGAGAGCCGAAGGCGCCGAACGACGACGCACGACGCGGCACTGGCCATGGCCCAGGCACGGGTGCGCGCGGCCATGGAGCTGCGCGGGCAGCCCGCACCCCACCCTGCCGGAGCCGGGTGACGGGCCCACGACTCCAGCGGCCGGGTCACCATCGCGCTGGGCATGCGCAGCCTGGAGGCCCTCCAAGCGGTTCCGAGAGCGCCCCCGCCCAGGAAATCGACCTGCGCCGGGGAGCACCAGGATCGCTTGCCCTGAGGAACACGAATCGTCGTGATCCGTTCGGTGCTTCACCTGCTCGGATCTCCTTACAGTGCTCCCGGTCACCCTCGCGGAGAGTGACCGCGGGCCGCAACGAGGAGGTCGGGTGACCGTTCGCGTCTTCCGCAACGCCCGCATCCGTCCCGCAGCGCGCAGCGCGTCCGTCGTCGAGGCGCTGGCGGTCGAGGCGGGCGTCGTGCTCGCGGCCGGCACCGAGTCGCAGGTGCGCGCGGCCGTCGGACGCCGCGCGGACCTGATCGACCTCGAGGGCGCGACCGTCATCCCGGGCCCGTACGACGCGCACATCCACACCGCGAGCTACGCCCGCCAGCTCTCTGCCGTCGACCTGCGCACGGCCCGCTCGCTGGAGGAGGCGCTGGCGCGGATCACCGAGCACGCCGCCCGCCTCGCCGCGGGGGCGTGGGTGGTCGGCGGCCGCTGGAACAGCAACGTCTGGGAGCGGCCGGTGCAGCCGGACCGGCACGCGCTGGATGCGGTGTGCCCGGACCGGCCGGTGGCGCTGTCCAGCGTCGACGGGCACACGATGTGGACGAACTCGCGCGGCCTTGCGTTCGTCGGGATCGACCGCGACACCCCCGACCCGGTGGGCGGGCAGATCGTGCGCGACGCGGCGGGCGAGCCGACCGGGATCCTGCGGGAGTCGGCGATGTACCCGCTCAAGGCGCAGGTGGACGGCGCCGGGCCGGGGGACCTGCGCGAGCAGCTGCGGGCGGCGCAGGAGCGGCTGCTCGCCGTCGGGCTCACCAGCGTCCACGACATCGACGGCGAGGACTGCCGCGCCGCCTACCTCGACCTCCACCGGGCCGGTGAGCTGAAGCTGCGGGTGCACAAGGCGATCCCCGTCGCGCATCTGGACGCGGCGATCGCCGAAGGGCGCCGCACCGGGCAGGGCGACGACTGGTTCCGGACGGGGCCGGTCAAGCTGTTCAGCGACGGCGCACTCGGCTCGCACACCAGCCACATGAACGAGCCCTTCGCCGGGCAGGACGGGAACGCCGGCATCGCGGTCACCCCGTACGAGGACCTCGTCCGTCTCGTGCGCACCGCCAACACCGCCGGCATCGCGGTGGCGACGCACGCGATCGGCGACCGCGCGAACCAGCTGGTCCTCGACGCCTACGCGGCCGTCGGTGTGCCGGGCGGTCTCCGGAACCGGATCGAGCACGCACAGCACGTCCGGCCCCGGGACGTCGCCCGCTTCGCGCGGCTCGGTGTGATCGCCTCGATGCAGCCGACGCACTGCACCACCGACATCGACCTGGCGTCGACGATGCTCGCGGGCCGCGACCTCGCCTCGTACGCGTGGCGGGACGTGCTGAGCTGTGGGGCGGGTCTCGCGTTCGGTTCCGACGCGCCGGTGGAGGATCCGAACCCCTTCCACGGCCTGTTCGCGGCCGTGACCCGCACCCGCGCGGACGGCACCCCCGACGGCGGCTGGACGCCGGAGCAGTGCCTGGGCATCGGTGAGGCGCTCGCCGCGTACACGACCGGGTCGGCCTTCGCCGCTGGGGAGGAGGGCCGCAAGGGCGTCCTCGCGCCCGGCCGGCTCGCCGACTTCGTCGCGCTGGACACCGACCCGTTCACCGAGCCGCCGGACGCGGTGCGGCGAACCCGGGTGCTGACGACGGTCGTCGGCGGCGAGGTCCGCTGGCAGGAGTCCTCCCGGCAGTGAGGAAGAGCGGCACCCCGTCCCCGTGAGAAGGAACAGCACATGCGCCTGCGCACCACCGCTCCGGCCGTCGTGGCCACCGTACTGGCGCTCCTCGCCGCGAGCGCGTGCGGCGCCCAGAGCCTCGGCGACGACGACCCGGCGCCGGCCGGGCCGGCGGACGTCCAGCTCGACACCGCGCCCGCCGAGGACCGCGCGGCCGAAGTGATCAACGCGATCGTCGCGGACGAGGGGCTCGCGGCCACGGTGCCCGCCGAGATCCGGGCCGACGGGCTGAAGATGACGACCTCCCCCGGCTACCCACCGATGGAGATGTTCGGCTCCGACGGGACGACGATCATCGGTCTCGACCCTTCCCTCGGCAGGGCGATCGCCCGGAAGCTCGGCGTGCGGATCACCATCAGCGACGAGGACTTCAACGCGCAGATCCCCGGGATCGTCACCGGCCGCTACGACATCCTCATGTCGTCGATGACCGACAACGCCGAGCGGCGGACCACCGTGAAGTTCGTCGACTACCTCCAGGCGGGCGCCGGCATCATCACCCAGCGGGGCAACCCGGCCGGCATCGCGACACCGGCCGACCTGTGCGGCACGACCGTCTCCGTGGTCGACAACGGGTCGTCGCTGGAGCTCGCCGAGACCTACCACGCCGACTGCGCCGCGAGCGGCAAGCCGGGCCTGGACATCCTCAAGTTCCCGGGGGACCAGGAGGCCCTGCTGCAGGTGACCGGCGGTCGCGCCCAGGCCAACATCACCGACTACGTGGTCGCCGCCTACAAGGCGGCGGACCCGCAGCTGAACGTCGAGGCGATCGCGATCGACGGCACCGAGACGCTGTGGGGCATCGCGCTGAACCCGCAGAACGAGGAGCTCGTACAGGCGGTGAAGGGGGCCGTCGACGCGCTCATGGCCGACGGCGAGTACCTGCGGATCCTGCAGGCCTGGGGCCTCGAGGAGATCGCCCTGCAGGGCGGCGCGGTCGTCAACGGCGGCGAGTAGGGCGCGATGGCGAAGCGAACAGAGCCGTTCGTCGACGCGGCGGGCACGCGGATACCGATCGGGCGCACGTGGCACTGGGGGCGCTGGCTGGCCGGCGCCGCCGCGCTCGCGGTGTTCGCGTGGCTGGTCGGCCTCCTCGTCACGAACCCCTACCTCGACTGGCCGACCGTCGCGCGCTACCTGCTGGACCCCAAGATCCTCGACGGTGTCCTGGTCACGATCCAGATCTCGGTACTGGCCACGGTCATAGGCCTGACGCTCGGCGTGCTGCTCGCCGTCATGAAGCTGGCGCACAACCCGGTGCTGCGCTGGCTCTCCACGCTCTACATCTGGTTCTTCCGCGGCACGCCGGTGCTCGTGCAGCTCATCTTCTGGTACAACCTGGCGTTCCTGTTCCCGGAGCTGGTGCTGCGGGTCCCGTTCACCGACGTCGGTCTCAAGTGGGACACCAACGAGCTGATCACCGGGTTCACCGCCGCGATGCTCGGCCTCGGGCTGAACCTGGCGGCCTACTTCGCCGAGGTGGTGCGGGCCGGGATCCAGGCGGTCGACCGGGGCCAGACCGAAGCGGCCTACGCACTCGGCATGACACCGGGGAAGCGGATGCGCGTGATCGTGCTCCCGCAGGCGCTGCGCATCATCATCCCGCCCACGGGCAACGAGTTCATCTCCATGCTGAAGACCACCTCGCTCGTCTACGTGGTGGCCGGGAGCGACCTGATGACGAACGCGAGCGAGATCTACAAGGGCAACAACCGGATCATGGAGCTGCTCATCGTCGCCAGCCTCTGGTACATGCTGATGACGGCGGTCGCCACCGTGCTGCAGGGCCGGCTGGAGCGCCGTTTCGGTTCCGACGCCGTTCGCCTCGTGCGTGCGGGCGGCCTGAACGCGCGGGTGCTGCCCCAGCGGCCCGCTCCGGCCGAGCGGGAGACGGTCCCGTGAGCGCCGAACCGGTGGTCGTCGCGCGCGACGTCCGGATGAGCTACGGGCACGTCCAGGTGCTCAACGGTGTGGACCTCACCGTCGCGCCGGGAGAGGTCAGCTGCATCGTCGGCCCGTCCGGATCGGGGAAGTCCACGTTCCTGCGCTGCGTCAACGGCCTCGAACCGGTGCTCGGCGGCACCTTGCGCGTCCTCGGTGAGGAGGTCGGTTACGAGCTGCGGGAGGGCACGTACCACGAGTGGAGCCCGCGGCGGTTCGCCACCTTCCGGGCGGACATCGGCATGGTGTTCCAGCGCTTCAACCTGTTCGCCCACCTGACCGCACTGGAGAACGTCGCCTGCGCGCCGGTGCACGTGACCGGCCTCGCTGCCGCCGAGGCCCGCACGCTGGCGATGGAGCACCTGGAGCGGGTCGGGCTCGCCGACCACGCGCACAAGCGCCCCCACCAGCTCTCCGGCGGGCAGCAGCAGCGGGTGGGCATCGCGCGGGCGCTGGCGATGCATCCGAAGCTCATCCTCTTCGACGAGCCGACCTCCGCGCTCGACCCGGAGCTGGTCGACGAGGTGCTGGAGGTGATGAAGGGGCTCGCGCTCGGCGGGATGACGATGGTGGTGGTGACCCATGAGATCGGGTTCGCCCGCGAGGTCGGCGACACGCTGTTCTTCTTCGCCGACGGTGTGGTCGTCGAGCAGGGCGACCCCCGCACCATGATCGCGAACCCGCAGCACGCCCGGACCAAGGCGTTCCTGTCCAGCGTGCTGTGACGGGCGGCGCCCGCGGGGTCAACATCGAGGGCCCGTTCAGATCCGCGTGCTGTCCTGACCGCCGCGCTCGAGCCCGGCGAGGGCGGCGGGGAGCTCCCGGGCGTCGACGACCTCGACGGTCGGGGCCGGACCCCCCGGATCCAGCCGGTGCCCCGGGCGGACGAGCCGGATCGTCGGGATTCCGGCCTCCAACGCCCCGCGGACGTCGCGAGCCGAGGCGGCCACGTGCACCAGCCCGGGCGCGGCCCGCAGCGCCCGCAGGTAGATCGCCGCCGCCGGCTTGAAGGCCTCGAGCCGCTCCGACGTCAGCACCCACTGCGGATCGACCAGCGGGTAGGCGCGGGTGGTGACGACCAGCTCATCGTCCACGTTGGACAGGATGCCGACCGCGGCGTGCGCCGCGACCGCCGAGATCCCGTCCTCGACATCGCCCCACAGCGGCCACCGCGCTGCACTCCGCCACAGGAGATCGAGATCGGCCTCCGGGCACCCGTGCAGTCCGAGCTGGTCGTAGGCGAGGCGGAGGGCGTCGCTGGACAGCGCGCGGAACGACGTCGAAGGACCGAGAGCGGCGCGGCGCTGCTGCTCCTTGTTGTGCCCGTCCCAGACGTCGTAGATCTCCTCCCCCGGCACCGACCAGCCACGCACCGCGGCAATCTCGGTGAAGGCGGCCGCGGCCCCGCGGCGGGAGTCGGTCATGGCGCTGAACAGGTCGAAGGTGACCACGCGAGGAGAGTCGCCGACGTTCCCCTGCTGCACCCCGGAACGGTATCGGCGGCACCGCCCGGGCACAACGAGATCGTCGGCCGCCGGCCGTTCCTGGCGAGGCGCGGGTTCGCCACCGTTGATCACGCGCTCGAGGAGAGCACCGGCTCAGAGCGCGTCCGTTCCCCGCTCACCGGTGCGGACCCGCACGATGGTGTCGACGCGGGTGGTCCAGACCTTTCCGTCGCCGATCTTGCCGGTGCGCGCCGCATCGACCACCGCCGCGACCACCTTCTCCGCCGCGTCGTCGTCGACGACCACCTCGACCCGGACCTTGGGGACGAAATCGACGGTGTACTCGGCGCCGCGGTAGATCTCGGTGTGGCCCTTCTGCCGCCCGTATCCCTGCACCTCGCTGACGGTCATTCCGAGCACGCCGAGCTGTTCCAGAGCCGCACGGACGTCGGCGAGCGCGAACGGCTTGATGATCGCGGTCATCAGGATCATGGAGCGATCTCCTTCTCGGCCGGGTTCGCCGCCGGTCGTGAACTGCGCGCCGAGGACAGGAACGGAGCGTAGTCGTATGCGGTCTCGGCGTGCTCGGCTTCGTCGACGCCTTGCGACTCGACCTCGGGGGTGACCCGGAAGCCGATCGTGACCCGAATCAGCCACGCCAGCGCGGCTGTCACCCCGAAGGCGAACACCGCGGTGACGAGCGCGGCGACGACCTGCTTGCCGAGCTGGTCAGCGCCACCGCCGTAGAGCAGCCCGTCGGCGCCACCGGGGTTGACCGCAGTGGTGCCGAACAGACCGATCAGGACCATCCCGACCAGCCCACCGACGCCGTGCAGGGCCACGACGTCGAGCGAGTCGTCGTAGCCGAACCGGTACTTCAGGCGGATCGCGAGCTGGCAGCAGACCCCAGCGGCCAGACCGATCACCAGCGCACCGAACGTATCGACGAAACCGCACGCCGGCGTGATGCCGACGAGTCCGGCGACCGCGGCCGACGCGGCGCCGAGGCTGGTCGGTCGGCCGTCGAGCAGGTGCTCGACGGCCAGCCAGACCACCACCGCCGCAGCCGACGCCGTCATGGTGGTGACGAACGCGTTGCTCGCCACCGCCCCGGCGGCCAGCGCCGAGCCCGCGTTGAACCCGAACCAGCCGAACCACAGCAGCCCCGCGCCGAGCAGCACGGCCGGCAGGTTGTGCGGCCTCATCGGCTCGCGCGGCCAGCCCCGGCGACGCCCGAGCACCAGCGCGAGCGCGAGCGCCGACGCCCCGGAATTGATCTCCACTGCCGTACCACCGGCGAAGTCGAGCGCACCGAGCGCGCTGACCATCCACCCGCCGTGCGCACTGACGAGTCCGCTCGCCGCGAAGATCCAGTGCGTCAGTGGGACGTACACCAGCAGGGCCCAGAGCCCGACGAACAGGGCCCACGGCCAGAAGCGGGCGCGGTCGGCGATCGCACCGGAGATCAGCGCGCCGGTGATCACCGCGAACATCAACTGGAACATCGCGAACGCCTGCAGCGGAACGCCGTCGCCGACCGTGGCGCCGGTGTCACGCAGCCCGGCGTGCTCGAAGCCGCCGATCAACCCGGCGTGCGAATCGCCGAACGCCAGCGAGAATCCGACCAGCACCCAGACGAGCCCGATCACGCCGAGCGCGACGAAGCTCATCATCATCATGTTGAGCACGCTCTTCGAACGGACCATGCCGCCGTAGAAGAGCGCCAGCCCGGGCGTCATCAGCATCACCAGCGCCGCACTGCCCAGGACGTATGCCGTGTTCCCCGTGTCCACGCGGCGATCTTCAGAGCCTGCTGTTACGACGGCGCAACGGCGTGTTTCGTGGGTGTGAACTGAGCGCCTCGTCGAGTTACGTCTGCATGACGCTCGCGTTGCCGGGCGGATCGCCGATCTCCTCCCGCACCTACTCCCCGGCGAGGTGAATGATGAACGCGGTGATGAACCCGAGCGCGGTGACCAGCCCGGTCAGCGCGTGGGCGTTCTCGAACGCCTCAGGGATCATGGTGTCGGCGAGCATGGCCAGGATCGCACCGGCCGCGACGGCGGTGATCCCCGCGATCACCGCAGGAGCCACGCCATCCAGCGCGGCATTGCCGACGAGCGCCGCGAGCCCGCTGACCAGCGCGATCCCGCCCCACACACCGAAGACGTAGCCGGCGCTACGTCCGGCCTTCTTCATGCCCGCCGCGCTCGACAAACCCTCGGGCACGTTCGAGATGAAGATCGCGGCCAGAACTGCGGGGCTGACGCCCGTGCCGCCGAGCAGGGTCAACCCCAGCACGACCGACTCCGGTACTCCGTCGAGGAGCGCGCCGATGGCGATCGCAGCGCCGCTACCTGCCTGGTCGCCCTCCGATGGCTGCTGATCGCCAGAACGCTTGCGGTGCCGGGCACCCCGCCTGCCCAGCGCGGCATCCGCGGCCACGTAGACCACCGCGCCGGCCAGGAAACCGACCACTGTGGCGGTCGGGCCACCCCGCTCAGCGGCGTCGGCGACCAACTCGAACGCCAGCGCCGATATGAGCACCCCGGCCCCGAAAGCCATGATCCCCGCGACGACCTTCGGCGGCACCGGCGCCCACCACGCCACCGCCGCACCCAGTACCAGCGCTCCCCCCGCCACCAGGCCCCACAGCCCCGCCTCGAACCAAGCCGGCACGACACCCCCACATCGATCTCGCGCTGACGCCTCGACGCCGCCATCCGCCTTGCCATCCACGCTGCCACCACGGCCAGCGAGCGCGCGGATGCCCCACCGACACCGGACGAGCGACACATGGGCCGGTCAGGCCAGGCGGGCGATCTCGTCGGCCACCCGCACCGGGCGGTGCGCGTGGAGGTCGTGGTCGCCGCCACGGAACTCCACGAGCTCGGCGTGCGCCAGGGTCGTGGCCGCTTCGGTGAGCTGTTCGCGCTTGCAAGCAGGGCGGCGGCGCCGGTCACCCGGGAGCGCGCAGGCCCACGGCGCACGTGTCGCCGTGCATCCGGCCGAGGTCCCGCTCGATCTGCACGGCCGCTCCGCGGGCCGCCGCCAGCAGCTCCGCCTCCTCCGCCACGCTCATCCGGTTGCTGAGCGCGGAGATGTGGATCGCCGCCACGAGCGTGCCGTGGTCGTCCCGGATCGGGACGGCGAGGCCGACTACGCCGACGATCGCCTCCTCGCGGCTGATCGCGTGGTCCTGCTCGACGATGCGGGCGAGCTCGAGTTCCAGCTCCGCGGGCCCGGTGATGGTGTGCCCGGTCAGCTGTGGCCGGTCCTGTGCGAACAGCCGGCGGCGCAGCTGCCCGTCGTGGGCCGCGAAGAGCTTGCCGACCGACGTCGCGTGCAGGTGGAGCGACTGGCCGAGGCGGATGTCGACGGTCACCGGACGGGACCCGGGGAACCGGTCGACGTAGGCGACGCGGCGGCCGAACGGCACCGCGAGGTAGACGTCGTCCCCGGTCTCCCGGGCGAGCTCGAGCAGGTGCCGCCGGCTCAGCGCCCGCACCTCGAGCCCGTCGACGATGCGGATGCCCAGCCGCACGGCACGCGGGCCGAGGGAGTAGCGCAGGTCGTCGGCCACCGTGACGACCTCGGCTACGACCATGCGCTGCAACAGGTTGTGACTGCTGCTGATCGGCAGCTCCAGCCGCTTGCCGATCTCGGTGACGGTCATGCCGTCCGGGCGTCCGACGAGGAGCTCAAGGACGTCGAAGGTCCGGGAGTACCGGTCGCTGCCGCTCATGCCGAGATCGTAGCGACGCCCTTCCAGTTCTCGAAGGACACTTCCAGAGTGCGTACTTGACGGCTTCCCAACTCCGAATCTAGGTTCGGGAACACGAAGGCGGCTTCGAGCTCTGCGTCCAGCTGCCGTCAGCGCTGCATCGGCACGAGGAGGCCCGCCGAGGTGCCCGAGGTCCGCGCCGCCTGCCCCCCACCGGAGCCCACGGTTCCGCAGCTGATCGACGCCTTCGCCGCCCGCACGCCGGCGGCGGAGGCGCTCGTCGCCGGGAGCGAGCGCATCACCTACGCCGGGCTGGCGGCGCGCTCGCACGCCGTGGCACGCGCGCTCGCGGCGCTCGGCGTCGGCGCGGACTCCGCCGTCGGCCTCCTCGCCCCGAACATCGCCGACTGGGTGCCCGCGGCGGTCGGGGCGATGCGCTGCGGCGCGCGGGTCGACGCGTTCAACACCTGGGCCAAGGCCTTCGACCTGGATTTCCTGCTGCGTTCCTCGGCGGTCTCCGTCCTCGTCGTCGCCGACCGGGTCCGGGGCACGGACCTGCTCGCCGAGCTCCGCAGCCTGGTTCCCGAGCTCGATCGGCCCGGGCCGGTCCGCAGCGCCCGGTTCCCGGCCCTGCGGCACGTCGTGGTGATCGGCGCCACGACCGAGGTGCCGCCGGGCACGCACTCCTGGTCGCGGCTCGTGGACGACCACTCCGTCGGCGACCCGGTCGCCGAACCCCCGGACCGCGCAGCGGCCCCGGCCTTCGTCCTGTACACCTCCGGGTCCACCAGCACGCCCAAGGCGGTCCCGCTCTGCCATCGCGATCTCGTGGTGAACGGCTTCCACATCGGCGAGCGGATGGGCCTCTCGGCGCCCGACCGCGTGTGGCTCGGGTCGCCGCTGTTCTGGAGCTACGGCTGCGCCAACGCGCTGATGGCGACCCTTACGCACGGCGCGTCCCTCGTGCTGCAGGAGCACTTCACCCCCGCCGGCGCCGCAGACCTGTTCGCCCGCGAACGGGTCACCGCCGCCTACCTCCTCCCGACGATCATCGACGGGCTCGCCACCGAGGCCGCCGCGGAGGTCCGCGCCGTCGAGTCGCTGCGGACGGGCCTGACCATCGGGCGACCCGACGTCATCGGCCGTGCCGTCACCGAGCTCGGCATCCCCGAGATCTGCAACATCTACGGCTCCACCGAGACCTACGGCAACTGCTGCGTCACCGACCACCGGATGCCCCTGGAGCGCCGCCGGGTGACACAGGGCAGGCCCCTCCCCGGCGTCGAGATCCGCGTCGTCGACGACAGCGGCGGCGTGCTGCCCGCCGGTGAGCCGGGTGAGGCCCAGGTCCGCGGCCGGCTGACGCCCGGCTACCTCGGCGACGACGCCGCCACCGCGGCGGCGTTCACCCCGGACGGCTGGTACCGCACCGGTGACCGCCTGGCGCTCGGCGCCGACGGCTGCGTCGCGTTCGTCGACCGGACCGGCGACATGATCAAGACTTCCGGGATCAACGTCTCCCCGGCCGAGGTGGAGGGTTTCCTGGCCGGCCATCCCGGGGTGCGGGAGGTGCTCGTGGTGGGCGCGCCCCATCCCTCGAAGGACGAGGTGGCGGTGGCGTTCGTGGTCGCGCACGACCCGAGCCTGACCGCGGACCAGCTCGTCCAGCACGCCAAGCGGAACATCGCGGGCTACAAGGTGCCCTGGCTGGTCGTCATCGTCGACGAGCTGCCGCGCACCGGGACGGGCAAGCTGGTCCGCCGCGGCCTGCGCGAGCGGGCCGCCGCGCTCGTCGCCGGCGAGCCGGCGCGCACCGGGACGTCCCGATGACCGGCAACTGGGGCCGCTGGGGCGCGGACGACGAGGTGGGCGCGCTGAACCTGGTCACGCCCGAGGTCACCCGGCGCGCCGCGGGCCTGGTGCGCGACGGCCGGACGTTCACCCTCGCGCAGCCGCTCGGTCCGTCGAGCCCGTCGCCCGCGCACCGTCCCCGGCCCGCCCGGTACATGAACCGGGACGCAGGCGACTACGCGCTCGGCGCGCGCACCCCCGGCGGGTTCAAGTTCGCCGAGGACACGGTGCAGTTCCCCACGCACAGCGGCACCCACGTCGACGCGCTGTCCCACGCGTGGGCGGGCGAGCACCTCTACAACGGTCACCCCGAAGCATCGATCCGCAGCACCCGCGGGGCCCAGCGCTGCGGCGCCGAGCAGCTGACCCCGGTCGTCACGCGCGGGGTCCTGGTCGACCTGGTGGCGGTCGCCGGCGGCCCGCTGCCGCCACGGGCCGCGGTGGAGCCGGCCGACCTCGAGCGCGGGATCGCCGAGTCCGGTGTCGCTCCCGAACCGGGTGACGCCGTGCTGATCCGCACCGGCTGGTGGGAGTCGCACGGCACCGCGGGGGACTACTTCGCGGACGAGCCCGGCATCACCGGCGACGCCGCGGCCTGGCTGGCCGAGCGGGACGTCGCGCTCGTCGGGGCGGACAACTACGCCGTGGAACGGCAGGTCGAGGACGAGCCCGGGTTCCCCGCCCATCTCGTGCTCCTGCACCAGCACGGCGTTCCGCTGATCGAGAACCTCGACCTCGGCGGGCTCGCCGCGGCACTCGGCGAGGCCGGTCGTTCCGCCTTCCTCCTGCTCTTCGCACCGGTCCCGCTCGTGGGCTCGACGGGCAGCCCCGTCACCCCGGTGGCCGTCCTGTGACGGCGGACGGCTGGCTGTCGCTGATCCGGCCGGGCGACCTCGTCGTCGTCGCGCAGGGGGTCGGCGAGCCCACCCCCCTGCTGAAGCAGCTGCTCGCCGCGGCGCCGGCCGGTGTCGAGGTCTTCGTCGGCCTGTCGCACAGCGATGCGCTGACCGGGCCGTCCCGCGTGCCGCTGGTGTCCTTCGGCGCGATGGGGCCGTTGGGCCGGCCCCCGCACCGCGGCCGGGTCGCGGTGATCCCCGCGCACTTCGACGACCTGCCGCGGGTCCTGCCGCGCCGGGGCCGCGACCTGGTCCTGCTGGTGCAGGTCGCCGAGCCGGACCAGCAGGGCGGGCACAGCCTGGGCATGGCCGTGGACTACACCTACGAGCTGGTCGGCGGGGCGCGCGCGGTGATCGCCGAGGTCAACGACCAGCTCCCGGCCACCTCCGCCCCGCGGCTGCCGGAGTCGGCGTTCACCGCGCGCGTCCCGACCTCGCGGCCGCTCCCGGTCGTCCCGGCCCCGGAGATCCGCGAACCGCAGCAGCGCATCGCCGCCCACGTCGCCGGCCTGGTTCCCGACGGCGCGACCATCCAGCTGGGGTTCGGCACGGTGGCCGCCGCCGTCGGCAGGGCGCTGGGCGGGCACCGCGACCTGGCCGTGCGGTCCACGTTGGCCGGGGACTGGCTGCTCGGGCTCGCCGAGGCCGGGGCCCTGCGTCCGGACGCCGTCCTGATCAGCGAGGCCGCGGGCTCGCCCGAGCTCTACGAGTACGTCACCACGTCCGGTGTGGCCGTGCGTCCGGTCCACGAGGTCGCCGGGCCGCCCGCCGCGGGGGCCACCGGCCCGTTCGTGGCGGTCAACTCCGCGTTGCAGGTCGACCTGACGGGGCAGGTCAACGCCGAGGAGACCACCGAGGGCTACGTCGGCGGCATCGGCGGCCAGGCCGAGTACCTGCGCGCCGCCCAACGATCGCCGGGGGGCTGCGCGGTGGTCGCGCTCCCGGCCACCGCCGGCCGCCGCTCGCGGATCGTGCCGCGGTTGAACCCGGCCACGGTGACCACCCCCCGCTCGGGGGTGGACGTCGTGGTCACCGAGCACGGGGTCGCAGATCTGCGGGGCCGCAGCCTCTGCGAACGGGCCGCGTCCCTCGTCGCGGTCGCGGCGCCGGAGCACCGCGCGGTGCTCCGGGAAGGACGTCCGGGATGACCCGGCCGACCCCCACGCGGGCGCGCCGGGTCGCCGAGCTGCTGCGCGCGTTCCTCGCCGATCGGCCGGACGCCACCGGTCGGGTCGTCGACGTCCGCCGGGCCGACAGCGGCCGGTCCAGGGACAACTGGTTGTTCGACCTCGTCGGCGACGAGGAACGGGAGCCGCTGATCCTGCGCACCGACCCGGAAGGCGGGCTGGTCGAGACCGACCGCTCCGTCGAGTTCGCGGTGCTGCGCGGGCTGCAGGGCTGCGGCCTTCCCACCCCGGTACCCCGGTGGCTCGACGCGGACGGGCGGGCGCTCGGCCGCCCGTCGCTGATCATGCGGCGGCTGCCGGGCGTGTGCGACTACCGGGTGCTGCGCAGCCCCGCTCGCTCGCTCGCCGAGCGGACGGCGCTGGCCCGGACCCTCTGCGAGCTGCTCGCATCGGTGCACGGCGTGGACTGGCGGCGGCGCGGCCTGGGCGCCACGCTGGCCGACCCCGGTCCCGGCGCCGCGCGAGCCGCGCTGGACCTGTGGTCGGCGGTGCTCCGCCGGGACCAGCTGGAGCCCTGGCCGGAGCTGGAGTACGCGATCGCCGTGCTCGGCGAGCGGGCCCCCACCTGCACCGGCACCGTCCTCGTCCACTCGGACTTCAAGCCCGGCAACATCCTGCTCGACGGTGACCGGGTGACCGCGCTCCTGGACTGGGAGCTCGCCCACCTCGGCGACCCGCTCGAGGACCTCGGCTGGGTCACGCAACCGCTGCGCGCCGCCGAACACACCATCGAGGGCGCCTGGGAGGCCCCGGACCTCGTCGCCCACTACGAGTCCGTCACCGGCACCCGGGTGGACCGCGACGCGCTGGCCTGGTGGGTCGCGTTCTCCACGCTCAAGACCGCGGTCATGCAGGTCAGCGGCCTGCGCGCGTTCCTGGAGGGCCGCGCCGACGAGCCCTACCGGCCCACCCGCCGGGTCCTGTCCACCGTTCTGGACGCCGTGCTGGAGGACCGCTCGTGAGACCCACGATCGACGAGCAGCTGGGCGGCGCCGCCCGCCTGCTCCGCCTCGCCGAGGACGACCCCGAGATCACCCCGGCCGTCGCCGAGCTGGTCCGCAACGCCCGCCGGCTCGTGGAACGGGTCGGCGGCTCGTGGTCGGCCGCCCTGCCCTTCCTCCACGTCGACAACGCCCGCACGGCCGCCCTGCTGGGTCGTCCGGAACCCGGCCGCACCGGGGACCTCGCCGCCGCGGCCGCCCGCAACGAGGAGCTGCGGGCGGCCCTGACCCGCCGGATCCGGGAGCTCCCGGCCGGCCCCGACCGGGCCGCGATCGGTGCGCACCTGCGCGCCCGCGTGGCCGCCGACCCGACCTGACCCGCGAGGACGTGCCCGTGAGCGATCACCCCGGCCGCACCGCCGACGACGACCACTTCGCCGAGCAGTTCCCGCTCTCCCCGCTCGACGACTTCATGATCCACCAGACGCCGGACCCGGTCCGGATCATGTGGACCGGTGACCCGCGCGCCTACGAGCGCCACTGGATGGTCTCCTACGACGCGACCGGCGACATCCTCATCGCCACCGGCGGAAGCTTCTACCCCAACCTCGACCGGGCCGAGGCCTACGCCATCGTCAACGTCCGCGGGCAGCACACCGCCGTCCGCAGCTTCCGCCGGATCGGCGGCGACCGCGCCGACCTGCGGATCGGACCGATCGCGCCCGTGATCGTGCGCGGGCTGCGCGAGTGGCGCTACGTCCTGGAACCCAACGACTGGGGCGTCGCCTACGACGTCACCTTCGCCGACACCACCCGCCAGGTCTTCCGCGAGCCGCTCTCCAACTCCGCAGCGGGCAACCCACCAGGCCGCCGCAACGACGTGACCAGCGGATTCGAGTGTTTCGGCGCCGTCACGGGATGGGTGGAGGTCCACGGCGAACGGTTCACCCTCTCCCCCGGCTCCGCCGGCACCCGAGACCGCCACTGGGGCACCGGGCGCGGAGTCGGCGGGCCCGCGATGTCGCTGGGCGGGCGGCTGCACGTCGGCACCAACGGCAACGCCTTCGTCGCCTTCGGCGACTGGACCATCTGGGGCGACCGCCGCTACTACCCCTTCGGCGACGAGCGGAAGGGCTGCGGGAAGGTCGGCAAACCGACCCGCCGGCTGCGTTTCGAGCCCGGCACGCAGGTCTTCGCCGAGGGGATCGTCGACTACCGGTTCGACACCGGGGAGACGGCCCGGCTGCACTACGAGAAGATCGGCCAGCAGACCGCGTTCCTGCGGTGCGGCATGTACGGCGGGACCCCCGGCGGCGACATCCACCAGGGCGGCTACGACGGTCCCGACATGACCGAGGGCGAGACCCTCGACCTGACCCGGCCCGAGGCCCGGATCGGCGTGCGCGGCCTCGACGAGCACCTCTGCCGGGTCACCCGCGACGACGGCACCAGCGCGCTGGGGATCTACCAGGCCATCGATCCGGTGGCCTACGAGGCCTGCGTGTCCGAGCGCCCCGGCTGGGACTTCCTCTGACCCCGGCCGTCCCGTCCACCGCCGATCAGCGACGCATCGCGATCAACGCCAACACGTCGCTGATCCGCCCTCGCCCCCGACCGGGAGGCCAGCCACAGCTAGCGGTGCCGGTCCCCACGGAAAGGACACGATGGCCATCTCCGACAGGATGCGCTGCGTCGCGCTCGCCGGAACGGGAGCGCCCGACGTCCTGGTCCCCGAGTCCCGCCCCGTCCCCCGGACCGGTCCCGGCGACCTGCTGATCGCGGTGCGGGCGTGCGGGGTGTGCGGGCACGACCTGCTCGCCCGCCGCGGCCAGCTCGCGGCGCACCCCGGGACGGTGCTCGGGCACGAGATCGCCGGCGACGTCGTCGACGTCGGCCAGGACGTGGCGGACGGCCTGCTCGGGCGCAGGGTCGCGCTCGTCCAGCGCATCCCCTGCGGGCGCTGCCCGGACTGCGCGGCCGGCCTCCCGACGCTGTGCCGCGAGGGTGCCGGCTTCTACGGCGAGGACGTCCCCGGCGGGTATGCCGAGTACGTCCTGGCCACACCGCGCAACGTGGTGCCCCTCCCGGACTCCATCCCGGACGCGGCGGCGGCGATCCTGTCCTGCGCGGTGGGCACCGGGCTGCGGGCCCTGCGCCGCGCCGCCACCAGGCCCGGGGACGTCGTGCTCGTCACCGGGGCCGGCGGCGGGGTCGGCGTCCACGCCGTCGAGCTCGCCCGGCACCTCGGCGCCACGGTCGTGGCGCTGACCGGGAGCGCGACGAAGGAGAAGACGCTGCTCGAACTGGGCGCGGACGCCGTCCTGGTCTCCCCCGACGCCCGCGCGGTCCGGGACTGCGTGCGCGACCTCGGCGGCAGGCGCGGCGCGGACGTGGCACTCGAGCTCACCGGCGGCCCGACCTTCCCGATCGCCCTCCGCGCGCTCGCGCCGCGCGGCCGGCTGGTGCTGATCGGGAACACCGTGCCGGCCACGCTGCCGCTGGACCCGGGTCTCGCGATCGTCAAGGAGCTCACCGTCCACGGTTCCGCCCACGCGGACGCCACCGACCTCGCCGACGTCGTCGAGCTCGTCGCCTCCGGCGCCGTCACCCCGGTCCCGGCCCGGGCCTGGCCGCTCGAGGACGCGGCGCGGGCCCACGAGGCCGTCGAACGCCGGGAGATCACCGGGCGGGCGGTGCTGGTGCCATGAGCGCAAGCAGCCCGCTGCACGGCATGCGGGTGCTCGACCTGAGCCAGCAGCTGCCCGGCCCCTACGCGACGTTCCTCCTCGCCGGGCTCGGGGCCGAGGTCACCAAGGTCGAACCGCCCGGGGGCGACGCGGCCCGCCATCTCGACCCGCAGATGTTCGAGCACGTCAACGCCGGCAAGACGAGCGTCGTCCTGGATCTCAAGACCGACGAGGGACGCCGCCGCCTCCACGACCTGGTCCGGGAGCACGACGTGTTCGTCGAGGGCTTCCGGCCCGGGGTGACCGCGCGGCTCGGCTGCGACGTCGCGACGCTGCACGCGATCCGCCCGCAGCTGGTGTACTGCTCGATCAGCGGCGCGGGGCAGACCGGCCCGCTCGCCGGCCACCCGACCCACGACATCTCGCTGCAGGCCATGGCGGGCGTGCTCACCGGTGCCGGCGACGTCACCCGCATCGGGGTGCCGTGGGTCGACCTGGCCACCGGCAGCTCCGCCGCGCTCGCGATCACGGCGGCCTGGCACGCCGGCGAGGGCTGCCACCTGGACATGAGCCTGCTCGACGCCGCGGTCGCGTGGGCGCGGGCGAAGCCGTCGGCCCTGGAACCCGGCCCGGAACCCACGTACGGCACCCTCCGCACCGCCGACGGCGACCACGTGGTGATCGCACTGCTCGAAGACACGATGTGGGTGCGCCTCTGCACCGCCCTCGGCTGGGCGGCCGAACCCCGCCTCGCCCGGTACCGCGACCGCAGACGACACGCCGCCGAGATCAGGGACCGGCTCGAACGCGACGTCGCGCGCCTCACCCTCGCAGAGGTCGTGGCGCTGGCCGCACGGCACGACCTCCCGCTCGGCCCGGCCGACGCCACCGCCGGCACGATCGCGCAGGAGCAGATCGCGACCCGCTTCCCCGACGGCGCCGGGCGGGACTGCATGCCGCTGCCGGCGGCCCTCGTCCGCCGGCTCACCCCGGCCCCCGCCCTCGGCCGCGCCGACGCGGACGACCACCACTGAGAGGAGTCCCCGTGCTCGCCGCACTGCGTCCCGAAGGCGCCCGCCGCTGGAACAGCGTTCACCTACACCGCAACCGGCTCGTCACGGGCCTGCGCCAGTACAGCTACCTCGGCGCGCTCCTCGGCCTGACCCTCGCCCTCGACGACAGCTCCTTCCTCGACGGCGGGACCTCTCCATGATCGGTACCCCACTGGATCTCCCCGCGGGACATCGACGCGAGGACGCTCACCGATCGGCTGGCCCGAAGTCACCGTTGATCGGCAGGCCGGTGAGCAGCGGCTCCCGGCTTGGCCGAAGTCACAGGCCAGGGCCCGCTCACAGAGGTCGAGGGCTCGGTCGTGGTCGCCCAAGCGGCCGTGGTGCAAGCCGAGGTCGGTGAGCGCGATGGCTCGGCCGAGTTCGTCGCCCAGCTGGTCGAAGCGGTCGTGGGCGCGGAGGGCGGCGTCGAGCGCCTCGGCCGACCGACCTTGCAGGGCGTATGCGAGGTCCCGGTGGTAGAACGTCCACGCCTGACCGGCGGGGTGGTCGTGCGAGCGTTCGAGGGCGACGTCGAGGTGGTCGTGGGCGTCGGCGAAGCGGCCGAGCGGACGCACGAGCGGAGCGCGAGTACCCGGGCGCGCGGCCGGCCGGCACACCCCGCCGGGCCCGTCTCACGTGGACCGCCGGGCGAGGAGGTGCTGGCGGATCGCGTCGGCCATCAGGAACGCCAGCAGTGACAGCCCGAGGACCGGCATGAAGATGCCGACGGCCACGGCGACCAGGCCCACGACGATCACCGGCCCGGTGGACGGCCGATCGGTGCCCGCCGGGGTGATCGAGCCGGCCCGGGTGGGACGGCGCAGCCACCACATCCGGAACCCCCAGACGACCACGCAGATGATCCCGAGCGCGAGTGCGATGAGCAGGAGCTGGTTGCCGATCCCGAACAGGATGCCCATGTGCATCGAGATGCCCACCTCGGCGGCCTGGGCCATGAGCGGCCAGTCCTGCCAGCGCACCGCGTCCAGCACGGAGCCGGTGGTCGGGTCCACGGCCATCGCGTCCTGCTTCAGCGGCCACGACCGCTTGACCTGCGCGACCTGCCACGCCGCGCCGGCCTCCTCCGCCGGGGTGATGGCCACGGGGTCGGTCATCCCGGCGGCGCGGGCGCCGGCCAGCACAAGGTCGGCCGTCGCCCCCACCGTCGCCGGGTCGCTCGCAACGGCCGCCCCGCCGCCGGCGGCCGCCGGGAGCTCGGTGCTCACCGACGGCGTCGTCCAGCTCAACGCGGAACGGAGCTCGCCGACGTTCGCCCCGGCGAAGCTGGACCAGGTGAGGCCGGTCGCGGACAGGATCAGCATGCCGACCGCCGCCCACAGCCCCACAGCGCCGTGCCAGGACCGGATCCGGGCCCGGCCACGGGCGGAGCCCTGCGGGAGCAGCAGGCGGCGGGCCCTGTTGCGGGTCCGGCGCCGCGCGATCCAGAGCGTGAGCCCGGACAGCGCCAGCACCCACAGCCAGCTCGCGGCGAGCTCGGAGTAGAGCCGACCGACCTCGCCGAGGTGCAGGTTGCGGTGCAGGGTGTCGATCCACGCCCGGGTGGGCAGCCACTCGCCGAACGTGTCGAGGACCGCCCGGACCTCGCCGGTGTAGGGGTCGACGAAGGCGGTCCGCGCATAGTCCTGCGCCACTCCCGGAGCATCGAACGTGACCCGGGTGGTGCCGTCCTCGGCGATGGGCGGCCGGATCTCGGTCACGGTCCCGTCCGGGACCGCGGCCGCGGCGGCTGCGACCTGCCGTTGCAGGTCGAGCCTGCTCGTCCCGACCGACGTGTGCAGCGCGTCGCGGTAGAGGAGCTGGTCGAGCTGGGGCGTGATCGTGTAGAGCAGGCCCGTGCACGCGGCGACCAGGATGAACGGCCCGACGAACATGCCGACGTAGAAGTGCAGGCGGGTGAGGAGTGGGCGCAGACCGGCCCACCCGCCGCTCGTACCGGCAGATGGCGCGGCTTCCGTCGCGGCCGGTGCCGCGGAGGTCTCGGGCGGGCTCGGGTCGAGGATGTCGGACACGGTGACTCCGGTCGTCGGGGGGCGATCGGTTCGGGGTGGCAGGGGGTCAGAACATCGCGAGGAACATGCCGCCCATGCCGAGGCTCATCAGGAGGTGGCAGCACCCGTCCACGCGGCGGTTCGTGACCCGGGCGAGGCCGGGGCGGACGAGGGTGGCGACCCCGCCGCCACCCTCCGCCGGCACGACGGCCCGCCCGGTGTCGGCCCGCGCGGCCCGGAAGGCCCAGAACACCGCCGACGCGGCGAGGAGCACGACGAACGCCCAGGTCACGAGGGTGACCCAGGTCGGCGTGGCCATCGGCTCCATGCCGGCCATGCCCGCCATGTCCCCGCCGCCGGAGCCGTGGCCCGCGTGGCCCGCGTGGCCGCCCCCGCCGCCCGCCGTCGCGGACATGCCCATCAACGCGGGCATCGCGGCGACCATCCACACCATCGCGCCGTTCATCAGGACGTGGTCGACGCTCACCAGCGCGTCGTGGCCACCCGACACCGCCTGCGCGAGGAAGAACACGGCGAAGAGGCTGAAAACGACGAGCTGCAGGATGCCGCTCGCCGTCCCGGGCCCACCGGTCCAGGCCCACGCCATCGCGATCATCGCGATGCTCATCACCAGGTGGGACAGCTCGACGGTCCGATCGCCGTCCCGCTCGGCGCCCGAGGTCAGCAGGGCGTAGCGGACCACCGAGTACAGACCCGTGGCGAGGAACACGATCGTGAAGATCAACGACAGGGCGGGGGACTCGAACACGGGACGCCTCCTACTCTCCGTGGCAGAGGTCGTCGAAGGTGTCCACCCGGTTCCCCCAGTCCCGAGAACATTCCGGCGCGACTGCACGATCTTCCCGGCTTGGGCTGCCGGGCGTACTGCGCAGCGGGGTCGAGAAAGCGCCCGTTCCGCGGCTCGCGGCCGGCCGCAACACGCTCAGGGAGCGGCCTTCTCCCCGGTCGGGGTGACCGCGAACCACACGCCGTCCGCGCCGTTGGCGCCGGTGCCGTCGTGGGCGCCCTGGTCGCCCGCCACCGTGTAGAGGGGCCAGCCGGCCAGGGTGACCTGCAGGGCGCCGTCCTCGCGGCGCAAGGTGCCGACCCGCTCGTGCTTGATCCCGAGCAACTCGGGTTCCTGCCCCTCGGGCACGGTGACCGGCACCCACCGCTGCGCGCACTCACCCGTGCAGTGCGACACGGGCGGGTCGTTGCCGTCGGCATCGGAGCGGTACAGGATCCGTCCGGAGCCGTCGAGCGTGACGATCCCGAGCGACGCGGTCTGGGTCGCCCACATCTGCAGCCCGCCAGCTCCGTGGTGGTGCCCGGGTGCCGACTGGCCCCGCTGCTGCTCGTGCTCTCCGCCCTCATGCTGGTCGTGGGGCTGGTGCTCCTGCGCGGCCGCGGGGCCCGTGGCCGCGGCCGGCTCGGCGGAGATCATGTTGCCGACCTCCCAGCCCGCGGCTGCGGTGAGCGCGAGGGCGGCGACGAAACCGACGACCCGGGCCGCCACCGGGGAAGAGCGGCGCGCAACGGGGCCTGCGGTTTCCGGCGTGGTCTCCACGGCAGGCCAACCTAGGGCGCCGCCGACACGAGCGGGTCGTGACACCGGAGCCGGCGACGGCGAGCGCCGCCGCTCGCGCGCCCAGCGGGGCGGCATTGCTCCGTCCGGCGGCAGCTGATGCGCGGACACGCCTCGGGGCTCGCGAGTTCCGGGTCCCGCGGTCCGATCTGCACGGCAACCGGTCCGGTCGCCACGTCAGAGGGCGAAGCGCCGCACCAGACCTCGCTGACCTGAGAGCGTCGGAACGCAGCCTGCGCAGCAGGTGCGACCGGACGGAGCAACACCGGCCCGCTCGTCGCCCCCACCGCAGCGTCCGTCGGCGCTGCTCCTCAGCATCGCAACACCATCCCGGCTCACGTCCCTAGGTTCGCCTGCCGTGGACACCACGCCGGTCACCGCGCGCTCCGCAGCGGCCCGCTCCTCCTCGACGGTCACCCGGGTCGCCGGACACGTCGACGCCGCGCTCTCGTCGGCTCGCATGCCGGCTCCGGTGTCCGCGCCAACCGGGTTCGCGGGGACCGAGGTGATCCCATGACCGTGACCGCCCACGACCCGGCCGTGACCGCCCCGCGGGCGGAGACCGAGCTGCTGGTCGACGGTATGACCTGCGGGGCGTGCGCCGCGCGCGTCGAGCGCAAGCTACGCAAGCTCGACGGGGTCGAGGCGAGCGTCAACTTCGCCACCGGCCGGGCGACCGTGACGCACCCGGACACGCTCGGCCCCGCCGAGCTCGTCGCCGTGGTCGAGGATGCCGGCTACACGGCGCGGCCTCCCGAGCCGCTCGCACGGGACGACCCGGCCGACGCCGCGCACGAGCGGCGCCTCGCCGGGCTCCAGCAGCGGCTGGCCGTCTGTGCCGCGCTCTCCGCGCCGGTGCTCGTGCTGTCCATGGTCCCGGCCGCGCAGTTCACGTACTGGCAGTGGACCGCCCTCGCGCTGACCGCGCCGGTCGCGCTGTGGGGCGCGCTCCCGCTGCACCGCGCGGCACTGGCCAACCTGCGCCACGCGTCCGCAACCATGGACACGCTCGTGTCGGTCGGCACGCTCGCCGCGTTCGGCTGGTCGGTCTACGCGATGCTGTTCGGCACCGCGGGCCAGGCCGGCCACACCCATTCCTTCGATCTGATCATCGGCCGGGTCTACGGCGGCGGCCAGGTCTACCTGGAGGTCGCCGCGGCCGTCACGACGTTCGTGCTCGCCGGCCGTTACCTGGAAGCACGGGCCCGCCACCGCTCCGGGGCCGCCCTGCGGGGCCTGCTCGCGCTCGCGGCCACCGATGCGTCGGTCCTGCGGGACGGTCGGGAACACCGCGTACCCATCGAGCGTCTCGCCGTCGACGACACCTTCGTGGTGCGGCCGGGCGAGAAGATCGCCACCGACGGGAACGTGGTCGAGGGCTCCTGCGCGGTCGACACCGCCGCGATCACCGGCGAGCCGGTCCCGGCCGACCTCGGTCCCGGGGACGACGTCGTCGGCGGGTGCGTCGCGCTCGACGGCCGGCTCGTCGTGCGCGCCACCCGGGTCGGCGCGGACACCCAGCTCGCTCGCACCGCCGCGATGGTCGAGCGCGCGCAGACCGGCAAGGCCGCCGCCCAGCGCCTCGCCGACCGGGTCTGCGGCGAGTTCGTGCCCATCGTGCTCCTGCTCGCCGCCGGCACCTGGGGTCTCTGGACGGGACTCGGTGCGGGCCCGGACTACTCCGTCTCGGCCGCGGTCGCCGTCCTGATCGTCGCCTGCCCCTGCGCGCTCGGGCTCGCGACACCGACCGCGCTGCTCGTCGGCACCGGCCGCGCCGCCCAGCTCGGCGTGCTCGTCACCGGCCCGGCGGCGCTCGAATCGACCCGCCGCGTCGACACGATCGTGCTCGACAAGACCGGCACGGTGACGACCGGACGGATGAGCGTGGTGGAGGTCGTGCCCGGCGAGGGCGAGCGGCTCGACGAGGTGCTCGCCGTGGCCGGGGTCCTCGCCGGGGCTTCGGCGCATCCGGTGGCACAGGCCGTGGCACGCCACGCCGGCGCGGACGGCGGGGCGAGCGAGGTCGTCTCCCTCGACGGCCTCGGGCTGCGGGGCACGGTCGACGGCCGCGACGTCCTGCTCGGCCGGCTCCGCCTGCTGGAGGAGCGCGGCACGACCGTCCCGGAAACGCTGCGCGACGCGCTCGCCGATGCCACGGCCGGCGGCCGCACCACGGCCGTGGTCGCGTGGGACGGGCACGCCCGCGCGGTGGTCGTCGTCGCCGACACCGTCCGTCCCACGAGCGCCGCGGCCGTCGCGGACCTGCGCCGCCTCGGCCTCGAACCGATGCTCCTGACCGGCGACGCGGCGGGCGCCGCGCACACGGTCGCCGACGCGGTCGGCATCACCGAGGTCATAGCCGAAGCGCAGCCCACCGAGAAGGTCGAGGTGATCGAACGGCTGCAGGCCGAGGGCCGCGTGGTCGCGATGGTCGGCGACGGCGTGAACGACGCAGCCGCGCTGGCCAGGGCCGACCTCGGTATCGCCATGGGCACGGGCACCGACATCGCGATGTCCGCCGCCGACATCACCCTCGTACGCGCCGACCTCGGTGCTGCCGCCGACGCCGTCCGCCTCTCCCGCCGCACCCTCGCCGTGATCAAGAGCAACCTGGTGTGGGCCTTCGGCTACAACGCGCTCGCGCTCCCCCTTGCCGCGGCCGGGATGCTGCACCCCATGCTCGCCGGGGCGACCATGGCAGCCAGCTCGGTCCTCGTCGTGACCAACAGCCTGCGCCTCGCAAGGTTCCGAGCACAGCACAGCATCACGGCGCCACAGTGGGCTCCGAAATACGGGTCTCGCACGCCCGATCTGCAGGAAAGCACAGGGACCCGGCCCGTGGGCTAACGCTATGCACCCACACCGGTCGTGGTGGGCCGACCAGTCCCTTCCGGGTGGGGATCGGGCGCCAGGCAGAGGCGGTCCTTGCTCGAATAGGCCGCCCCTGCGCAGTTCTGTGAATCGTCGGCCAGCCGGCCCTGATCCTGGACGGTCAGCTGGCGGGCATGAGGACCTTGTCGATGACGAATACGGTCGCGTTCTCGGTCGGGATGTTGCCGCACAGCACGTTGGCCGTGTTGCCCATCCCGTCGGTGACCGTGGGGGCCTCGGCAGTGCCACCGATGGTGACGTCCCCGCCCGCCAGCTCGGTCACGGTCTTGGCCTCGACGAGGCCCTCGGCGTCATAGCGCTTCGGCACGACGTGGTAGGACAGCGCCGCGCCCAGCTGCTCCTGGTTGGCGAGCAGCTCGTTGAACGCCTGGTCTCCCATCGACGACTTGACCTCGTCGAACGCACCGTTGTACGGGGCGAAGACCGTGATGGCTTCCTGCGAGTTGAGGGTGTCGGCCAGCCCGTCGACCTTCCCGACGGCCGTGACGAGCGTGGTGAGCAGCGGGTTGGTGCTCGCGGCGCTGGCCACCGGCTGGGGGCCCATGTTGTTCAGCGACCCCGGTGCGTCTCCCTGCGGCAGCTGGGAACAGGCCGGGCCGAACACGTCGTCATTGGTGGTCACGCCGTCGCCTGCGGCGGCGGCAGTGGCCGGCGCGGAGGTCATCGGGCTCATCGGCGCGGCCGGCGCACTCGAGGCGGCACCTCCGGATTGCTCTTCATCTCCACCGCCGCAGGCGGCCAAGGTCACGGTCAGTGCAGCCAGGGCGCCGATGGCGGCGAGGCGGTTGTAGGTGCGCACGGAAACTCCTTCAGAAACATCCCCGGACGATCCGGGCTCGCAGAGCGTTCGAAGCCACGATCCGATCGGTTCACCACCGCAGGTAACGTTCCGGTCACGCAAGCCCGGAGCGTCGAGCCTTCTCGAATCCTCCGAGGTCTAACCGAAGGAATGCCTCGACCCGAGGCAGCCTCAAGCGTCGCCGCGATTCTCGCTACCTCGATGTCCATATGCGCGCGGCCCTGAAGACGGCAGAGAATTCCGCCACGCGAGCAGCCATTGGGTCGGCGGCTGGGTGTTCAGGGGTGGGTGTTCAGTCAGGCTGTGCTGAAGATGGTGGCGGGCCATCCGGAGGCACCGTCGGGGATCGGGTCGGCGCGCTGTTCGGTCTGGGTGGTCCCGTTGCGGTCGGTGGCGCGGGTCTGCACGGTGTGGCTGCCGGGGGCGAGGTCGAACTCGGTCCGCCACATCCGCCAGGTGTCCTGGTTGACCTCGGTCGACAGTTCCGCCTCGCGCCACGGGCTGCCGTCCATCCGGACCTCGACCCGGCTGATGCCGGTGGGTTGGGACCAGGCGATCCCCGCCACGGTCACCCGCCCGGCCGCGACGGTGGCGAACCCGCGTGGGGTGTCGATGCGGGACTGGGTCTTGATCGGCGCCTTCTGCGCCCAGCTGCGCTCGAGCCAGTAGCCGGGCTTGGCGTCGAAGGTGGTGGCCTCCATGTCGATGATCCACTTGGTGGCCGAGACGTAGCCGTAGAGGCCGGGCACGACCATGCGCACCGGGAAGCCGTGTTCGGGCGGCAGCGCTTCGCCGTTCATCCCGATCGCCAACAGCGCCCCGCGGCCGGGTTCGAGCAGCACGCCGGTGGGAGTGCCGGTGTACCAGCCGTCGATGCTGGTGGAGTAGATCTGATCGGCGCCGGGGCGGACACCGGCCTCCAGCAGCAGATCCCGCAGCTCGACACCGATGAAGTTCGCGGTGGAGACGAGGTCGCCGCCGATCGGGTTGGACACGCACGTCATCGTGATCGTGCGCTCCACCAGCGGCCGGGCGAGCAGGTCGCCGAAGGTCAGCGTGAACGGGTTGTCGACCATGCCGTGGATGGGCATGGACCAGTCCTGCGCGCTCTGGGCGGGCACGCGCAGCGCCACGTCGATCCGGTAGAAGTCCGGGTTCGCGGTGATGAATGCGGGCGTGCCCAGCTCGGGGAACGCCGCGCCGGCCGGGATCGCCGGCGCCCGTTCGGCCAGCCGCACCCGGGTCAGCTGCTCGGTGACCCTGCGCCGGGAGTCGCCCACCCCGCTGAGCAGCACCCCACCGGCGCCGGCGCCGAGCGATGCCACCGCGACCGCGGCCGAGGAGCCGATCAGCATGGTGCGCCGCGACAGGCCGGCGCCGGCATCGTCGGTGCTGTGGTCGTAGGCGCGCAGCGCGCGCATGTGCAGCACGCCGAACACCACCAGACCCACCACCAACGCCACCACGGGTGCGACGAGGTCACCAGGGCCGAAGACCGGCGCGAACACGACCGCCGCGATGCCGAGCACCCCCAGCAGCGCAACCACGACCAGACCGGGGGCGAGGCGGCGGCATGACGCGAGTCCGGCCGCCGCAGCCACGACCGCGATCACCACCGCCATGCCGGCGAGCAGGACCGGCTTGTCCGCCACCCCGAACGTCGACTTCGCGAACTCGGTGAGGAACTGCGGGGAGAACCGGATCACCGTGTCACCGACGGCCAGGAACGGTGACGACGCCGGCGACACCACCCCCGCGACCAGATGCCCGAACCCGAGCGCCGCGCCCACCGCCAGCACTCCGATCAGCGCCGCCGGGATGCGCGGAATGCCGGCTCCCGGCGGACGGGCCGGCTCGGATCGGGCGGCGGCCACGGTGCTACTCATGGCAGGCGTTCGTCGCCGCACCGCTCCGGGTTCACCCCGCGAGCTACTCCATTCGGCTGATCCCGGGGCGGGCTGCGCCTACACCTGCCCGCTGGCAACGACCGTGGTGGGCGCGGGCGGTGCGACCCGGCCGGGCTCCAGCGAGATCGCGTACCCCAAGAACGACCGCGGCCCCGGATCTGGCGAGCCGAGCTCACGCACGGACGGGCCTGGCCCGTCGGGGTCGACGTCGAACGTGCCGATCGGCAGCGGAGCGGCATCGGTGCTGACCCCCCACAGCACGTAGACGCTGCTGGTGCCGTCGTTCGGGGAAAGTCCCGCCGTCATCACCATCCGCTCGGACGTGGTGGTCACGACCGCGGCGACCGGCCGGCCGTCGCTGGTGCTCAGCGTGGCGTGGCTGGTCCCGGGGCGATCCAGCTGGATGACGACGTCGACCAAGGCCCGGGTTTGCGCGACCTCCGCATCGCGCTGCTGCTGCAGCCGCACCGCGTACGCCGCGAGCCCACCCGCACCCGCCACGGCGATCACAGCGACGAGCGCGAGCGCGGCGGTCACGATCCGGCGCCGGCGCCGCCCCGGACCGCTCCTGCCGATCCTGGCGTCGGGCTCGGACCCGGCCGGTGACCGCCGAGGACCGGAACCCCCGGTCCTGCCCGGCCCGGTCGCCGATCCGGCCGGGCCGGTCGGGGTGGAGCGCGCTCCGGCGCGGTCCTGCCCCGCGCGATCGCGGTGCCCGACGCCCGGAGCGGTGGCGCCGGCCGGATCGGGTGTCGAGCCCGAGTCGACCTGAGGGGTCTGCGCCGCCCGGGTGAGGATGTTCTCGCGCAACGTGGCCGGCGGATCGACCTGCTCCACCGACGCGCCCAACGCGGCGGTGGCGCCCTCGGTGTCCGCGACGGTCGCCTGGCACGACGGGCACCCGGCGAGGTGGTCGCGCAGCGTCGCCTCCTCGCCGGGCTCCAGCGCGTGCAGCGCGAACGCCACGGCATCCTCGATACGCCCGCACGTCCGCCCCTCCCCGTTCACGACGGCCTCTGCATATCCGACACGCCGTCGGCCGGTTCATCGAGCGAGGAGCCGAGCAGTGTGTACAGCCGTCGGAGACCGGCGAACGTCCGCGACTTGACCGTCCCCAGCGCCACACCGGTCGACGCAGCGACCTCGCGCTGGGTGTAGCCGCCGTAGTAGGCCAACGCGAGCACCTGCCGTTGCGGGCCGGACAACTGCGCGAGCGCACCGCGAACCCGACCGGCCGCGACGGCATCGAGAGCCCCCTCGTCCGCGCCCGGTCCGGGCAACGGTGCGGTCATGTCCTGCCCGACGCGCTCCCCACGGCGGCGGGACGCTCGCTCCCGGCGCACAGCGTCGACCGCCTTGTGGTGCACCAGCGTCAGCAGCCACGTGCCGAAGCCGCCGCGCGCCGGGTCGAATCGGCCAGGATCGCGCCACACCGCCACGAACGCCTCCTGCACGACATCCTCGGCCAGGCCCTCATCGGCGCAGACCCGGCGAGCCAGCGAGTAGGCCTGCTTAGCCCACCGGTCATGTAGGCCGCCGAGAGCTGACGGCGAGCCCGCGGCCACCCCGCGGACCAGTTCCTCGTCGGCGGGATCGCGGGGCGGGCGCGGCGGGAGGGCCGCAGCGGGCTTCCTCGTGGGCGGTTCCCGGCGGTCGCGCCCGCCCGGGGCGTCGGCACCTACCGCCACGAGGCTCCTCACACAGCCGTCTTCGCCGCGACGCAGCATCCGGTTCGCATCAGTTTTCCGTAGTCACTGGAACATGAGCACAGCGGACCCTCAGCACCGCGTGCGCTCGCTCGCAGTCACCACGATCTGCCAGGAAGGGGGACTCCATCTACCTGAACAGGACACCCGGGTGCGAACCGCGAGGCCTCGACCGCAGACCTCCAATCCGACCCGACCACCGGTCACACGTCTTCGGTGAATCGCAGCTGTCGGTTCACCACATCGTGGGCGACGTCGCCGAGTAGTTGGTTCTCGGCGAATGCATGGGCACGCAGCCGGGCGAACGCGTCGCTCGCGTTCAGCCCGAGCTGCGCGACGACCATTCCGGCGGCCTGCTGGACCTCCGCGCGTCGACCCCAGGACGTGTCCCAACCGTGGTCGTCGCCGGGGTCGGTGCGCAGCTCCAGCAGCATCAACGCCGCGGTGTCTCCGACGCTCATCGCCTCACGCAACTGGGCTGCGCTCAGCGACCCGGGGGCACGGCGGTACAGATCGAGAACACCGAGTTCGACCGTGCCCCACTGCAACGGCAGCGCGAAGATCGCCCCGGCACCGGCCTGCTCTACGGCGGCAGCGGCGAACACCGGCCAGCGGCGCGCGTCGGCCGTGTCGTTCATGTCGGGCACCAGCACCGGACGTCCGGTCAGGGCCGCTTCCATGCAGGTCCCCTCACCGAGGGTGAACTGCAGCTCGTCCAGCAGGTCAGCCGTCGCGTCACTGGCGAACAACATCTCCCGGGACGCCGTCGCAGTGGACAGTGAGATCGCGGCCCCGTCGATGTCCAGGCCCGCCACGCACGCACGGCAGATCTGCTCGGCCAGCGCACGGTCGTCAGCGACATCGCGGGCGATGGCCAGCAGCGCCCGCGTCACCTCACCCGGCTCACCCACCGGCCACGCCCCCTCGACCCGGGCGGCGTCGGCCCAGCTCGATGGGCTCGACCCGCGTTCATCCGTGCCGGGTTCGAAATCTTCGGGCGACGCACTCGCCGCCGCGTCACGCTCGGTGGTGCTGCCCGCGGGCGTCCGGGATGGGCTCCGGATCACCAGCTCACACACGTGGCCGATCAACTCGCGGCGGGCGGTGCGCAGCAGCAGCGAGAAGGCCGAGCCTTCAGTGGGGTCGAACTGCGGTGCGGTGCGCCACAGCTGCAGGTAGACCCGCTCGGTCGCCCGCTCGGCCCATGCGGCTTCGCCCAGCACACCAGAGAGCAGCCCGAACACCACCGGCACGGTCTGGTCGTAGAACGCCGCCAGGGCGCGCAGATCACCACGCCCGGCAGCCAGCAACAGACCGTCAGTCACTGCTCCACTCAGCTCGTGGTCGCGGGGCTCCGCCGTTGGGAGTCGCGGCAGTCCGGGGCGTTGCCGATCGCCGGGCAGCGGCATGATCCTCCCTGGTGTACTGGCGGACGCCACCAAGCCCTCAGCAGCCGGAAGCGGCACCGGTCCGACGGCATCCTGCAGAGATACCGACCCGATTCTGATACCCGAACGCGCCCGATTCACCCACCTGCCAGGGACGGCACGGCCGAGCAGCCGAAGGCGGGGCGTCGAGGAGGCGGACGCCGGTACTCGTGCCGCCAGGTCGTTCATCCTCACCAGCGGCGGCGTCTGTTCATGCCCCTGGGCCGTTCTGGTGCTGCCGGTTGGGCGTGGCGGCTCTACGTTCTGTTGGTGCGGGTATTGGTCACTGGTGGTGGGGGCTTCATCGGGTCGCACGTCGCGGAGATGGTGGTGGCGGCGGGGCACGAGGTGGTGTGCCTGGACGCGTTGCTCCCGCAGGCGCACGGGAAGGGCGTGCACTCGGGCGACGGGCTGGTGATCGGCGATGTGCGGGATCGCGCGGTGCTCGACTCGTTACTGCCCGGTGTGGATGTGGTGTGTCACCAGGCGGCGATGGTGGGCCACGGAGTGGACCCCTCGGATGCCCCGGACTACGCCTCGATCAACGACTACGGCACGGCCGTTCTGCTGGCCGCGATGCACACCCATGGGGTGCATCGGTTGGTGCTGGCCAGTTCCATGGTCGTCTACGGCGAGGGTCGGTACCGCTGCGTGCAGCACGGGCAGATCGCGCCGGGTCCGCGTACTGCAAGAGACATCGCGGCTGGGCGGTTCGACCCACCGTGCCCGCGGTGCGCGGCGCAACTGGCCCCAGAGCTCGTGCCCGAGTCCGCGTCCCCGGACCCGCGCAGCACCTACGCGGCCACCAAGCTGGCCCAGGAGCACCTGGCCGGTGCCTGGGCCCGGCAGACCGGCGGCGGCGTGTGGGCGTTGCGGTACCACAACGTGTACGGGCCGCGGATGCCGCGCGACACCCCCTACGCCGGGGTGGCGTCGATCTTCCGCTCCGCGTTGGAGCGCGGTGCGGCGCCGCGGGTGCTGGAGGACGGCCGCCAGCGCCGGGACTTCGTCCACGTCACCGATGTGGCCAGGGCGAACCTGCTGGCACTGCAGGCCGAACCGCCGGCTGGCACCTGCCGACCCGTCAACGTCTGTTCCGGGGAGCCGCACACCGTCGGCGAGCTGGCGGGAGCTCTGGCCGCCGCGTTGGACGGACCGTCTCCGGAGATCGTCGGCGCTGCCCGATCGGGCGATGTGCGCCACATCGTGGCCGATCCGGCGCGGGCCATCGAGCTGCTCGGGTTCACTGCGCAGGTCGGGTTCGCCGACGGGGTCGCGGAGTTCGCGCGGGCGCCGCTGCGGGCATCGGCCGGCCTGGGCGGGTGACTCCCGTCCAGCTCACCACACGGTCATCAGCAGGTGGTTGACCAGCAGTGCCAGCAGCACCTGAGCCGTGAGCCACACCCTGGGACGAGGTAACAGCACGCACGGCAGGACCAGCCACACCGCGAACGGTAGCCAGATCCGTTCCACTTCGGCCTTGCTGAAGCCGGACAGGTCGGCGACCAGCACCGCGGCCAGCGCCGCGACGGTCAGCGCCGTGACCGCGGCCGGTAGGGCGCGCGGGTGTGCGGCCATCCTCCGCAGTCCGGCGAGCACCGCCGGACCCAGCGCGAACACGAGCGCGGCCAGGTTGGCCCACACGAAATAGGTGTAGGGCCGCGTCTCGGCGATGCTGGCGGCGTAGATCACCCGCACCCGCTCGAAACCGGTGAACCACCAGAAGCCTGCCAGGGTGAACGCCGCCACCACGACGGCGACCCCGAGCCCGCCGAGCAGCAACGCCCGACGGGCACGGGTCACGGCGAGCACGGCGAGGGGCAGCAGCCCACCCAGCACGAGTCCGTAGGACAGGTACAGGGTGTAGCCGAGCAGCAACCCGCCCGTCACCGCGGCCAGATCGGCCCGCCCACCGCGCGCCGTGGCGCCGACGGCGAGCAGCGCCACGCCCCAGGCCAGGATGCCGGCGAACATCCCGTCCGCGGACACCCCGACCCACACCGCTCCCGGGAACAGCACGCCGAAGGGCAGCACGCCCCGCGCCTGCTCCTCGGCGCCGAGGGCGCGCAGCGTGACGGCGACCGCCACGCACGCCGATGCGCCCACGAGGATGCACGCGACCCCGGCCGGCCCGCCGCCGCCCAGCCCGAGACGATCGAGCCACACGAACGGCAGGAACGCACCGGGTGGGTGCGCACCGACGTGGGTGGTCCAGAAGCCGGGCCGATCGGTGAGGATGTGCTCGGCGAACCCGCGCAGCATGGCCGGGATGTCGGTCACCCGGGGCACGTCGTGCAGGTACTCCTCGGTACTGGTCAGCCGCGCGACGATGCCCTCGCGGTAGCCGTCAACCACGGCCAGGCACAACGTCCAGCCGGTCGCAGCGAGCCACGCGGTGATCAGGAGCGGGCGCCACCGCATCCGGACGGCGAGCGCAGGACCGTACAGCACAACGGCGGCCGCGATGGCAAGGGCCGGGACGGTGCCCGGTCCGACGTGTGGCTGCCAGAGGGCCAGCAGCGGCGGGAACCCGAGGAGGATGTTCACCCCGTCGGCAGCCAACGCTCGCCCGACCAGCGCGGCAGCCGCGACCGAGGCAGCCCCGGCGAGCACCGCGAGCGCGTCGAGGACAGCGGCGCGACGCCCGCGCGATGCGGCGTCCTGCAGGTGGTCGGGCCGGGATGTGATCGGCACCCGGCAGACGGTAGGCGCTCGGCTCGCCGCCGGCCCGTCCAGCACGTTCACGCTGTTCGCCCGTTCGGGCGCCCGGTGGCTGAACCGGATGGTCCTGGGGAACGAACACCTTGTCATGATCACGGTTGATGTGGTGCTCCCGTGTCTGGACGAGGCGGAGTCCCTGCCCGGGGTGATCCGGGCGCTGCCACCGGGGTGTCGGGCGTTGGTGGTGGACAACGGTTCGACCGACGGCACCGTGGAGGTCGCGCGGGAGCTCGGCGCCCGGGTGGTCCGTGAACCGCGGCGTGGGTACGGCGCCGCCGTGCACACGGGGCTCGAGCACGCCGAGACAGATGTGGTCGCGGTGCTCGACGCGGACGGATCGCTCGACCCGGCGGCGCTGCCCGAGCTCATCGCCGTGGTGGTCTCCGGTCGGGCCGATCTCGCGGTCGGGCGTCGGGTGCCGACGGCCCGTGGGGTGCTGCCATGGCACGCCCGCGCAGGCAACGGGCTGCTCGCCGCGTTGCTGCGCCGCCGTGGCGTGCCGGTGCACGACATCGCCCCGATCCGGGTTGCGTGCCGGCAGCGGTTACTGGACCTGGACGTCCGGGACCGGGCCTTCGGGTATCCACTCGAGCTGCTCCTGCGCGCCGCCGCGGCGGGCCGGCGGGTGCACGAGGTGGACGTCGTCTACCGGCCGCGGACGGGTGGCCGGTCGAAGGTGTCCGGGTCGGTGCGCGGCACCGTGCGCGCGGTGCGGGACATGGCCGTGGTGATGTACCGGTGAGCCGGCCGGTGCTCCTGCTGGTGCTGGCCAAAGCACCGCACGCCGGGCGGGTGAAGACCCGGCTGTGCCCGCCTGCGGACCCCTTGCTGGCAGCCCGCATCGCCGCCGCCGCGCTGCTGGACACCCTGGCCGCCGTGCAGGGGGTGCCGGACGGGCGCCCGGTGCTGGCGTTGTCCGGGGACCTGGCCGGTGCCGAGCGCGCCGACGAGATCCTCGACGCGGCACGCGGCATCCCGGTGATCGCCCAGCGCGGCTTGTCGCTGGGCGAGCGGATCGCCGCCGCGCACGCCGACGCCGCCGCCTTCGCACCCGGCAGCCCGGCACTGCAGATCGGGATGGACACCCCACAGATCACGGCCGAGCTGTTGCACCGCTGCCACCAGACGCTGACCGCACCAGGCACCGACGCGGTGCTCGGCCCGGCCGACGACGGCGGGTGGTGGGCACTCGGGCTTCGCGACCCCCGCACTGCCTGCTGCATCCGCGCGGTCCCCACGTCCCGGGCCGACACCGGCACCCGCACGGCGCGGGCTCTGCGGGCACACGGGCTGCGGGTGGCCGAGCTGCCTGGGCTCTCCGACGTCGACACCGCCGCAGACGCCTACCGCGTCGCAGCTCAGGCGGGCGGCACCCGGTTCGCTGCCGCCGTCGCCGAGCTGTCATGGGCTCGATGAGCACACGGCCGGTGGCCGCAGTGCCTGCAACCACAGCGCCGCCGGACCGTGGACAGGATCGGCAGGCAGGAGCCCCTGGCGCCTTCGACGCCGCCCTCACCGGAACGGTCGACCAGTTGCAGCTCGCCGACGGTCGCACCATGTCGTTGGCCACCCAGCGCTGGCGGACCACCGCGGACCAGACCGACCAGTGGATGCTCGACCGCTGCCACGGCCCCACGATCGACCTGGGTTGCGGACCCGGCCGGCTGGTCGCGGCGCTGCGTGCGCGTGGTGTTGCTGCGCTCGGCGTGGACTCCTCGTCGCTGGCGATGCGGCATTGCGCATTGCGGCGAGCGCCGGCTGTGCGCCGTGACGTCTTCGACCCGCTGCCCGGCGAAGGTTCCTGGCGACATGTCCTGGTCGCGGACGGGAACATCGGCATCGGCGGCGATCCGGCCGCGCTGCTGCGCCGCGTGGCGTCACTCGTGCGGCCCGACGGCACGATCCTGGTCGAGCTGGCCCCGGAAGGCACCCTGTGGCGCGGTGAGGCGCGGTTGCGCGGAAACCGCTGGGACACCGGTCCGTGGTTCCCCTGGGCCGTGGTCGGCGCGGACGCGGTGACGCACCTCGCGCGGCGCGCAGGCCTGCTGGTCACCGATGTACTCACCCGCCGCGGACGCTGCTTCGCCCAACTGGGCACCGACCGGTCAGAGGCACGGGTATGAGGATCCCATGATCGACGGCCTCGTCCACCACGCCGAGGTCATCTCCCACAAGGCGACCGACTACCGACACCAAGACCGCGACCTCGGCCACGGCCCGACGGCCACCACCGACGGCACATGACCAACCAAGGGGGTCAGGTGCCGACGACGGCACGGCACTGCTGGGCAACCGGCAGGTCGCCGTCGGGCCCGACCAGGAACGGGTGGAGGTGGGTGCGCTCTTCGGCAGCGTCGACATCGTGGTCCCCGACGGCGTGCGCGCGCGGGTCGCCGGCCGGGTCGTGTTCGGCGGCACCGAGTGCGAGCAGGCCTGCAGCGAGCCCGAGCGGGAGATCGTGGTGGATGCCGTCGGTGCGTTCGCGATGGCCGATGTGATGCGCCCCGGCGAAATCTTGGCCGATGAGCGCAAGCAGGCGCGGGAGGACGCCGAGGCCTCCCGGCCTGGAGGCGCGAGCGTGGTTGGCTTTCACGACCTTCGGACCTCGGCGCGTGAGGCCTGACAGCTCCGTGCAGGTTCGTCCTCGACGGGGCGGAAGCCCGCCCAGCGCCTGATCGCGTATCCGGAACCGCGGGCCTGTACCTCGGCTGCTCCGCGACCCGGGAAGTGGGCCGGCACGAGCAGCGTCCGCTGCTCGGCGGCCTCGGCGAGGATCCGCTTCCTGCTGGCGCGGGCGGCAGCGGCGTCCTCGCAGAAGCAACTGTTGGCGTCGGGCTCGGCGATCTGCACGGGGCTGTGCAGGATGTCACCGACGAACAGCGCCCGGTCACCCCTCGACCGCAACCGCAGCACCGACGAGCCGGGCGTGTGACCGGGCGCGGGCTCCAGCGACAGGTTGGCGTCGATCACGTACCGGTCCTCCCACAGCGTCGCCAGCCCCGCCTGCACGACCGGGCGCACGCTGTCGCCGAACACCAGGTGGCTCCCCCGGCGACGCAGCCGGTCCGCGTCGGTGACCGGCGCGGGCCTGCGGTGTTCGTTCACCGGGTCGAAGTAGTCGTGATCGATCCGCGGAACGAGGTAGGTGGCGTTCGGGAACGTCGGCACCCACTGCCCGTCGCCGTAGCGGGTGTTCCAGCCGACGTGGTCGTAGTGCACATGGGTGTTGACCACGACGTCAACGTCCTCGGGACGCACCCCGGCCCGGGCCAGGTTCTCCAGGAACGGTGTCTGCAGGTGGTCGAACGTCGGGACCTGCGGGCGATCGCGGTCGTTGCCCGCCCCGGTGTCGACGAGGATGGTGCGACCCTCGCTGCGCAGCACCCAGGTCTGGATCGCGCACCGGTAGCCGTCGTCGACAGGCTCGCGGAACGTGGGCTCCAGCGCGGCGCGACCGGCGGGCGTGCTGTCGGGAACCATGTCGGCGACCGTCCGGATCCGGCCGGTCCACTCGAGCACCCGGGTCACCGACACGTCCCCGAGCACAACCGTGTCCGATGCATTCACGACCCGATCACCGCCAGCGGGCGGATCGGCGCACCCGTGGCGCCGCGCACGTTCAGCGGCGCGCCGACGAACAGGAACTCACCCGTGCCGCGCACGGCCAGGGTCTCGGACAAGACCTCCAAGGCCATCACCTCGATCAGGTTGATGCCCGCCTCGGCGAGCAGGATCCGGTGCACCGGGAGCGCGGCGAGCCCTCCCCCGGCGGGGATGTGTTCGAGCACGATCGTGTCGGCCCCGACGGCGGCGACGCCCCGCTCGGCGAGCCAGCGGGCCGCGTCCGGGTCCACGCCGGGTACCCCGTCGGTGCCTCCGAGGTATGCCGGCGGGTCGTCCCAGAGCTGCGCCCACCCGGTCCGGACCAGTACGACGTCCCCGGGGCGGGGTTCGGGCGCTGCGCGCAGGTCCGCCACGCGCACCGGCTCACCCGGCGCGAGCCGGGCCACGCCGCGGGACCGGGGGACGTCCACGAGCACGCCGCGCCGCACCAGCGGCAGCACCCGGTCGATGCCGTGCGTGCGGTAGCGGCCCGCGTCGACGGCGTCGGCCACCGGCACGCCGCCGTGCAGCAGCCCGTCCACCGCGACGTGGCTCAGCGCGTCCATGTGGGTGCCGACGTGACCGCCGAGGACCATCACCTCGTGCGAGCCGGTCAGGCCGTCGGCGCGCACCACGTCACCGTGGCGCTGCCGGAGCGCGAACTCGAAGGCCGGGTGGGTGGGCGAAGCGGGCATGCCCACCTCCAAGGGCTGGGCGAGGTCGACGACCTCGAGGCCGTCACGCAGCAGGTCGAGCGGGTTCACGCGCACCACCTTCCCGTCCGGGGTGGAGGCCGCCGGCCGCGAGGTCGCGACCACGCCCCTCGCGCAGCGTCAGCACGGTGACTGCGGTGACCACGAGGAGCGCCACCACGTACGCGGTGAAGGCCGGGCGGCCCAGCGTGGTGCCGACCCAGGTCTGCAGGTAGGGAGCGGTGCCGCCGAACGCGGCGACCGCGATCGAGTACGGCACGGCGAGGCCGACAGCGCGAATGCGGGTCGGGAACATCTCGGCGTAGGCGGCCGGCAGGATCGCGACCCCGGCGCCGATGAACACCATGGCGATCGCCATCGCGATCCCGAGCTGCACCGCGTCGCGCACCATCGCCTGCAGCGGGAACAGCAGCGCCGCGGTGCCGACGGAGCTGATCAGGAGGACGGGGCGCCGCCCGATCCGGTCCGACAGCGCTCCCCACGCCGGCTGGACGACGATGAGCACCAGGCTGGCCAGCACCCCGGCCAGCAGCGCCGCACTGGAGTCGATCCCCAGCTCGCTGATCGCGTAGGCGGGCGCGGCGATCACCCAGGAGTAGTAGACGACCGTGAACCCGACCGACAGCCCGACAACCTGCGCCGCCTCTCGGCGGTGGCGCACGATCTCCGGCCAGATCCGTGGGCGTGCACCGGCAGCGGCCTCGCGGCTGAACGCCTCGGTCTCCTCGAGCGAGCGGCGGATCCACAGGGCGACCAGGCCGAGCATGCCGCCGACGACGAACGGGATCCGCCACCCGAATTCGGCCATCTGCGCGGGCGACAGGGTGAGTGAGAGGACCAGCCCGAGCAGCACGCCGAGCGTGTTCCCGCCGACGCTGGCGATGTAGATGACGCTCGACCAGAGGCCCCGCCGTTCCGGCGGCGCGGCCTCGGCCAGGTACGTCTGGGCCGAGGGCAACTCGCCGCCCGTGGCCAGCCCCTGCACGACCCGGGCCAGCACCAGCACGACCGACGCCCCGACCCCGATCGTCGCGTACGTCGGCGAGATCCCGATCATCAGGCTAGCCGCGGCCATGCCGCCGACGGTGAGCGCCATCATCGGGCGGCGGCCGACCCGGTCGGCAAGCCGCCCGACGACCAGGCCGCCGACCGGCCGGGCCACGAACCCCACCGCGAAAACGGCGAGGCTCGACAGCACCGCCGAGACCTGGTCGTCCGGGGCGAAGAACTGCGCCGCGAAGAACGGCACGAAGATCGCGTAGATGCCCCAGTCGTACCACTCGAGGGCATGGCCGAAGCCGATGGCGAGCAGCGCGCGGCGGGCGCGCCTGCGCGCATCGGGAACTGGGGTCATCGCTGGTCCTCCGGGTTCCGGGCGGGGCCGGGCCGACCGGCCCGGCGCAGGGCGAGCTCGGCGTGCAGGGCGGCCCCGAGCGCGAGCACGGCCTCGTCGAACACGGCGTGGCCGCTGTGGTTGAACGCCGTCTTCGCAGGGTCTGCCCCGTCCGGGAGGGCGCCGAGCGCGACGAACGCGCCGGGCACCTCGGCGAGCACACGGGAGAAGTCCTCGGCGCCGGTGAACGGGTGCTCCAGCGGGCGCAGCCACTCCTCGCCAAGCGCCTCGCGCACCGTCTCGTCGACGAACGCGACCTCGTCCGCGTCGTTCACGGTGGCGGGGCGCTCGCGGACGAACCGCGCGTCGACCTCGACGCCGTGCGCGGCCGCGATGCCGTCGAGCAGCCGCCGCGCCTCGTCGCCGACGCGGACCGCGGCCGCGTCGGAGAAGGTCCGCACGGTGGCCTCGAAACTCGCCGCCGCCGGGATGATGTTGCGCCGCGTCCCGCCGTGCAGCACCGTCGTCGTCAGCACGACGGGGTCGAAGACGTCGATGCGCAGCGTCTGCAGCGCCAGCACCATCTCGGCCGCGACCACGACCGGGTTCCGCGCCAGGTGCGGTGTGGAGGCGTGACCGCCCGCCCCGTACACCGTCACCTCCAGCGCCGAGGACGAGGCGAGCATCGCGCCACGGCGGGTGTGGAACCGCTGCGGAAGGGTGGAGAACGCGTGCATGCCGTACGCGGCGGCCACCCGCAGACCGGCCGCGTCGAGCACACCCTCCTCGATCATCGTGCGGGCGCCCTCCCAGCCCTCCTCCCCAGGCTGGAACATCAGCACGACGTCACCGGGCAGCTCCACCCGCCGCGCGGCCAGCAGGTGCGCGGCGCCCAGCAGCATCGCGGTGTGCAGGTCGTGGCCGCAGGCGTGCATCACGCCGGGAATCGAGGACGCGTAGCGCAGCCCTGTCAGCTCCTGCACCGGGATCGCGTCCATGTCCGCGCGCAGCAGCACGGGCGGGCCGTCCCCGCCCCCGCGCACCACGGCGGTGACCGAGGTGGCCGCCGTGCCCGTGCTGATCTCCAGCGGCAGGCCGTCGAGCGCGGCGAGCACCGCGTCCTGCGTCCGTGGCAGCTGTAGCCCGACTTCCGGGTTGGCGTGCAGGTCGCGCCGCCACCGCGTGAGCTCGCCCGCCATCTCGCGGGCCTCCTCCAGCACCGACACGCCAACCTCCGGTCTCGACGTCCGGCGCAGTCTGCGCATCGACTGCGCGACACGGCCCGGAATCCACCGATTCGTGCAGCAAGATGGCTCTTGTGAGCAGATCCGCGCACGCCATGGGCGAAGACGAGATCGACGAGCACGACCTCGCGTTGCTGCACGCGCTCCAGATCGCGCCGCGGGTCTCGTGGGCCGCGGCGGCCCGCGTCCTCGGCTCGAACCCCGCCACCCTCGCCGCCCGCTGGGACCGGCTGCGCGAGCGCGGGCTCGCCTGGGTCACCGCACACCCGGGCGGCAGCTACCGCCACGTCACGCTCGCGCTGGTCGAACTCGACTGCCTGCCCGGCGCGCGCAGTTCCGTCGTCGAGGCGGTGTGCCGCGACCCGCGGGCGGTCACCGTCGAGGAGTCCACCCGCGGCCGGGACCTGCTGCTCACGGTCATCACCCCGGACCTGGCCGCGTTGACCGCGTTCGTGCTCGACGACCTCGAAGCCCTGCCCGGCGTGGAACGCCAGCGCACCTACGTAGCCACCGCGATCCACCGGCACGGCACCCACTGGCGCCTCGACGCGCTCGACCCGGCGCAGGCCGACGCCTTGGAGGCGGAACAGGCCCGCTCGACCCCGGCGAAGCGGACAACCCCACCCGCGCAGGCGTGGCCGCTCATCGAAGGGCTGGCCGTCGACGGCCGGCGCACCGCGGCCGACCTCGCCAGGGCGACGGGCCGCAACACCGCGACCGTGCGCCGCCAGCTCGCCCGGCTCGTCGCCTCCGACCTGCTGTCGTTCCGCTGCGAGCTCGCCACCGAGGTGTCCGGTTGGTCGGTGAGCAGCACCTGGACCGCCCACGTCGAGCCGGCCGATCAGGAGCGCACGATCGCCGCGCTGGCCACCCTCCCCGAGCTGCGGATGTGCCTGTCCATGACCGGCGACGCGAACATCGCGATGACCGTGTGGACCCGTTCCCTGCACGACATGCTGCGGATCGAGCGCCTCTTCGGCGAACGGCTGCCCTGGATGCGGCTACGCGAGAACGCGGTCAACCTGCGCACCCCCAAACGCATGGGCTGGATGCTGGACGAGCACGGCCGGGCGACCGGACAGGTGGTGGTACCCACCGCGCTCGCCACGCGCTGATACCGCGGCTCACGGCCGGTACCCGGTGCGGCGCACCCATTCATGCCGGCGCAGGGCCCACCACACCTCGCTCGTCTCCTGCGCCGACCGCATCGTGATCCCGCTCAGCATCTTCACCTGGTTGATCCGGTACCGAAGGGTGTTCGGGTGCACGACGAGCGCACGGGCCGCGACCGCGGTGTTCATGCCCGCCGCGAGGAAGGCGTCCAGGGACGCGACGAGCTCGGCGCCGAACTCCCCCTGGTCCAGAAGCGGGGCGAGGATGCGATCGACCAGTACGTCGCCGATGTCGTGCTCGGCGGCCACCGCGACGCGTAGCGAGAGCTGCTGCAAGGTCTGCGGCCCGTGGCGCCCGAACTGCGCCGCGACCTCCATGACCCGGCTGGCGACCCGGTAGGACTCGTGCAGGTGGCGGAGCTCGACGGCGGGTCCGACGGCGACGGTGGGGCCCGCCACCGGGATCACCTCGGCGGCGGCGAGCACGCCCGCCGCGTCCCCCTCGACGACGGCCCCGACCGCGTCCAGGTGGTGGGTGGCCGCCCACCGCACGATCTCCTGCAGGAGCGAGGAGGCCGACCCGTCCTCCGCCGGGCGGGCCCGGAACGCCCGGTAGCGCGCGCCCGCAACCAGACCCAGCGAACCCCGCGAGCACCGTGGTCTCGGGTGAGAGCGCCTCCTGGGTGAGGAGACGGCGCAGGATCTCCACCCGGCGGGACTCGGCCGTCCTGGCCATCTCGAGGTCCTCCTCGCGGTGGGCGACCGCGTACTCACGACTGACCAGGTCGTTGACCTCCCAGAGAACCCGGATCCCCTCGAGCTGGACCGCGGTCGGGATCCCCAGCTGCGTGGCCGTCTCGATCGCGAACTCCCGCAGGTACTGGAACGACACCCGGATCGCGAGCAGCACGTGCTCGATCCGGATACCGGACCTCGCGCGCTCCGCGGCCACGCTCACGTCGCTGATCCGCTCCGGGACCCGACCGGCGGTCAGGGCGGTCGCCGCGGTCTCGACGTGTTGCAGCAGCGAGTGGCGCAGCGACGCCCGGGCCACCGACTCGTAGCCGGGCACGTGGCTGTGGATCTCCTCGATGATGTCCTCGGCGAGCACTTCCGCGCGCTCCTGCAGCCGCAGCGCGACCCCGTCGAAGGCGCCCGGCGCCCACCCACCGCGTTCCCGCATGCCCGCTCCTTCAGTCCGGTGCTGCACCCGATGATCGATCCTGTTGTGCCGCCGCGGCTCAGCACCGACGAGGCCCTCGCGCGGTTCGAGTCGGTCGACCTGCTGTGCGCGCCGCAGCTGACGGTCCAGGAGGCTCTCCGGCACCCGCAGGTGCGCCACAACGGGCTCCTGGTCGAGGTCGGGGTCGCCGACCAGTTCCGGGCCCAGCTCGTCGGCTACCCGGTCCACCTCTCGCGGACCCCCGGCGCCGTGCGGCGGCCGGTACCCCGGCTCGGGCAGGACACCGTCGACGTGCTCCGCGAACTCGGACTCGGGACGGAGGAGATCGACCGGCTCGGCGGAGGGGGAGCGATCCGCACACCGGCCCACCGCGACGCCGCCCGGCGCGCGGCGCAGTACCTCTGACCCCGGCGCCCTGTCCGCTACGCGGTGCGGGGCGGCCGATCTGGTGAGCTCTCCGATCCGACCCGGCCACGGAGTGCGGCGAGCTCGCCGAGTCGTACCCCGGCCATCTCGATGACCGCGTGCGCGGCGGGCGAGGGCCGACGTCCCGCGCGGGTCACCGCCACGAGCTGCCGCTCCAGCACGGGAGCGAACGCCACCGCGCTGAGAACGCCCGCGTCCAGGTCGTCCCGAACGAACGTGTACGGCAGGACGGAGCAGTACTCGCCGCGCGCGACGAGATCCTTGACCATGTGGATGGAGTCGGTGCGGGAACCGATGTCCTCGGAGACCTCCCCGAGCTCGACGCTCGCGCGCAGGAGATCGTGGAAGCCCGGAGTCAGGACGAGCCGGAGGGACCGGAGCGCGCCGGGAGTGGCGTGGTCGCCGAGGGCGGCGAGCACGTCCTGCTTCCCGACGAGCAGCATCTCGTCCGAACCGACCGCGGTGACCGACAGGTGCGGCCTGGCGTGACCGGGCTGGTGGGTGAAGACGGCGAGGTCCAAGCGCCCCGCCTCGACCCACTCCCCGAGGAACATCGGCAGGGCCTCGACGATCTCGATGCGGGCCTGCTGGTGCTCGTCGGCGAATCTCTCCTCCAAGTAGCCGGCCAGCCCGGGGACGAGCGACGGTGACAGGCCGAGCCGCACGGTGCCCACCAGCGACGCAGCCGCTTCCCGGACCGCCGACTCGATGTCGTCCACGTAGCCGAGAAGGGTCTGTGCCATCCCGTCCAGGCGGGCACCCGCCAACGTCGGGCGCACACCATCGGGCAGTCGGACCAGCAGCTCGACGCCCAGCTCACGCTCGAGCGCCTGGACCTGCTTGGTCAGGGCGGGCTGGCCGACGTACAGCTTGCGGGCGGCGCGGCTGAAGCTCCCCTCGCGCACGATCGTCGTGAAGTACCGGATCTGCCGGATGTCCACCAGGCCCCCGTCCCGACCGGTCGGCCGCGCCGGCGATCCGGGATGGGCGCGCTGTCACGGCTGCACTTCCGGCACCGTAACAAGCAGTATTCCCATGGGGAATGCTGCCGCTCAGCCTCGCCGCAACAGGAACCTCTGGATCTTGCCGCTCGGCGTTTTCGGCAGCGTCTCGACGAAGTGGACGGCGCGGGGGTAGGCGTGGCGCGAGTACGTGTCCCGGACGAGGACCTGGAGCTCGCGGGCCAGCACCTCGTGCCCTTCCGGTGGGGCGCTCGTGACGACGAACGCCTCCACGACCTCCCCGCGGATGCCCTCGGGGTCCGGCCTGCCGACCACGGCCACGTCGGTGACGGCGGGGTGGGTGACCAGCACGCTCTCGACGTCGAACGGACCGATGCGGTACCCCGAGGCCAGGATGACGTCGTCGTCGCGGGCGGTGAAGAAGAAGTACCCGTCCTCGTCGACGCGGCCGGCGTCCCCGGTCAGGTACCACCTCCCGGCGTCGGTGAAGCGCTCGGCCGACTTCTCCGGCGCGTCCTGGTAACCGCCGAACCAGAACAGCCGGCTCGCCGACGCGTCGACGGCGATCTGGCCGTCCACCACCCCGGCGCTGAAGCCCGGCAGCGGGTGTCCCATCGAGCCCGTCCGGATCGGGCGCACGACGTCGTCGTGCCAGTGGTTGCCGATGACCATGCCCAGCTCGGTCTGGCCGTAGTGGTCCCCGATCGGGACCCCGAACGTCGTCTCGCCCCACTCCACCACGTCCGGGGTGAGCGGCTCACCGGCGGACGAGGCGCGGCGCAGCGAGATCGACCCGGCCGCCGCCCCCTTGCTCATGGCGCGGTACATGGTGGGAGCACCGGCGAAGTTGGTGACACCGAACCGCTGCATCACCGCGGTCGTCGACTCCGGGGTGAACGCCCCGCGGAACAGCAGGTTGGCCCGCCCGCCGACCATCGGCGCGACGATGCCGTAGTAGAGCCCGTAGGCCCAGCCGGGGTCGGCCGCGTTCCAGTAGACGTCGTCGGCGCGCACGTCGAGCCCGTGGTGCAGGTAGCTGTGGAAGGCGGCCAGTGCCCGCACCGGGACGACGACGCCCTTCGGTTTCCCGGTGGTGCCGCTGGTGTAGAGCTGCAGGAAGGCACCGTCGCCGCCGACGGCCTCCGAGGTCGTCCACGGCGCGCTGTCGCCGACGAGCCGGTCGAACTCCGCGCCGGTCTCGAGCACGTCGACGTCCTCGAGGGCGTCGAGCTTCGCCCGCTGCTCCGGCTCGGTCAGGACCAGCCGGACCCGTGCGCTCTCGACCCGCAGCCGGATCGCGCCGTGGGCGAAGGCCGTGAACAGCGGCACGTGCACCGCACCCAGCCGCCACAGCGCCAGCAGCGTGACGACGAGTTCGGGACGCTTGGACATCAGGACCGCCACCCGGTCCCCGCGCTCCACGCCACGCTCCGCGAGGCCGGTGGCCAGGCGCCGCGACCCGTCGGCGAGCTCGCCGTAGGTCATCGTCGACCCCGCCAGGTCCTCGTCCACGAACCGGAAGGCGACCGTGTCCGGGTCGTGGCGGTCGCACAGCAGGATGGCGACGTTCGCGTCGGGCGCGGCGTAGTCGCTCAGCCAGCGCTCGACCGTGTCATCGATGTCCGGCACCGGACTCCTCCTCGGCTCGCAGCGGGATGACCTCGACCCCCTGCGTCACAGTCTGTCGGGTCTCCCCCAACCCCGCCCCGCTGAGGCTCACCACGTCCCCCGGCTGCAGCCAGCGCGTGAAGTCCCGGAGTTCGGGGGTGTCGACGTGCTCGAGGAGGCAGCCACCGGGAACCGTGCCGGACCCGATCACCGCACCGGGCGGGAGGTCCGTCCCGCGCGAGATGTAGGCGAGGAGCTCGCCGAACGTCCAGTCCATCTGGGCGGGGGTTCCGCGGGTCAGCTCATCGCCGTTGACCGTCGCGGACAGCTCGAGCACCAGTCGCCCGTCGCGGCGGTACGGTTCGAGCTCGTCGACGGTGACCAGTGCGGGCCCCAGCGTGATGGCGCTGTCCTTGCTCTTGGCCATCCCGATGCCCTGGGCCATGTCCACGACCTGGTGGTCGCGGGCGGTCCAGTCGTTGTAGAGCGTGAAGCCCGCGATGTGCTCCTCGGCCCGGCGCGGGTGCAGGTCGCGGCCACCCCGCCCGATCACTGCGCCGAGCTCGAGCTCGAGGTCGAACATCGTGGAACCCGGCGAGATCGGGACGTCGTCGTAGGGCCCGACGATCGCGTCGGCGTTGGCGAAGTAGAAGGCCGGGCTCTGCGACCACACCTCGGCCAGCCGGTCGTCGCGGCCGATCGCCCGGTAGCACCCGCGGAGGTGGTCGAGGAAGCACAGCCCGTCCCGCACCGACGGCGGACGGCGCAGCGGGGCGAGCAGCCGGACGTCGGCCAGCCCGCGGACCTCCGCGGGCGCGCGCCGCGCGTCCTCCCCCGCCTCGGCGAGGCTGCCGCCGGCCAGCAGGCCTTCAAGGGTCGTGCCCGCAGCGAGCCCGCGGACGGACTCGCCGTCGAGCACTCCGGTGTGGACGCCGTCCCCCGCCTCGTAGGTGACCCACTTCATGGCATCGCTCCTTCGAATCCGGGCCGGCCGGTCGCCGCGGGATCGCCGGCCGTCGAGAACCCCCCGGCCGGTCGTGCGCCTCGGCCGAGGTAGGTGCGGACCCGCAGGACGACGAAGGCGGCGACGATCGTCAGGCAGCACGCGACCAGCACGACGTACATCGGCGCGCCGAGACCGACGGTCGCGACGAGCCACACCAGGATCAGGTTGAGAACGCCGCCGAGCACGGCGACGACGATGTTGTAGGGCAGCGAGAAGCCGGTTTGCCGCACCTCGGTCGGGAAGATGACCGAGACCATGCCGGGGGCGGAGGCCGCGATCCCACCGGCCGACAGCGCCGCGGGCAGCTGGATCCACACGGCGAGGCCGGATCCCGGGGGCAGGGTGGGGAGGACGAGCAGCAGCAACACCGTGGTCGCCGCGGTCGACAGACCGGCCCAGAGCAGCATCCGGCTCCAGCCGTAGCGGTCGGCGACGTAGCCCCATGCCGGCATCGACGCCATCGCGCCCGCGATCGAGATCAGGCTGGCGACCAGCGACGTCGTCGAGGAGTAGCCGAGGACGGTCTGCAGGTAGGTCGGCCAGAAGTTGAAGTAGGTGACGTTGACGAGCGTCAGGGCGACGACGAGGAGGACCGCGAACGCGACCGGACGGCGATGCTTGTCGAGGACCTCACGGACGGGAGCGACCGGGCGCCTGCCCTCCTCGAGGGTCTCGCGGACGAACGCGGGCGTCTCGTCGATCCTGCGCCGCAGGTAGATCGCCACGGCCCCGAGCAGTCCGCCGACGACGAACGGGAGTCGCCACGCGAGCGAGGGCAGATCCGGGGTCAGGTGCGTCGCCACGAGGCCGGCCACGAACGCCGCGGCCGCTCCGAGCAGGAACCCGCTGTAGGCCGTCATCTGCTGGAACGCGCCGGCCCGGGCGACGCCGTCCGGCCGGGCGTGCTCGGTGACGAAGACCGCGGCCGCGGGGATCTCCCCGCCCACCGCACAGCCCTGGGCGACCCGCATCAGCAACAGCAGCACCGGCGCGAGCACGCCGACCTGGTCGTAGGTCGGCAGCAGCCCGATGCCCAGCGTGGCCACCGACATGACGACCACGGTCAGGATGAACAACCGCTTCCGCCCGACCCGGTCGGCCACCCGGGCGATGAGGATCCCGGCGACCGGCCTGATCAGCAGGCCGGTCGAGTAGATGGCGAAGGTCTGGACCAACCTCATGGTCGGCGACATGTCCGGGGGGAAGAAGGCCTGGCCGATCAGGGTCGCCACGTAGAGGTAGACGACGAAGTCGTAGTACTCGAGCGCGGCACCCAAGGAGCCCAGGCGGATGTTCCGCCTGGCCCTCCGTTCGGCCTCGACCGATGATGATTGCGTCATTGCAAGCCATCCTTTGTGTGAGGCGGGTACTAGTCGTCGAAGTCGACGGCGGCGTGCGGCCAGTCCACTGCGTTGATCAGGTGGTCGTGGGACTCCTGCACCCGGCGCCGGACCTCGTCCAGGTCGACGCCGACGAGGCGACCGTCCCACTTGACGATGCGGCCGTTCACCAGCACGGTGCTGACGGACTCCACCCCCGCGCCCTGCACGACCGAGGCCAGGACGTTGTTGCGCGGGAAGAGGTGCGGCGCCGAGGTGTCGACGAGGATGACGTCGGCCTTCTTGCCCGGAGTCAGGGAGCCGGCGACGTCCCCCACGCCGCAGTTGTTCGCGCCCTGCTGGGTGGCGGACTGCACGATCTCCCGCAGGGTCGCCGAGGCGCTCCCGCAGCGGTGCCGGTCGAGGCGCTGCACCAGGTGGAGCGCACGCATCTCGGCGAACATGTCGATCGCGTAGGTCATCGGGTTGTCGTTGCTCAGACCCGGCCGCAGCCCCTGCTCGACCCACTCGCCGTACGGGATCCGGCCGTACCGGAACTGGCTCTCGATGCGGGGGCACACGTTGACCTGCGCCCCGTTGTCGATCACGAGCTGCCGCTGCTCACGGGAGAGGAAGTTGGCGTGGTTGATCGCTTCCCGGCCGTCGAAGGATCCGTCCGCGTACAACCGGGCCAGGTCCTGCTTCTCGATCCCGCTGTCGAAGGAGAACCACAGGTCGAGCTCCTTGCGCACGGGCAGGAGGTCGGTGAGGTCGTCGAGACCCGCCGCGTAGAGGCGCATCGTGCACAGGTCGTCGTCGCCGCCGAAGTACCGGTCCCGCAGCCGCCCGGCGTCGGCCGGGAACGTGCCGGCCCAGGTGCCCGCACGAGGAGCGCCCATGGCGTGCACACCCCGCACCCCGGAGGCGAGGAGCGCCTCGACGCCGGCGTCGGAGTGCTCGGGCGAGCGGGCGTTGTGCATGTTGTCGACGACCGTGGTGATCCCGCCGTTGAGCGCGGCCAGCAGGGTGTTCAGGGTGCCCGCGTAGATGTCCTCGGGCCGGCATGCCGGCGCGAACGCCCGATGGGCGGCGTACATGTAGCTGCGGCCCGACACCGGGGCACCGCCGACGGCGTCCTCGGTGGTCTGCGGGATGTTCTCCGGGATGATCCGGCCGAGCGACCCCTCCCAGCAGTGGATGTGCGGGTCGCAGAAGCCCGGCATGACGATGTGGTCGCGCGCGTCGACGACGACCGCCCCCGGCGCGGAGATCGAGGCCCCGACCTCGGCGATGCGGTCCCCGACGATCAGCACGTCGCCGACGGCGAAGTCGCCCACGGCACCGTCCATCGACAGCACCGACCCCCCTCGGAGGAGGATCTGCTGGTCCGCCTCCACCCGCCGGGCGGCATGCCGCTCGCGGAGGGCCTCGAGCCTGCGCTCGGCGGACGGGTCCGGTCGCACGTTCTCGTCAGCACTCATCAGACCTCGATTCCACGATCCGGACAGACCCGGCCCAGCGTCAGGTCGAAGCCGAAGCAACCGACCCAGCACGTCCCCTGCGGGTCGACCGCCATGTCGTTGATCTCGCCCACCGCCAGGCCACGCAGGTCGGCGTGGGTGACCAGGGTGCCGTCGGGCTCCCGGCGCACGATGCGGTTGTCGAGCATCGACGCGACCAGCAGCCGGCCGTCGGGCAGGAAACCCAGGCCCGACGGCTGCCCCTCGACGGTGGCCTCGACCCGCGCGTCGGTCCCGTCCTCGCGGACGCTGAGCACCTCGTGGGCGTAGCAGTCGGACACCCACACGCGGCCCGCTCTCCACCGCGCCCCCTCGAGGAATGACCGCTTGTCCAGTACGACGTCGAACTGTGCCATGGTCATCCTTCCCGATCAGCTGGCGTCGTCGGCGAGCACGATCTCCATCGCGTCCTGCCACGAGACAGCGGCGAGGCCGGGCCGCAGCTCGGCGTACACCGCGCGGATCGACTGGAACGCCCGCGACGCGTGCGGCCACAGGCGGTACTCGCCGGGGTCGAAGCTGCGGTAGGCCTGCTCCAGGGGCGTACCGGCCTCCACGCACCGGGTCGCGTGGTCGAGCAGGCGGGAGAGGTAGTCGCGCGCATCGCGGACACCCGCGGTGCCGGCGACCGGGCCGTGGCCGGGCACGACGACCGCCGGGTCGAGCGAGAGGATGACCTCGCAGGCGGCGATGTAGTGCGAGACCGGACCCGCCCACACGATGGGTGTGGAACGGTGGAAGAGGATGTCGCCCGCGTAGACGACGCCAGCTTCGGGAACGTGCACGATCGCATCGCCGCCGGTGTGCGCGGGCCCCACCTCGCGCAGTTCCACCGCGCCGTCGCCGACCTTCAGGGTGTGGGCACCGTCGAACGTCTCGGTCGGGTGGACCGGTCGCCAGCCCTCGTAGTCGTAGATCGATGCACGCCACCGCGACCAGCGGCGCAGCGCGGTGCCCTCCTCCCCGACCTCGGCGAGGCGGCGGGGATCGACCCGCAACGTCCGCATGCCGTCCGCGGCGGCCGTGGTCGCGACGATCCGGGCGTCCTCGAAGAACATGTTCCCGAACCAGTGGTCACCGTCCTCGTGGGTGTTGACCACCGTCGTGACCGAGTCGGACCCACCGAGCTCGGTGGCCGCCGCGCGCACGGCACGGGCCCGCCCGACATCGTTCTGGGTGTCGATGACCAGCATCTCGTCACCAACTCGCACGATCCCCGAGTTGCTCAGCCCCCAGCTGCCGGGTGGTTCGAACCACGCCCAGCAGCTCGGGGCCACTTCGTGCAACCCCCGGGAGAACGGCACGGATGACATCGGTGTCTCCTGTCCATGATCGTGTGCTGGCCGGGGTCACCCCCACTTGCCGCCTGCGCCGGGCGCGAAGTAGTGCCCCTGGTCCAGGTCCGCGAGCAGGCCCGGCTCGCGCGGGGCCCAGCCCGTCAGCTCACGGGTGAGGGCGCTGGAGGCCGGGCCGTCGATACCGAGGAACGTCGCGAGGAAGCCGAAGTGCTCGTCGACCTGCGCCGGCACCTCGCGCCTCGACGGCGGCGTCCGAGGCGTCCGACCGGGCGAGCCCGGTGGCCACGTGCCGCGCCCCGACGAGCTCGGGAACGACCGCGGAGCCGATCCATCCCGACGCGCCGGTGACCTGCACGCGCATGACAACACCTCCGACGGGACGGATTTCAACGACCTCACAAAACGCCGGCCGCCTTCGTCGAGCAATCAGCCGGGGAACCGTTGCAGAAACGCTAGCAGCGGCGCCGCGCCGGAACCAAATGCACATTTATCATGGCGAACATTCCTAGGAGGAATAGGATTCCGTCACGTGCTCTGCTGCCGTCAGTCCGCGTCCACGCTCGCGCTGAACTCGAGGATCGCCTGGGCGACGTCGTGGGGAGCTTCCATTGCGCCGGCCTCCGGTCGCGCCGCCTGATCGCCGCTGAACTCGAAGTACAGCGTCGGGACGTGGACTCCGCGGCGCAGCGCACGAAGTCCGCGTTGGTGTGGTGGGCCGACCCAGCACGTCCCGGTAGAAGGCGACGCGGTCGACTACCGGGTCGGCGGCCGGCTGCCCCTCACCCGGACCGGGATCGGCATAGCCCTGCTCGCCCACGCCCCCGGCCAGGTGCGGGACCGCGCTGGCCGGCGCGGCCGACGAGAGCACCCTCCGCCGGCTCCCGGCCACGGTCCGCAGGGAAGGCGTCTGCGCCGTGACGGTCCCCAACCCGCTCCGTACCGGGCCTCCCACGATGTCGACGGTCGCCGCCCCCATCCTGAGCCACCGCGGCGACGCGGTGGGTGCGCTGTCGCTGGTCGCACCCGAAGACTGCGCAGCGAACTCGGCGGAGACCTCCAGCAGCGATCTGATCATCGAGCGGGCTTCGAGGTCGTTTCCGGCTCGCCGGGCGGCGGCTGCCCGCAGATCCGCGACGAAGGCGCGGGACTGGGCTTCGTGGTCGGCTTCGGGATACAGACGCCGGGCGTCAGGTTCGGTGAACCACCGGTGCACGAAGCTGGCGCGCACGCCCCGGAACCCGGAGTGGTCTCCGAGCAGCGCCACGGCGAGCGGATTCTGCACGAGGGTGACGTGCAGGTCGGTGATCACCTGCGCAGGTGTCGACGTCAGACGATCGAGCAGATCGAGCATGCCGGGGTGCACGTGCGCGGTGGCTCCGCCGTGCACGGGCACCGGGCGATCAGCGAGGTGGTAGAGGTAGTCACGCTCGTCAGCGGTCAGGCGCAGCGCCCTCGCCAGCGCGGCGAGCATCTGCTCGGACGGTTGGGACCCGGCTCCGCGTTCGAGCTCGATGTAGTACTCCACCGATGCGCCGGCGAGCTGGGCCACCTCGTCCCGGCGCAGCCCCGGCACCCGGCGCCGCGGCCCGGACGGGAGACCGACGTCGGCCGGGCGGATGCGATCGCGCCGCGAACGCAGGAACACCCCCAGTTCGGTGTACTTCGCAGAACCCACGCCCACCATTCTGCGCCCGGGCTGGTCCCGGACACGGGGGACGACATCCCCTGGTTCCGCCGGCCGATGGCGCGCATCGTGGCGACCATGACAACGAACCACGACACGCTCGCACCGGCGGTGCGGGTCGCCGTCGTCACCGGAGGATCACGCGGAATCGGCCGCGCGATCTCCCGGAAGCTCGCCCGCGACGGGCAGCCCGTCGTGGTGAACTACGCTCACGACGCGGCTGCTGCCGAAGAGACGGTCGCAACGATCGCCGCGGACGGCGGACAGGCGATCTCCGCGCAGGCGGACGTGGCGGACGAGAACGCGGTTGCCGCACTGTTCGACACGGCCGAGCAGGAGTTCGGCGGCGTGGACGTCGTCGTGCACTCCGCCGGCCGACTCGCCCTGTCGCCCATCGCCGACCTCGACCTCGCCGTACTCGACGCCCTGCACCGCACCAACATCCGTGGCGCCTTCGTCGTCGCCCAGCAGGCCGCCCGCCGGGTGCGTGCGGGCGGGTCGTTCGTGGGGTTCTCGACCTCGGTGGTCGGCACGCAGTTCCCCACTTACGGCGCGTACGTCGCGAGCAAGGGCGCCATCGAGTCGATCACGCTGATCCTCGCCCGTGAGTTGCGCGGGCGGGACATCACCGTGAACACGGTCGCGCCCGGGCCCACCGCCACCGAGTTGTTCCTCGACGGCAAGACTCCCGAGCAGATCGACCAGCTCGCCAAAACGCCGCCGTTGGAGAGGCTGGGCACCCCGGAGGACATCGCCGATGTGGTCGCTTTCCTCACCAGCCCGGAAGGGCACTGGGTCAACGGCCAGATACTCCGCGCCAACGGCGGCATGGTGTGACGGAGCCGGACGCGAAGTCGTCCGATTCACCGACACGATAGATCCGATCTCCGCATCCGCAGAAGAAATCAACCAGAGGAGAACAGTCATGCCCTTCGCCAACTTCAAGGTTCCCGCAGGCACCATCAGCGCCGAGGACAAGAAGAAGATCGTGGAGCGCACCACCGACCTGTACGCGGAAATCTACGGTGAGCGTGCCCGGCCCACCACCGTCGTGCTCATCGACGAAGTCGTCGACGGCGGCTGGGGCGTCTCCGGCAACATCCTCACCGCCGCCATGCTCAACGGCGAGTCCTGACCCGAATCAGATGGGCGGGCGCGCCACCCGCCCATGCAGCCATTGCCTACGACCGAAAGCAACCGCACCCGTGACCGATGCACCGACGATTCCCGACTCGCACCTCGACCTGCTCACCGCTGGAACGGTCGTTCTGAGCACGAGCAACGCCGACGGCACCATCCAGTCCACGGCCATCTGGGTCCACTACGGTGACGACGGCGTACTACGCACCTCCCTCGCCAGGGCGCGCCAGAAGTACCGCAACCTCCGCGCCCGGCCGGACCAGGCCACCATCTGCGCCATCTCGACCACCGATCCCTTCCACACGCTGGAGATCCGTGCGGTGGTCGAATTCGCCGACGACACCGACCGGTCGTTCTTCGCCGAGCTGCTCGCCCCGTACGGACACACGCTCGAGACGTTCAGCGCCCAGGCTGCCGAGAACCGTTGCGTCGTGACGTTCACCCCGACCCGCGTCCGGGCGAGTTGACGGCTTCGATCCGACACCTGGGCGGCTGGACGACCGCCGCTCAGCGCCTACTCATCGCGAAGGCCGTCTACGCGGGGGTGGGCGCTGAGCCGGCTGGGTCTCGTCCTGCTACGTGTCACTCAAGCGCAACAAGCGCAGCATCAGCCTCGATCTCAATCGAGTGACGGGCCACTGGACCTGCGCCGGTGGCCGCGCGGAATGCGAGTGATCGTCCACAAGGAGCGCCCGCACCACGCCACCGCAGCGCCCTGCTCCGGCGCGAGCCGGTGGGGCGCTGCACGCGCTCAGTCGTGCGGCGACATGGCTCGGATGCCGGCGAGCACCACGTCGACGATGCGCTCCGCGTCCGCGTGGGTGAACGGGCGCAGGCCGCGGTTCACGATGAGGCGCACCGGACCGGTGATCATCTCACCGAGCAGGGAGCAGTCGACCGGCGGCAACTCGCCCCGGTCGATGGCCAGGTCCACCCGGCGCCGCATGGCGGCTCCGCGCTCGTCGAGGATCCTGGTCGCCGCCCGGCGCACAGCCGGGCTCTCATCGGTGGCCTGGGTGGCCAGTTCGAGCGCCCGGACGGTGGGCCTGCCCAGACCCTCGGCCAGGATCATGAGGAAGGACACGAGGTCCGCGCGGAGCTCGCCGGTGTCGGCCACCGACCCGAAGTCGTCGACGTACTGCAGCAGGGCCTCGACGACCAGCTCCTCGCGGTCGGGCCAGTTCCGGTAGACGCTGGTCTTGTGCACGCCGGCGACCTCGGCGACCTCCTCGTAGCGGAAGCCGACGATGCCGTCGCGCGCGACGAGCTCGACGGTCGCGGCGAGCACCTGCGCGCGCACCCGCGCGGTGCGGCCACCGGGTCGACGCGTCGGCGCCCCATTCATCGGGTCAGCCATCACCTGCTCACCTCCTGCCGGCTCGAGGGCTCATGGCCGCGCCGATTGTCGACCACCCCGCGTTGCGAGCGCACGGGGCCGGGCGTACTCTCCTTTAACGCAACAGATTGTTGTTTTTAGTGGGAGTGGAGGCCCAACGTGAAGATCCTCGTGTCCGGAGCCGGCATCGCCGGGCTCGCCGGCGCGCTCGACCTCGACGCCCGCGGCCACGACGTCACCGTCGTCGAGTACGCCCGCCACCTGCGGCTCAAAGGCACACCCATCGACATCCGGGGCGACGCCATCGAGATCGTGGAGAAGATGGGGCTGCTCCCGAAGATCCGCGAGCAGCGGATCCGGATGAGCGAGCTCCTCCAGTTCGTCGACGCCGACGGCGAGTCGATCGCCCGCATCCCGATGGCCGAGGTGAGCGATTCCGACGACGACATCGAGATCGTCCGGGAGGACCTGGTGCGCATCCTCGCCGACGCGCTCCCGGACACCGTGACGATCCGCTTCGGCGAGTCGATCGAGGCGCTGACCGACGACGGCGACCGCGTCGACGTGGAGTTCCGGTCCGGCCGTCGGGAGCGGTTCGACCTCGTGGTCGGCGCGGACGGCCAGCACTCCGCGGTACGCAGGCTGGTGTTCGGGCCCGAGCGAGACTACCTGCGCCACCTCGGTGTCTACATCGCCCTCGCCGACCTGCCCGGGCAGACCGGGGCCGACCGGGTCAGCTCGATGCACAACGTCCCCGGCCGGATGGCGGGCATCGCCCGGTACAAGGACAAGGCGCTGGCGACCTTCACCTTCCGGTCGGAACCGCTCGACCACGACTACCGCGACGTGAACGCCCAGAAGAAGCTCCTGGCCGGCGCCTTCGCCGGGCACACCTCGTGGAAGATCCCCCAGCTGCTCGACGCGGCCCGCGCCGACCCCGAGCTCTTCTTCGACTCCGCGAGCCAGATCCACATGCCCTCCTGGCACCGGGGCCGCGTCGTCCTCGTCGGGGACGCCGGGTACTGCGCGGCCTTCCTCTCCGGCCGCGGCACCTCACTCGCCCTGACCGGCGCCTGGTTCCTCGCCGACGAACTCGGCACGGACGACACCGACCACGCCGCTGCCTTCGCGCGGTACGAGGCCCGGCAGCGCCCCTACGTCAACTCCGCCCAGGAACGGGTCGACGAGGGGCGCGACCGCCTGATCCCGGCAACCCAGGAGGCCATCGAGGCCCGCAACGAGCACCTGCGCGCTGCGAGCAACCCGACGAGCACAGCGGCGTGCTGAACCACACCCAACCCCCGTCCGCCACATGCATGCGCTGGAGAACCCGTCGTGAATGACGCAACAGTGGAGCTCGAGCCCGTGGTGGAGGAGCGCCGATGGAGCGCGCGGCTCATCGGCTGGGTGGCCGTCCTCGTCCTCGCCAACCGCGTCGCCGACACGGTCATCACCACACCCCAGATGGTCACCTCGGACATCCTGGAGCACTTCGGCACCAACCAGCTCGCCTGGCTGAACTCGAGCGCACTGTTGGCGGGCGCCATCTGGTCGCCGCTGATCGCGAAGAGCGCCGACATCTACGGCAAGCGCCGCGTCCTGCTCATGACGCTGTTGCTGGCGGGCGTGGGCTCGGTGATCTGCCTGCTCGCCCCCAATCTCGGGATCTTCCTGCTGGGGCGGCTGCTCCAAGGCTCCGCGATGGCCGTCGTGTTCCTCACGGTCGCGCTCACCCGGCAGATCAGCACCCCGCGGGTCGCGATGACCGCCATCGGGATCGTGACCTCCGCCTCCGCGATCATCGGAATCGTCGAACCGTTCCTGATGGACCCGCTCATCGACCGGTTCGGCTTCCAGAGCGTGTTCGCCGTGTCGATCGCCCTCGCCGCGGCCGCCGCACTGTGCGTTCGGCTGTTCGTCCCGGAACCGCCGGTCCGCAGAACCGGACGGGTCGACGTGGGCGGAGCGCTGCTGCTCGGCGGCGGTCTCGCCGGCGTGCTCGGCTACCTCAGCCTCGGACCGGACCTCGGTTGGCTGTCCGGGAGCATGATCGCCCTGCTCGCGGCCGGTGCCGCAGCCCTGACCGGATGGGCGGTCCTCGCCCTGCGGGTCGACGAGCCGATCGTCGACATCCGGGCCCTGAGCAGGCCGATCCTGCTGACGCTGCTGGCCGTCGTGCTCGCCGCAGGCGCCTTCCAAGCCGTGATCGGACTCACCGACCTCATCGCCTCGGTCTCGCCGGACCTCGGGCTCGGGTACGGGCTGAAGGACGGCGGCCCGAACGCCCTGCTGTTCGCCGCACCCGCGCCCGGCATCATCCTCGGCGGCATCTTCGCCGGATGGCTGGCCACCCGGATCGGCCCCGCGCGGACCCTGCTGGGCGGTATCGCGATCGGCACACTCGGAACCTTCATCATGCTGGCCGGGCTGACATCCTTCCCGCTGGCGGCCATCGGTTTCGCACTGCTCGGGACAGCCGCAGGCGCGATCAACACGTCCGGGTTCAACCTGGCCACCAGCCTCGCGCCTCCCGAACGCCACGGCGTGGTCTCCGGTCTCGTCTCGGTCATGCTCGCCGTCGGAGGCGCCGTCGTCACCGTCGCCGGAACGACCGTGCTCAACGCCACCCCCACCGTCGTGGACGGCACCCCGCACAACTCCGCAACCGGCATGTACCTCTACATCCTCATCTCGGGGATCCTGTTCGTCCTCTCCACGGCCACCGCGACCGTGCTCGTCCGGAGGCGGTTCACCGCGGGCCAACCGCCGCGCGATGCGGGGCCCTCGAGCCGGACGAAGGCGACCGGCGCCCACAGAGCCGCGCCGTCGGCCCACCACGGTGCGCCCCGCCCGCACGGTCCCGGGGGCGTTCCAGCCCACGGTCGGCGCTCGCACCGAGCCGGCCGTGGGACCGGAGAGGAGCCCACAGGGGTCATCGCCGTGCCCCGCCCGCCGTCCGACAGTGGTGTGAAGCGCCTGGGCCAGCGCCTCGTCGTCGGGTTCGGCGCAGTGCTGTTCGCCGGTCTGGTGCTGCTCTTCGGGATCCAGATCGTCACCGCCGACGACAGCACGGCGCTGCTGGGTAGCCGGCAGATCACCGTCGGCCCCGGCCAGGAACGGGTGGACGTGGGTGCGCTCTTCGGCAGCGTCGACGTCGTGGTGCCCGACGGCCTGCGCGCCCGGGTCGCCGGCCGGGTGGTGTTCGGCGGTACCGAGTGCGAGCAGGCCTGCAGCGGGCCAGGGCACGAGGTCGTGGTGGACGCCGTCGGTGCGTTCGCGATGATCGACGTGATGCGCCCCGGCGAGGTACTGGCCGATGAGCGCGAGCAGGCACGGGAGGTCGGCGAGGACGCCGCGGAGGAGGCGCGGGAACGGGCGCAGGACGCACAGGACGACAACTGAGGCCGGGGGATCAGCCCACCCTCGCCCACCCTCGCAGCGCGCCGAGGTAGGCCTCCGTGAGACGGGTGGTGACCTCGCGGCGGGTCATGCCGGCCTCCTGGAGCAGGTCGTGGATCTCCCGCGGGTCGTACATCATGTTGTTGAGGAACAGCGCGTGCTCGAGCATCTGCGCCGGGAGCCCGAGATCGGCCAGCAGCCCCTCGACGGGACGTCTCCAGGCCTCCCGGACCATGGCGATCGTCTCGTTGCCGTCGTGGAGCCGTTCCAGGAAGCCCCGCCGGGAGCGGAGCTGGACCATCACCGGACCGTGCTCGGCGAGCAGGTCGATCCACCGGTCGACGACCGCGTCGAACAGCGGGCGGCCCGCGGCGGAACTGCCGGCGCCGAAGTCCCGCAGCTCCTCCACGACTCCGAGCACGTAGGCCGCGAGGACGTCGTCCAACGTGGAGTAGTAGCGGTAGGCAGTCGCCGGTCCGATCTCGGCGCGGTTCGCGACGTCCTTCATGGTCAGCTGGTCCGGTGCCTCCCGGGCGATCTGGCCGAGCGCCTCGAGGAGCCGCCGCCGGTTGCGGCGGGTGTCGCTGCGGAGTCTGCGCGCTTCTCGCGGGGCCTGCTGATCGGTCACTCGCTCTCCTCGTGCTCGGTGCGCGCCGCCGGAACGATATCCCGATCGAGTGCAACCACTGCCCGGTCAGGACCGCTGGTCCGCCAGGTAGGCGACGAGGCGGGCCAGCCCCGTGCGCAGGTCGTCCTCCGAGGCGGCGAACGAGATCCGCAGGTGCCCCTCGCCCGAGGGGCCGAACTCGGCGCCGGCGCGAACCACCACCCGCCGCTCGGCGAGCTCCCGGGCGACCCGCTCCGAGGGACGATCGAGGTCGTAGCGCAGGAAGCCGTAGAAGGCCCCCTCCGGCGGGGTCAGATGCAGACCCGGAACCCCGCTCAGCTGCGCGACGACGAGCTCCCGGCGCGCCCGGTAGGCACCGACCATCGCGTCGATCGTCGCCTCGGGTAGGTCCAGCGCAGCCAGCGCCGCGAGCTGGGCCGCGGTGTTCACCGAGCCGTTCCCGGTGCGGTGGACGTGTGCGGCGGCGTCGACCACGTCGGGCGGACCGGCCAGGTGACCGACCCGCCAGCCGGTCATCGCGTAGGTCTTCGAGAAGGTCTGCACGTAGACCGTCCGGTCCTGCAGTGACGGGATGTCGAGCGCGGAGACCATCCGGTGCCCGGGGTAGACGAGCCGGTGGTACGCCTCGTCGGCCACGACCAGGGCGTCGGTGGCCCCCAGCAGCTCGCCGAGCGCTTCGAGTTCCTCGGCGCGATGCACGATGCCGGTCGGGTTCGACGGATTGGAGAAGATCATCATTACCGCGCCGGGCAACCGGGCCGCGAGCGCGTCGAGGTCCCAGTGCAGGTCGGGCGCCAGCGGGACCCAGTCCACGGTGCCGCCGGCGAGCACGACGAGGTCGGCGTAGAGCGAGTACGCCGGCTCCGGGATCACCACCCGGTCCCCTGGCCCGATCATCGCGAAGACGACGGCGGCCAGCGCGGCGGTGGCGCCGTGGGTGACCACGACGTCGTCCGCGGTCCACGATCGGCCGGCGCCGCCGGGCAGACGCCCGGCGAGCGCGGCCCGCAGCTCCGGCAGGCCCTTCTGGTCGGCGTAGTGCGTGTGGCCGTCGCGCAGTGCCCGCACCGCCGCTTCGATCACGGCGGGCGGGGTCGGGAAGTCCGGTTCACCCATCGCGAGGGAGGCCGCACCGGGCGGGGCCGGGGCGAGCGCCGGGCGCCGGGAGGCGGCCCGCAGCTCCGCCATGCGGGCCGCCGGGGCCGGGACGGGCAGGATCGGCCTCATCGGACGGCCGCCGCGCGGTCGTCGCGGGCGGCGTAGATCTTCTGCCGCAGCGCCTCTTCCCCGGCGACGATGCCGTCGACCGAGCCGATGACCTGTGCGACCCGTTCGCGCGGCACGACGACGACGCCGTCGGCATCCCCGACGATCACATCACCGGGCGCGACGACCACGCCGCCCACCGCGACCGGGACGCCGATCGAGCCGGGACCGTGCTTGAACGGACCGGCCGGGGTGACCGCCCGGGCGTAGACGGTGAGGCCGAGCTCCGACAGGGCGCGCACGTCGCGCGCAGCCCCGTCGATGACCGCGCCGGTCACCCCGGTCGAGACCATGATCTCCCCGATCAGGTCGCCGACCAGCGCGCGGGTGGTGTCCCCGTGCCCGTTGACGACGAGCACGTCGCCGGGCTGCGCGTCGTCCAGCGCGCGGTGGACGGCGAGGTTGTCCCCCGCCCGGACGTCGACGGTCAGGGCGTTCCCGAGGATCTCGGCACGCTCGGTGACCAGGTGGATCCGCCCGTCGAGCACGGTCATCCGGGACAGGGCGTCGCCGACGTTGGCGGCGGGCACCTCGCCGAGGCGGCGCAGGTCATCCGGCGACGTGCGATTCCAACCGGCGCCGACGGCCAGGCTGTCGGTGGGTGCGGAGATGAACACGATCTGACACCTCTATCTCAAGTGAGATTGTCTTATCATCTGAGACAGTACTATGATTTTATGACCGCGCCGCCCCCGATCAAGAGGAGTCATCGATGTCTCGTTCCGACCCCGTCCCCTCGGCCTTCTCGCCGGACGTAGGGACCGAGGTGGTCTTCGAGAACGACCGGGTGCGGGTGTGGGCCATGACCCTCGGGGCCGGCGAGACCTGCGAGTTCCATCAGCACCACTTCGACCACCTCGTCCTGTGGCCGGAGCCGGGCAGGTCGCAGGGCCAGGAGTACGGGGCCACCGGATGGCCGATCACGCAGGAGGCGGAGCGCGGCTTCGCCTTCTTCCGGACGGTTGGACGGGACGGACCGCTGCCGCCACACCGGATGCGCAACCTGGAGGACCACCCGGTGACGCACTACATCGTCGAGCTGATCAGCGAGGAGTCCCCCAGCGCGGGTTCGCTCCCCCACCAGACCAACGGCCGCGGCCGGACATCGCGCCCCACGGCGTGAGCCGGTCCCGAGGGCCGCACGCACCCACCCGAGCAGAGGAGACACCATGCTGTCCGACAGCCACCCGAACGCCCTGTGGCTATCCGAGATGTACCGGGACGGCGCGGCCATCACGGTCGATGAGAGCATCGGCGAGGACGAGCGGCTGCGGCAGCAGCAGGCGCACATCAGCGGCGTGATGGAGCGGATGTCCCCGGACCTGGTGATCCACACCGGTGGGGTGCGCCTGGCGGCGACCGGGGGGATGGACTTCCTGCGCCGCTACTTCAAGCGGCGGGCGAGCCTCGCCGACGCCAACGTCCAGCCACTCGAGATCCACCAGATCATCGCCGACGACCACTACGGCATCGTCCACGGGACGTTCCGCACGACACGTGGCGAGCGGCACTGGACGCGCGTCGGCATGGGCGCGTGGCGCTTCGACAGCGGCCTGGCCGTGGAGCATTGGGAGCTGTCCAACGGACCCGTGTGGGACGAGTTCTTCCTCTCCGGCGACCCGGCCCCGTTCACCGGGTCGGCGCACGAGTTCTGGACCCGCGGCGTCTGATGGCGCCACCACTCCGACCGGGGCCCGCGCAGCGAGATCCGCACACGGCGGACCGGCCACGCCGACGACGTGACCGTCCGCCCTCGCAGCCGCGCGGCCACCCGTCGTCGGACGACCCGTCCATGCCGTCCACGAACTTGTCGGCGAGCTGGACCTGTACCCCGTCGGGCAGGTCATCGTAGAACAGTTCCGATCGGTTTCGTTTCACGTGCAGGCGCCAGTAGGAGTCAGCGATGACATCGGGATCGGAATTCGGCGCCCGATGCCGATGCAGGCAGCCAGTGCCAGGTGCGCGACATGGACCACGCGGTCCGCCACCGACTCGTGAAGTGCGAGCACCCAGTTACGCAATCCAGCGTTGGCTCGACTCCCACCCGAGCCAACGCGGCGGCCTTCCTCTCCGGCGAGGCGGGTCAGCGCCTCCTCCGGCCTCGTCGAGACGCTCGGCGGGCAACTGCCAAACCAGGTCGACGCGGGCGGTGAGCCGCGTGATGACGCGGGCCCAGATGTCCTCGGCGCGCGGGCCGCGGCTCGGCACGCCGAGCATCTCGAGGAGGGCCTCGGCGACCTGCCGGGCAGCGTCGCCCATACGCCTTCGCCGGGCAGTTCTCGGCGGCGTCTCGCTGTCCGCCCTGCGGGAGTCGGAGAGCGGCGCGCGGTCCTGCCGTGGCGGCCCGCCCGCCGGTTCCGCATGCGGTGCCGACCTTGGCCATGCCGAGGCACCGATCCCCGCCGTACAACCCGGGCACGCCGCTCACTGGGCCACCACCGGCTTGACCCGGACTGGTCGGGCGCCGCACTTGACGCGCCCAGAAACTCATCAAGCTCACGCGGCAAGACCCTCACGGCGAGAGCATCCACGAGGTCCTGGAATCAGCCTCATAGGAGAACCTCAGGACGTCGACCTCGTGGGCCCACAGCGCATGAGTGCCCAGGTAGCGGCGGTGCGGCTGACCCAGATGAGCCAGACCACACCGACATCGCGCATCCTTCACATGCGACGAGTCGATCATGGATCGGTCGACCTCAGAGCGCCTTGGCGCGGCACGCCCGGTTAGAGCATGTGAGACGGCCCGTCTCGATCATGAATCAGGGCCCTGATTCATGTGAGCGAATCAGGGCCCTGACCTGGGAAAACTTCCCATCTCGCCGTCGGGACGACAGGATTTGAACCTGCGACCCCTTGACCCCCAGTGGGCGAGGAGACCCCCAGCAGGTCTCTCCAGCGCCTCCGACCTTGGCAGCAGTCCCAGGGCAGGGCCTCCAATCCGCCCCCGTCCGCACAGTCTGTGAGACGAATGTGAGACGGGGCGGCCCCGGCCGGTGATCCACACACCAGCCGGGGCCTCGCTCGGAATCGGAGGTTCCGACCCCGTGCAAGACCCGCAACAGACCCCCACCCCACGGACCTGGTGACGCCGACGCAGCGGCCCGCCACCGCAGCCGGATCGGAGACGAACGAGACCGGACGCCGGCGCTCACCGACCGACGGGCAACACCATCAGGTCGCCCGGTCCGCTGCCGTCCACGACGAAATCCACCCGCGACCCGCCTGCCAGGAGCCCGGCCGATGACCACCACAGCTGAGCCGGAGGGAACGAGCACGACGACCGCGCAATCCGAAAGATCCATGACCGTCGCTCCACGCCACACGCCCAACCCTCGCACCCCGCCTTCCCGGTTCACCACGAAGCCCAGCGGCGACACGGGCTCCGACAAGCGAACCCCCATGACCATGCGCGAGCAGTGGGCACGAATCTGGCCAAGCCTCCTCGCCGTCGTCACCCTCTCCGCCGTCGGCGGCCCCGCCGCCGTCGCCAGCTACCGCCACGCCCGCGACGTCATCACCCAACACGGCGACCCCGTCATGGCACCCTGGCTCGCCCTCACCACCGACGGCATGCTCCTCGCCGCGCTCGTCGTCATCTGGGTCCGCCGCCACCGCAGCGAACCCGTCAAAGCCGGCCCCTGGGCCGCATTCTGGGCCGGCATGACCGCCACCATCGCCGCCAACCTCGCCGCCGCCCACCCCACACCGATCGGCATCGTCGTCGCCCTGTGGCCACCCGTCTGTCTAGCGATCACACTCGAACTGGTAGCCCTCGTTGCGTACCCGGCCCAACAGCAACCGACCGCCACCGGCGCATGGCGCGGCGAACAGACCAGGCAGGTGCTCAACGACACCCACCCTGCGCCCGAACCTGTGCTCGCCGAGCCCACTCCCCAAGCACGGGCACCGCAGCCGCGCGAAGCTCGCCACGACAGGAACAGCGAGACCAGGCACCCGCTGAACGGGGTGCCACCCGAGCCCACCGCCAGGACCGGGCACAGGCCCCTGTCCGAGCTCAAGCACGCTGTGCCCAGTCAGCACCCGCGGAATGCCTCCAACCCGGCCGGGCAGCCAACCGTGCCCGAACACACGCGCAACAACCAGAACCCGAGCGGAGGTGTGCCCGACGACCACATCGTCGCCTGGCTACGCGAGCGCGAACGCACTACCGGGCACGTGCCCGGGCGCAGGCAGATGATCGAACAGTGGGCACTCGGCTCCACCAGGGCCGACCGACTACGCGCAATCGTCATCAAAGAGGTTCCGCGCAGCAGCACGGGGTAGAAGCCCTGCGGTCCGAACTCGCCCGTTGGCCTCGAAGAAACCGCAGCTCGGGCAGCTAGGCACGCGCAGCGAAGCCGACCGACTTCGCGCGATCGTCATCATGGAAGCCGTGAGCAAGACCCCATTCGGGCAGGCTAACTGACCAGGCGACCAGGTTGCCCACGACGCTACGGACGCAACATTAGGATGATCCGTCGTGGCAATTCAGACCAGTCGAGGCCAGACGTTGCGGTACGGCTCGGCGGGTGAGCTCGGTGGTCGACTACGCCTCGCGCCGGAACTACTATCGTTGCTCTTTGTTAGTCGGGGCGGCGCGCACCGCATCTGCAGCAACGTCTACGGACCCTTGGGTCCACACCTGATCACTGGGCTAGGATCGCATCCCCCCAAACTAGTACGGTTCGAATCTTCTCAAATCCGCAATATTGATTAGGGGCATTCGGATTATTCATGAAGAGGCGTATCCGAGTGACACTTGTCACGTCAACGTCGAATTTCTCGGCTGGACCGGCGGCGAGACTCCCGCTCGCAAGGTCGCGGCCGGTTAGGGCATCGAGGATCTGCCACGTTCCCGAGGACTCCGTTGAAGACTTCCCGTTCAGACCAACGTTGCCGGAGAAGCGCCTCCATCCATCCCCGATCGTATATTCGATCCAATAGTCGCCGCCGTCATCGTTCTGGCAGCCAGCAGCCATCGAGACGGAGTGCCCGAACTGCCTCCCGCCGATATCCATCGTTCCATCATTCCAGCGTCCTGTACCTGATTCACGGTTCCAGTCGGCCACCGATAGCTCGCTCAGGTACTGCTCGCTGGATTGAGGCGCCAACGTTGCACCTGAGTCAGGCTCGTCAATTTCAAAACCCGGCCCGCCTGGGAAGCTGGACCGTCCGGAAGCGGAGGGAGGTGTCTCGATTTCTGGACTAGGTGTTGCAGTGGATGGGAGGGCCGCGTCCGGCGGCACTGGTTGATCCGTTGAGCCTCTACTTAGCGTCCCTATGCCGAGGAATGCGAACCCGAATAGCACGAAGGCTGCGCCGACAAACAGGGTGTATTTGCGCAGGGTTCCTGACGCAGCTAGAGCTATGGTCACGAGTATCGCTGCTACGGCGAACATTGCCGTCATCCAGCCCGTGAGCGTATCGGTCAACTTCTCTCCAACTCGACGATCGTGATGGCCATTTCACTGAACCGTCCGACGCATGGCCACAGGCCGCTCGTCTCCGATCCTGAGCCGTCCGAAATTATGCCCGGACGATGGCAGGTCCCCCGCACCCCGACGGTCGACGGGACAAGCTGCGCGCTGGTGCCGCATTGTGGTCGATCCATGTCAAGGATCGCGAGACGGGATGGCTTCGTTACCATCAACGGCTCTACCTAATGAGGCGATCAGCCAAGATCGTGTTCGTGGCGGCTTCTGGGAGAACGTCGGAGTAGACGCCCTGCCCCCGGGCCGGTGAACGCAGGCAGGACGCCCCTTGTAAGGCTGGATTTGTTCAAGTCCGAACGGGAGCTCTCCTTGGTCGCCTATCGAGCCAAGCTCGACGTGCTCCGCGAACTCGACCCGCGCCTGGGCGGCCCCAGGAGGTCGGTGTACGTCATCTCGGTTCCGAACGCGCCGCCCGAATTCGTTCTATTCCGTCGAGCGGAGAGTCGTTGAGCCGTCCACCGAGGTAGACGTTCGCGACGTACAGCGCGAGGAGAGGCGTGAGCACGAGCGCGTACGGCCCTATCCGAAACGACCAGAGGACGACGATGAGCACGACACTCAGGGCACCGGCGACAGCCGCCAGTACCGGGCTGCGTCGCCCGTTTCTCATATCCATGGTGATCCCGTCCGGAGCATGGTTCGGAGAGGTGGGAGGAAGGCGCCCGCCGACGACGGCCGGTGGGAGCGAGCTCGCCCGGCTGCTTCTTCCTGGTGCGAACCGCAGCCGGGCCGTACGTGCGGAACGCAGTGAACACGTTCGGACACCTGCTGTCACGCCTCGTAGGGCGTGAACGAGTAAGCCCGTACAAGTCCGTACGAGGGAGGTTCGTCCAGGTGGAGGTCACAGAGGAGGCCAGCGGGGATCCGTCACGGATCTCGTCTCCCCAGCAGCTCGCGGTCGCGCTCAGCCTGGTCAGGGAACGTGCGGGTCTCACAGTTCGGGACGTGCACAAGCGGACGGGCATCGCCGCGAGCACGCTGGGCGGCTACTTCAGCGGACGGCACCGACCACCGCTCGGTGCGCTCGAGCAGATCCTCGCTGTCTGCGGGGTGACTGATCCCGACCAGACCGAGGCATGGACCTCGGCGCTGTTGCGGGTACGCCGTCCGGACCGGCGGCGGGCGAGGTCGGTCTGCCCGTACCGGGGCCTGGAACCGTTCCAGTCCGAACACCGCCAGTGGTACTTCGGCCGTTCACAACTCGTCGAGACGGTGACCCGCCGACTTCTCGAATCCGCAGCGGCAGGACATCCGCTCGTCGTGGTCGGACCCTCCGGCGCGGGAAAGTCGTCGCTCCTGGCCGCCGGCGTCGTCCCGGGACTCGCCGACGAGCACGGAATGCGGGCCCTGGTCATCACCCCGGGCACCGAACCGCTGCAGGAAATCGACGCGCAAATCGCCAACAATGTCACCGACAACGTCACCGACGTGCTCGTCGTGGACCAGCTCGAGGAGGTGTTCGCGCCGGACGTCTCCGCTGCATCGCGCGCGGCGTTCCTCACAGCGCTGAACGACCTGGCCGCGCGGCCGCCTGGCGCCGGCCGGGTGGCCGTGGTGATCGGGCTGCGCGCCGACTTCTACGCCGAGGCCCTGCGCCTGCGCGAGTTGGCCACCGCGCTGCAGTGGGCGCAAGTGCTCGTCGAGCCGATGACGCCCAAGGAGCTCCGCGAGGTGGTGGTCAGGCCTGCCGAGCAGGCCGGTGTCGAGATCGAGGACGATCTCGTCGACCTCCTGCTGGAGGACCTCGCGTTGGGCGACGACCCGTCGGCCGGCGCGCTGCCGCTGTTGTCCCACGCCCTCATGTCGACCTGGCGGCGCTCGAACGGGATTCGCATGACGCTCGCGGACTACCGAGCGACCGGCGGGGTGCGTGGGGCGATCGGCCGCTCCGCCGAGGACGCGATCGCGCAACTCGGCTCCGACTACGAGGAGCCGGTCCGCCAGATGTTCCTCCGGCTGGTCCACGTCGCGGAGGACGTCGTCGACACCCGACGACGCGTCGAGCGCGCCGCACTCCTGCACATCGGCCACGCCGCGGCGACCGCCGAGGCCCTCGACCGGTTCGTCCACCACCGGCTTCTGGTCGTCGACGGCACCAGCGTGCAGATCGCCCACGAGGCGCTGCTCGTCGCGTGGCCGCGGCTGCGGTCGTGGATCGACGCCGACCGCGCCGGGCTCGCGGCACACCGGCGACTTGCCGAGGCTGCTCGGCAGTGGCTCGACCACGGAGAGGACCCCGACGCGCTCCTGCGCGGGGCCCGGCTGCACGCGGCATCGGAGCGGTTCCGCCAGCCCGCGCACGCCGCCGACCTCAACGATGTCGAGCGCAGGTTCCTCGTTGCCGGCGAGGAGCAGGAGACGAGGCGCAGCGTCGCGCGGAAACGGCAGACCCGCCGGCTGCGCCGGCTGCTCGCGACCGCGACCGTGCTCTTCCTCACCGCGTCCGGGCTCGGCGCCTACGCCGTGCACCAGCGCAACAGCATCGCCGCCGAACGAGACGCCGCCGTGTCCCGGCACCTCGCCGTCCGGTCCGACACGCTTCGCGGCAAAGACCCGGCGCTCGCCGCGCAGCTCGCCGCAGCCGCGTACCGGATTGCACCCACGACGGAAGCACGCTCGAGCTTGTTCGACTCCACAGCTGTGCCCCTCCCCGCACGCCTACTCGGCCCAGGGGCGGTCACCCAGACCCTCGCCGTCGGGGGCGGGCTCGGGGTCTCCGCCACGGGTGCGCTGCCCACCGCCCAAATCTGGCGGCTGGACAGCAGAGGGAAGCCGCGGCTCGTCGGCGACACCGTCGGCACGACGGCACCGATCCAGACGATCGCGCTTCAACCCGGTGCCGGCACCCTTGCCGCGGGCAGCAGCGACGGGCGCATCGTCGTCATGGACCTCACCGACCGCACACGGCCGCCCCGGACGGTACGAGCCGGAGGCGGCAACGTCCTCGCGCTGTCCTTCACGCCGGACGGCCGGACGGTCATCGCCGGCACCGCCGACGGGCTGCACGCGTGGACGATGCCGGACGGCGGAGCACCGTCAGAGATCCCGTTCCCGCTTCCCCACGGGAGCGCCCCCGTGCACGCCGTCGCCGTCAGCCCCGACGGTCGGTTGCTCGCCGCCGGTGGCGCGGACGGCGTCACCTCCCTGTACACGGTCGACGGATCCGCGATGTCGCCCGTCGCGCAGCTGCCGGGACCGGGAGGCAAAGTATTCGCCGCCGCGTTCGCTCCCGACGGCGCGGCCCTGGCCACCGCCGGGGGCGACCGCACCGTCCAGCTGTGGGACGTCGTCGACCCCGCCCGGCCCCACGCTCGCGCGGTCCTCGCCGGGCCGAGCAACTGGCTCAACGCGGTCGCCTTCACCCCCGACGGCAGCACCATCGCCGGTGGTAGTTCGGATGGGCACGCATGGCTGTGGGATGTCGTGACCGGCGAGGTCCGCGGCCGACTGCCCCACCCGACACCCGTCACCGCTGCTGCGTTCCTCGACGCGGACACGCTCGTCACAGGGGCGGCCGACGGCACGGTGCGGCTGTGGCCGGTCCACGGACCGCTCCTCACCGGTTTCGACGACGCCGTGTTCGCCCTCGACTTCGACGCGAGCGGGGGAATTCTCGCCATCGGTCCGGGGCGGCAGGACAACGCCGCGCACCTCTGGAACATCTCCGCAGCCGGTGGCCCACGTCCGCTCGGTGCCGTTCCCAATCCGTCGGGCGAGGCCCCGGTCTCCGGGTCCGCGGCACTCACCCCGAACGGCCGGATCCTCGCCGTCGGCCGCACCGATGGCAGCGTGCGGCTCTGGGACGTCGCCGACCCCGCACGACCGGTCGCCGCGGGGGCGCCGCTCGTCGGCTCCGGCGCGCTCGTCGAGCAACTCACCATCAGCGCGGACGGCCGGCTGCTCGCGGTCTCCGGTGACGACAACACCGTCCGGCTGTGGGACATCGCGCAGCCGGAGGCCACGAGACCGCTCGCCACGCTCACCTGGGCCGGCAGCTACGTCCTCGCGTCCGCATTCAGCTCCGACGGTCGGCTGCTCGCCGCGTCCAGTGCCGACACCACCACCTATCTGTGGGACCTCGCCCAGCCGGACCGGCCCGAGCTCATCGCGTCCCTCACCGGCCCGTCGAGCTACGCCTACTCCCCCGCCTTCAGTGCCGACGACCGGCTGCTGGCGATCGGCAGCGCCGACAAGACCGTCCGGCTGTGGGACGTCACCGATCCACACCATCCCGTCCAGGTCGGCACCCCGCTCACCGGCCCGACCAACTACGTCTACTCCGTGGCCTTCAGCCCGAGCGGCGCCGAGCTGGCGGCCGCCAGCACCGATGGGACCGTGTGGCTCTGGGACCTCACCGATCCTCGATCACCGCGCGTTCTCGCCACCCTCACCGGCCCCACCGAGGCCGCGTTCTCCGTCGCCTGGAGCCCCGACGGCCGCAGGCTCGTCGCCGGCAGCGCCGATCGCGACGTCCGCATCTGGCAGGTTGACCCGGTGGAGGCGGAGGCCACGCTCTGCTCGAGGTCCGGTTCACCCCTCACCGCGGACGAGTGGGCCCGGTTCGAGCCGAGTTCCCAGTACGACTCGCCGTGCCGGTGACCCGCGACGATCGCCGGCAGCCGCTGGCTGCGGCGTGTACGGACTTGTACGGGCTGCGTCGCGAGGGCTGACAGCGCACGGCGCCGCCGGGTTCACTACGCGCACCGTCGAAGCGTCGCCCGACGGCTTCTCGCCGCCCCGCCCAGGAAGGAAGCGGCTGTCCCACCGGAGGATCCATGACTCGTCGTCGTGTCAACATCGTCCTGATCGTCCTCGCTGCGACGGTCGCCGCCGGCTGCGCTTCCGGCCCTGTGGACAGAAACGACCTGTGCGAGGGCTTCGACCGCCTCGACGAGGCAGTCGCCACGGGCAACACCGGCATCGGGAACCCCCTGTTCGAGGCCGCAGGCGACCTCGCCGACCTCGCCGACGGGTACCCGGGCGGACACACGAGCACGGATGCGTCAGCATTACGCACCATCGCCGACTCAGACTCCACCGACATCAATGAGCTACGCAACGCGACCATGCAGACCTCCACCATCTGCGAACGACCGCCCGTCGGCCTCGGGGGCCTAATGGGCGGACGAAAATGAAGTCGCGTTCTTCGGATAGGGTATCAGCGCGAGCGCGATCGACCGATTGCGCGCAGCCGGGTTGTCCGACGAGCACCTCCGGAGCTTTTTGCCTTGAGTAGAAGCGTTCCCAGAGCCGTTCCGCGATCTGTCCGATAAATTCGCGGCCGAATCTTCATCGCCTGCCTCCAAGGCGAGGCCACCGACCTCGTTATACGCTCACCCGATCGCCCCATCGATCACAGACGTCGGGAAGACTGCCTCCAGCGAGCGACCCGACGCGACGAGATCCTGAAGCGTTGTGCTGTCAATGATCGAGGACGAATCGAGTCCGGCGTCGGCGCGGTTGCGCATGAAGTACATCTTCAGGGTCGCCGACCAGACCAAGCGCCAACCGTCGACGTCGTCCCGTCGACCCACACCGAGACCGGCTGCCAGCACGGTAGCGGCTGAGACACGCCGGTAACGCACAGCAGAGGCGACGAGGCGAGGCAGGCGTGGATCCGCCAAGGGGGCACTGATACCTGCGACGTGGACGGCAAGCGGAACGGGGTGTCCGCGGCGTTCCTCGAGCCAGATGCCGTCGAGGCCCAACTCCTCTGCGGACTTGGCACACCACAGCTCGTCATCGACGAATGTGGCCGCCGACAGCAGGTCCTCGGTCATGCTCGCGGGTGTCGCGCGTTCCTCGCCGCACGACACGGCCTGGCTCGCCGCGTGTTGCGTCGGCTCGAGCAGCCCGTGCTCGAGGGCCGGGACGAGGACGTCCTGAACCGCGACAATGCGTTCGCGCTGATCAGCACCGCGTCGGATCATGACCCAGCAGAGGAAGGCGGCCGATTCCCGGACGTCGAGGGCCAGCGAGCCGAGCACCTCGTTCGTCTCGACCTCGTCGGATCCGTCGAGGAGGCCGTCCCGGCGACCGGTTCCGACGAGCGCGCGCAGCCACAGCCACCAAATCTCGTCCACGTCGTCCTCACGTAGTACGGTGCCTGGCCAGTCCTGAGCCGCGGCGACCCTGAGCTGCGCGAGTACCCCTGCCATGACGGCGAAGTTGGCCACAGGAGCGAACCGGTCGATCCAGCGCAGGCGGGGGTCGGTCTGAGCGGCAGCCCACCTGCGCAGCAGGTTCCGGACCCGGACACGCAACCGTGTCGTGGCCCCCCACCGCCGGGAGCCCGCCGGCCGGTCGTCGGCGCGAGGGTCGTCCGTATCACCACCAGCTATCGACGATCGATCCGACGCCGCGGGCACTGCCGCTCCCAGCATCTCGACGACCTGGAGCAGGACGTCGCGCGGTCCACCGACCGGCTGCCGGTAGCGGCCAGCTCGCGCATCGGAGGCGAGTTGTTCACGTTCCAGACGCGACCAGAAGTCGTCGTCCTCCCCCTCGGATCCGGCCGCGCCGCCACCGGTTCCGCGGACGACGGCGTCGGCACGTTCCGACACGTCCATCACCAGTTCGCGGTGCAGGAGCGCGAGCGCGTCCACGAGCGGCCCGCGGGCGTCGACGCCAGCGAGCTCCGGCGGCAGGTCGCGGTCAGTTTCGGCCCCGGCGTCGCCGAGCGCCGCGGCCAATCCGGCGACGTCGTCGACCACCACCGGGTTGGACAGGCGTGTCCCGGCGGGATCCACGAGATGGACGAGGCGGCCGTCGACCGCGCCACGGGTCCGGCCCGATCCGTCGGCGTTCACCACGAGCGGCAGGGTCTGCTCACCGTCGGCGAGCAGCCAGGTGTCGTCGGCGTGGGGCTCGGTGGTCACGAGCACGGACCCGTCGTCACCGGCCTCGGCCCGCCGGAGCAGCACGGGGTGTGCCGGCATGTCCTCGTCCGGCGCGAGCACGAGAGAGTCGAGGATCTCGACGGGCCGATCCATAGCTGTCGTGCCCGGCGGGACGAACCGTCCCCGGACATCGGCGGCGGGAAGCCGGGTCAGGACCCCCAACTCGACGTTGCCGCCTGCCCTTGCGGGGTTCAGCAGCGCGGCGCGCGAGAGGTTCGCCGAGCCGGAGACCAGCCAACCGCGCTCGCCGGACACCGCTCCGATGAGTTTGGTGTGGGTGAACCGATCCGGCTCGTAGGCGCGGACGACCAGTTCGCGGCCGGCGGACACGCGGCGAAGCGCGGCACCGTGGACGCTGGTCGAGCTCGTCACGTGCACCACGATCCGCGGGGGGTCGAGCGCGACGACGAGCCGCTCGACCGCGGCTGCGTCGGCGTCGTAGAACGGAGCCGCGAGGAGTAGCTCGTCGGTGACGGTGACCCCGTCCGCCCGCAGTCGGGTGAGGATCTGCCGGTCGAGGGGCTCGTCGAGGTTGTCCAGGAGCATCGACTGCCATGGGCCATCGGGCCCGATCGCGGCGGGGAGGCGTGATTCCAGGTCGACGAGCCGCTCGCTGAGCAAGGGGTCGCTCTGCGCCCGTACAAGCCGCCGCATCCACCCCCGCCATTCGGCAAGTGCACGGTCCCCGTCGGGCTCCCCGCTGCGGAAGGCAGTGAACGTCTCCCGCCCGTCGTCGAGGCCGCCTGCGGACAGGTTGCCGCTGCCGACGAGCAACAGGACGCGCCCCGGCGCGACGGACAGGTACGACTTCGGGTGGAAGGCTGGACCGGCCGGGCGGACACCTCGCAGCAGCCAGCGCCGGTTCACCGTCGCCAGCCCGCCGAGCTGGTCTGCGCCGAGACGACCCAGACCGTGGGCAAGTCGCCGCTGGTCCGCGAGAACGGTGATGTTGACCGGCGGATTGCCCAGACGCGGCAGCAGGTACTCGGAGAACAGGCGGAGGTCGATGTTGTAGGTCGTCGCCCAGAATCCGGTCATCGACCGGTCGAACAGCTCCACGATGGGGCTGAGGGTGTCGATCGGGGCCGTGCTCACTGGAAGACCTCGCCCACGAAGGCCCTGCCGCGCGTGGTCAGGACCGGAGCGTCCTCGTTTTCCCATAGCCCGAGGTCGAGGGTGAGGGCGCGGAGCGGCCAGTGGCGTACCGACGCGACGGGGAACCGGTGGGCCCCATTGTCGAAGAACCGCAGGAGTCCCTCCTCCCAGCGGAAGCGGAACGTGTTGTCGGGTAGCTTCGAGAACGCAATGCGCTCGTGGGTGCCTATGACGAAGCGGTCGAGCAACCACAGCAGGGTATCGGCGGCCGACTCCCCCGTAGCGGCGCGCTCCCGGAACCCGGCGAGGGCCTCGCGCACGGACGGTTGCCATGTCGACGCGACATCGAGTGCAGCATCCCAGTCCTCGCCGTTGCGGCCCTGAGTTCGTCGGGCCAGCTCGAGCAGAACCACGATGGCCGACGATCCGGTGTCGAGTTCGGCGGTTGCGGCGCGAAGGCCTTCGAGCTCGGAGACCGACGGGTCGAGGGTCTCGTCACCCACGGTCAACAGGAAGGTGCCGGCCTCGATCGCGGCCGCCAGGTCCGCCGTCCGCATCGCTGCGGGAATGGTCGGCGGACCGTCGAGCGTGGCGACCGCCACCTGCCGGACCTCGGTCGGGGTGAGGCCTCGATCGAGCTCGCGGACCTGCTCCAGCCCGCGGCGGCAGAAGTCGGCCCAGACCGATGCGATCGCCTCCTGCCAGATGTCCTTGACCGCCAGTGCGGCCCATCTGTCCGCGACGGCCTGGTGGGCATCGCCTCGGACGGCCTCGCATGCCCAGAGCTGATGCCGGAACTCGCCGACCTCGACGACGACGTCCGCGGTCGAATCCACGAGGCTCAGGAAGTGCGCCACGGAGGCGCGGCGCCTTGGCAGCGTGTCGTCCTCAGCGTCGGCGCTCGGCTCGCCGGTGAACAGCGCGTCGTGTAAGGCCGCCTGCTCCGTCGGGCGGTCAAGGAGGCGGCACAGGCAGGCGCGTTCGGCGTACTCCTCGACGACCGCGGCCGGAAGCGGTTCGTCACCACCGAGGAAGCGGCGGACGTACTCCGTGTCCCTCACCGCGTCGCGGTACTCGGCAACAACCCGCCGAGCCCGGGTGGAGCCGGGCCGGAGGACGTCGATCGGCGTCGGTTCATCGCCCAGCATGGTCCCGGCGCGAGCGACGAGACCCAGGGTGATCATCGGTGACCGGTAGTAGAGGCCGTACCCGCCGAGCGCCTGCTGTACCGACTCACCACGCGGCAGTGTCGCCAGGTCGTTCGACACCGCACGGAGCCGCCGCGCCCCGACCGGGCTGTACCGACATGAGCGTGGGCAGCGCTCAACCGCAAGCCCCAGGTCCCACTCGCTCGCCCGGATGAAGCGACCCAGCTCCGCCATGCTCGCCGGCAGCGCCCGCTCGCGGTACTCGTCGAGGAGGAAGGCATGGAAGGCGAAGTACCGGGCGACGGAGGACAGTTCGAGGATCCCGGGTATCAGCCAGGGCAAATAGCGGTCCTGGGTCATCGACAGGTAGCCCAAAGGATCCTGGCCCTCGCCGACGCGCAGCCCGGGCCGAATCCACTGCGGCCCGACCGGAGTCGCCGACTCCACGCCATCGTTCATCGGCGCGGTCCCGGTGTGGGCAGCACCCGTTCGTAGATGGCGTCCTCGGCCCGCCGCATCTCGGACTCGACCGCCTGCGCGAGGTTCGTGTTGTCGGCCAGCACACCCAGCTCGACGTTGCCGTGTTCTGCGCTCCACGAGAAGTTCGCGCTGGTCACGAGCAGGAAGCGATGATCGACGGCGAGGAACTTCGCGTGGTTGCGGACGTAGCCGCCGTCGAATTCCTTGGTGTGCATGACCACCCCGGGACGCAGGTGGGCCGCCACTTCCCCGGTGCTAGGTGCCGAGGCATGGCCGGCTGCCTTCCGGTCGACGTAGACGCGGACCGCGATCTCCGGCCGCAGCGCCGCCGTGCGGAGGGCGGTCCACAGCGCGGAGCTGCGCTGGAAGTTGAAGGTGGAGCAGGTGACGGACTGGCGGGCGCTGTCGACGAGGCGCGCAACCGAACTCGTCAGCGGCCCGCTCCGGGCGAGGTGGCCGGGCATCGTCCACAAGGGGTCGATCGCCGTGGTGGTCGAGCGGGCGCCCTCGATCCCCCGCAGGACGGCCACCGCCTGGTCGCGGACGAACGCGACAGGATCCGGGGCGAGCAGCACCCGCAGGGGTGGGCGCCGCCCGGCGCCCACGGCTCTGAGCGCCGCGGTGACCGTGTCACCGTCGGCCAGCCGGTCCGCGATCTCCTTCGCCTCCGTGCCCGTGAGCAGGCGGCCCAGCTCCCGGGCCGCCTCAGCGGACGGGTGAGAAGAACCCAACATCGCTCCCCGGAAGATTGAGGAGGAACCGGCGGTCGAGGAAGCGGTTGGCCTTCTCGCACGAGGTCTCCGACGCCATCACGCAGCAGTGGCAGGCCGCACCGTGCAGGAAGTCCTCCGGGTTCTGAGGGGTGCGCATCGCGCAGATCGGGTCGGACGAGCAGCGCTCGGCCCGGTACAGGGCAGCGGAGACGACCCGTTCCAGCCGGTCCGGGGTGCTGAGCTGCACGAGCCCGCCGAGCGTGCCGTCGCTGTCGGACGCGGTCGTGCAGATCAGCAACCCTGCCGCGGCGGCCCGCCCGGGCGCCGCCGGCCAGGCGTAGAGCCGCTCCGACAGGCTCGCCGCGGAGTAGCCGCAGGTCATCGCCAGCTCACGGATCAGGACGTGGGCAAGGGTGTGCACCAGCCAGTAGCGCGGCGGCTTGAGCCGAGTATCGGGATGGACCGTCTCGGCGGTCTCGGAGAACCGGCGCTCGAAGTTGCGGCGGTGCGCGTCCCGATGGTCCTCCCATAGTGGGGTCGAGAGGATCCGGCTCTCCCACGCCGCGACGGCGTCGCCGTCGAGCTGCAGGAAGATGCCCTCGCCGCGGTCCTCGGTGGCAACGGTCCACGTCGGGCGGTCGGTCCGGGTGAGCGGGGCGAGCCGCCGGGGCAAGTCGCCGACGCGGTCCATGTCGTCGATGCGGGTGAAGCCGACCAGCGCGTTGACCTTACGCAACCGCTCGACGGCCAGCACGCGGGTGATCGAGGCCGGTAGATCCGGGCCGCGCTCCATCATCGAGAGGGTCAGCCCGCTCGCCGGGTCCTCCTGGTGGGGACCGATGGGGTCACGCTGCAGGTAGTCCCACTCGGGGACGAGCAGTTCGACCGGATCCCAGTCCCGGATCTGCTCCTCCTGCTCCTCGGGGCTGACCGGAGGAGCGATTGCCGCCTCGACGGCGTCGAACAGCTGCGCGTCGGACAGCTCGGTCACGTCGACCCGACCCTCCAACACGTCCCGCAGTGTGTCCAGGTCGTCGCGGTACTTCGCGAGCTTGTCGCCCAGGGCGAGACGGATCTCGTCGGCGACGTCCGCGGCACGCTCGGCCTTCGACTCGGGCATCACGATCACCGACTGGGTCGCCGGGAACCACAGATTTGACGCCCCGACCAGGATCAGCTTGGTCTTGTTCTTGCATCCATTCACGTCGAATGCGTCGAGGTGCGGGTGACGGCCACGGCAGTCCGGCAACTTCGCCCGGCCGACCTCGCCCTGGGCCTCGTTCATCGGGCGGCGCAACCCACAGGATGCGCATTCGATGACCGCGGACGCGCCCTTGCCGACGGTGCGGTCGACCATCCGCAGTGCCGGGAACTCCGCCTGCGCACAGGCCTGGCCGTGATGGACCCACTGGTCGTAGGGGAACTCGTCGAGGTGGCCATCGACGCAGGCCAGCAGGTAGCGGGCGGGCACGGCCGGGCGACGGGCCGCCTTGCGCCCCCCGTGGCCGTTGCGTCCCGGGCGCCCGGTGCACTTCGCGTGCTCGAAGCCGGCGAGATCGGTCCGAAAGGGGTGGGTGTTGCGGTAGTCGAACTGAGCGAGGCCGGCGAGCATGTCGCAGCCGGTGCAGCGCAGCCATTGCGGGAACACCCGGGCCGGCACGCCCAGGTCGCTGCCCTCGGTGGAATGCACGTTCTTCTTCGGTTGCCACGGGTGGGGCCGCAGCTGAACATCGGGCGAGCGCAGCAGCATGCGGACCACGTCGCGCAGCCGCGGAGCGCGGATCTGGGGGATGCCGTCGCGGCGGCGCCAGATCCGGTCCCAGTCGTCGAGGCCTGCGGGCATGACCGTGAACTGGGGCAGATCCATGATCGCCCCGGGGCCATAGGTGTAGAGCAGCGACGACGGTCGCCCCGACCCCACCTTGGCGCGGTTGTGCTTGGTGCCCTTCTCGGCCTCCTGATCGGCGTCACCGAGCGGGTCGACCGGCGAGGCAGGGTCGTAGTGGAATCGGCCCTCAGTGGTTGTCATCAGTCCTCCTCCGGCATCTTCCAGGTCGGCGAGCCGGGCGGGGCCACGTAAACCAGGTTCTCCGTGATCGGGCTGACGAGGAGGTTGATCTCCGGCTGCACCTCGCGCATGGAGTTGGCCACCACGAACGGAGCCGCGTCCTTGCTGGTCGCCATCGCGCGAGCCATCTCGGGACTCGTCATCAGTGGGCCCTGGTGCGCCTCGTCGGGGGTGCGCTCGTAGGCCAGCGCCTTGGACAGGCTCTTCAGGTAGGCCCGCCGCTTGCTCCACTGGTCGAGGCGGTTCGTCAGGTGCTGGCGGGCGCGTTCGGCGCCGTCGTCGTCCGAGGCCAATCTCGTGCGCTCGACCAGCGCGTCGATCATTTTGACGACGGCGTCGCGCTCGTCGTCGATCCGGCCTGCGGACTGCTCCGGCGAGAGCCCGTCAGTGACGATCGCGTGCTGCACCCGCGCCGCGCTGACGAGAACCCCGTCGAGGCCACGCTCCAGCGACGTCACGGAGAACGGCGTCACCGACAGTGCCTCGACCTGGCGGTAGAACGTCTCGTGGTAGTGCCGGAACTGCTCGAAGTGTGCGAGGTCGCGCGGGCGCGCCCAGTTACCGAGGCTGACCACCAAACCCGGCCGACCCGGATCCCGCCCCACGCGCGAGGACGCCTGGATGTACTCCGCGGTGTTCTTGGGCTGCCCGACGACGAGCATCAGCCCGAGCCGGGTGACGTCGACGCCGACCTGGAGCATCGACGTGGCCAGCACCGCGTCGAACGGGTTGGTATCCCGCTTCGGCACCGCCTTGCCCGCCTCGCGCAAGTCGCGAAGCTCGCGCTTCCCGTCCGCCGAGTCGAACGCGGGATCGAACTCGACGGCCATCTGGTCGAGTGTCCCGGTGATGTCGGCGCTGGCCACCCGCGAGGTCAGCTCGGCGGTGTGCAGGTTGCCGTAGTCGGTTCCCGAACGGCTCGGAAGCAGCGACCACGGTCGACGCTTGGCCAGCGCGGTCTGCACGTCGTCGCCGAGGTAGCGGGCCATACCGGCCAGCTCCCGGATCGCGCTGAAGTAGCCGACGAGCGTCATGTAGGGGTCGGCAGCCCGCCCGGACCGGTCGAGCAGCAGTTGCGCGCCCGCCATCAGGATCTCGGCGACCCGGATCTCCGCGGTGGTCAGGCGAACCCCGGTGGTGCTGATCCCCACGTAGCGCCGGCCGGGGAACTCCTCAGACACCGGCGCGTCCTTCGAGAAGAACGTGCGGCCGGCGTCGAGCACCTGCGGCGGGAAGATCGTGACGTGCCTGCCGTACAGGGCACGGACCTGATCGGGGGCGTTGCGGGCGGTGGCCGTCGACGCCACAAGCAACGGCCGTATCGGGCGTCCTTCCTTTTCGCGCCAGGAGGTGAGAACGTCGACGGCCACCTCGAACAGCCCCACCGTGGTACCCAGCGCACCGGTGATGAGGTGCAGCTCGTCCTGAATGATCAGGTCCGGGGGGCGGAGCCGGCCCACCGGCCGAACCGTCGCAGGCGGCGCCCCGTCCTTGCCCTTGGGGTGCTTGCTGCCGTCCTTGATATCGCAGAAGCGGTAGTCGGGATGGACGTAGCCGTGGCGCCCGCAGCGCCGGTTGACGAACCCGAACAGCGCGGCCGCCGCGCCCTCGCGAGCCAGCCGGGCGAACTTGTCCACCGTGGCGATGACGAACGCCGGGGCGAGCCGGTAGATCTCCTCGTCGATGGTGAGGACGGGCAGACCTTCCTCGACCGTCCCGCCCTCGGCGAACGGGCATCCGGCCAGGTCGTCGCCGCACCGCACGTACACGCGTCGTTCCGAGGCGGCGGCCTGGATGTCGCGAGCGGTGATGCGGCTGCCGCACCACGGGCAGCGCTGGATCTGCAGCACGGTGAGCCGGTGCCCGCGGCCCTCGTTGACGCTCTTGAGCTGCTTGTCGGCCTCCTCCCACCACTTCGGGCTGACATCCGTGCCGACCCACAGCCCGATCCGAAACGGCTCTTTCCCCCAGGTGGCCGGGTCCTTCTGCCGGGCCAGCTCGGCGGCGCAGACGAGCGCGGTGGCGCGCTGGAACTGCTGCGAGGTGAGCAGCCGCAGCGTGTAGCGCATCAACACGGCGACGCCGTCGCGGCCGTCGAGCGTGCCGTCGGGGGTGTCGACGACGCCCTGGCGGCGACGGACCGCGAACGTGTACGCCGCGAGCCCGAGGTAAGCCTCGGTCTTGCCACCGCCGGTGGGGAAGAACAGCAGCTGGGCCCGAGCCATGTTGCCGTCGGAGCGCTTGGGCGTGGCCGGGTCGGTGAGCATCGGGAGCTGGGCGAGGATGAACGCGAGCTGGAAGGTGCGCCATGAGTGGGCGCGGGCGCCCTTGTCGTCGAGGACCGCGGCGCGGGCGGCGGCGATGTCCAGCGTCGGGTTCTTGGCGCGCAGTTCGGCGACCTGGGTCTGAATGCGCTGGTCGGCCATCACCCGGTTCATGAACCGGAAGCAGCGCAGCGGCTCGTCGTCGGTGGCGTCGAGGAGGTGCGCGAGGCCGTCGGCGAGCTGCTGGGCGACCTGGCGCGCCTCGGTCACGGCGTCGTGGGCCTCGTCGCGTAGGTGCTCGGGCAGATCGGCCGCGCGCTGCTCCTCGCCGTCGAGCCACTCCCGGTAGCCGGTGATGATCGGCGTCAGCCCGGCTTCGAGGGCGCCTCGGTCGGCCGTGGCGAGTTCCTCCATGTCCAGCAGCGCAGCCTCAACCTCCTCGGCCGTGGTCTGCGGGGTTTCGGACGTCGGCAGCCAGGTGGTCCACACCGAGGTGGCCCGCCGCTTCTCAGGGCCGACGGCCCAGTCGACCGAGCACGTGCGGCCCAGCGCGAACTCCAGGCGGTCGCGGTACTGCAGCCGCAGCCGCCGCAGCTCGTCGTCGCGCTCGTCACGGGCGTCAAGCAGCGCGTCAGTGACCGGCAGGAACACCTCCGCGCCGCCGGCGTCGACGGTCAGCCTGGTCTGGTAGAGCCAGGCGTCGACGGGGATCTTCCGCGGCGTCACCTTGTCGTTGCACAGCGCCACCTCGATCATGCGGCAGCCGCGGTCGGCGTCGTCGTAGCGGTCGACGCGCAGCACGACCTTGTCGTGCAGCACGTAGGTCTTCGTCGTGCCGGGGACGAGGTCGGCGACCCGCACCGTCGTGGGGAACTCCATCGGTGTGCGCTGGTACTTGCGCGCCCGCGGCGAGTCGGAATGTTCGTCGGCCACCGACTTGTAGGTACCCCAGGTGGCGAGCACGGTGAACGTGTCGAGGTCGGTGGGGATCTGGAAGCGCAACCCCATCGACGCGGGGATCATCAGCCCCCGCTGCTGCGGCTGGTCCTCAGCCGAATCCTCGTCGGCCGATGCGGTGCCGTCGTCGACTGCGGTGACCGGCACGCCCCGGCCCTCGTCGGCGTCGACGGCGTCGCCTACGTCGGTGGCGGCCTCCGGGTCGTCGGCGGTGGTGGGGTCGTCGCGGCCGGCCGTGAGCCGAGCCGGGGCAATCCGGCCGATGAGATAGGCCGAATCGGGCGAGCCAGTAAGAAGTTCCCGCGGACCATTGGCCGGGCCGAGAAGTTCGCGTTCAAGGATGTCGGACAAGTTCTCCCGGGCGGTCCACGACCGGCCGTCCGGCTCGTGGGCGAGCCCGAACGGCGGCCGCTCCTCGCGCCGGACCACCGTCTTGGGGATCGAAGTGCTCATTCGTCCTCACCCTCGGTTTCCTCGGCCTCAGCCGGGGGAGGCGCCTCGCCGTGCGCGGCAGCGCGGCGGTAGTTTTCCTCCAACAGCCGGTCGAGGATCTCGACCCGCGCCGTCGGGCTGACCGTCCAGCGGCGCATCTGTCGGTAGATGTGGAAGCTATGGTCCAGCGGGACGTCGTCCCAGCCGTAGGCGGCCATCACAGCTTCGTCGAGCTCGACGTGGATCTGGCGCAGGCGGGCCACGTCGAGGTCGACAGAGTCGGATATATCTGGGTCGTTGACGAGGTTGTAGAGCTTGGTCAGCCCAAGGTTTCGTCGGAGCATAATCTCCCGACGCTCGGTGTCGAGGCTCTTGCCGACCTCGCCGAGGCGATCAGTCGGCCTTGGGCGAGGGAAGGTCTCGAAGACGACCGACGGTGTGTAGGTCGGATCGACCCTCATGGTGGTGCCGTACCTGATCGCCCACGTCTGATGCGGGCTCGACGACAGGATTGCCTGATCGGCGTGCAGATCCGTAGCGAAGACCACCAGCTTCTCGTGGAAGACCTGATCATTCGCGACGCGAACGGGCATGACCGTCTTGCTAACGCGGGCGATGACCACCACCTCGTCGAACCCGGCGATCGCTCGACGCATTCCTGGCCGCTTTTCAGCGTATTGCCACCATCTATCGCGCAATGCCTTGCGGTTCACCTTCTGACGCTCGGACTTGACCTGCACCCTCACTCGCTCGAAGGGCAGGTGATACTTCGCGGCTGCGTCTTCAGAGCGGTCGTTGAAGTCGATGACCCAGCGCGACGGTGACGCGTCCGGCCTGGAGTTGAGATTCTCGCCGTTCAGGTAGGGAAACAGCACCTCTTCGTTATGCGGGTCAGCCTCGATCCACTCCGCGGCCTCCTCGGGTTCGAGCACGAACCCCATGCCGAGCACGATGCAACCCTGAAACGCGATGCCGGCATTCTCCGCGAGGCGGATCGCGTTGCCCTCGACCCGACCCTCGGCCTCCAGCAGCGTGGAGATCCGCGCCACCACCACGTCGTCGGCCACGCGGAGCGCATCCGGGGCAACCTCTCCCCGCGTACCCCAGGCTGCGGCGAACTCCAGGTTTGCACTCGCAGCCGGCCAAGACCGGCTCTGAATGGCGCGGGTAAGAGTGAAGCCTGCGGCGACCATGCGGTCGAGACCAACCTCGCGAGTGTCGCCCTGAGCCAAGGTGTTCGTCGCGATGAGCCCGAGCGCGCCCCTGTCGGTCAGCAGCGAGGTCGCACGGAGGAAGAAGTACGCGACCAGATCCGCGCTGCCCTTCTGTCCGCCCGCCACCACGTTGACAAGCCAGTCGCGCACACCGGTTCCGAGCGCACCGGTGAGCTTCTGACCGCCGAGGAACGGCGGGTTGCCAATGACCGCATCAAATCCACCCCTGTCCATCACGTCCGGAACCGCGAGGATCCAGTGGAGCGGACGCCAGCGCCCATAGTCGGTCTCCACAGTCGGGGTGAGACCGGCGTCGAGTATGCCGTCAAGCATCGTCCGGTCCGGATCCGACCCGTCGCCGGGGTGGGCCTGGCCGACTGCGATTTGCAGGTTCTCGTACGCCTCGCGCAACGCCTTTCCCGGTTTGCCACCCCAACGCAGCCCGGCCGCCACTACTCCGTCCGCGACGTCGACGAGCTGTTCCGTCAGCTCCTGGTACTCACGCCACTGCCGCCGCTTTGTGGCTGCGGAACGCTGCGGGTCGGCATCGTCGACCTCCGTGGCGAGGCGCCGCCGCAGCTTCACCGCCTTGGCCAGCACGTCATCGACGTCGAGCGCCGACAGCGGCATCCGACCGCTCGCAACGGCGGGATCGATGTGCTGGAACTTCAGCTGGTCCTCGCTGGTGAGGCCGAGCAGGGAGTTGCCGTGCAGCACCTTGTCGTCGACGAAGGAGAACGGGAGCTTCGGATCCAGCGACACGAGCCAGAGGGAGAGCTTGCACATCTCCACGGCCATGGCGTTGATGTCTGCGCCGTAGAGGCAGTTCGCCACCACCTCGCGTATCGCGCGCACGCGCTGCTCATGCGGTGCGCCGGTTGCCACTCCCTCCCGCAGATAGGCCTCCACCAGCCGGTCGGCGAGATAGCGGGCGGCGGCCACGAGGAACGCGCCGGAGCCACAGGCGATGTCGACGACCTTCAGGTCGAGGATCTGCCACGACTTCAGGGGCGTCCAATCAGTCGAGTTGGGCTTCTGGTACGAGCCGGGATGGAACACCAGAGGCTGCAGAGCGTGCTCCACCACTTCGGTAGCCAGCGAGCGAGGCGTGTAATGCGCGCCGGCGGTAGCACGGGACGGCGTCTCCACCACCACCAGCCCGCCGGGCTGCACGACCAGGGGGCGGTTGCGTAGGTCGCGGCGAATGATCCCGACGAAGGGCCGCAGCCGCTCGCGGAGGCCCGGAGACGTGGCCACCGCCCGCAAGGCCCGGTCGGCGTCCTCGATCTCGTCGTTGGTGCGGATCGCCTTGGTCAGCGCCGACTTCGACACCAGCGAGGCCGCGGGCTGGCTCGCCTTGACCGCGGCTAGGATCGCGTCGGCCCGCTTCGCCGGGTCGAGATGCCGCTCGGCGAGATCCTCCAGTTCGGCGAGCGGCAGTTCGGGCTCCTCGCCAGGCTTGCCGATAAGCCCGACGGTGACCTCGTCGACGTCGACGCACGAGTAGCCAAGCAGGCCTTCGTAGATGTAGCCGATCTGCTCGACGTCGATGTCGCGGAAGGAGATCTGCCGCGCAGGTTGGCCCTTCAGCCGGGCAACTTGCACTGCGCCGAGCACCTCCAGCATCACGCGGTCGCTGACCGTGACCGCCAATGGGCCACGCTCGCTGCGTGCGGTGAGGAACGCGAACCGGTCGGGATCGAACAGCGATCCGCCGTAGGACGGCAACCGAAGATCCTCGAATGAGGCTCCGCGGTAGAGCGCCAGCGAGGTGGCGAGAAGCCGATGCCAAGTCAAATGCGTCGCGTCGAGAGCCTCGGCATTCTCCGCGTCCTTGCGCTTTGTAAGTGCCTCAAGCTCATTGCTGATGCCGTAGCCCGCGGCGAACAGCCGGCCCTGCGGCAACAGCCCGCGCTCCTCGGCGAACAGCAGGAAAACCACCCGCATCATCACCGTCACGGCTGCCTCGTACACCTGCGGCCGGTTTCCGGGAAGCGGGTCCGGCTCGCCGCGATCGCGCGCGTCCAGCGCTGCCTCTGACAATGCCTGCACCAGCAGCTCGACCGCGCGGCGGACCTGCACGCCGAGCGCCTCCGTGATCTCCTCCGCGGCGGCGACCGACTCCTTGAACATCAAGGTCAGCCGGTCCTCGGGCCGGCCCGCGACCAGGCGGCGGCGCGAGAGCAGCTCGATGAACGCGTTGCGGGTGGCCGGCTCCTCCACCCACGTCTGCGCGTCGACGATGCCGGAGGCCACCATCGTCTCCGGCCGGGCGCTGACGATCGCCCACCACCGACCGTCGGTGACCACCCCGATCGGCACCGATGCGGCCCGCAGCAGCTCCTCCATGCGGTCGATCGGGCTGGTGGCCCAGCCGTCGGTGAGCGGGTCCCGCAGCGAGTCGACGGGATCGACGACGAGCACCAGCGCGCCGGTGGTGTCGCCGTGGATGAGCGCTCCGGTGGCGGTCACCGCGACCGTGAGGTCGGGCGAGCGCACGGCCGCGGCCGACGCCTGGCCGTAGGCGGACGACCAACCCAGTACGTCGCGGAGCACGACCTGCACCCAGGTGTCGCGGGCGGCCCGGTATCCGTCGAGCGGAGCCTTCCGCCGGCGGTCCCAGGCCTCCCAGGCCTTCTCGAACGCCGGCTTGGCGTCCTTGAGTGCGGCGACCGCGTCGGCGTCGGGCTGCGGGATCCCGCTCCCGTAGACGCGGCTCAGGGCCGGGACTGCGAGGAACGGCCCGTCGGTGTCGACGAGCTCCAACCACTGCCGGTGCAGGTCGCCCGTGGACGGGGCGCGCCGTTCGCCCTGCCGTCTCATCTGGGGCCGCATCATCGGGCCACCGTCCCGGCCTGGGCGTCCTGCGGGGTCAGTGCGAACACCACGGCCGCCGCCGACACGTGCGGCTTGACCTCGGCGTAGCGTTCCGTAATCGCCGCCACCTCGCGCTGTTCCTCCTCGTCGAGGCTCTCCAGCCGGTCGCGCATCGCCTCCAGGTCGCGGCGGCGCTGCTTCTGCTGGTCATCGGTGAACAGCATCTCTTCCTGAGTACGGATCTCGGCGGTCAGCCGCTCGCGCGAGTCGCGCAGGTTCGTCCGGAACGCCCCGAAGATCTCCCGCGCCCGGGCGACGTCGGCCGTGCGCCGCGCCTCCAGGGCCTCGGCGACCTTCGTCTGCCGGGCCTCTGCCTTTCGGGTCATCGCCGTCAGCAGCCGGGTGCGCAGCCGGGAGCCGTCGGCGTTCCACTCCTGGGCCAGTACGGCCCGCACGTCGTCGTCGGCGAGGGTCAGGTGCTCGGCGTCGAGTGCCGCATCGAGCACCTCCTCCACCTTCGCCTCCGCCATCGCCTGCCCACGCACCCGGATGCCGGTCAGGAACACCTCCTCATGCAGCCGCAGCCCGCCCCGCCCGACCAGCACCAGCCGCGACACCGCGGCGACGCACGACTGCGGCAACCCGTCGACGACCACCGCGGTGACGCGGTGCACCGGGGACTCGACGCCGAACAGCGCGCTGCGCAGCAGTCGGGTGGAGCGCCGCATCAGGGCGTGTCCCAGGTGGACGTGCACGAGATCGGTCCGCTTCTCGGCGGCCCGCTCGTCGAAGGTGATCGGGCGCAGGACGTCCGGTTCCAGGCGGGTGGCGAGGCCGTCCAGTGCGGGCTGCCACGCCGGACCAAGGGCCGGGATGGCGAACACCTGAGCGTCGGTGTCCGCGTCGCCGACCTCCTCCAGCGGCGGCTGCGCGGTGAGCGCCAGCGCCGCGTCCACCACGCGGCGCGCGTTGCCGGGCGTCAGGTGCATCTCGATCTTGCGCTCGGCGTAGGTCTGCGACAGCTCGGTGAGCCGGCGGTTGAGCTCCATCCCGCCGGCGAGCGCGCGGGTGATGATGGCGTTGCCGCTCTCCGGCGCTGTTTTCGCGGCGCGGCGGGGGCGGCCGGCGAAGTGCTCCTGCACGTCGGCGTCGATGATCTGGTTGACCGAGCCGAGATCGTGCGCGACGGTGCCGACCTTCTCCGCGATGCGGCGCATGAAGTCCATGTCCGCGGCGTAGGTGGACGAGGTGGAGTCGGGCGCGAAGTGGTAGATCTCCGGGATCTTCTCCTGCCCGTAGCGGTCGATGCGACCGATCCGCTGCTCGAGGCGCGACGGGTTGAACGGCACGTCGAAGTTGACCAGCCGGTGACAGTGATCCTGCAGGTCGATGCCCTCGCCCGCGGAGTCGGTAGCCAACAGCACCCGAACCGCCGTACGGCCCGGGGGCTCGGTGACGGGCGAGGTGAATGCGGCGCGGATGTCCTCACGGTCCTCGGGAGGCGTGGAGCCCTGGATCACGCCGAGGACGTCGCGGTAGCCCCGCTGCGACAGCACGCGCGTGATCCAGTCGAGCGTGGCGGCGTACTCGGTGAACACGACGACACGCTCGTTGGTCCACGTCTTCCCGTCCGGGCGGCACACGGCGTCGAGGAACTTGATCAGCCGGGCCAGCCGGGAGTCGGGCCGGTGCTCGTAGCCGCGCCCCCAGTCGACGAGCGAGCTGATCTCCTGTGCGGTGGCGGACACCAGCGGGTCGGACGCCTTGCTCTGTCGCAGGGCGGTGAACTCGGGGTGCTCGACGTCGCCCTCCTCCTCGTCCGACTGCCGGCTGCCGAGCACCTCCTGGTAGTACTCGTCGTCCCCGTCGTCATCCCAGCCCAGATCGGGCAGGGCGCCGGCGGTGGCCGCGTGCTCGTACAGCTCCAGGGTGCGGGCGAACGACCACGGACTCGACAGGAACCGCTTCTTGAGCAACAGCGACACGATGTCGCCCGAGCGGCCTTTGCCGTTCGCGCGGGCGCTCTCGGTGAGGATCCGGTCGAGCGTGGCGAACCGCGCCTGCTCGTCGTCGCTCGGGGTGAAGTCCAGCGCGGCGATCCGGCGCGGCTGAAAGCCCTTCTCGGTCAGCTCGCCCTTCAGCCGGCGCACCGTCACCTCGCGTAGCGCGGTCTCGTCGAGCATCGCGCCGCGGCTGAACCGCCGTCCGTCGATCATCTCCAGCAGCGCGGTGAACGACTCGGAGTAGCCGTTGTGCGGGGTGGCGGACAGGAACAGGCGGTGCTCGCAACGCTCGGCGAGAGCCCGAGTGGCGGTCGTGCGGGCGCTGTCCACGGCGTAGCCGCGGTGGCCGCTCGCCGCGCTCGGGCTCGCCGGGGCGACGTGGTGGGCCTCGTCGACCACGAGGATGTCGAAGGCGAAGCGGCGTGCCAGGCTCGTGTCGCGCACGTCGGCGTACACGCTGCGCAGCAGGCGCTGGGCCCGCAGCGACGGCAGCCACGCCATGCTGACGATCACCCGCGGGTGCAGGCGGAACGGGTTGGCGGCGAGCCCGTGGCTGCGGCGGGTCTCGGCCAGCAGCTCGCTGTCGACGATAACGAAGTCGAGGCCGAACTTGTCGCGCATCTCGGCCTGCCACTTCAGGCGCAGGCTCGGCGGGCAGACGATCACGACCGAGCGGGCGCGGTGACGCAGCAGCAGCTCCTGGATGACCAGGCCGGCCTCGATCGTCTTGCCCAGTCCCACGTCGTCGGCCAGCAGCAGGTTGGTGCGCGAGGACTGCAGGGCCCGGCGCAACGGCTCGAGCTGGTAGGCCTCGACGTTTGCGCCGCTGCGGAACGGGGCCTGGTAGGAGTCGGCGTCGGCCGAGGTGACCGCGCCCCAGCGCACCGCGTCGACGTAGGCGGCGAGAGTGTTGGGGTCGTCGAAGCCGTCGGCGCTGACGGCGTCCGGGAGCCCCTGGTCGGGCGCGACGGTGTGCCCGACCTCCAGCTCCCAGACCACGGCCAGCTCTTCGCCGAGACGGTCCTCCTCCAGCGACTGCAGGCTCACGACATGGGTGAGGCCGGCGGTACCCTCGTCGGCGGGGCTGCGCGGCAGGCCCTGGCGCCGGACGTCGGCGACGGCCCAGGTGGACCCGCGCACATTGACGATCTGGCCCGGCTCGGGTGCCAGCGGCAGCGCGTCGGCCCGCTCCAGTGCGATCGTCATCGTTCCCCCATCACGTACCGGCTACCGTCAACGATCACGGCGCGTCACAGATCCATCGCTCGGATGCGCCACTGTGCCGGATTGTTGCGATTTTCGCAACCTCCTTGCTAGCATCCCGTCCATGCCCAGCACCTCCGACCGTGTGCGTGATCTGATCAGGGAGTCCGGGCTGACCCAACACGACTTCGCGGTACGGATCGGACTGGACGACTCGAAGCTGTCCAAGGCGCTCAGCGGCAGCCGTCGCTTCTCCTCACTCGATCTCGCGCGCATCGCCGATCTGTCCTCGGTCACAGTCGACTGGCTGATCACCGGCGACCAGCCACCGCTCGCCGTCGCGGCCCGCACCACCGGGGGCAGCGCCCGCAGGGCTGTGAACGAGGCCCGCCGGCTCGCCACGATGCGCTCGGACCTCTCCGATCTCGGCTTCGCCCAACCGTGGCGTCCGCTCGAGATCTCGGCCGGTACGAGCGGGTGGACCGAACAGGGCACCCAACTCGCCATGGCCGCACGGGCCCGGATCGAGGGGGCAGACCAGACAGACCTCGTCGGGCTAGTGGAAGCAGTGTTCGGCGCCGACGTCGCCGTACTCGACCTCGGCAGCGGGTTCGACGGGCTGGCAACGTCCTCGGATGAGGTCAAGCTGATCGTGCTGGCCACCTCGGCGGTGCCGACCCGCCAGCGGTTCACCCTCGCCCACGAGCTGGGACACCTGCTCGCCGGGGACGACCAGGGCGTTCATCTCGACGAGGACGTCTTCGACCGGGCGCAGGGAAAGACACCCAGCGAGCTGCGTGCGAACGCGTTCGCCGCCGCGTTCCTGATGCCTGAGCCGACGCTGCGCGCGGCCGTCGGCGGCACCGGCTTGACGGAGCAGACCTTCGCCGCGCTCGCCTGCGATCTGGTCGTCACACCCTCGGCGCTCGCGTACCGCTTGAAGTCGCTCCGGCTCATTGACGCCGGCACCTGCGACCGGTTCCGCAGCCTCACCGCGCGCCGGGCGGCATCACTGGCCGAGCGAGGACCGGACTTCGCCCGGCAGGTCAGCGAGGCGAACAGACAACGCCCCCCAGGTTTGCTCACCCGGGATGCCTACGCCGCGTACGACGCGGGCGCGACGACACTGCGCCCCTACGCCAACCTACTCGGCGTCGACGTCGACGAGATCAGGCGGGCACTCGACGTCGAAAACGGGACGATGGACGTCTCGTGACGACGTTCCTCTTCCCCGACAATACGGTGCTGTGCAACTTCGCTGCCGTGGATCGGCTCGACCTGCTGCAGGTTCTACTGAACGGACGGGGACGGTGGACGACCGCCGTGGCTTTCGAGGCGAGCAGATCCGCGCGGTACCTCCCGGCACTCGCCGGCGTGCCGGCCGCCGGGTGGCTGGACGAGCCGATTGAGATCACCGCCGATGCCGAAGTCCAGCGCGTGAACCGGGTGCGCCGGGCAGTGTTCGGCGGTACGGACGACAAGCCACTCCAGCACCTCGGCGAGGCCGAGACCTGCGTTGTGATCAAGGAGTGGGCGGAGTTCGCCGGTTCGTGGTGGATCTCCGACGATCGCGAGGCGTTGCGGTACGCCCGGTTCCAGGGCATCACCACCTACGAGACCATCGACCTGCTCAGCATGGCGGTCGCAGACGGAGACGTCACCGACAAGCACGCCTACGAGGTCATGGTCCGCATGAGCAAGGAAGGTCGATCGCTGCGACTGCCGCGATCCGCGTCCGACCTGAGGCGATAGCCGGCGCTGATCAAAATGATCTCGGCGGCGCCGCTGGCAGCGATGGCACGGTCGGTAGTCACCAGCGGCGCCGTGAGCTGAAGCGCGCGGCGAGGATGAAATCGGTCGAAGGGGTCGCGCAGCTCCAGACGCGATGGATCGCCACGCACTTGACGCCCCCACAAACTCATCAAGCTCGCGCGGCCAGAACCGGACAGGGAGAGCATCCACGAGGTCCTGGGATCAGCCTCACGGAGGGCACCAGGAAATCGACCCAGTGGCCCACAACCCACGAATGCCCAGGTAGCGGCAGCGCAACCGACCCAGATGAGCCGGACCACACCGACAAACGCGCATCCTTCACGAGCGACGAGTCGATCACGCATCAGCAGGCTTCAGAGCGCTTGGCGCGGCAAGCTCGGTGAGCCAATGTGAGACGACCCACCTCGGACACGAATCAGGGCCTTGATCCACTTGCGTGAATCAAGGCCCTGACCTGGGGAAACTCCCCATCTCGCCGTCGGGACGACAGGATTTGAACCTGCGACCCCTTGACCCCCAGCGGGCGAGGAAGCCGCCAGCAGGTCTCTCCTGCGCCCCTGACGTCGGGAGTAGTCCCAGGGCAGGGCCTCCCATCCGCCCCTGTCCGCACAGTCTGTGAGACGAATGTGAGACGCGGGGCAGACCCGGCCGACGATCCAGACACCGGCCGGGGCATTGATCGGAATCGGAGGTTCCGACCCCGTGCAAAACCCACCACCGACCCGCCCCGCCGACGGTCACGTCCCCGCCAGCTCACCACCACGCGACCTACCCGCCGGCGGCGAAACCCACCTCACCCCCGCGATCGGCGCCCGCGTCGACGATCGCGAGCCCGACCCGGCCGCCCAGCCCCGCACCCATGCACACGCCGACACCCGGACGCTGGACGACCGGCTGACCGCCACACGGACTCTGACCGCCACCGGGCCCGCGACCCACGCCGCCTCGGCCGTGCGTATCCCCGCCGCGCCCGACCACGAGACCATCGAAACCGGCGCACCGCACCCGCAGGCCGACGAACACTCCGCCGGCGCCCTCAACAACCTCCACCCGCTCCCAGACGACCGGGAGCCCGGCCGGTGACCACGACCGCAGACCGGCCCGGGACGAGCGCCACGGACCGCTACCCCGCCCGAACCAGAACCAGACCGACACGCGGAACGGGAACCCCTGACGCGGCCGGCAGATCCGACCCACCCATGCTCGTCGATACGCGCTGCAAGCCAAACCATTGCATCAGCCCGCCTCCGGACTTCGCCGCCGCGCCGGTTAGCGACACGTATTACGCGACGCATGGCCAGACGACGACGATGCGCCGGCGGTGGGCACGAACCTGGCCCAGCATCCTCGCCGTCGTCACATTGTCCGCAGTCGGCGGACCCGCCGCCGTCGCCAGCTACCGCCACGCCCGCGACGTCATCGCCCAGCACGGCGACCCGATCATGGCACCCTGGCTCGCCCTCACCACCGACGGCATGCTCCTCGCCGCGCTCGTCGTCATCTGGGTCCGCCGCCACCGCAGCGAACCCGTCAAAGCCGGACCCTGGACCGCATTCTGGGCCGGCATGACCGCCACCATCGCCGCCAACCTCGCCGCCGCCCACCCAACACCAATCGGCATCATCGTCGCACTGTGGCCACCAGTCTGCCTAGCGATCACACTGGAACTGGTCGCGCTCGTCGCCTACCCGACCCAACAGCCTCCGACCGCCACCGACGCTCGGCGCGGCGGGCGGACCGAACATGTGCCCGACGACGCCCACCCGGCTCCCGGGCAGGGGCCCGCCGAGCCCGCGCGCCAAGCCCGGGCACCGCGAACGCGCGAGGCCCGCCACAATACGGACGGCGAGCACCGGCACCCGCCCGACGACGTGCCCGCCAAGCCCACCACCAAGACCGGGCGCGGGCCCGCCGCCGGGCCGGCGAGCAGCAACGGGCACCCGTCCGGGCTCGAACACGCTGCGCCCGGCCAATTCCAGCGAGATGCCTCGAGCCCGGCCGGGCAGTCGACCGTGCCCGAACACAGGCACAACGACCAGGCCCCAACCGGAGGCGTGCCCGACGACCACATCCTCGCCTGGCTACGCGAACGGGAACGCACCACCGGGCACGTGCCCGGACGCAGACAGACGATCGAACAGTGGGCACTCGGCTCCACCAGAGCCGACCGCCTACGCGCGATCGTCATCAAAGAAGCCGCGAGCAAGACCGCCGCACCGGCAGGCTGACCAGGCCCGGGGAGCGCATGCAGCCAGTCAGCGCAGGTCGCGGCCTCCCGACCCGGCAGGAGATCGGTCGGCCCTGGGTGTCCATGTCGATCAGGACCGTTCCGTAGTGGCGGTTGCGGCGCACGGTACGGCGCCGACCTCGGGATCGGGCAGGCCACGCACCAACAGCAGCGCGTTGCGGCCGCTGATCAGACCCAACCGGGCAGCCAGCCACGAGCCGACGCGACCGGCCAACCTCACGTCGCGGTGCATCTTCACCAGCGGCAAAGTCCACCGGCCGTAGGCGCCCTGCCCCGACGAGTGGCGCCTACGGGGCCCCACTCCAGACTGGCCCCTCAGTCGAGCCCTGGCGCCGGGACGTGACCTCGGCGGACGGCTGCGTAAACCAGAACCAGTTCAGAGTGCTACAGCCAGCCACGGCGGAGCTACCCGCGAGCAGACTTGCCGTCCAGACGTGCACGGTCACGGCGAGCTCGTGCCCGCCGCAGCTGTAGCCACCAACGGCGCCGCACGCCGGGCGGCGGGGGTTCGTCCTCGTATCGGCTCCACGGATGGCGCCAGTAGGCGCGACGCTTCGCATGAACGCTGCATCTGCGCAGATTGGCGCGGCACTTCGCGAACTTGTCAAGCTCGGCCGGGCTGCCGTCGGCTGGCTGCAGCATGTTCGACAGCCAGTTGCCGATCTCGATGCCGTCGGTGCCGCGGGCACGGACCCAGTAGTCGTCGCGCGTGTTCACCCAGTGCAGGTACTTGGCGGGCTGGGAAGCCGGCGGGTCGGCGAGTGGGTGAGCCGCCGAGTCGGTGACTCGAAGGTTCCGCCGGGCCCGCCGGTGCACTGCTCCGTACTCTGGGTGGAGTTCGTAGTCCAGCCAGGGTGTAGTGATCAGGTTGGAGCAGTCCGCCCAGATCGCGATGCGGTAGATGGGGCGTGAGTCGTCTGCGTCCCCGTCCCATCGGCTTTCCACTTTGGCTCGCAACTTCATCGCCTCTTCGACGGCGGCGCGCTTCGGTACGGGGCATCGCACGTCGCGCAACTCCCGGTAGGCCCTGTTGATCTCTGGGGCGAGCTTGAGCTGCGGTTCGACCGGTGCTGCCGGAAGGTTCTGGAGAGCGGTGTAGACCTGCGGGAACGAGCGCTGGATGGCCGTCTGCTTCCGGCCGATGCGGAGCACCAGGTCGTGCGCTTCGGCGACTCCGCCGGACTTCCAGCGGACCCGGTAGCGCAGGCCGTCGGGCCGGTGCGGGGCCAGCAATACGGCGTCGACGACTTCCATCCCGGGGATGTAGTCGACGAGGCCCTCCCGACACATGAGCCACCCCAGCAGCCGGTTGAGCGGCTGGGCCCCGACATCGGCCGGCTCCGGCACTCTGCCTGCCCAGGTGACCGCCACGTTCTCCCGCTTCAAATCGTGGAGCAGTTCGGCCGCATCGTCCAGGGCGTCGCCGACGGATCCGGACGTCTTGTACATCTGCTCGTATGCGGCAGCCTGGAATCGGCAGCCGGCGTCATACGCGCTGCGGTCCCCGGCGACTCCCCTGGCGGCCTCCTTGGCGGCGTGGTCTTCCAAGGCAATCATTTGGTTCCTGAGGTCCTCGTCCTGCAGCCGCAGCGTGCACTCATCGAGGAACGATCCGTGGTCCAGCGCCTCCAACCGGGCCCGGAGCATGTCTATGATGCCGCCATCGCCGGTGCCGACCACCAGCGCCTTCCGTGGGTCTGCGCCCGCCTCGACCGGGGACTGCGCGACGGGGTCGACCCGCCAGTAGGACTGCACCGGTAGGCGTCCCGCCGAGCGCTCGATGCCGAACCCCACCGCGAGGATGACGACATCGGCAGGAGGATCAAGGCGCTCAGGCTGCGTACCGTCGCCGCTGGCGACCGTCCGCCAAACCGGTGGCGCCGGTGGGCTGCCGTCGCTGCCGACCACGGTCCACCTGACCGGCAACTCAAGGTCCACGTTCCGGACGTGGAGGCGCACGATCGTGGGCGGGCCAGGGCTGTGCCGGTCGATCCGCAGGTAGTCGGCCAGGATCTTATCGGCGACACCGTCAGCGGTGTCCACCGACCAATTGAGGATCGGCAGGCCGGCGCTAGCCTGCCGGGCCCTGCTGTCGATGGGCCAGTCGTAGATGTGTGGGTGCAGGTAGCGATTGGTGCAGCCCCGCTGCAGATGCAGCAGTGCGGGCCCTTCCTCGAGGATGACCACCGTTGCACCGTGCAGCCGAGCCGCGGCCGCGGCCGTCACTCCGGCAATGCCGCCGCCGACGATCACCACTGTCTTCTCGGCCAGCGGCGTGCTGGCGTTCAGCTCCCAGACCAGCGTCAGCGCCCGGACCTGCTGGGCGGCGATGGTGAGTTGGCGGGCGCCGTGGCCGATGACCTGTATGGGCGGCCGGGTTGACACCTTCGTCGTGGCGAGGATCGGGGCGGGCTCCGAGCGGCCCATGGCAGTTCCCTCCGCAGCGGACGGGGTTCCTCATCTGAGGCGGCGGCGGTTGGGCCTGATACCGCTGAGCCAGTCGCGCTGCTCGGCCCCCCGGCACCGCCTCGAAACCCCCGCACCGCCTCGATCCGGGTGCGAGTGCCGGTGTGTGGCTCATCGCCAGGATCCCGCAGCCGGCCGACCAGTCCGCAACAACTGTTACTTCGTGGAGCGACGGAACGTCACTGGATTTCCCGTGCTTCACCCGAACCCGACGCAAGCACGACCGTCTATGCCGTCTGTGCGGGGGTTTGCCACCCATCCTGTTCAGGAGGGCTGAACCCACCGGGAGCGCGTCGCGGTGTTCGGGTATCCGTTGGCGGAGGGCCCGCTCACCGGGGTGTGGCGGGAATTCACGGTGGTCGGGCCGACCACCGGCGGTGTAGTGCAGCTGGACTGGGCCGGCGAGGCAGGCACCTTCCCTGGGCACAGCGGCGGCGCGGTGCTCGACCTGGAGACCGCCGACCTGATGGAAATCCTGATCCAGGGATCCAAGGAGGGCCGGTTCGACCGGTTCCTGCCGGTCACACTCATCGCCGGTGTGGCCGGAACTGCCGCGCCGCTGGCTCCTAGCCGGCTTAGAGGGGCGAAGGCACTTCACCCGCCGCGCCCACGGGCAGCGCAGCCGCACCCGCGGCGGGCACCTGTTCCGCGGCCGCGACAACGCGCTCACCGAGATCCGCGACGTGGCTGGCCGCCACCGAGTCGCCGGAGCTTCCGCTGGTCATCACCGGCCCGCCTGGAGCCGGCAAGTCAAGCGTGCTCGCCAGAGCGGTGCTGGAGCTCGAAGCCGACGGGATCAGACTCGGGCTGGCGTTGCACGGTCGCGGCGCCACCCACGCCGACCTGCTTGATGCGGTGGCCGACCTCGCCGAGGCCGACCAGGTCGCATCCCGGGCTGCGCTGCTCGATGCCCTCGTCGAAGCCCGCCCGAGCCAGCCCTTCCGAATCGCTGTCGACGCGGTGGACGAGGCCGCCACCGCAGACTCGGGTCGCGGTAGCCAGCCGAGCGCTGGCCGCCAGCGCGCGGGAGCGCTACCTCCCGGGCGGTTTGCTGCACGAGCTCGGTGTCACTGCCGCCGCCAGCCGAACCTCATCGACTTCGCTACTTCGACCCGGCCGGGCTGGCGGAGTTCTCGTCCGCCGTGCTGGCCCAAGCCGGACTGGACCGCCGGGACCACCCGGCCGGGCGTGGGCCCGCTATCGGGCCCATCCTGAGATCTGCGGTCGACTGGCCCAGGTGATCGCGCGTCGCGCCGACCGGAACTACCTTCGCCGCGATGGCCGCGGTCCCGCTCTCCGAAGCCGCGGCGCCGCTGGACCCCACGAACCCAGGATTCCATGACCGGGACGTCCCGTCCGAGGTGGGCGAGGCCCTGGGCAAGTACCTGGAGGCGTTGCCTGAGCCGGACAAGGCGCGGACCCGGGGACTGCTGGCCGCGCTGGCCTACGCCCGCGGCGTCGGCCTCGACGACCGGCTGTGGCTGGGCTTCTCGGCCGCGCCGCCCGGTGACATCGCCGGGCTCATGCAAGGACCCCAGGCGTAGGCGGCCGCTCCGGAACAGCTCCGACAACGACGCGCCATCCCATCAATCGAGACCGGCACAACTGAGGGATCTCCCTCTAGCGATACCGCCCGGTGACCTCGGACGCTGCCGCTGTGACCCAAGACGTTGGAAGGCGGCAGGTGGTCCTCGAGCTCGCCGAGCTGGTCCTCCAGCGCACCGCCCCAGACGAGGTGCCCGAACTCCCCGACGTCGCCGAGGAGTACTTCGCAGACCCGCAGGCAGTGCTCGCGGCACGCGAGTCGGACGAGCCGCTGGGCTTCGGCCTCGAGCTGGCCATGCTCGCCCCGATAGTGCTCGCCATCGCCACACCGGTCGTGGGGTTCCTCGGCGACATCGCCAAGGATCTTATGAAGGACGCGGCGAAGCCGCACGTCAACGAGGCGGCCCGGCGGCTGCTGCGCAGGCCGCAGCAACCGCCTGCCGCGTTGATGCTAAGCCCGCAGCAGGCGCGGACGATCCGCGACAACGCCCGCTCCCAGGCGATGACGCTGGGCCTTTCCGAACAGCAGTCTGCGCTCCTCGCCGACGCGATTGTGGGCTGTCTCGCGGTTGGCGCACCCCGGTGACGGCCGACGCGCCGACCCGGCCCGAGCGCGTGCCGTTGCGGGTGACGGGCCTGCCCCGGTCAACAACCACGCAGTTCGTGCTGCTTGTGGTGAGCATCCTCGCTACGGGCCTGTTTGTCGGCACGGCGGTGCACAACTCGGTCGCCGGGGCCGCCTGGGACGCCGCGTACGCGCGCTGCGCCGCGGCGAGCACGGCCCAGCAGGGCGGACCCGAGCAGCAGTGGGCCGTGCTGCTGGCCTGCGTCCAGCCGGCCGAGGCGGTGCGCGTGAGCTACGCACTCGGCGCGGCCGTCCTGGTCGCGATCGGTGCCGTAGCCGTCGTCATCGCCACGCCGCCGCTGCTGATCCGACGCCGAAAGCTGCGGCCGCTCGCCGACCGCCACGCCGACGCATTGACCCGGATGACAGCGTTCGCGTGGCAGGCTCGGCTCCGCCGCGCGCCGGAGTTCCTGCGCGGTCCGTCGACGCTGCGCGAGCCGTTCTGCTTCGGCCGCCCCGGCCGGTACCGGATCGTGGTCCCTACCAAGCTGCTGAGTCGCGGCGAGGAGCCCGACGTCGAGTCGGTGATCCGGCATGAGCTGGCGCATATCGCCCACGGCGACGTCGTCCTGTCCTGGCTCGCCCGCGGGGCGTGGTACGCCCTCGCGCCAGCGCTGTTGCTGCCCATCGTCGCCGCGGCCGTGGTGGGCGAGGTCGATGCGTTGCCGAGCTACCTGTGGCAGGCGGTGGTCGTCGGCGCCGTCGTTGTCCTGGTCCAGCGGAGACTGCTGCGGGCTCGCGAACACGACGCCGACCTGGCCGCGGCGTGGGCGGGCGGCACCGGCGCGCTCCTCGGGGTGCTGAGCCGGGTCCCGAGTAGGCACAGGGGTGTGCTGCAGCGGCTCGCGGGGCACCATCCCGATCCTGTGCTCCGCATCGCGGTCCTGGACCGGCCTGAGAAGGCGGTGGATACGTCGTTCGCCGACGGCGTGGTCACCGCGTTCCTGGCGGCACTCCTCCTGCCGGTCGTCAACGGTCTTCTGGTCACGATCGTGCTCGGCGACGTCGACCTGACTGCATGGGTTCCGGTGATCAGCGCGGCACTGATCGGGGTGCTTCTGGGCGGGACGATCGGGATCGCCGTCTGGCGGCAGGCGCTCGTCGCGCGGGCCGCCGGCACGGCGCTGCACACCGGACCGCTCGGCGCGGGTGTGCTCCTCGGCGCAATCATGGGCCAGGTCGTGTCGTTCGCGAGTATCGGTCTGGACGGAGTCGCCGGGTACCGCGACCCGTGGACGGTCCTCGTGCTGGCCGTCCTCCTCGCGAGCGCCACGGCGCTCGTCGCGGCGCTCGGCAGCATCGGGGCAGACTCCGCTGCCCGTTTCGGACCACGGGCGTTCTGGCTGGTCGCGATGACCCTCGCAGCGCTCGTGCTCGGCCTCGCGACGTGGGCAGCGCGACTCCTGCAGACCGCGCTCGACCTCGGTGGACGCGCGCTCGGGGTGCTCGTGGTCCAGTACGCGCTGGCGACCCCGACCGTCACGGCGGCCGGCGTACTGATCGGTGGCGCGGCCCTCTGGGGAGTGGCCGCAGGCCGCCGCGGGTTCGTGGCACCCGCCTGGCTGATCCCGCCCGGGGCCCGGCTGACCAGACCCCCGCTACCCCCGAAGACTGGTGTCGTGCTCGCGGTCGGCGCGGTATGCGGGCTGGTCGGCGTCGTCGTGACCGTCGGGTTCCGCGCGCTGGGGCTGCCGGCCGATCCGGCGGCGCTCGAGCAATGGCTCTTCGCGGTGACACTTGTCGCCGCGGGGGTGGGCGCCGCTGCCGCGTGGTCGCTTGGCCTGCTGCACGGCGAGCACGGGCTCGGCGTAGGGCTGGCGGCCGTACCCGTCGCAGCGCTGGTAACGGGCATGGGCTACATCGCGCTCAACACCGTACGCGGCGGCGCCCTGCTGCCGGGCTTCGTGTTCGGGATCCTGACCCGGGACATCGCGGTGGCGCTGGTCGTCGTGCTCGCCACGGCCTGGCTCTCACTCGTGCCCCGCCCGGTCGCCACGCGATCGATGCGGACTGCGACGATCGCGATCGGAGCCGTGCTCGCCACGGTGACGGCCATCGGCGGCGTCGCGGCGTGCGCACCGGCGATCACGCCATCAGGGCAGGCCGGCCCGGGGCAGATCGGAGGTCCCGCGGTCGCCGCCTCCGCGGACCAGCCCTCCCCCACCGCCATAGCCCCGCCCGCTGAACGCGCGTTCCCGGAAGACATCGAGGACTACAAGGAACGGCTCGCGCCCGCGCTGTTCGTCCCGCGGATCGACCTCAACACCCTCGCCGGGGAGATCGACGACGACCGGACGCTGACCCTCGCAACGAAGGCGCAGCGGCTGCGGACGGAGATCCTCGAACCTATGCGGCGGTTGCTGGTGGGCGCGCGGGCCTACGTGCCGCCCGGCGAACCCATCACATCGGTGCACGCCATGATCGTCAGCTCCTTCGAGCACGGTGTGGAGGCCTACGAGGCGTTCGTGCGGGCCTTCGAGCGCAACAGCCGCGACGAGCTGAACGAAGGTCGCAGACTGCTGGAGCTCGAGGCGCCCGAGCGCCGGGCCTGGATCGACGCCTACCAGGCGATGTAGCGAATGTGAGCTGTCGACTGCGAGCAAGAAGCTCGAGTACGTCGACCGGACGATCAGATTGGGTCGGCTCGCGCTCGGTCAGGTAGCCGTTGACCACGGACACACCGAGGAGACGGCGCGCTGCGTCTGCTACAGGCTGTCGAGCACGAGCTTTGTCGTGCTGCACGGCAGCATGTCCGCGCGCCGGCCGGGGACACGGAGCGCCGCACGCAACAGGTGCGCTATCAGCAGGGCGTCGCGGGGCTCGGTGCGGATCGCGATCTCCAGGGTCTCGTGGCCGGGCCATGTCCACCGCTGGACGGCCACGGGGAGGCCGTCGAGCACGGACGTCCATCCGGTGGCCATGACCGGGCCGCGCAGCACGAGCCGGTCGAACGGCACTGGCATTGGGCAGTAGTCCATGACGAGGTTGCGCTGCAGCACCGACCACATGACGTCGCCGGGGTCGGACCCGAGCCGGTCGAGGTCGTGCGTCAAGGTCAGGACGTCGACGTGGTCCACCGGTAGGACGTCAGCCTGCACCGTCCAGTCGACGGTGACGGTCATGGAGTGGCTGGCGGAAGCGGTCATCGCGAACCACCGGTCGGGCAATCCCTGCCGGCGCAGCGGGCGCAGGACGACCGCGGTGTCGCGACGACCGGGCCCGGCGCGGACGCGCAATGACACGCCGGTGTCGAGCAACGGATGGCGGCGACGGGGTTGGTCGAGCTCACCGAAGAAGATCCGGGCGGCCCAGGGTGGCCTTTCCGTCGCCCGAAGCGCCGCAGCGGCGAGGCCGGCGTCACGGCCGGTCACGGCCGCCTTCACCGTGATGGCATCGCACCGCGCTCGCCCGTCTGGCACCACTACACCGTTTGCTGCCATCTCCCTTGCCGCATCCGGCATCTCCCCACGTCCGGCCCGGTGTATCACGGCGCGTAACCGGAGACTCAGTTAACGCAGAGCAATAACCCGGCGACCATCAGTCGTGGCGGTGCGGAGGGAGCACGGGAGCATGCGCAGCGCAACGACCGCGCACCCGACCTCCTTCGTCGGCAGGCACCGCGAGTGCAGCCTGCTCGATGGGCTGGTCGCCGCCGCCCGAACGGGAGGCAGCGCCGTCGCCGTCATCGGCGAGGCGGGTATCGGCAAGTCGACGCTGCTCGACCGTGCCGCAGCGAACGCAGCTGAGATGCGGGTGCTGCGAGCGTCGGGGGCCGAGTCCGAGACGCTTTTGGCGTTCGCGGGGGCAGCAGACCTGCTTCTGCCGATCCGCGATCACTTCGCGGGCCTGCCCGACGTGCAGCGAGAGGCGCTGGAGATCAGCCTCGCGCTGCGATCGGGCACCGTGACGAGTCCGCTGGCGGTCTGTGCCGCGGCGCTGGGCGCGCTGGCCGCCGCCGGGGAAGAGACACCGCTGCTGATCCTCGTGGACGACTTCCAGTGGCTCGACCCCCAGTCCCAGCAGCTGCTCCTCTTCATCGCGCGCAGGGTCGCCACCGAGCGAATGACGATCATCCTCACGATGCGGACCGACAGCGACCCGTCCCCGATCCCGCTCGAGCTAGCCACGCTCCACCTTCCGGGGCTGTCCGTCCCGGAGGCCCGGGAACTGGCCACCGCCCTGGACGTCACCATCACCGATGCGGTACTCGATCAGCTCGTCGACCGGACGGCTGGCAATCCGCTGGCCATCGTCGAAACACTCACCGCCGCCCCGCCCAGTTCCCTGTCGGAGCGGAGTTTTCGAGATCCCGAGATCGGACCCTCGCTGCGCAGGGCCTGGTCGTCGGTCGTCAGCGGCTTCGCCGCGCAGACCGCAGTAGCGCTCTTCACCGTCGCGGCGAGCCGTTCGGCCGATCCGGTCGATCTCGAGCCGGTGCTCGACGACCTCGGGCTCACCCTCGCCGACCTCGCACCGGCAGAGCGGGCTACGTTGCTGGCCGTCCGACCGGAACGGATCGAGCTGCGGCATCCCCTGGTCCGCGATGTCGTCATCGCTCACACTCCGGTCGTCGAACAGCTCCGGGTCTACCGGGCCCTCGCAGGCCGTGCACACGGCCACCTCCGGGCGTGGTATCTGGCCGCCTGCACCGCCGCCCCGGACGACGACGTGGCCGCACTGCTGGCCGCCGCCGCGGCCGAGGCCCGAGACCGGGGCGATCACCGGACCTCCGCCCAGACCTGGGGACGCGCTGCCGACTTCACCTTCACCGGCCGCACCCGAGCCCAGCGATTCCTGTCGGCCGCGACGGAGGCACTCCTGGGCGGAGACTCCCGTTCGGCCATATCCAGGTGCGAGGACGCGGCCCAGATCGACAACGATCCCCGATTCACCGCCGACGTCGAGATCGTCCGGGCGCGGGCACACGTCCTCGCGGGCCGGACCCGGCGAGCGGTGGACGTCCTCACGCGGGCGGCAGAGGCCATCGCTGCAACCGACTCGGCCGCAGCCGCTCACCTCTACGCCGAGGCCGTCTTCCCCTGCGGGATGTCCGGGCGCGTCGCCGAAATGCAGGACATCGCCGACCGTTGCCTAGCCCTAAACGGCGCGGACCGCCCCCCGTTACCTGTCGCCGCGAGCGCGGCGGCCGCCTTCGCCGTCGGTGGCCGGATACCCGAGTCCCGAGCAATCGCGGACGTCATCGACGTCGCCACCCCACTGCTGTGGGACCTGCACTTCCTCTTCTTCGCCGGGACGGCGCACATCCTGATCGAGCAGTTCGACCGCGCCGGCGCCGTCTTACGGCACGTCGTGGACGTCGCACGGCGAGCAGGGGCACCGATGACGCTGGCCGCCACCCTGACGACTTGTGCCCAGCTCGGGTGGTGGACGGGGACGTGGACGCAGGGCTACGCCGACGGGGCGGAGGCCCTGCGCTGGGCCGAGGAGCTCGAACAGCTCGGGATCGTCGGTGTGGCGGAGGTGAACCTGGGTCGCATCGACGCCGCGCGCGGCGACTCGGCGCGGTGCCGGCTGCGGATGGACCGCGCACGCCAAGCCGCCGACGCGTACGAGCTCGGCAGCATGGAGGTCTACGTTCCCGCCGTCCTCGGGCTCGACGCGCTCGGGTCGGGTTCCACCGACGAGGCCGTCGACCACCTCGACCGGGCCTGGACGGCGGCACGGGCAAGCGGCCTCGCCTGCCCCACAGCCGTGCCGTTCGCCGGCGACCTGATAGAGGCCCACATCAGGGCGGGCGACCACGACACGGCGCACGCGGCCTTGCGCTGGGCCACCGACGAGGCGGCGGCGACCGGGCTCGCCTTCGCGCTGGCGGTCGTCGAGCGCTACCGCGGCCTCCTCGCCACCGACCTCACCACGGCACGCGCACACTTCGCCCGGGCGCACGCCGCACACGACCGCGTGCCCGTCCCCTTCGAACGCGCCCGCACCCTGCTCTGCGAGGGCGAGAGCCTGCGCAGGCTCCGGCGGCGCTCCGCCGCCCGCTGGCCCCTCCGCGAGGCCCTGCGGATCTTCGACCAGCTCGGCGCCCAGCCGTGGTCGGCGCGCGCGGGCGTCGAGCTGGAGGCGTCGGGGATCAGCCACGTCCCGGCGGCCGGCCCCGGCGCGTCCATCGATTCGCTGACCCCGCAGGAGTTCCAGACCGCCCGCCTCGTCGCCGAGGGGCTCAACAACGTCGAGGCCGCCGCCGCGCTGTTCCTCTCCCGCAAGACCGTTGAGGCGCACCTGTCGCGGGTTTACCGGAAGCTCGGTCTGCGCTCGCGCGCCGATCTGGCCCGGGTCTTCGCCGACCACGTCCAGGCCGATCGCTGACCGTTACCGACCGCGGGCCGAGGGATCTCCCCGATGCCGCCGTGGGCGACCCGGTGCTGCACTTCGTCCCGACCGTCAGGGCCGTCCACGACACCTGCCGCACCCGCCGACCGGCGCCCCCGGAGTAGGAAGCCCCATGACTGAGAAGCTGACCTGGAACGTCACCGTCACCGCGGCGGGCGGCCCCCGGCTCGCACAGGGTGGGGACCTCGTGGTCGACGCCTACGACAAGATCAGCGTCGTGGTGCCCGCCAACAGCGCGACCACGGTGGACCTCGGCCCGACCGACGTCGGGCGCATGACGTGCCTGGTCATCGCGCCCGCGAAACCGGCCAAGGAGCTCACCTACGACGTCGGCAGTGTCACGGTCGTGCTGGACTACCCCCAGTTCCTGTTCGGGGGAGCCGTCGGCCTCACGGGCAACCCGTCGAAGCTGACGCTCAAGAACGCCGGCGCCGCCGAGGCGGCCGTGTCGATCTTCGTCGGTCGCACGGCGATCAACCCACCCCCACCGCCCCCACCAAACCCCTGACGGCCACGGCAATGATCGCCCATGCGCTCACGATCGTCCGGAACGAGCTCGACCGGCATCTGGCGACGTTCGGCGGGAACGCGCCGCACGCCGAGCTGGGGAACGTCGGGGACGTCGGTTCCGGCCAGCCCGCGAACGGCGCGACGCGGGAGAAGATGCTCCTCTCGGTCGTGAACGTCCAGGAGGAGCACACGCTCAAGAACGTGCCCGCCTACGTGCGCGACGACGTCACGCACCGGGTGCGCTACCAGAACCCGCCCACCTTCCTGAACCTCGCGGTGCTGGTCGCTGCGACCCACACGAAGTACCAGGACGCGCTGCTGTCGCTCTCGCGGACGCTGACGTTCTTCCAGTTCCGCACCGTGTTCACCCCCGAGAATGTCGACCCGCGGTCGCTGCTCGACGGGGCGCCGGTGAACGACCTCGACCGGCTCGTCGAGTTCAAGCTGATCTTCAACCTGTGGTCGCCCAGCCTCGAGGAGGTCAACGACATGTGGGGGATGCTTGGTGGCAGGCAGTTCCCGTTCGCCCTGTACTCGATGCGGATGCTCGAGCTGAGGTTCGAGAGCGTCGAGCGCGAGGGCGGGCTGATCACCGAGGTCGTCAACCGCTTCACCCGGCAGCCGGTGCACTGACGTGGTCGAGTCGGTCCGAACCCGGTACGCGGGCCTGTTCGAGGTCCGCGTGCTGCACCACTACTGGCTCGACGACGGCGAGGTCGCGTTCGACGCCATCCCCGACCAGGCCGTGCGGGCCCGGCGGCTGCGGGACTACGACGTCCGCCGATTCCTCGCGGTCGAGCCCGGCCCGGCGACCGCGGCCGCGATTGCCGGGCTCCGCGGTGTGTTCCGGACGAGCGGGCTCGGGTTCCTCGTGGCCGTGCCCGACGACGCCGTCGTCGCGCCCGACGCGCGCTTCGAGTTCTTCCTCACGGTGACCGCTCCCGACTTCTCCGTCTACACGGCGCAGACCCTGCGCCCGCATCCCGTCGTCGAGGTCACCGATCCGGCGACCCGCGCTGTCCACCGCTACAAGGCCGATGTGCCGGTGCTGACGAACCTCACCGGTGCTGCCCGCGGGTCGCGGTTGTTCCTGTCGCGGGAGTATCCCGGCACCGCGAAGGCCGTGGAGGACATCGTCCTGTCCGACGACGAGCTCCGCCAGGCGACCGGCGACGCGACGGGAGACCCGCCGACCCCGCCGTTCCGCGTGCTCGGCCCGAAGGACGACCACCCGGTGTACGTCCACCAGGCCGATGCGCCGCCGATCGTCCCACCGGCCGGCGCGACCGGCGCGCCGGCCCGCGGCGTCGCCTTGACACCGGGCGCACCGCCCACCGTCGCCGCCGTGGTCCGGCTGGCCGCGCGGCGTGGCGACGCGTTCGGGCTCGTGCGTGCCGACGGAACGCCGCGGACACCCGCACCCGTGTTCGAGATCCACTTCCAGAACCGGTGGACCACCTGGAGGTACCGCAAACGCAGCGACGGATCGGTCACGTCGACCGAGGCCGCCCCGCGGCCGCTCACCCACTTCGTCGGGGCCGGCACGAAGCGGAGGCCGTCGACCGCCGCGATCACCGTCGAGTTCGACGGCACCGAACCGGCGAAGGTCGCCCGGCTCGTCTCGGAGATCCACACCTAGCCGACCAGGAAAGGACGGTCATGGCCACCACGTACAAGACACCTGGCGTCTACGTCCAGGAGATCCCGACGTTCCCGCCGAGCATCGCCCCGGTCGACACGGCGATCCCGGCCTTCGTCGGCTACACCGAGAAGGCGACCGACAGCGACGGCCAGAGCCTCACCCTGCGGCCGAAGCGGATCGAGTCGCTGGTCGAGTACGCGCAGTTCTTCGGCGGCGCCCAGCCCGAGGACGCGATCACGGTCACGATCGACGAGGTCAAGACGCCGCCGCCCGGCCAGCCGGTCGGCGTGACCGTCACGACGGCCCTCGACGAGGCGGACCGCTCGAAGCACATCATGTTCTACGCGTTGCAGCTGTTCTACGCGAACGGCGGCAAGTCCTGCTATGTCGTCTCGGTCGGGACGTACAAGGCCGTCGGCGACGCCCTCGTCCTGACCGAGCTCGACAAGGGGCTCCCGGAGCTGAAGAAGGTCGACGAGCCGACCCTGATCGTGATCCCCGAGGCGCAGGCGCTGAGCCGCCCCGACTTCGCCACACTGCAGAACAATGCGCTCAAACAGTGCGCTGAACTCCAGGACCGGTTCGTAATCATTGATATTCACGGCGACGGCCTGTCTCTGTCGGACTCCAAGACAAATCTGATAACGGCCGTCGACAACTTCCGTGGCCTGGGCCTGGACAACCCCAAGTACGGCGCCGCCTACGCCCCCAACCTCGAGACAGTCCTCGACTATGTGCCCGACGAGGCGCAGACCACGATCAAGCACACGGTCGACGGCCAACCCGGTCCCTACGACGGCAAGCTTCTCTCGGACCTGGCCGACGCCACCAACAGCGCCACCCACAACAACGAGCTGTACGAGCGGGCCAAGGCGGCGATCCGCGACCGGCCGCTGAAGCTCCCGCCGAGCCCGGCGATCGCCGGCGTCTACGCCAGGGTCGACGCCGACCGGGGCGTGTGGAAGGCGCCGGCGAACGTCGTCCTGAACGCAGTGGTCAAGCCGACCATCGAGTTCTCGAACACCGAGAACGACGTGATGAACGTCGACCCCACGGGGGGCAAGTCGGTCAATGCGATCCGCCCGTTCACCGGCAAGGGAACCCTCGTATGGGGTGCCCGGACGCTCGCCGGCAACGACAACGAATGGCGCTACGTCAGCGTGCGCCGGTTCTTCATCTTCGTCGAGGAGTCGGTCAAGAAGGCCACTGAGAAGTTCACCTTCGAGCCCAACGACGCCAACACCTGGGTGAAGGTCCAGGGAATGATCGAGAACTTCCTCACCACCCAGTGGCGGGCGGGGGCGCTGCAGGGCATCAAGCCCGAGCACGCCTTCTACGTGGCCGTCGGACTCGGAAAGACGATGACCGCGCTCGACATCCTGGAGGGCCGCATGATCGTCGAGATCGGCATGGCCGCCGTGCGCCCGGCCGAGTTCATCGTGCTGCGCTTCTCCCACCTGATGCCCCAGAGCTGACACCGACGGAGGTTGGCATGCCGCAGGAATACCCGATCCCCCGCTTCCACTTCCAGGTCGACTGGGGCGGCTCGAAACTCAGCTTCACCGAGGTCACCGGCCTCGTGATGGAGCGCGAGAAGATCGAGTACCGGCACAGCGACAGCCTGGACCTCTCCAAGATCGCGATGCCCGGCCTGGTGAAGAACAACAACATCACCTTGAAGCGCGGCAAGTTCGAGGGCGACTTCGACTTCAACGCGTGGCTCGAGCTGGTCGCCAACGAGCGCGCCGAGGGGCGTCGGGACGTGATTATCCGGCTGCTCAACGAGAAGCACGAGCCGGTCGCGGCATGGACGGCGGCGCGCTGCTTCCCGGTGAAGGTCACCGCGCCCGACCTGAAGTCTGACGCCAACGAGGCCGCCATCGAGAGTCTGGAGATCGCCCACGAGGGCCTCAAGCTGATGAAGATCTAGGACGATGACGGCCTACTACCCGCTCTGGGGGTTCTTCTACAAGGTCGAGTTCGAGGCGAGCAAGGAGCCGAACGAGGCCCGCTTCCAGTCGGCCTCGGGCCTGAGCGTCGAGTACGACGTCGAGGAGTACAAGGAGGGCGGGGAGAACCGCTTCACCCACAAGCTCCCGATGCGGACGAAGTACGCCGACCTGGTGCTCAAGCGGGGAATGCTCACCGGCTCGGAGACGGTGCAATGGTTCCTCGCCGCGTTCCGGGACCGGGCGTTCGAGCCGAGGACGGTGAACGTGATCCTCATGAACGAGAAGAGCGAACCGCTGCGGACCTGGAACGTGGCGCGCGCGGTGCCGAAGAAATGGTCCGTGAGCGACCTCAACGCCAACGAGAACGCGATCGTCGTCGAGACGCTCGAGATGACCTACCAGTACTTCACCGTCAGGTGAGGGCCGACGGGAACCCACCATGCCGATCGAGATAAAGGAACTGCACGTCCGTGTGTCGGTGACCGCCCCGGCCGGGGACCGGCCGGCCGGCGCGCCGGGCCCCGAACCGGACGCCGATGCCCGGCACGCCCTCGTCGCCGAGTGTGTCGACCGGGTGCTGCAGGTCCTGCGCGACCAGCGGGAGCGCTGATCGACGTGACCGCGACCGGGAAGCTCGAGAAGATGCTGATCCTCGCCTTCGAGACGTCGGAGAAGGCCGAGTCCGGCGGCCGGACCGAGGCCGCGGAGTCGTTCGAGGCGCTGATCAACCCGGAGACCTACACCCTCGATTACAAGGTCAAGACCGACAAGACACAGGGATCGGGCACGAGCGGGACGCAGCTCAAGTTCGCCTACACCCTGCCGAACGAGCTGACCTTCGAGTTCCTGTTCGACAACACCGGGCTGATCGACGGGCAACCGAAGCCCGACGGCGTGTTCGACGACGTCGATGCGTTCCGCAAGCTGCTCACCGAGTACCGCGGCGCCTCGCACGAGCCGTACCACCTCAAGCTCGTCTGGGGGAACCTGCTGTTCAAGGGGCGGGCGGTCGAGGTCGGCATCACCTACAAGCTGTTCAACCCCGACGGCCAGCCGATCCGGGCCGTCGTGCGGGTCAAGTTCAACGGCTCGGTCGAGGAACGCAAGCGCATCGCGCTGGAGAACCGCCGGTCGCCCGACCTCACCCAGCGCCGCACGGTCCGGCCCGGCGACACGCTGCCGCTGCTCTGCGGTGAGGTGTACGGCGAGCCGCGCCACTACCTGTTCGTCGCCGCGGCCAACCGGCTCGACAACATCCGGTTCCTCGACGTCGGCCGGGCGCTCGTGTTCCCCCCGCTGCCGGCGGAGGCACGATGACCTCGACGATCCCCCTCCCGACCACGCCGGACGTGTGCTCGGTCAGCGTGCTGATCGGCGGCGCGGAGATCTCCGGCGAGTTCCACGTGCTGTCGGCATCGGTGTCCTCCGAGCTCAACCGGATCCCCGCGGCCTCCCTCCAGCTGCGCGACGGCGAGGCGGCGAGGCAGACGTTCGCGGTGTCCGACACCGACCACTTCCTTCCCGGCAAGGAGATCGAGATCAGGCTCGGCTACCGGGGCGAGGCCGAGACGGTGTTCACGGGGATCATCGTGAAGCACCGCATCCGGGTGCGCCCGGACGCCACGTTCCTGTCGCTGGAGTGCCGCGACAAGGCGGTCCGGATGACGAGCGGCCTGAAGAGCCGCTACTTCACCGACACCACCGACGGCGACCTCCTCGACGAGCTGATCGGTGGCTACGGCCTCACCCGCGACGTGGCGGCCACCACGCCGTCGCTGCGGGAGGTGGTCCAGTACGACGCCACCGACTGGGACTTCCTCGTGTGCCGGGCCGAGGCGAACGGCCACGTCGTCGCCGTCCGCGCCGGGAAGATCACCGTCGGCCCGCCCGCGGTCGGCGCCGCGCCGGTCGTCACCACGCAGTTCGGCGCGACCGTTCTCGAGCTCGACGCCGAGATCGACGCCCGCTGGCAGGTGAAGGGCATCACGGCGACGGCGTGGAACGCCGCCGACCAGGAGGTCGTCGAGGCCGAGGCGGCCGAGCCGTCGGTCACCGCGAGCGGCAACCTGACGCCGGCGGCGCTGGCCGATGTCTTCGGCGGCGAACCGCACGTGCTGCGCCACGGCGGCCGGCTCAGCGAGCCGGAGCTGCAGGCATGGGCCGACGGGCGCCTGCTCCAGGACCGCCTCGCGAAGGTGCGGGGCCGCGTGCGCTTCCAGGGGTTCGCCGGGGTCGCGGCCGGCGACGTGGTCGAGGTCGCCGGCATCGGCGGCAGGTTCGCGGGCACGCAGTACGTGACCGGCGTGCGCCACACGTTCACCGGCGGCAACTGGACGACCGACGCCGCCTTCGGCCTCAGCCCCGAGCTGCACGCGAGCACCTACCCCGTCACCGCGCTGCCCGCGGGCGGCCTGCTGCCGACCGTGAACGGGCTGCAGATCGGCGTCGTCACGGTGCTGGCGGACGACCCCGACGGCGAGGGCCGGATCAAGGTCCGCCTCCCGCTCGTCAGCGCCTCCGACGAGGGGGTGTGGGCGCGCCTGGCCACGCTCGACGCGGGCAAGGACCGCGGCACGTTCTTCCGGCCCGAGATCGACGACGAGGTGGTCGTCGGCTTCCTCGACGGCGACCCCCGCTCCCCCGTGGTGCTGGGCCAGTGCCACAGCAGCGCCAAGCCGGCCCCCGAGCCGGCGCGGGACGAGAACCACGTGAAGGGCTTCGTCAGCCGGTCGAAGATGAAGCTCACGTTCGACGACGACGCGAAGACCGTCGTGCTCGAGACCCCGGCGGGCAACCGGCTGACCCTGTCCGAGGACGAGAAGTCCGTGTCGCTGGCCGATCAGAACGGCAACACCGTGACGCTCGACGACGGCGGGATCACCCTCACGAGCGCCAAGGACCTGACCCTCACGGCGGCGGGTGACGTGAAGGTCGAGGGCGCCAACATCTCGCTCGCGGCGAAGGCGGCCCTCAAGGCCGCGAGCCAGGCGAACGCGGAGATCAGCGCCGGGGGTGTCCTGACGGTCAAGGGCTCGCTGGTCCGGATCAACTGAGGAGACAGACGTGTTCCCAGCCGCACGCGTGACCGACCAGATCGTGAGCCCGGCGACGCAGGGCGCCCCCGTGCCGATCGTTCCGCCGGGCGAGCCCACCGTTCTGGTCGGCGGCCTGCCCGCGGCCACCCTGGGCGCGGGTTGCGGTGCCGATGCCGTCGTCAAGGGCTCGGGAACGGTGCTGATCGGCGGCAGGCCCGCCGCCCGCGTGACCGACCCAACCGCGGGCGGCGGCCTCGTGATCCCGCCCGGCGCGACGACCGTGCTGATCGGGGGGTGACATGGCCGACGACCGCGGCTTCCTGGGACGTGGCTGGTCGTTCCCGCCCACCTTCGACCGGCCGACGGGCGTGCGGATGCTCGAGCACGAGGCCGACATCGTCTCCAGCCTGCACATCCTGCTGTCCACCGCCCGAGGGGAACGGATCATGGTCCCGGAGTACGGCTGCAACCTGGACGAGCTCGTGTTCGAGAACCTCGACACGCGCCTGCGCACCCTCATGGCCGACAAGATCGAGTCGTCGATCCTCTATCACGAGCCCCGCATCGACCTGGAGCAGGTGAGCGTCGACGCGGATCCTGAGGCCCCGCTCGACGGGCGCGTGCTGATCGGCGTCACGTATCGCGTCCGCGCCACCAACTCACGCTTCAACGTCGTCTTCCCGTATTACACCCAGGGCGAGGGCACCGACATCGACCCGGACACGGTCCGGATCCTCCCGGAGACGCCATGAGCTGCGGGTGCGGCGGTGGCACGGACCCGCGCGCGCTCGTCCGCGAGGGCACCCACCAGGGGCGGCGCGCCCTCCCGGCGCTCGACCCGTCGCACGTGCCGGTCGACGAGCGCCGGCCCGAGCACGCGATGGTGTTCGCCGCGCGGTACGCGGCGTACCTGCCCTACGTCGGCCTCGACAACGCGCCCGAGCCCGGGCGCACGTGGGCGGAGTTCTTCGCCTCCGGTGTCACGGCCCGGCTCGCCGTCGCGGCGGTCGAGGACGTCGCCACGTACCGCACGACGGTGACCGACCACCTGCGGCCGCTCCAGAACCCGGAGCCGACGGCGTCCGGCGCCGACCTGATCGCATCGCTCGCGGCGGTGTTCGACTGCCTCGCCACGCTGGCGCTGCGGCTCGACGAGCTGAAGGCGGGGCTGCCGGGCGATCACGCCCTGCGGGCCACCCTGAGCAACCTGGTCCGGGCCCGGCTGAGCCCGGCGCTGCGGCAGCTGATCGGCTACCACCTGGCCGGCCGGGAGCTCAGCGTCGTCGACCCGGCAGCGCCACCGATCGACGCGCAGGTCCTGGGCGGTCCGCTCCTCTCCTTCGCCGCGCTGCTGACCGATCACCGCCTCTCCCTCGACTGGTACGAGGGCTCGGATTGGGAGGCGTACAAGTCGATCGGCGACCTGACCCCGTACCGGAGCGCCTATGGGACCGGCGCGACGGTCGTCGACCACATCAACCACCTCGGCACGCACAACCTGTTCACCGCGGTGTGCGAGACCTTCCTCGGCGGGTTCGCGCGCGTGGTCGAGGACGCCCGCGCCGCCCTGCGGGCCCGGTTCGCGGAGAGCGGGCACGCGCCGCACTACGCGCTGTTCCTGGCGTTCCTGCAGCTCTTCGAGTACGCACGCGCCGAGGCCAACACACTCACGCAACAGCACCTGGACTTCTACTACCGCCGGGTGCTGCGGCTGGCGGAACGCCCGGCCGAGCCCGGCCGCGCCCGCGTGCTGGTCCAGCTCGCCAGACAGGCCACGACGCATCTCGTGCCCGCGGGCACCCGCCTGCGGGCCGGCAAGGACGACAGCGGTGCCGACGCCTTCTTCACCGTCGACCGCGACCTCGTGGCCAACCAGGGTGCCGTCGCCGAGCTGAGGAGCCTCTACCGGCACCGCAACACGACGGAGTCCGAGACCCTGCCGAACGTCGACGGCTGGATCTTCGCCCGGACCGTGACCGGCACGGGCGAGCCGTGGCACCCGTTCGCCGCCAAGACCTACGCGGACGGAAGCCTGACGGCGATCGACATGCCCCCTGCCGACGTGGGCTTCGCGATCGCGTCCCACTACCTGTGGCTGGCCGAGGGCGAGCGGACGATCGACGTCGTCGTAAAGACCGCCGAGCCGTTCGGGACCGATCGCACCGTGGACCTCACCTGCCAGCTCACGACGGAGAAGGGCTGGCTGAGCACGCCGGCTACCTCGCTCGAGCCGCCGGCCAAGGGCGAACCCGACCCGGCCACCACGGCCCGCCTGCGGGTCGTCGTCGGGCGCGACGCCCCGGCGATCACGCCGTATGCCGCGAAGGTCCACGGTGGTGCGTTCGACACCGCGCTGCCGATGCTCGTCGTCCGGGTGCGTCACCGGTCCGACGCCCCGTGGGGCTCGGCCAACCTCCGTGCGGTGACCGTCGAGGCCATCACGCTGAGGGTCGCCGTCAAGGAGATGCGGACGCTCGCCGTCTCCACCGACTCCGGCCCGGTCGACACCGCCACGCCGTTCCCGGCCTATGGGGCGGCGCCCGCGGCGAACAGCGCGCTGGTGATCGGGTCGAAGGAGGTGTTCCAGAAGGAGCTCGACACGCTGACGGTCGACACGACGTGGATGGCGAAGCCGTTCGCCTTCACGAGGTCGGCGACCGACCCGATACCCGTCGTCCAGCCCGAGTACCTGACGGGCGGAAGGTGGGCCCCGCTCGAGTTCCTCCCCACTCCGCCGGAGCTCCCGATGCGGAAAAGCGCAGCCGTCGATGACACGACCTACCTGTTCTCGCTGGCCACCGTCGGCCCACCCCCGGTCACCGTGCCCGATCTGACCGCCGACGTGCCCTACTCGACGGTGAGCCGGCACGGCTTCGTCCGGCTGCGTCTCAGCGCCGGGTTCGGGACCGACGCCTACCCGGCCGCCCTCGCCGCCTACCTGCTCGGACGCAGGAAACGGGTGCCAACTGCCCCCGTCGTCCCGGTCGCACGTTCGCTGACACTGTCCTACACCGCCACCCAGAAGATCGCGTTGCAGACGTCCGACGATCCGGCGCGCGGCCGGTTCTTCCACGTCACACCCTTCGGGCACGCGGAGCCGCGCACGGCCGCGCCGCTCGTGCCGCGGTTCCTGGCCGGCCCGGACGAACCGGCCGACGGCGAGCTGTACATCGGGGTGCGCAGCCTGGCGCCGCCCCAGAACCTGGCCCTGCTGTTCCAGGTGGCCGACGGCACGGCCGACCCACTGGTCGTCAAGCCCGAGAACCACCTCCGCTGGAGCTACCTGCGCGGCGACGCGTGGGTCCCGTTCGCAACCCACGCCGTCGACGACGGGACGGACGCGCTGCTCGCCTCCGGCATCGTCACCCTCGCGATCCCCGCCGACGCGACCACCGAGCACACGCTGCTCCCCCGGGGCCTGCACTGGGTCCGCATCGCGGTCGCGTCGGCGCCCGACGCCGTGTGCCGGCTCGTCACGATCGCCGCGCAGGCGCTCACCGCGACGTCCACGGGCGGCTCGTCCCCGCCCGGCACGATCACCAAGCTCGACCGGCCCGACGCCGCCGTGAAGGGCGTGACCCAGCCGTTCCCGGCGTTCGGTGGGCGGCCGGCCGAGTCCACCGGCGCGTTCGCCACCCGGGTCAGCGAGCGCCTGCGACACAAGGACCGGGCGATCGCCCTGTGGGACTACGAGCACCTGATCCTCGAGGCGTTCCCGGCGATCTTCCAGGCGCGCTGCCTGAACCACACCCGGTACGAGCCCGACGTCTACGACGAGCTGGCGCCCGGCCACGTGACCGTCGTGACGATCCCGGACCTCGCTGAGCCCGATCCGCGCGACCCGCTGCGTCCGTACACCAGCCTGCGCGTGCTGGGCGAGATCCACCGGTTCCTCGCCGAGCGGATGTCGTGCTTCGCCACCCTGCACGTGCGCAACCCCCAGTTCGAGGAGGTGCGGGTTGCCCTGCGCGTCCGGTTCCGCGCCGGGGTCGACGAGACGTTCCACCGCAACAGGCTCAGGACCGAGATCACCGGGTTCCTGTCGCCGTGGGCCGTGCGCGGCAGCGCCCGCCCCACGTTCAACCGCACGATCCACAAGTCGGTGATCGTCGACTTCGTCGAGGAGCGGCCCTACGTCGACCACGTGAGCGACGTCCACCTGTTCCACCGGTTCCCCGGCGTCACCGGGGACGGGCCCGACCTGGAGAAGGTCGTCGGCTCGCGGGCGATCTCGATCCTCGTCTCGGCGCCGTCGGGCCACCACTGCGTCACGCCGATCCCGTCCGGTCAGACCCTCGCCGCCGAGCCGTGCGCCTGCGGGCCCTCCACGGGGGTGGCGGGCCGATGACGTCCCCGGGTCAGGACTTCCACCGGCTGCGCCGCGAGGGCATCGACCACATCGCGCGGTCCGGGAGCGACGCGTGGACCGACTACAACACCCACGACCCGGGCATCACGATCCTCGAAGCGCTTGCGTACGCGATCACCGAGCTCACGTACCGGACGCGGTTCCCGATCGAGGACATCCTCGCCTCGGCGGTGGGCACCCCCGACCCGGACGACCCCTACCCCGGCCAGCCCTTCTTCCCGGCGCGTTCGGTCCTCACCGTCAACCCGACCACCGTCGACGACCTCCGGCGCCTGCTGATCGACGTCGACGAGGTCCGCAACGCCTGGGTGCGCGAGCCGGCGTGCGGCTGCGACGCGCCGCTCTTCGCGTGGTGCGAGAACGGCGAGCCGGTGCTGTCGCACGACCCGGCGCAGCGCGGCGACCCCGACGCCGAGGTGACGCCGATCGTGCCGCGCGGCCTCTACGACGTGCTGCTCGAGCTGGAGGCCGACCCGACGCTCGGCGATCTCAACGACCGCAGGATCACGCGCCGCCGGGCCGTGGACGCCGACGGGCGGAGGCACCTCCTGACGATCGAGACGCGCTTCCCGCCGTGGGATCTCGCGCGGCGCGACGAGCAGCGGCTGCTGGCCGGCGCGGAGCCGTCCAGCGTCACCGTCACCGTCACCAACCTGACCCGCACGACCACCGGGACCGCCCGGGTGACCGACGCAGAGCTGCGCGATCACTGGTTCGACGCGTTCTACGCCGACTTCACGATCGGGCTCGTCGGGAACCCGCCGATCATCATCGAGAACGTCGCGGTCCGGCGGTTCGGCGACAACGCCGTGCGCCGCGCGACCAGGGTCGACGACGTGATCGGCATGCTCGGCGACGGCACGGCGGAGGGCTTCGTCGAGCCGTACCGGCAGAAGTCGGCGCTGGTCGACCAGGCGATCGACAAGGCACAGGCCGTGTTCGCGGCGCACCGCAACCTCGACGAGGACGTCTGCCACGTCGACCTGGTCGAGATCGTCGACGTCGCCGTCTGCGCCGAGGTCGAGGTCGAGCCCACCGCCGACATCGAGCTCGTGCAGGCGAAGATCTGGTCCGAGATCGAGCGCCATCTGCAGCCGCCCGTCGAGTTCCGGTCGCTGCAGGAGCTGCTCGACCGAGGCGTGCCCGTCGAGACGATCTTCAACGGACCGGAGCTGCGCAACGGGTTCCTCGCCGCGCAGGAGGCCCCCGCCGCCGAGGTGCGCGGCTCGGACATCATCGCCCGGCTGATCGGCATCCCCGGCGTCATCGACGTCGCCGACCTCGTCCTCACCGCCTACGACGCGCTCGGCACCCCGGTCCCGGGCGCGGCCTGGCTGCTGCCCCTGCGACCCCACGAGCGACCGAGGCTGCACCGCGGGCTGTCGCGGTTCGGCTTCGTCAGCGGCGGGCTCCCGTTCCTGCCGCGCCTCGACGAGGCGGAGGACTCCCTCGCGCAGCTGCGCGGCCAGGCCGCCCGGCCGAAGCTGCGCGCCACCGAGCTGGACCTGCCGATGCCGACCGGCCGCACCCGCGCGGTGGAGGACTACTTCCCCGTCCAGCACAGCCTCCCGCTCGTCTACGGCACCGGCCCGGCCGGGCTGCCGTCGACCGCCACCGAGCTGCGCAACGCCCAGGCCAGGCAGCTCACGGCGTACCTGATGGTCTACGAGCAGCTGCTGCGCAACGGCTACGCCCAGGTCGCGCACGTCGGCGACCTGTTCTCCCTGGACCCCGGTATCAACCGGACCTACTTCACGGGGACGGTCGGAACGCCGCCGATCACCGGGCCCGACGCGGCCACCGTGCAGGGGCTGGTCGAGTCGGAGGCCGAGTTCCACGAGCGCCGCAACCGGTTCCTCGACCACGTGCTCGCCCGGTTCGGCGAGGGCTTCGGCGAGTACGCCCTCCTGCTCACTGATCTGGAGGGCCGGGCAAGGGCGAGCGAGGGCCTCGCGCGCGACAAGATCGACTTCCTGCGCGCGTTCCCGCGGATCAGCCACGACCGCGGCAAGGGGATCGACCGCGCCGTCGACGTCGCCGACCCCGGCAACCGCTCGGGCCTGCAGCAGCGGGTCGAGCTGCTGCTCGGACTGCCGGAGGATCTCCGGCGCGGCATCGTGGTGGAGCACCTGCTGCTACGCCCGAAGTTCCCCGGCGACGCCCTCTTCCCGGTGTCGGCGGAGGGCTCGTGCTGCGCTGCCGACCCCTACTCCTTCCGCCTCACCTACGTGCAGCCCGGTTGGACGGCACCGTTCAGCACGAACATCACCCTGCGCCGGTTCGCCGAGCGGACGATCCGGGAGCAGACGCCGTCGCACCTGCTGGTCAAGACCTGCTGGGTCGACGACGACCCGTTCGCCCGCTTCGAGGAGGCCTGGCACAAGTGGGCGGGGGCGGACGCCGCGATCGACTGGACGCAGGAGCGCCTGCAGGAGACGGTGCTCGAACTGCTCACCGCCGGCGCGCCGACGGCCGGCCACCAGCAGCTGTGCGCGACCGCCGCGACGATCCTCACTGTCGTCGGCACCCATTTCCACGGGTGGCTGAGCGGCCACGTCGCCGCCGGCACCCCGCCCGAGCACCTGCCCGTCTTCGACCCCCCGCCCCTGCCCGCTGACCTCACCGTCGAGGCGGGCGTGGCCGCCGCGATCGACACGCTGCTGAGGCAGCGGTACGCCACCTACACCGACGTCTCGTACCGGCTGCACGAGCTGCTGGGCGAGCTCGGCGCACTCCGCAACACCTATCCGCACGCGACCCTCCACGACTGCGACGCGGGCTCCGACGTCAACCCCGTCCGGCTCGGACAGACGGCACTCGGGAGCAACTGATGGACATCACCGAACTCACCTACCCGGTCTTCGCCGCCAACCAGGTGCTCACCGACGCCCACCTGAACGATCTGTTCGAGTACCTCGACGAGCAGAACCGGCTGACCCGCGCCGACCTGATCGGCGTCGGCGTCGTCTGCGGGCTGGAGGTTGCGCTCGAGCAACCGGGCACCGTCCGCCTGTCCCGGGGCTGCGGGGTAACCTCGCAGGGCCACCTGGTCGTCGAGCCCGCCGACCTGACCCTCTCCCACGCCCGCGCGTACCCGCTGCCGGGCCCGTACCGCCCGTTCGTCAAGCCGGGCACCGACCCGGCGCAGCAGTACGACCTCTGGGAGATGTTCCCGGACGACGACGAGCCCGGGGCGGTTCCCCTGACCGACCCGCGGTTCACGCTCGGCCGGATGGCGGTCGTGCTGTTCCTGGAGCTGCGCACCGGCGACCTGCGCACCTGCGGCCCGAACAGCTGCGACGACCGGGGCGCCCGGGTCACTGCCACGCTCCGCCGCCTGCTGGTCGACGTCGCCGACCTCGACGCGGTGATCGCGGCCTCGCCCGCCTCCCCCGGAGCCGGGGTGTCCGGGCGCCTGCAGCTGCCCGACCTGCGGATGCCGCGCATCGACGTGCCGAACAGCGCTCCGGCGGCGGCGGAGGACGTGCTGCGTGCGTTCCAGGAGCCGTTCCGCCAGAACAAGCTGGTGCAGCGCACCGCCGCCGCGCTGACGGCGCTGTACCGGGCGTTCCGTCCGCTGGTCGGCGACGACTTCCCGAGCGACCCATTCGCCACCTTCACCAACAGGTTCGGGTTCCTCGACGCCCTGCCGGTGACGGCGGACCAGGTGCTCCTCCTGCCGTCCTACTGGGACCTGTTCGACGACCTCCTCGCGGCGTACGACGAGCTGCGGTGGAAGGGCGTCGACCTCATGTGCGCGTGCTGCCCGCAGGAGGATCTGTTCCCGCGCCATCTCATGGCCGGCGTCCTCGATCCGGTCGCGCACGACCCCGAGGCCTACCGCCACCGCTTCCTGCCCTCGCCCGCGGTCGGCGACTGCGAGGACCGCTCGCGAGAGGTGCGCGTCCTGTTCCGCCGGCTCGTGGCGATGCAGGCGAGCTTCACCGAAACGCCCCCGGACAAGGGCGTGCGGGTGACCCCGAGCCGCTGGGGCGACGTGCCCGTCTCGGCGAAGGCGATCCCCCGGTACTACGACCACGACGGCACCCCGCCGCTGTTCGAGCTGTGGGATCCCGAGAAGACGCGGCGCAGGCGGGCCAACCAGAACCTAGGTTACCGGGCCGACGAGTTCACCCCCACTCCCCCGGAGTTCGTCACCGACCCGCTGCGCTTCGATCTCGAACCGACCGGCTTCCTGCGGATTGAGGGGCACCTGGGCAGGAACGTGCGCGGCGTGCTCGACGCGCTGCTCTCGCTCAAGAAGAGCCATCGGCTGCCGATCGACGTGGTCGCCCTGCGCGCCGCGGTGTTCGACGAGAACGTCGACGTCGACCTCGGCGCGGACGACTGCCGCTTCCAGGACCTGGAGACGCTCTACGAGACGCTGAAGGCCGAGCTGATCTGCTTCCTCGTCAAGCAGGTGCAGTACTTCTACGACCTCCCGGCCCCCGGGCAGGGCGGCGAGCGGCCGATCGTCCCCGTGCTCGAGCTGCTGCGGACCCACGCGCCCGACTTCGTCGCCCGGCCCGGGACGCTGGGGCACTGGATCGAGAGCATGCTGGCCCGGAGGCCCGGCGGCCGCCTGGCCTTCCCCTTCCCGGGCCCCTTCCCGTTCCCGGGTCCCGCCCCCTTCCCGATCCCAGCCGGCGCCTTCTTCCCGATCGCGGTGTTCAGCCTGGTCGGCGCAATGTCCGCCCTCGCAGGCCGGCTCACCGACGACCTGCGCAAGATCGACTTACCGGACGTCGAGGAGCGCTACCGCGAGCTCGTCGAGATCGCCCGCCAGATCGAAGGCCTCCGCGGCCGCGGGGTCGACCACCCGGGCCTGTCGGACCGGCTCGACGACATCGTGTTCCGGTGCCGGCTCGACCCGATCCAGGCTCTGGTCAGGGAGTACCGGCGGCGCGTCCGTGACGTGAAGCAGGCGCAGTTCCTGGGGCACTTCCTCGAACGCCATCCCGGCATCGCGCACAAGGCGGGCGTGCCACTCGGCGGCACCTTCATCGTCGTCTACCACGAGCTCCCGCAGACGGGGGGAGACTCCCGGTCCGACCGCACGTCCGTCGAACCGGACGTGCTGTCCGAGGCTCTCGCCCGACTCCAGTATAAGGCGACCGTCGCCGACGACCCCGACGTCCAGCTCGTCTTCGGGGCGCTGACCGGGAAACAGCTGGTGTCGCGGACGCGGTCGTCGGACGTCGCCGAGCGGGCGTACGCCGACGCCGTCGCGAAGCTCGCCGACGGCACCGTGATCGCCGACTTCTTCCTGCCGTACCTGTGCTGCTCGGACTGCCCGCCGATCCAGTACCAGCTGCCCGCCTCCCGCGTGCAGGTCAGCGCGCGCACGGGCTGCACGAACGCGGAGGACCAGGCTGAGGCAACCGTCACCGTCACGGGCGCCGTCGGGACGACATCCGTCCAGGTCGACGGAGGCGCGTTCGCGGAGCTGACCGGCGCGATCCTGCTGGGGGCCGGCCCGCACACGATCCTCGTGCGCGACGCCGCCGGCAACGAGTCATCGCCGCTGCAGGTCACCGTCGCGGCGCGGCTGGAGATCGTCGGCCCCAGGGTGATCGACGGCGCCAGCACCTTCCACGTGGAGTTCGACGTGGCCGGCGGCACCCCGCCCTACGTCGCCGACCCGGGAACGGTCGTCGGCGTGACCTACACAAGCCCGGCGCTGCCGGTGGGCCAGGTGCTTCAGGTCGTGGTCACCGACGCCGCCGGCTGCCGCGTCGCGGACACGTTCCGGTCCGAATGCGACCTCCCGTGCAAGGGCGCGGCGATCCGGCAGGGCCATCGGTTCTGGCTCCCGGAGGCGCGGCCCGGCCTGCCGATCAACGACTACAGCCCCGAGGTCCGCCACTTCGTGATCATCGGCGAGGACGGCGCCGCGATCGAGTTGGACCCCCGAGAGGTCACCGCGGCCGTGCAGAGCCCGCGGACGACAACGGGGTCACCGCGCCCGATCCGCGCGACCGACTTCCTGCGGCTGGTCGAGAGGTGGCCGGAGGCGATCAACAGGCTGGTGGCCGACGCCGTCGGGTCGGACCAGTGGCTGCAACTCGAGTACGCCTCGCCGCCGGAGTCCGCCACGACAGGAACGCTGTACATCGACAGGCTCTCGTGCCTGGAGTTCACGTTCGCCCTCGTCGTGGCGTTCACGCAGGGACAGCGACGGCACGAAATCGAGCTCGTCTACGACGACTCCAGAGGGACGACCGCCGCCGACCGCCTCGAGGAGTCCGAGATCCACATCCCTCCGTTCGACGTGTCGACGTCGAACAAGTGCCGGCCCACCGAGCCGCCGGTTCGGCTGTGCGAGGACACCGACCTGAGGCTGGATTTCCGGCGCGAGGGCGCGGTCCCCGAGCGACTGGTCCTGCACGCCCTCTCGTCGGGCAGCGACCCAGCGACGGAGTACCTGTGGGAGATCACGGACGGGGTGCCGTCGGTTGCGGGCGGCGACCGGATCGCGGTGGCGTTCCAGCCGGTTCAGCCCGTCGAGAAGCTCGTGCGCCTGACGGCCTTCACCGAGAAGGGCTGCACGGTGACGGTCGAGCGGACCATCGACATCTCCGAGGGCGGTGGCTGAGGCGATGGCTGGGGCGATGGCAGGACCGGCCTCGATCGTCGTGCGGCGCCTGCTGCTCAACGTCGACATGCACGGGACGGAGCGGGACGCGGTGGCCGTGCAACGGTGGCTGCCCCGGATGTGCTCGGACGTGCTGGTTCCCGCGATAGAGGCGGCGCTACGCCACGTCGACCCCGGCGAGACGTCCCTGACGCTGGACCGGTTGGCCGTCGAGGTAGCGGTCCCCTCGCTCGACGGGCTCGCGACGGTGTTCCCCGAGGCCGCGCGGCAGGCGGTCGCTGAACAGATCGGCCCGACGCTGCTGGCCTCGGCGGGATCGGCCGCTGGGGCGGGCGCCGAGGAGAACGTGCGGTGGCGCAGGCCGGCCGAGACGGTGGCCGAGGCACTGCTCGAGTTCCTCGGTACCGGCCGCCTGCCCTGGTCCTTCCGGATCCCGGCGGGCGCGCGGCTCGAGGACGGGGTGATCGCCGCGTGGTCGGACAGCGGCCCGGCACCGACCAGCCGGGACCGGCTGCGGACGGCCTTGGCCGCACCGCACATCCGGGCCCGCGTCGTGAAGCAGTTCACGCCGGCGTTCGTGATGCTCCTGCTGCGCAGCGTGTCGCCGGAGCAGGCAGTCGCGACCGAGGACGTGCTGCGCCGACTCGACGCGGCCGGGGCGTCGACGCTGACGCGCCGGCTCTGGGACGTCGCGTTGGCGGCGGCCGCGACGGACCGGCCGGTCGGGGCGAGCGCCCTCGTCCGGGCGGCGTGGACGGCATCGACCCCGGACCCGGATCTCGCCGCCGCGCTCGAACACCACTGGCCGGGCGCCACCGAGCGACGCGACGAGCGATCGACGCGAGAGGACATCGGCGACCTGCCTCGGCGGCCTGCCCCGGAACGTCAGACCGACCGCGAGGCGGACGCCGGCGGGATCCTCGTCGACCACGCGGGAGTCGTGCTGCTGCACCCCTTCCTGAGCCGCTTCCTCACCGGCCTCGGCGTCGCCGACGGCGACGAGCTGCTCGACCCCGATCGAGCCGTGTGCCTGATCCACCATCTCGCGACCGGCGAGCCGACCGCGCCCGAGCACCAGCTCACCCTCGCCAAGGTGCTGTGCGGCCTGTCCCTCGACGAGCCGGTCGAGGCGGACGTCGGGCTCACCGGCGCCGAGATCGAGGAGGCGACGGCCCTGCTCGACGCGGCGATCGGCCATTGGGAGGCGCTGCGCAACACCTCACCGGACGGGCTGCGCGGCGAGTTCCTGACGCGTCCCGGGACGCTCTCGGTCGACGTCGACGGCGGCTGGTTGCTGCGGGTCGAGACCCGCGCCGCCGACATCCTGCTGGACCAGCTCCCCTGGGGCGTCTCGATGGTCAGGCTGCTGTGGATGCGGCGCCTTCTCCGGGTCGAGTGGCGGTAGCGGCATGCGGAAGGCCACCACCCCGTCGAAGAAGCCGCACTCGGCGAGCGTCCCGCGCTCGACCGGCTTCTTCGGCGCGGCCCGCAGGCCCGGCTTCTTCACCCCGGTGCTGCGCAAGGCGGCCGACGTCCGCGTCGTGCAGGCCAAGCCGACGGTGAGCAAGCCGGGCGACCCCCTGGAGAAGCAGGCCGACCGGGCCGCCGACCAGGTGATGCGGATGCCCGACGCGGCGCTGGGGGCGCCACCGGTTCAGCGAACCGCCGAGCCGCAGGTCCAGCGGTTCGGCGAGGGCCCGCCCGCCGCCGCGGCGGGACTCCAGTCGCAGATCCAGCAGGCCACCACCGGCGGTCAGGCGTTGCCGTCGGAGGTGCGGTCTTTCATGGAGCCGCGCCTGGGCACCGACTTCGGCGACGTGCGCGTCCACGCCGACGAGACCTCCCACAGCCTCAGCAACCACCTCAGCGCCCGCGCGTTCACCTACCGCAACCACGTCTTCTTCGGCCGCAACCAGTTCCGGCCCGGGACCGCCGAGGGACGTCACCTGCTCGCCCACGAGCTAACCCACACGATCCAGCAGGGCACCACCGTCGCCCACACGGCGGCGCCGGAGACGCTGAGGGTGCCGAAGATACCGAAGGAGGAGCAGGGGCCACCCACCGTGCAGCGCCTCGGCGTCCGGGACGTGCTCGACTACTTCGCGGACAAGGCCGCAGTGGTCCCCGGCTACCGAATGCTGACGCTGGTTATCGGGTTCAATCCGATCAACGGCCGCGGCGTCGACCGTACGGCGGGCAACTTCCTGCGCGCGCTGATCGAGCTGGTGCCCGGCGGTGTACTGATCACGCAGGCGCTCGACAACCACGGCGTGATCAGCTCCGCGGCGAGCTGGGTCGAGCGGAAGGTGGCCGGCCTCGGCGACATCGGCGCGGGGATCGTCGCGGGCCTGAAGCGCTTCGTCGACTCGCTCGGCTGGACCGACATCCTCGACCCGGGTGACGTGTGGGACCGCGCCAAACGCATCGTCACCGACCCGATCACGCGCCTGATCGCGTTCGGCACGGGCGTGGTGGGGGAGCTGCTCCACCTGGTCAAACAGGCGATCCTGCCCCCGCTGGCCGCGCTCGCGACTGGCACCCGCGGCTACGACCTGCTCAAGGCGATCCTCGGCCGCGACCCCATCACCGGCGAGCCGTACCCCCGCACCGCCGAGACCCTGATCGGCGGGTTCATGAAGCTGATCGGCCAGGAAGAGGTGTGGGAGAACCTCAAGCGCGGCAAGGCCGTGCAGCGGGCCTACGCCTGGTTCCAGGGCGCGCTCACCGGACTGCTCGGGTTCGTGCGGACCGTGCCCGCGAGGATCCTCGAGACCCTGCGCTCGCTCACGTTCCAGGACGTGATCAGCGTGGTGGGCGCGTTCCGCAGGGTCGGCTCGGCGTTCCTCGGGATCGCCGTCGAGTTCGGCTCGTGGGCGGGCCGGCAGGTGCTGAGCCTGCTGGAGATCCTCGTGTCGGTGGTGGCGCCCGGCGTGATGCCCTACATCGCCAGGGCGCGCACCGCGTTCCACACGATCATCAAGGACCCGGTCCGGTTCGTCGGTCACCTCGTCCGCGCCGGACGGCTGGGCTTCCAGCGGTTCGCCGACAACATCCTCGAGCACCTCAAGACCGCCCTGATCAAATGGCTGGTCGGGCCGCTCGCCGAGGCCGGGGTCTACATTCCGAAGTCCTTCAGCCTGCTCGAGATCGTCAAGCTCGTGCTCTCGGTGCTCGGACTCACGTGGCAGAACATCCGCGGCAACCTCGTCAAGATCATCCCCGAGCCGGTGCTGCAGGGCCTGGAGAAGACCGCGTCGATCCTCCTCACGCTGGTGAAGGACGGGCCCGCCGCGGCCTGGGAGCAGATCAAGGCCGAGCTGAGCGAGCTCAAGGACCAGCTGATCGGCCAGGTCACGCAGATGATCCAGATCGAGGTCGTGAAGGCCGCCGTCCAGAAGCTCGTGATGATGCTCAACCCGGCCGGAGCGGCCGTCCAGGCGATCCTGGCGATCTGGAACACCGTGTCGTTCTTCGTCGAGAAGATCCAGCAGATCGGCGCCGTGGTCGCCTCCTTCGTCGACTCCATCTCGGCGATCGCCGCCGGCCAGGTCGACAACGCCGCCAAGCGCGTCGAGCTGACCATGGCCAACACCCTCACCCTCGTGATCGGGTTCCTCGCCAAGTTCGCGGGGCTGGGCAGCATCCCTGCGAAGCTCGTCGGCATCGTCCGCAAGATCCGCGCGCCCATCGACCGGGCGCTCGACAAGATCGTCGCGTGGCTCGGGAAGCTGCTCGACAAGCTCGTCGCAAAGGCGAAGGACGCGGCCAGGAAGATCCTGGAGTGGTGGCGCAAGAAGGTCCCGATCACCGGGGGCGACGAGCCCCACACACTGACGTTCCAGGGCGAGCGCAGGTCGGCGAAGCTGGTGGTGCAGTCGGATCCGGAGAAGCCGTCGGAGTTCCTTCAGCGCGAGGCCGACGCCGCCGACGCCGGCCCAAAGGCCGACAAGCCGCTGGCGGCGACGAGGACGTCGGAGACGCAGATCGCCTCGCTCCAGGGCGAGCTGGTGACGATCGACGACAACTCCGCGGCCGCGGCGGGCGGCACACAGCGAGCCGCGGCGGAGGACAAGTCCCACACGCTCGACAAGCTGCTGGTGGCGCTGTCGAAGATCATCATCGACGCCCTCACCGAGTGGGGCGGCGACGGCAAGGTCGCCACGGTCGTGATCGAGCGATCGGGGTTCACTGTGTCGCAGAAGCGCAAGATCGCCGCTGAGTACGAGGAACAGAAGAAGCGACTCGCGGGAAAGCCGTTCGCCGCGACGGACTATCTCGTCGACGACGAGAAGGGCCGACGGATCAACGTGGCCGAGAACATTGACCGGCGGCACGTGGTGTCGTCCGACGACATGGCCACCCATTACGAGAAGCACCTGTCGGACAAGAAGCTCTCGGAGGCGAAGCTGCTGATCGAGCAACGCGGCTCGATTCCGGAGGCACGGGTGCCGGTCGTCTCGACGTCGAAGAAGAAAAAGAATAAGCTCGACTCCGAGGCGATCGTCACCGCGGCGAAGATCCGGTTCGGGCGGTTCTTCGGTTACGCGAAGAACATCTTCCTCGGTGACAGCTCGGAGAACCGCTCCATCCAGAAGCATCTCGACGACGGGCACCCGGAGATGGCCGATGCGGAGCTCGACAACCACGTCTCCCGCATGAAGCGAGCCTGGGCGTTCGACGAGTCGATGCCCATCACTCCGGTGAAGAAGACATGAACCCGACCGATCTCGCCGCCGCGCTGTGTCTGCTCGAGACGATCGTCACCGCGCGGCTCGAGGCGTATCCACGAGAACCGGCCCCGTCGAGAGCCGAGCCGTCGGCCATCCTCGGGCTGTTCTCCGATCTGAACGGCGGCCACGAGGTCTCCTCGGCCGAGCAGGTGGTCATGCTGCTGGCGCTGGCCCCCCACCTGGCACCTGACCTCCTCGAACGGCTGATCGGGCAGTACCTCCCCGACGGCGGCGACCTGCCCGTGTTCGGCGGAGTCCGGACCGAGCGACACCGCGGCGTACTACCGACCGGTGAGACCGCCCAGTTCGTGCTGGCCGGCGACGACCTCGCCGGGCGCCTGGAGGTGCAGCGCCTCCTGTCGGGCGGCGGCCACTGGTTCGCCCGCCGGTGTGTCCTGTGGCTCGACCCGGTGCCCGAGGGCGAGCCAGTGATGAGCGGTCGGCTCGTCCTCGACCCCGAGATCATCGAACGGCTCACCACCGGCACCACGAGCACGCCCCGGTTCAGCACCGAGTTCCCGGCCGAACTCATCGAGACTGAGATGGAGTGGGACGACCTCGTGCTGGACCCCGAGACGCAACACCGGATCAGGGAGATCGAGAGCTGGGTCCGGTTCAACGACACGCTGCTGTCCGAGTGGGGAATGGGCAAGCGCGTCAAGCCCGGCTACCGCGTCATGTTCTACGGTCCGCCCGGCACGGGAAAGACGCTCACGGCCATGTTGCTCGGCAAGAGCACGGGCAGGCCGGTGTTTCGGATCGACCTGTCGCGGGTGGTGTCGAAGTACATCGGCGAGACCGAGAAGAACCTGGCACGGCTGTTCGACAAGGCGGAGCACAAGGACTGGATCCTGTTCTTCGACGAGGCCGATGCCCTGTTCGGCAAGCGCACCGAGATCCGCGACGCCCACGACAGGTACGCCAACCAGGAGATCGCTTACCTGCTCCAGCGGATCGAGAGCTTCGCCGGCCTCGTGATCCTTGCCACAAATCAGCGGGGCAATCTCGACGAGGCGTTCCGCCGGCGCTTCCAGGGAGCGGTCAGCTTCCCGATGCCCCGGCCGGAGGACCGTAGCTGCATCTGGCAACGCACCTTCCCCCCGCAGCTCACGATCGCCGACGACATCGACTGGCACGACATCGCAGGCCGGTACGAGCTAACCGGCTCAGGCATCGTTAACGTTGCCCACCTCTGCGCAATCAGAGCCCTCGCCGACGGCACGCGGACAGTCGACTCCGAATTGCTCAAGTCGGCGATCCTCCGCGAGCTTGTCAAGGAAGGCAAGATCGTATGAGCGCTCGGGACTGAGGTCGCCGAGTATCAACCGTGGAGCCGACCACGGCTCCGAACCGCTTGCCTCCCACACCCCACTTCAATTGAAGTCATTCATTAACGACGGGCCGCGAGTCCGAGCCACGTCTTGGTCGTGTTCGTCCACGGCGTGCGCAGGTGCGGTATGGCGCAGTTCGTGCCGTACATCCTCGACGCGCCGAGGTGGTGTTCGAGCGTGTGAAGATCAGAACTGATCACGGTCTGAGGGCCGCCGACAGGAGCCCCATCGTGTGACAACGGTGCGACTGTCCAGTTCAACGATGCCTATCACCGATCGCGGAGATGTATTTCGCAGACCATCAGGCTGATCCGGAGCACTCCCGGACGCGCTCCATGGTCAGAGGGCCGGCAACCCGGTCGTCGATAGGGCATGCCCGGGCTGTCCACTTCTACAATCACCATCGGACCCACTCCGCCATCGGCGGCCGGCCCATGAGCAGACTCAACAACCTGCCTGGACATCACAGCTAGCCACCACAGGAAAAGCCGCTCTCCATGCCACGTGGTCGGACCCGTCCGGACGCGAGCGCCCGGTTTCCGGCCTGCTGGTCAAGACCTCGGGCGCGCCCACCGTGGTATTGCCCGTCGTGAAGGGCGAGGGGGGTGTCTGCTCGCTCCCGTCGGTCAAACGATGCAGTGCCGACGCCCGCTGCGCGCGGTGGTGGGCCCCGGACGCTCCCCGCAGCCGGGAAAAGATCGATACCGAAGCCACCGAACTGGTGTCGGAAGTGGGTAGAGGCAGCCGTTGGCGTCGAGCGCATGGGCCACGTCGAAGGCGATGGCGTGTCCGCGCACCCGGCGTCGGCGGGTGACGTCGACGTGACTTGCCAGAGTGGCGCCGGTTGGGCGGCGGGCTATCGACGAGGCACCGCGGTCTCGACGTGCATGCCGCCGGCGGTGGGGAGGGCGACGACCCTTGAGCCTGGATCCACCGCGGTAATGGGCGTCTGACGGCGGGTCATGACACACGAATGCCCCTCTGACCTGGGAAGATAGGACTTGTCGAGGGTCCTGATCTACCGAGTAGAAGGGCATCCGCTGGATGCGACTATCTCATGCCTGCCGCGCGATGAGCGTGCGGTTCGATGATCCGAATCTCGTGTCGTGCGGCGGCCTGGAGGCGGTGTTGGCGCTGGCCACGCGCTGCGGGCTGGCAACGCTGCTGGGCGAGCGGCTACGGATCACCGCGAAGGGCGGCGCGAACGCCACCGCGAAGGTCCTCGCGCTGATCGCCGGGATGGTCGCGGGCGCGAACTCCATCGACGATATGGATCTGCTGCGCCACGGCGGCATGCCCCGGCTGTTCCGCGATGTTCGGGCGCCCTCGACCTTGGGCACGTTCCTGCGGCTGTTCACCTTCGGGCACGTCCGCCAACTCGACGCCGTCGCCGCCCGGCTGCTGACCCGGCTCGCGGTCGCCACCCCGATCCTGGCTGGCGCCAACAAGGTCGCGTTCGTGGATCTCGACGACACGGTCCGCCGCACCTACGGGTACGCCAAGCAGGGCGCCGGCCGCGGCTACACCGGCATCAACGGGCTCAACGCGCTGCTGGCCACGATCAGCACGCCGACCTCGGCGCCGGTGATCGCCGCCACCCGGCTGCGCAAGGGCTCGACGAACTCGGTGCGCGGCGCCGCCAAGCTACTCACCGACGCGCTGGTCACCGCCCGCCGCATCGGTGCGGGCGGGCTAGTGATCGTGCGCGCGGACTCGGCCTTCTACGGCTACGACATCATCAACGCCTGCCGCCGCGCCGGGCCCGCTTCTCCATCACCGCCCGCCACACACCCACCGTGACCAGGGCGATCAGCACGATCCCGGACAGGGCGTGGGTGCCGATCCGCTACCCGAACGCGATCTGGGACGACGGAGGCAGCGGTGGGTCTCCGATGCCGAGGTCGCCGAGATCGAGTTCACCGCGTTCACCGGCCGCCGCAAGGCCGAGCACGTCACCGCCTCGCTAATCGTGCGGCGGGTGCGGCGGCTCAACCCGACCACCGTGCCCGCCGGACAGGGCGAGATGTTCGCCGTCTACCGCCACCACGCGATCGTCACCGACAGCCCGGAACCCATGCTTGCTGCCGAGGCCACCCACCGTGACCACGCGATCGTCGAGCAGGTCATCGCCGACCTGAAGGACTCCGCGCTCGCCCACCTGCCGTCGGGGTGGTTCACCGCGAACGCCGCCTGGCTGGTCTGTGCCGCCATCGCGCACAGCCTCACCCGCGCCGCCGGCGCGCTCGCCACCGCGTTCCATGCCCGGGCCCGCACCGCCACCATCCGCGCCCACCTGATCGCCGTCCCCGCCCGGCTCGCCCGCTCCGCGCACCGCCTCGTGCTGCACCTGCCACAACACTGGCCCTGGCAAGACGGACTCGACGAACTGTTCCACCACGCCCTGCACGACCCCCTCCCCACAACAGCCTGACCACCCGCCCCACGAGGCACGACTGGAGACCCAGTGGAAAGGCCGGACAGACCGGCGGATCACCCGTGCTCGACCACCGTCCCGAGTACTCAAAGATCAACTATCGGCAAGGCAAAGCAGCGGCGGTGGATCCAGGCTTAGTAGGCGGGCACGAGACCGCCGGCGCAGGCGAGTTCCACGTAGACAAACCGAAGGTGCTCGAGACCCTCAACACCGCCCTGTTCGTTCCCATTGGGCCTAACAGTGTGGCGTTGTCCGGCGTACCCCCTTAGCCATGGTGCATTTGCCACAGCTGCGCGAGCACGGCCTCCAGGGATAACGTACCGTCATCATCGCGACCCACGGCCCCGACTGCGATTAGGGCTGCCAGCGTCGCGGTCGGTCGGTCGGTCGGTCGGCATCCACGAGGATCTGCTCGAAGGTTGGTCGCAGCAAGCAACTCCCGACCAAGATCACCCTCGAGGTCGCCATGCAAGAGCATCAGCGCCTCGAACGTGCCAATTCCGCGCGTACACGCAGCTGCTACGCTGTCGATCAGCAGGGGCCAGCCACCGGTCATCGTGAGCAGCCGGTCCCGGTCCGCCGGGTCGCTGAACTGGCCGTGCAGTTCGTGGCTCCACCGTTCAAGTCCGACACGGCTCAGTCGGCGGGATGTGACGACGGTGTCGGCAGCGCGCCGACCCCGTCCTGGCCCGAGCAGCTCTAGCCAGACATCGGTCTGCTCGATCCCCACGTACAAGATTGCGGAGCGCGTCACCCCGTCGCCGGGCAGGCGAAGCTGCGCCTCGTCGATCCCGGACAGCACATTCTCGCAGCCGCGCAAGCTCCGCCGCATGGCGCCGAGGGCAACAAGCAGAGGCCGCGCCACGTTCCCAGCACCCCGGCCAGCAAGATCACGAAGTCCGGCTGGAGTACTAGGCGTGGGAGAGCATTAGTGGGCGCTCCTGACTGATCCGTGGGTCGCGGGGCGCGCCTGTGTAGGCGGCACGCCGCTCCCGCTTAGGTTCCTGAACTGTCGAGGATCAGGTGCCATAGAGCGGAGAGCGGTGTGCCTG
>NZ_JBRERS010000015.1:0-185639 GCF_054486945.1 Pseudonocardia wallangbongensis
GGCCTCCACCGCCGAACGCCTCGCCTGCGACGCCCGCGTGCGACTACTGCTGGACGACCGGACCGGGAACCGCATGTACATGGGCCGCAACCGGCGCCTGGCCACCCCCGCCCAGATCGCCGCACCCACCATCCGCGACGGCGAGGGATGCCAATTCCCAGGCTGCACCCACACCCGGTACCTCCACGCCCACCACGTGCTCCACTGGTTGTTCGGCGGACCCACCGACATCGACAACCTCGTCCTCACCTGCACCCACCACCACAAGCTCATCCACGACGCCGGCTACCGGATCCGACGACTGCCCGGGCGGTGGGAGTTCCTCCGCCCAGACGGCACCCCGATTCCGATCACTACGGCACCGTTGACCGGCAACACCGAAAGTTTGATCGAGATGCACACCCGGGCCCGGCAGCGGATCGGCCACACCACGTTGACCCCGAACTGGGACGGCGACCGCCTCGACCCCGAACCCATCCTGGACGTGCTGCTGCCGAAGAGGACCTCGGCGGCGGCCTGAACGAGGTGTCGCGTTCCGCGGAACGCACCGCGCAAATGGGAAGGGGGAACGGGACCACAGGATAGTTGAGCAGGCACCCGACAGGGCGGTCTCGTCGGAAACGGGCGTGCCCACCGCAACGGAATGCCATCTCGTGCCGGTGGGTTCACGCTCTGTCCGACGCGTGCCGATCCTGGGCACGCGCGCCGGCTCGGGCACGATCCGCGTCAGCAGGCGGCTGGACCAGGAGCTCGAACAGTGGCCGCAGCCGTCGTTCCAGGGTGGGGGCGTCGGCGGTGGCCAGCGCCGAGCTGCCCAGCACCTGTTGCATGAGCCGCACGCCGGCCAGCACCGACAGGAACAACGCGGCTCGCTCGTGGGCCTGTGCGCCGGGCAGCAGCGCCTGCAGTGGGAGCTGGAAGTGGGTGTCGATGGCCCCGCGCAGGATCTCGGTGGCCCGAGGGTTCGCCACCGAGCGCAGCATCAGCAGGAAGCCGTCCACGGAGCGCGGCTCGGCGGCGACCAGCGCCGCCGCGGCGAACCGGCTCAACGACGCGACGTCGTCGGCGATCAGCGTGCGTTCGGTGAAGGCCACCTCGACCACCTCGGCGAACAGCCGCTCCTTCGAGCCGAAATAGCGGTTGACCAGCATCGCGGTCACGCCGGCCGCGTTCGCGATCTCCCGTACGCCCACGCCGTCATAGCCGTGGCTGGTGAAGGCGATCAGCGCCGATCGCAGTATCGCCTCCCGGGTGGCGGCGGCGTCGCGCCGGCGAGCCCGCGGTCCGGTCGGAGAGTCAGCCATGTCTACGAGTGTAGACTTGACGATGTCTACAGCCGTAGACACCACGCCGCACGGAGGGGGTTGACATGGATCTACAGCTGTCCGGCAAGCGGGCATTGGTCACCGGATCGAGCGCCGGCATCGGCGCGGCGATCGCCACGCTGCTGGCCGGCGAGGGCGCCCAGGTAGTGGTGCACGGTCGGGACGCCGCCCGGGCCGAGGCGGTCGCCGAGGCGATCCGCGCAAGCGGCGGCGCCGCGGAAGCGACGACCGGCGATCTGAGCACCGACGGGGGCGCGGACGGGGTGGCCGTCGAGGCCGAGCAGGGCGGAGAGATCGACATCCTGGTCCGGGCACATCGTGCAGTTCTCCTCGATCGGCGGGCGGGTCGGCGGCACCCCCGGCATGGGCGCCTACCAGACCGCCAAGTTCGCCGTGGAGGGCTTCTCCGAGGTGCCTGCTGCTGGGCGCGAGCGCCGTCGAGCTGGCACTGCGCTCGGCCGGGGATCGGAGCGCGGAGGCGCGTCGGTGGGCGGAGCTGAGCCGTTCCGCCGACTACCCGGCGGGACGGTCGTGACCCGGATCGCGCTCGTGACCGGCGCCAACAAGGGTCTCGGCAAGGAGGTCTCACGCCAGCTCGCCGCGCGCGGCATCAGCGTGTTGTTGGGCAGCCGGGACCCGGAGCGCGGCGAGCGCGCGGCCGGTGAGCTGCGCGCCGATGGCCTGCCGGTGCGGCCGGTCGTGTTGGACGTGACCGATGCCGACTCGATCGCGGAGTTGGCGCGGCAGCTGCGCGTCGAGCACGGCCGGCTGGACGTGCTGGTCAACAACGCCGGCATCCTGATCAACCCGCCGGCACTGGAGACGACCGTCGACGACATGCGCACCACCTTCGAGACCAACGTCTTCGGCGTGGTGGCGGTGACCTCTGCGATGCTGCCGCTGCTGGTCGAGGCGCCGGCGCCGAGGATCGTGAACGTGGCCAGCACGACCGCGTCGCTCACCTACAACGCCGGACCGGCCGCCCGGTTCGCCGACGCGCCCCGCAACCTCGCCTACGCCGCCTCCAAGTCGGCGGTCACCATGCTCACCGTGCAGTACGCCAACGCGTTTCGCCGCGCGCCGAGATACACCCACTTCAAGATCAACGCTGCTACTCCGGGACACATCGCCACCGACCTGAACGGCCGACGGGGACCGCGCACCCCGGCGCAGGGCGCGCGCATCGTCACCACCCTGGCCACGCTGCCGGACGACGGTCCCAGCGGCGGCTTCTTCAACGACGGCGGCCACCTGCCCTGGTGACCCGGGCGGCGGCGAGTCACCCACAGGCGAGGCGAGGTTCCTCGCCGATGCGGCAACGGCGCAGACATCAACGAGAGCAGTGCTCTTGACCTGACGCCCGCCCGGTGTAACCTCATCGAGAGAGCACTGCTCTCTAATGAGTTCACCGTTCCAAAGAGGGGGAGACATGAGCGCGATCGAGACCGTTCTGGTGACCGGGGCGACCGGGAACACGGGATCAGCGCTGGTCGAACGGCTGCTGGGGCGCGGGGTGAGCGTGCGGGCGATGGTGCGCACGCCAGCGGCCGCAGCACGGTTCGACGACAGCGCCGCGATACCGGTGATCGCCGACTTCGACGACCCGCGTGCCGTGGCTGCGGCGCTCGCGGGGGTCGACCGGGCGTATCTCGTGACACCGTCGTCCGAGCGCGCGGAAGCCCAGCAGTTGCGGTTCGCCGAGATCGCCGCGGCGGCCGGTGTCCGGCACCTGGTGAAGCTCTCGCAGTTCGCCGCCGCCGCGAGCTCCCCGGTGCGTTTCCTGCGCTACCACGCCGCCGTCGAGCAGCACATCCGCGGGCTCGGCACCGGCTGGACGTTCCTCCGCCCCAACCTGTACCTGCAGGGCCTGCTCGCGATGGCCGCACCGATCCGCGCCGAGGGCAGGTTCTTCGCACCGATCGGTGACGCGCGCGTCAGCGCCGTCGACGTCCGGGACATCGCCGATGTCGCAGCGGCCGTCCTCACCGAGCCCGGGCACGACGGTGCGACCTACTCGATCACCGGCCCGGCCGCCGTCACGCACGCCGAGATCGCCGCCGCGATCGGAGCGGCCACCGGCCGGGATGTCACGTTCGTCGACGTGCCCCCGGCGGTGTTCGCCGACCAGCTGCGGCACGTGCTGCCCGCCTGGCAGGTCGACGGCCTGGTCGAGGACTACGCCCACTACGCCCGCGGCGAGGCCGCCGCCGTGCACGACACGGTCGCGTCCGTGACCGGCCACGCCCCGCGCACCGTCGCCGAGTTCGCCCGCGATCACCGGGACGCGTTCCTGGCGGGCTGACGTTCCGTGGCGACTTCTCGCCACGAGCCGGCCTTGACAACCGGCCGACCATCGAGACACCGCAGGTCGACGTCCGTGTTTCGCCTTTCGACGTCGGCGGCGAGCCTTGCCCTGGAAAGATTTTTCCTTATAGCGTGCGAGCGCCGCAGGCCAGCGATCGACGGTGGAGGTGAAGTGTCCGATCTGAGCCGGTTCGACACCACCTTCCATCGCGCGCTCGACGAGTCGGACTTCTCCGCGACCCGGGGGCTGGGTCCGGGGTCGCGGCTCGTGCAGGGCAGCCAGCACCACATCTGGGACGTGATCAACAAGCTGTTGCTCGCCGAGACGAGGTCGGAGTACGTCGGACTGGACGACCCCGGCTATCTGATGCGGGCCAATGTTCAAGAGAGCATCTGGGCTCGCGGGGCGACCACCCTGAAATCCCTTGCCGATCGCGGCGTCCGAATTCGGCAGGTCAGCACCCGCGCCGGGGCGCAGGCCGACGAGGAGATGTTTCCTTGTCTTCAGTGGCGCACCGGTGGTGAGGCCCGCCTGGTCGATCGACTTCCCGCCAAGGCGTGCGTCGTCGACCGCAGGTTGGCGCTCATCCCGGTCGACCTGGCCGTGCTCGCCCGGGGCATGTTGATCATTACCGACCAGGCCGTCGTCAACCTGCTGCTGTCCACTCACCGCTCGCTCTGGCGTACGGGCGTCGACCCGCGTGGCCTCTGCACCGAGCCACCGCCCGCCCTGCGTCCGGTCCTGGCCATGCTGGCCTCGGGCCTGCCGGATGATCGGGCCGCCCACAACGCTTCCCTGTCACCCCGCACCTACAGCCGACGGGTGGCCGAGCTGATGCGAGTACTGGGCGTGAAATCGCGCTTCGAGGCCGGCATCGAAGCCGCCCGGCGAGGTTGGGTGTAGGAGAGGACTGGTCAGGCCGTCGCCGGGTCGACGGCGGCCATGATGCGCGTCCCGGTCCTGCCGGCCCACGCCTCGCCCATGGTGCCCGGAGAGGTGATGAGCACCTCCCGGCCACCGGCCTCGAGGAACTGGAGGGCCGCTTCGACCTTCGGCCCCATGCTCCCGGGTGGGAACTGGCCGTCGGCCAGGTGCCGGCGCGCCTCGGCGACGTCCATCTGGTCGAGGAAGCGCTCATCGGGCCGGCCGAAGCGCACGGCGACCTGCGGGACCCCCGTCGTGATCACGAGGAGCTGGGCGTTCAGGGCCCTGCCGAGCAGGGCGGACGCGAAGTCCTTGTCGATGACTGCCTCGACGCCGCGGTAGCGGCCGTCGGGGTCCTCGACCACCGGGATGCCGCCCCCGCCTGCGGCGACGACGACGAACCCGGCCTCGGCCAGGGCCCGGACCGCCTCCTGTTCGAGGAAGCCTCCGGGCATCGGTGAGGGGACGACGCGCCGCCAGCCGCGACCGGCGTCCTCCGCAACCGTCCACCCCTGCTCCCGGGCCAGGCGATGCGCCTCGGCACGGGAGTAGAACGAGCCGATCGGCTTGGTGGGCCGCCGGAACGCCGGGTCGGCGCGGTCGACGACGGTGTGGGTGAGGAGCGCGACCACCCGCTGCGGCATGCCGCGTGCGCGCAGCTCACCGGCGAGCGTGCAGCCGAGGATGTAGCCCAGGCTGCCCTGCGAGTCGGCCACGCACATGTCGAGGCCCAGGCTGGGCAGCTCCGGTGCCAGCTCGGCGACGAGGTCGGAACGCCGTTTGATGAAGCCGACCTGCGGACCGTTGCCGTGGGTGAGCACCACCCGCCACCCGGAGCCGATCATCTCGCACAGCCCGGCGGCGATGCCGCGCGCCGCCTCGAACTGCTCGGCGATCGTGGCGGCCGGACCGTCGTCGAGCAGGGCGTTGCCACCGATCGCGACCACTGCCGTCGGGCTGTTCACCGAGGTGACGCTAGGGAAGGACGTGGCCGGGATCACTGGCTCCGATTGCCGGAGAAGCGGTGCTTTCCTTGGCGTCGGGTGACATGGTCGTCGGACGTGATGCCGAGCACAGTGAGGTGTGGTGAGCAGCGTGGAGACCGTCAGGGCGCCTTTCGGGATCACGGTCGAGGAGGCGCTGACGCTGCCCTGCCTGTCGCACGCACGCCTGCTCGCCGGCCACGAGGGCACGGACCGTCGGATCCGGGTCGTCAACATCATGGAGGTCCCCGACATCGTCCGGTGGATGCGCGGGGGCGAGTTCCTCCTCACCACCGGCTACCCGGTCCGTACCGACGAGGCGGCACTCGCCGGGCTGGTGCCCCAGCTGGCGAAGCGCGGCCTCGCGGCGCTCGGGATCCGGATCGGGCCCTACCTGCCGGAGTCGCCGGTCGAGATGCTCGCGGCCGCCGATCGCCTGGGGTTCCCCGTGGTCGAGATCCCGGGCGAAGTCACGTTCAACGACGTGCTCTCCGAGGTGCTGGGCACGATCCTCAACCGGCAGGCGGTCGAGCTGGAACGCTCGGAGATGATCCACAAACGGCTCACCGCCGTCGCCGTCCGGGGCGGCTCCCACCAGGAGCTCATCACGGCGCTGGCCGAGCTGATCCGGTTGCCCACGGCGATCCTGGACACGCAGGGGCGGACCGTTGTCTCCGCGGGCCCGGCCGCGGAGGACCCCGGATCGCCGGACGCGACTCGCCCGATCACGGCGGGCGGCACCCCGCACGGGGACATCGCCGTGTGGACCAGCGGCGCCCACCTGCAACCGCACCAGCTGACGGCGATGGAGCACGCCGCCACCATCGCCGCGATGGCCGTGGCCCAGGAGCGGGCCGTGGTGAGCCGGGAGCAGCGGCACAGCACGCTGCTGCTGATGGAGCTGGTCTCCAACCGGAGGCTGAACCGGGAGGAGATGCTCCGCCGGATCGCCGCGATGCCCTGGAACCTGGACGCCCCGCGCGCGGCCGTGCTCGTCGAGCTGACCCGGTCGGACGGCGAGGTCCGGATCGCCGACCAGCCGATCGAGGACCGGTTGACTCGCGGTGCGCACCACGCGGCCGGCCCGGAGTCGATCGTCTGGGGGCTCGACCGGGCGCTGGCGATGCTCGTCGAGCCGGGCACCTCGCTCGGCCAGGTCTGCCAGTCCGTGCACGACCAGATCGCCCGGATCTGCCCCGACGCGCACGTCCGGATCGGCTGCGGGCGGGTCTACCCGGACTTCACCGACCTGCACCGCAGCTACCAGGAGGCGGGCGAGGCGCTGTCCCTCGGGCGGGAGCTCTACGACCGCGGGTTCGTGCTGCGCCACGACGAGCTGGGCGTCTACCGGCTGCTCTACCAGCTGCCGCCGGAGGAGCTGCGCCGGCAGGTGGACGAGGCGCTCGGCCCGCTGGCGGCCTACGACCGCGAGCACCGGGGGAGCCTGGTCCACACCCTGGAGTGCTACCTGCACAACGACCGCAACGGGGTGGCGACCGCGGACGAGCTGAACGTGCACTACAACACGTTGCGCTACCGGTTGGGGCAGATCGAACGGCTCACCGGTGGGGTCGAGCGCCACCCGATGAGCCGGCTGCAGCTGGAGATCGCCGTGCACGCCAACCGCCTCGTGGCGGCGGCGAAGGCCCAGCACCGCGCGCCGGCGCCCCGGCGACGGCGGTGAGCGCCAGCGCGACACCGCGCGCGAGGTCGCTGCCCGAGTGGTGCCCGACCGCCAGCAGCGACGCCAGCGGCGCATCCAGCGGGGCCGTCCCGCCGAGCGCGGCGATCATGGTCGCGAGCGGCGGGACGCACCGGCCCTGCGCCGCGTGCCGGAGCAGCCCCGCGGAGATCAGCGGGGTCCGCCGGTGGGCGCAGGCGGCGACCGTGCGGGCCGCGCCGTCGGCCGCTGCGTTCGCAACGCCGAGGGCACGCACGGTCACCAGCGCCCCGGCGACGACATCGTCCCCGGACGGGGTCAGACCCGGGCCCAGCCCGAGGAGCCGGAGCACGGCGTGCCCGGTCGTGTCCCGGTCCCCCCCGGCGAGCCCCGCCCGCAACGCCGCCACCGGTGCGGCGAGGACGTCCGGGAGGGGGCGGGCGGCCGCGGCGACCAGCCCGGCGAACTCGCCCGCCCGGTCGAGCGCGCCCCGGACGTTCGCGATGTGCGGCCGGCCGGGAGCCCACCACCGGGTCACCGGCACCGTCAGCGGGCCCACCCGCACCGCAGCGGCGCCCACGGTCGCGCGCATCCCGGGCCGCACGGCCGCGAACGGCGCGTCGGCCGCGGTCAGGGGCAGTACCACGGCGTTCGGCACCCGGACGGCGTCGCGGGTGACCAGCGCCATGATCTCCGGATCGGCTCCCCCGACCTCCAGGTAGGCCGCGGCCCGCAGGACGCCGACGACCCGCGCCGGCCGATGCCCGCCCTCGAGGAGGCCGGCCAACGCGAGACTCGCCGCGCCCGGCGTCGTCATCCCGCGTCCGGCGGGACCGGGAACGCGCGCAACGCCTTCACGAAGCACTCCATCGGCGCGTGGGTGATGCCGGCACCGATCTGCCCGATCCCCGGCTCCTTGTGCGCGATGCCAGTGGTGATGATCGGTTCCAGGCCGGAGTCGGCGACCGCCCGCACGTCGATGCCGAGCGGGCTGCCGGCGAAGTCGAGCGTCGGCATCTGGAACTCGCGGTGCCGACCCACCGTGATCATCGCCATCTCCTCGGTGGCCCGGCGGGCGTCCGCCGTGGTGCCGCCGACGAATCCGACGATGGCGGGCGCGGCCGCGAGCGAGAAGCCGCCGAGCCCGTGCACCTCCGCGATGGCGCTGTCACCGATGTCGGGGTTGGCATCCGCCGGGCCGTAACCCGGGAAGTAGAGCCCGTCCACGTCGGCGGCCGGTGCCGTGAACCAGTCGTCACCGATCCCGCTGACCCGGATCCCGACGTCGACCCCGTTGCGGGCGAACGTCGTCACCACGGTCGAGTGCTCGACTCCGTGCCCGGCCATCGTGGCGAGCTTGCTGGCCGCCATGGAGAAGTTGAGGAACCAGTAGTCGTTGCCGCCGAGGAACTCGAGCGCCTCCACGCCGCCCAGCGCGTCCTGACGGGCGAGCGCCGGCGCGAGCAGGCGCACGAGGAGCGCGCTCGCCGCGACGTTGCGGCTGTGGCACTCGTCGCCCATCTGCAGCGCCTTGGCGATGACCGACTTCAGGTTGACCGGCTCGGACAGCGAGCGGACCGCGGCCTGCAGGCTCGGCCCGAGGCGCTCGCCCATCCACCGCAGCCGCCGCATGACGTCGTCGCCGAGCGCGCCGTAGCGCAGGCAACGGCCCTGCCCCTCGTTGAGGTTGCAGTAGGCCTGCCGGCCCGTCGCCGGATCCGCCACGACCAGCACCGGCATCGACGCGGAGATGATGCCCGCCATCGGACCGACCGCGTCGTGGTGGTGGCACGGGTCGAAGGAGATCTCGCCGGAGTCCGCCATGCGCGTGGCGGCCTCGGGCGAGTCGGCCCATCCCTCGAGCAGCGCAGCGCCCACCACGGCCGCCCGCATCGGCCCGCACATGCGCTCCCACGCGATCGGCGGGCCCGCGTGCAGCAGCAGTCGCTCCTCGGCGAGTTCGGGGATGACCTCACGGGCGGGCCGCACGTCCACGAGGTGCGGCTGCGCGTCCAGGATGCGGTGCAGCGCCTCCTGGTTGGCGGCCTCGACGAGGGGATGGGCGGTCAGCGCGGCGAGCCGCATCCCGAGATCCCGGTCGCCCTGTGCCGGCGGCCGCCAGTCCAGCGTCACGACGTCGGCCCCGGCGGCGGCGACCGGCCCGGCGAACTCGCCGAGGCCGACGTTCACCGCGCGGACCGGCCCCGTGAACAGATCCTGCAGCGAGTTCATCGGCCCACTCCCCCGGTCGCGCTGGTCAGTACCGCTGCGGCCAGCCGCGCGGCGTCGGTGCTGCTGCGGGCGATCACGGCACCGGCCTCGGCCAGCGTCCGCTCCTGCCCGGCCAGTCCTTGCGGGTCGGCCGCCGTGCCCACGACGAACGCGACGACGACCGGGCCACCCGGCCGCGAGGTCGCCTCGGCCACCACCCCGGCGAGTGCCCCGGCCGGGTCCGGGCCCGCGCCGTGGCCGAGCACGACGTCGAGCACGATCACCGCGGTTGCCGGGTCGTGGGTGGCGCTGCGCAGGTACTCGACACGCGTGCTGGGATCGATCATCGGGTGCGGACGGCCGACGGTGAACCGGTCGTCGCCGAGATCGAGGATCACGTGCCGGCCGGGCAGCGAGCCGGGTGGCCCGTCGTCCACCGTGTGGTCGACGTGCCCCAGCAACGGTTCGACGAGCAGGCCCGCCTCGTAGGCGAACGTGCCGCCGGCGTACAGACCGCGCAGCAGGCGGCGGCCCCCGTCGAGCCCGGCCGCGAGGCGGTCGGCGGCGTGGGCGGGCGCGGCGGGCGGGGGCGTCCCGGTCCCGAGCCGGACGGCGGCGGCCGCCGCCTCGTCGAGGCTGGGGACCACCACGACCGAGTCCGAGGGCGACTGCAGGTCCGCGCCGAGGAACGCGACCACGACCGGCTTCCCGATGGCGCCGGCCTGCTGGAGCACCTTCTCCGCCACCGGTGCGGCCGGCGGTTTGGAGACGAGCCCGATGACCTCGGTGGCCGGGTCGGCGGCGAGGGCGTCGAGGGCGGCGAGCATCGAGAGGCCGCCCACCTCCTCGGACAGGTCGCGGCTGCCCACCCCGACGACCTGGCTGATCCCCGAGCCCCAGGTGTCGACCAGCGAGGAGACCTGTTGCAGGCCGGTGCCCGAGGCGCCGACGAGGCCGACGCCGCCGGAGCGGAGCTGGTTCGCGAAGCCGAGCGGGACGCCGTTCAGCACCGCCGTCCCGCAGTCCGGGCCCATCACGAGCAGGTCGCGCCGCTGCGCTTCCTGCTTGAGCAGCACCTCGTCCTCGACCGGCACGTTGTCGCTGAAGAGGAACACGTGCATGCCGTTGCGGAGGGCCTTCAGCGCCTCGGCCGTCGCGTACCGGCCGGGGGTGGAGATCAGGGCGAGGTTCGCGCCGCCGCCCGCTCCGGCGAGGGTCCGTGGCGCCGGCGACGCCGCGCCGTCGCCGGCTCCTGGCGACGTCCCCTCCCCGTGCAACGCCTCCTCGGCCGCCACGAGCGCGGCCCGCACGGCGGTCTCCTCGCCGTCCACCGCGATCACGAGGTCGTTCGGGCCCGCATCGCGGGACTCGTCGGTCAGCAGCCCCGCGGCCGCCAGCACGTCCTTGTTGGTCTCGGTGGCCATGACCAGGCTCGCGGTCCGGACACCCGGTCGTCCACCCAGCTCGGAGGCCACCCGCATCAGGACCACGGAGTCGAAGTACGAGTTCGCCCGCGCGACGCTACCCACAGCCATGCGGTCACTGTGCCGCCGCACCGGGTGCTGGTCATGGGCAGCAGGTGACAGAAGTGGCCGGATCCCCCCAGCACCGCTTGCCAGTGACCCGCCCGCGCGGCGCGACGCGGCCGGTACCGGCTCGACATCGGCGACGACCTCTGGCACGCCCTTCCCGTCACCGGCTTCGTGCTCTACCTCCTGCTCACCGCGCGGGAACTCGCGAACGCCTGGTCCGGAAAGCCCGCTCCGCGCCGGCAACCCGTCGCCCGACCGTCGTCACGAGCTGTCAGTTTCGGCCGCCGATTCTCGGCACCGGTTGCCGGTGACGGCAGCACCCACCGCCACCGAGTCTGTGTCGCACGCCACAGCGCGTCACCGTCGACCCCCAGGGACTGTGCATGGACCTGCTCATCGAGAACGCCCGAGTGTGGGACGACCGAGGTCTCGTCGACATCGCCGTCTCCGACGGTCGGATCGCCGCGATCGGCCCGGACCTGGGCCAGGACGCGGCCCGGCGGATCGACGCCGCAGGGCGGGCCGTCCTGCCCGGCTTCGTCGAACCGCACCTGCACATGGACAAGGCGCTGCTCTACCGCAGGCAACCCACCCGCGACGGCACGCTGGAGGAGGCGATCCGGCTCACCGGCAAGCTGAAGGCCGAGCAGGACCGCGAGGACGTCCTCGAGCGCTCCCGCGCGGTGCTGGACATGGCGGTGCGCGCCGGCACGGTGGCCATCCGCGTGCACCCGGACGTGGATCCGTTGCAGGGCCTCCTCGGGGTGGAGACGGCGCTGCAACTCCAGCAGGAGTACCGGGACCTGGTCGACATCCAGATCGTGGCGTTCCCGCAGGAGGGCATCGTCAAATCGCCGGGAACGCTCGAACTGATGACCGAGGCGATGCGGATGGGCGCCTCGGTCGTCGGGGGATGTCCGTACAACGAGGCCGACCGGAACGACACCGAACGCCACATCGAGCACGTGTTCGAGCTCGCGGAACGCTTCGACGCCCCCGTCGACATGCACGCCGACTTCGCCGACGACGCCCAGGACCCGCGCTTCACGACCGCGCGGCACATCGCCGAACAGGCGCTCAAACGTGGCTACCGGTCCCGGGTGTCCCTCGGCCACGTCACCAGCCTCGCGGCGCTGTCCCCCCAGGAGTGCGAAGCCGTCATCTCGCTCCTGCGCGAGGCGGACGTCCAGATCGTCACGCTCCCGGCCACCGACCTCTACCTCGGCGGCCGGCGGGACACGAAGAACCAGCGACGCGGGCTCACCCCGGTCCACCTGCTGCGGGACTCGGGCGTCAACGTCACGTTCTCCTCGAACAACGTCCGCAACGCGTTCACCCCGTTCGGCAAGGCCGACCCGCTGCTGATCGGAAACCTGCTCGCACACGCGGCCCAGTTCGGGACACCGCACAGCCAGGCCGAGGTGCTCCGCATGGCGACCTACGACGCGGCTCGCTCCATCGGGATCGCCGACTCCTACGGGCTCGCGGTCGGGAAGGCGGCCGACCTGGTGGTGTTCGACTGCAACCGGGTCGACGACGTACTGCTCGACATCCCGGTGCGCCGATGGGTCGTGAAGCGCGGCCGGGTCACGGTCGAGACGCGACACGACTGTGTGATCAACCCGACCGACGGACGAGGAGCCCAGCGGTGACCGACAAGTCGACAGAGATCGGTGCCGCTGCGGCGAAGCCGACGAACTGGCTCAACCTGCCCGTCGAGGTGGCCGCCTCCCTGCTCGCGATCACCACGGTGCTGATCTCCCTCGGCCCCCCGCACCTCCCGCCGTGGGCGATCTTCATCGGCTGGGCGGGAACGTTCGCGATGGGCGGACCCACCCGGGAGAACATGAAGCGGATCTGGGCGGTGATGCCGCTCGGGTCGTTCGCCGCCTTCCTGATCGTCCTGGGCTTCCAGCAGGCCGCCCTGCTCTTCACCGGGGCCGCCTACGTCATCGCGGAGATGGTCATCCTCTTCGTCCTCAACGGCGCGATGATCTCGGTGGCCCGCCTCTCGCCGGTGTTCGCGTTCGTCCCCGGCATGTTCTTCGGGTTCGCCACCTTCTTCGCCACCTTCTTCGGCGGGTTCGGACCGGACTCGACCAGCCCGGTACTGGCGCTCCTGGCGGCCGTCGTGATGAACGCGCTGGGGCCGATCTACGCCTGGCTGAACATGAAGCTGGCCGCACCGCACGGCCACTGAGACCGAGCGGGTGGCCGTGCTACCCGGTCGCGGCGTCCACCGGTGCGGCGACCCAGCTCCGCCGCATCGGCCTGAGCACGAAGTAGGCGAGGAGCGCGGTGGCGATGTCCAGCGCGGCCACGATGAAGAACACCGGCGCCCAACTGCCGGTGGCCGCCACGAGGTAGGCGGCCGCGGGCCCGCCGAGGATGGCCCCGACGCCCTGGGCCACGTAGAGGAACCCGTAGTTGGTGGTGGCGTGCTCCGGCCCGTAGATGTCGGTGAGCGTGGCCGGGAACAGGGAGAAGATCTCCCCCCAGCCGAAGAAGACGACCCCGGTGAGGATGACGAACAACACCGGGTTCTCGCGGAAGGCGAGCACCGACAGCACGGCGATGCCTTCGAGGGTGAACGCGATGAGCATCGTCTGCTCGCGCCCGATCCGGTCGGAGACCCAGCCGAAGAAGGGGCGGGTGAGGCCGTTGGTGATGCGGGACAGGCTCAACGACAGTGCGACCGCACCGATCCCGAGCACCTGGTAGCCGTCCACGCCGAAGTCGCGGGCGAACACCTCGACCTGCGCGGCCACCATGAGCCCGCCGGTGGACATCATCGCCATCATGACCAGCAGGAGCCAGTACGGGCGGGTGCGCAGCATCTCGCGGGGCCGGTAGCTGCGCTGCGACTGCCGGCCGCCGGCGACCAGCGCCGGGTCGATGCCGGCGTTTCGGGGTGGCTTGCGCAGGCCCTGCGCCACGACCAGGCCGACCAGGCCCTGGATCAGACCGAAGGTGATCAGTGCCTGCTGGTGGTCACCGGCATCGACCATGGCGGCGATCGGGACCGTGGTCAGGAACGCACCGAATCCGTAGCCCGCCGCGGCCAGCCCGACGGCGAGGCCCCGCCGGTCCGGGAACCAGCCGACGACCAGGCCGATGACCCCGACGTAGACGATGCCCGTCCCGATCCCGCCGAGCACGCCGTAGGTGAGGTACAGCCCGAGCAGTGAGGTCACGGGTGCGGCCAGCACCCAGCTGGCGCCGACGAGCAGCGCCCCGATCGAGAGCAGCAGCCGCGGCCCGAACCGGTCCACCAGCCACGCCTGCACCGGCGAGAACCACGTCTGCAGGACGATCAGCAGGGAGAACGTGACCTGCAGTGCGGCCACGCCCGCACCGGTGGTGTCCTGCAGCGCAGGCACGAACAGCGTCCACGTGTACTGCGGGCTGGAGATCACGATCATGGCCGCGATCCCGAGCGCGAGCTGGACCCAGCGACGGGTCGCCGCGCCTCCCGCCCCGGCGCCGGCTCGCTCCGAACTCGTCGTTGGTGCTACCTCTGACATGCCGACTCTCCTTCGAGTCCAGGGGCGTGCGAGGACACCGGAGCGGCGGGCGGGTCCGCGCCGGTCGTTCGGGGGCGTGCGAGCGGCTACCAGCCCAGCGCGCTGCCCTCCCCACGCGGATCGGCTCCGCCCATGAGCAGGTTCCGTTCCGGGTCGACCCGGATCGCCTGCGCGTGGCCCATCACGTCGTCGAACTCGCCGACCGGCCGGACCGGATGGCCACGGCGCTGCAGTTCGTCGACGGTCTCGCGCCCGAAGCGGCTCTCGACCCGCAGGTCGCGGGTCTCCTCGCCCCAGGTGCGGCCGTAGAGCCATCGGGGGGCGTCGATGGCCTGCTGCACGTCCTGGCCGAAGTCGACGACCCGGTTGACGATCGCCGTCGAGGTCTGCGGCTGCCCCTCCCCGCCCATCGTCCCGTAGACGAGGTGCGGGCGGCCGTCGCGCAGCAGCAGCCCCGGCATCAGGGTGTGGAACGTGCGCTTCCCCGGTTCGAGCCGGTTGACGTGCTCCTCGTCGAGGGAGAAGAAGGAGCCCCGGTTCTGCAGCATGATCCCGGTCTCGCCGCCGACGAACGCGGAGCCGCACTCGTGGTAGAGGCTCTGGATGACGGATGCGGCGTTGCCCTCGTCGTCGACCACAACGGTGCACGTGGTGTCCCCGCCCACCGCCGCGGCCGGCTCCGGTGCCGGAAGGTGGGCGCGCCCGATCCGGGAGCGCAGCTCCGCGGCGTACTCCTTCGACAGCAGGTCACCGAGCGGCGCGGGGCTGAACTCGGGGTCGGTGAGGTAGCGGTCCCGGTCGGCGAACACCAGCTTCGTCGCCTCGGCCACGGTGTGCACGTACTCCGCGCTGCCGTCGCCCATGGCGGCCAGGTCGAGGCCTTCCAGGACGTTCAGCAGCATCAGGTGCGCGAAGCCCTGCGAGTTGGGCGGGTGCTGGTAGCAGTCGAGTCCGCGGTACGTGGTGTGCAGCGGCTCGGTCCAGTCGGACCGGTGCTCGGCGAAGTCCTCGACGGCGAGCACGCCCCCTTCCTGCTGCACCGCCCGCGTGATCTCCTCGGCCACCGCTCCGGTGTAGAAGCCGTCGCGGCCGTGCGCGGCGACCCGTTCCAGCGTGGCCGCGAGCCGGGGCAACCGCACCTCGCGTCCCACGTCGGGCGCTGCGCCGTCGAGCGCCTCCCAGTTCGGGGCGTGCGTGGCGAGCACGTCGGCGACCTGGCGCAGGCAGGCGGCCTGGCCGCCGCACATCGGGTAGCCGTCCCTGGCGTGCGCGATGGCGGGGGCGAGCACCCGGGCCAGCGGCAGCCGCCCGAACCGGCCGTGCGCGGCACACCAGCTGTCGACCGCGCCGGGCACCGTGACCGCGGCCGACGCGCCCCGCTGCGGGATCGTCGCGTGCCCCCGCGCGCGGTAGAACTCGCGGGTGGCCGCACGGGCCGCTCGCCCGCTGCCGTTGAGCGCGTGCACCCGCCTGCCGGCGGCGTCGTAGATGAGCCAGAACGCGTCCCCGCCGGGACCGGTCATGTGCGGGTAGACCACGCCGAGGGCGGCGTTGACGGCGACCGCGGCGTCCACGGCGCTGCCGCCGTCCTCCAGCACCCGCAGCCCGGCGGCCGACGCGATGTAGTGCGGGGACGCGACCATCCCCCGGCGCGCCAGCGCCACCGGGCGCGTGGTGCGACTCATCGAATACTGCATTCACCGACTGTGGCTGCCGCCATTGCAATGGTCTATCCACCAACCGAGTGGCCTGGTGGTCTGACCACCGCCCACCGGTACGATGCGGGCATGGCGGAGCTGGAGCGCGCCGGACTCGACATCCGACCGGTCGCCCGCACGCGCGCTCACGAGGAGGTGGCCCGCCAGCTGCGGGACCTCATGAAGGACGGCACCCTCCGGCCGGGTGACCGGCTTCCCTCCGAGCGGGAGCTCTCCGCCCGGTTCCTCGTCAGCCGCGCGACGATCCGCCAGGCCCTCGAGGTGCTCGACCACAACGGGCTGATCGAACGCCGGATGGGCGAGGGCACGTTCGCGCGGGCGGACTCCGCCACGGCCTCCGTCACGACGCTCGTCACCGCGCTGCGGCTGGCCGAGGGCACCCTCGCCGACCAGCTCGAACTGCGCCTCCTCTTCGAGCCCCAGGTCGCCAGGCTGGCCGCGCAACGGGCCCGGTCCGCCGACCTCGACGTCCTCCGGCAAGCCGTTTCCCGCCAGGAGGAGCAGCTCGCGCGGGGAACCCCGTTCGTCGACGACGACAGCGCGTTCCACCTCGCGATCGCGCGGGCCGCCACGAACGATCTGCTGGCCAAGATGGTCGAGGGCATCCACGAGCTGCTGCGCGACAGCCGGGAGCGGTCGTTGCACGCACCGGACGGCATGCAGCAGTCACTGGACGGGCACCACCGGATCCTGGACGCCATCTGCCGGCACGACGAGGAAGGCGCGTACGAGGCGATGCACGGGCACCTGCTCGACGTCCAGCGGCTCAGCCTCCAGTCCGTCGCGGAGGGGCTCGGTGCCGGACCGGCCGGCCCCCGATGACCGACAGCAGCTGCGACTTGTCGTAGCTCTCGCCGCCCGGCACCGGGCCGCGCCCCCGTCGTCCGGGACCGACGGCCGGGAGCCAGATGGTCAGGAGGATGAGGCCGCAACCGCCGAGCTGGGTCGCCGCGGGCACCTGGCCGAGGACGACGGCGGCGAGGACGACCGCCCCGACCGGCTGCAGCAGCAGGAGCGTCGATGCCCACGCGGGTTCGATGCTCGCCAGCCCGCGCGCCACCAGGAGCCAGCTGACGACCTGCCCGAACACGGCGAGCAGCGCCAGCCACAGCCAGGTGGTCGCCGGCAGGTCCACGGCGATCCCCGTCGTCGCCGCACCCGCGACGCCTGCGGTCGCGGCGGCCGCGGCGGTGCCGACGAACACCGGCGTCGCGGGGTGTGCGGGTGAGCGGCGACCGGAGCGCCGGTTGAGGAACAGGTATCCCGTGTAGGCGACCGCCGCGAGCGCGCAGAGCACGGTTCCCCGAACGGGGTCGCCACCCAGGCCGCCGGCACCGCCCAGCGCGCCGCCGGCAAGGGCGACCCCGACGGTCAGGACCGGAAGTGCGAGCAGGAAGCGCCTGCTGATGCGGGTGCGGCTCACCAGCCCCACCAGGACGGGGAACAGGACGACCTGCAGGTTGACGACGACGGTGGCGATGCCGGCCCCGATGTCACCGATGCTGACGTTCCACATGAGGAAGTCGACGCCCAGGAACACCCCCGCGATCAGGGCCGAGCCCGTCAGCCCCGCGGGGAGGCGGCCGTGCCGGCGGATCTCCACCAACACGAGCGGGATCAGTGGCACTTCGGCGGCGACGGCGATCGTCGCGGCGTGTCAGTGCCCCTTGGCGGCGCGGCCGAGGCGCAGCGCCGAGACCAGGAAGAAGATCCCGCCGAGCACGGCGTAGCCGGCGACCTTGCTCAGCGTGGAGTTCTCCGCGGCGGCCTCGATGAAGAACGACGTCCCGGCGAGCACCGAGATGCCCCCGCTGAGGATCATCGCCCACTGGCCGCCCATCTTGCGGCGACTCACGGCGACGATCAGCTGGACGAGGCCCGCCACAACGGCCCACACTCCCCACACCCGCAGCACCGCCGGAACACCGGACGCGAGCGCGATGGCCATTCCGATCGCGGCGAGGGAGCTGATCGCGATGTTCACGTACAGGCCGGTGGCCGATCCGATCAACCGGGACCTGCGGGCGTCGACGATCGCGGCGGCCACGTCGAACAGCGGGTACAGCACGATCAGCGTCGCGCTCACCGGCCCGACGCTCGCGCCGGTCACGAACAACAGCGCCGCCCATACGACGGCGAAGCCGAAACGGGCGAAGTACAGCCCCCGGAGGGCTGAGGCCATCTGCACCTGCGGCGAAGCGGTCGCTGTTGTCATGACGGTTCCTTCGATCGGCGAGCGACAGGTAGACGTACCAGTTCGTCTACATGTCTCAGGCTCCCGGCTCCGCCTGCCCGCCGCAAGGGCATGTGATGCGCGCCATGGCACCGCGCGGCAGCGATCGGCCCACCCGGCCGCGGCCCACTCGACCGCCACCCACGGCAGCATCGCGGCCACCCGGCGGACCTTGCCTGGCGGGGGGGAACCCGCCGGCACGCGCGCTCAGGGCGAGGTCGCACCCGGCAATGCGGCGCCCGCCCGCGCAGCGTCGATCATGGCTCGACCCGCGCCGATGATCGTGTCGAGGCGGGACGCCGGGTCGAGGCCGAGGTAGCCGCCGACCATCGCGCCGTCACGCAGGATGACCAGCTGCTCGACCAGCGTGGCGGAGCCGCCGACGCCCAGCTCTTCGAGCAGACCCCTCAGGAAGCCCGCGAACCACTCGCGGTGCGTGGCGATGGCCCGGCGGACGGGATGGGCGGGGTCGGCGTACTCGGCCGCGGCGTTGATGAACGGGCAGCCGCGGAACCCGGGCGTGCAACTCAGCTCCGCGATTCCGCGCGCGATGGCGAGGAGCGTGTCGCAGGCGTCGCCGGACTCGGCGCGGAACTGCTCGAGCACCCGGCGCTCGAGCGCCGCACGGCCCTCGAGATAGGCCAGGACCAGATCGTCCTTGGAGGGGAAGTGCCGGTAGAAGGTGACCTTGCTGACGCCCGCCTCGGCGATCAGCCGGTCCGCGCTCACCGCGCGGATCCCCTTGGCGTAGAAGTACTCGTCGGCCGCTGCCAGGATCCGCTCCCGGACCGGCGAGGACTGCCGCACAGCAGTCCCCCGCGCCCCGTCGGTCGTCCGCGCCATCACCGCTCCAACCCGTTCCGGCCGTTCCAGCAAGGAGCCGATCCTACCTCCAAGACGCACTAGTTAGTCTACTTAGTGCCCCGCCCACCCTCGAGGACCCCGACCGGCACTCGACCACCCGCAATTCTTCCCGGGAATCGCGACGACCGGAATGATCGGTCATTTCGCTGCGCATCGACAACCACTGTCGGCGCACCGTCCGCGGCCGCGTCAGTCGAGGGACAGTCCCGCGGCCGGGGTCACCCGGGCGGCGCGGCGTGCGGGGAGGACGGAGGCGAGCAGGCCGGCCAGGGCGGCGAGGAGGACGACGACGCCGAGTGCCGGCCAGGGGATCCGCATGGTGGCGTGGGTGAGGGCCTGCTTCACGAACGTCTCGTAGCCGACCCAGGCGAACGCGACGCCGATCGTCGTGCCGGACAGGGTGGCCGCCACCGACAGCAGCGCCGCCTCGGCGGCCAGCATCCGCCGCAGTTGCCCGCGGGTGAGCCCGAGCGCGCGCAGCAGCGCGTGTTCGCGGGCGCGTTCGAGGACGGAGAGCCCCAGGGTGTTCGCGATCCCGACCACGTGGAAGGTGGGTTGGTCGCGCCACTGCACGTACTGCGGCCAGGTCACGTACACCGAGGCCTGGGTCCAGGTGGAGGGCGACTCCACGAGGCCGACCACTGCCAGGTCGGTCCCCGCGGCGCCCTCCCCGACCCGGATCCGGTCGCCGATCGCGATCTCCCGGGCCTGGGCGTCCCACACGTGCACCACCGCCTCGCCCGCCCGTTCCGGGAAGCGGCCCGAGACGAGCTTCTGCCAGCGCAGCTGTTCCCCGGCCGCGATCGGCCCGACGGTCGTGTCACCCCGCCAGTCGCCGGCGCGCGCCGCCAGCAGGACGCGGCCGAGCCCGGATGCGTTGTCGCCGAGTCGGTCGACGAGCGCGATCGCGTCCGACGTGTCCAGGGTTCCGGGGCAACACGACGGGCCCCGCGAGGGTTCGTCCTCGGGGGCGTCGACCACGTGGTCGGCACCCCGGTACGGCGACCCGGCGTTGTCCATGAGCCCGCTCTTGGCCCCGGCGGTGAGCACGCCGATCACGACGACGAAGGCGACCGCGACGATCACCGCGATCGCCGCGGCGACGTACCTGCGGGTGTGGGTCCACAACGACGCGAGGAAGACGGTGCGCATCAGGCCGTCCGCCCGGCCGGCGGGGTGACCGCGTCGTGGGGGTGGGTCATGCCTGCAGTAGAGGGAGCGTGGTGTCGTCAGCACGTATCGGATTTCCGATATGCCCGCGATATGCCCCGGCTCGTAGGGACGCGACGTCGGCCGCCTGCCGGGAACCCGGGCCTCCCTCCCGACGACCTCTGCCCGGGAGGTGGGACATGCTGCTCGTCCTGGCAGGGCTCGTCGCGGCGCCGGCGTGCGGGCTGCTCGCCGCGGCCGACAGCGGGTTGTACGCCTGGCTCGGGCTGCCGGATCCGGGACTGGCGCATCGCATGGTGGTGCCCACCGTGCGGGCGGTGGCCGAGCTCGGCGGCGCGGTGACGGTCGGGTCGCTGCTGTACACCGCGTTCGTCGCCCCGCCGCGGGCGCCGGGCGCGCTGGACGTCGACGGCTGGCTGGCGATGCGCCGCGCCGGCTGGTCCGCCGCCGTCGGCGGGACCGCGGCCCTCGCGCTGGTGCCGCTGCTGGCCGTCGATCTGACCGGTGCATCGCTGCCCGCGGTGCTGGGGGCGGGGTGGTGGCCGCTCGTCGTCGCGCTCGAGGAGCCGCTGGCGTGGCTCCTCACCGGAATCGGGCTCTTGCTGACGGCCGTCGGATGCCTCGTCGCGCTGACATGGCGGGCGAGCGCTCTCCTGCTGGTGCCCGCGGCCGGGTCGCTCCTACCGCCCGCGGTCGTCGGGCTGGTCGCGACGGGCGCGGACCACGACCGCGCGACGGACGCGTCCGTGCTGCACACGCTCGCCGCCGCCGCGGTGACGGGCCTGCTGCTGTCGCTGCTGCTGCACATGCGGCGCGGCGGTCCGCACCGCGTGGTGGTGGTCCGCCGCACCGGGCGGATCGTCGCGACGGCCTGGCCGGTGCTCGTCGGGACCGCGGCGGTCGCCGCTGCCGTCGGCGCCGGGGCGGCGCCGCTCTCGGCCATGGCGTGGACCGCCGTGGTCGCCGCGCAGCTCACGACGCTCATGCTCGCGGGCGGCGGCGGGCTGCTGCTGTGGCGGGCCGGACGGGTCCGGGCCGCGGCAGCCGTGCTCCTCGCCGGCGCGGTCGTGAGCCTGCTCCTGCGGGTCGTGCTCACCCGCCGGACCCCACCACGGTTCCTCGACGGCACCGACACCCCCACCGACGCCCTGATCGGCTACGACCTGCCCGAGCCGGTGAGCGCCACATCGCTGCTGCTCGACTGGCGGTTCAACCTGATCTTCGGCACGGGCGCCCTGCTGCTCGCCGCGGGCTACCTGCTGGCGGTCGGGCGGCTCGCCCGGCGCGGCGACGCATGGCCGGGCGGCCGGACCGCGGCCTGGCTCGCCGGCTGCGCGGTGCTGCTCCTCGCGACGTCCTCGGGTGTGGGGCGCTACTCGGTCGGGGTGTTCAGCGTGCACATGGTGGGCCACATGGCGCTGTCCATGCTGGTGCCGGCGCTGCTCACCCTCGGCGGCCCGGTCACGCTCGTGCTGCGCGCCCTGCCTCCGGCCGGGCGCGGGCGGCCGCCCGGCCCCCGGGAGTGGATCGCCGATGCGGCCACGTCCGCGGCCGCGCGCCGGCTGACCCATCCGCTGGTGCTGCTCACGCTGTGGGTCGGCTCGTTCTACGCGCTGTACCTCACCGGGCTCTTCGACGCCGCCGTCGAGGTGCACTGGGGCCACCAGCTGATGCACCTGCACTTCGTGCTGGTCGGCTACCTGTTCTTGTGGCCGCTGGTGGGTGTCGACCCGGCGCCGTCGCGAATCCCGCACCTGGGCCGGCTGGCCGTGCTGCTGGCGTCGATGCCGTTCCACGCGTTCTTCGCGATCACCGTGATGAGCACGTCCAGGGTCATCGGCGGTGAGTTCTACCGGCAGCTGGCCCTGCCCTGGCTGCCCGATCTGCTGCACGACCAGCAGGTCGGCGGCGGACTCGCCTGGGCCACCGCCGAGCTGCCGATGCTCCTGGTGATCGTCGCCCTGCTCGTGCGATGGTCTCGCGACGACGAGCGGGAGGCCGCCCGGCGCGACCGCCGGACCGCGACCACCGACGACGAGCTGCAGGCCTACAACGAGATGCTCGCCCGGCTCGCCGGGACGGGACCCGCGTGATCCGCGCCATCGGCGGGAACCGCACCGGGCCCGCGACCGACCCCTCCGGCGTGCGCACCGAGACGATCTCCACCGAGACGATCCCCGCCGACGGGGCGGCGGGGCCGACCACGGTGGCGCTCGCCGTCGGCGGCATGACGTGCGCCGCGTGCGTCGGGCGCGTGGAACGCCGGCTCGGGAAGCTCGACGGGGTGTTCGCGACGGTCAACCTCGCCACCGGCCGGGCCACCGTCACCCATCCCCCGGACGTCCCGGTGGCCGACCTGGTCACGGCGGTCGAACGCGCCGGATACACCGCGCAGCCGATCCTTCCGGACGCCCCCGAACCGGACCCGGACGACCGGGTGCCGGACCTGCGTAGGCGGATGGCCGTCGCGCTGCTGCTGTTCGTACCGGTCGCCGACCTGTCGATCGCGCTCTCGCTGGTTCCCGGGCTGCGGTTCCCCGGCTGGGAGATGGCGATCGCCGCGCTCGCACTGCCGGTGGTCGGCTGGGCGGCCTGGCCGTTCCACCGCACCGCACTCGCCGGCCTGCGCCACGGCAGCACGACGATGGACACGCTGGTGTCGCTGGGGATCCTCACGGCGTCGGCGTGGTCGCTGTGGGCGCTCGCCGCCGGCGCGGGGCGGCCGGACGAGACCGCGGGCTGGGCGGCGGTCCTGCATCCGAGCGGGCCGCTCTACCTCGAGGTCGCCGCCGGGGTCACGACGTTCCAGCTCGCCGGTCGCTACTTCGAGGCACGGGCCCGGCGCGCCGCGGGCGGCGCCGTGCGCGCCCTGGGCCGCCTGCGCCCGGACCAGGTGCACGTGCTGCGGGGCCGGGCGGACGCGGAGGCCGAGCACCGGGTCCCGGTGGCGCACCTGCGGGCCGGCGACCGGTTCGTCGTGCGCCCGGGCGAACGCATCGCCGCCGACGGCGAGGTCGTCGACGGGAGGGCGGCGGTCGACACCAGCACGATGACCGGTGAACCGGTTCCCGTGGAAGCCGGGCCCGGCGACCGGGTCGTCGGGGGCACCATCGCGCTCGGGGGTGTGCTGACGGTGCGGGCCGACCGGGTCGGCGAGCAGACCCGGCTCGCGGGCATGGTGCGGGCCGTGCGCGATGCGCAGGCCGGCAAGTCGGCGGCGCAGCGCCTGGTCGACCGCGTCTCCGCGGTGTTCGTGCCGGCCGTGCTCGCGCTCGCCGTGCTCACCCTCGTCGGCTGGTTGCTCGCGGGTGCGGATGCCGGTACGGCCGTCGGCCGGGCGGTCGCCGTGCTGGTGATCGCCTGCCCCTGCGCCCTCGGCCTCGCCACGCCCACCGCGATCATGGTGGCCACCGGGCGCGGCGCGGAGCTGGGGATCTTCGTGACCGGGTTCCGTGCCCTCGAGGCGGTACACGCCGCCGACACCGTGGTGCTCGACAAGACCGGCACCCTCACCACCGGCGCGATGCGCGTCACCGCGGTCTGCGCCGTCGCCGGCAGCACCGAGGAGGAGGTGCTCGCGCTCGCCGCGGCCGTCGAGCGCGCCTCCGAGCACCCCGTCGCCGCAGCGGTGCTCGACCGCGCCGGAAAGATCCCGCTGCCCGCCGTGACCGGCTTCCGCGCCCTGCCGGGCCGCGGCGCCCGCGCCGTCGTGGACGGCCGCGAGGTCGTGATCGGGAGGCCCGACCTCTTCGACGACGTCGCCGCCGTCGCCGACCGGATCGCCGGCTGGGCCGAGACCGGTGCCACGGCGGTCGTGGTCGGCGTCGACGGCGCCGTGGCCGGGGCGCTCGCCGTGGCCGACACGGTGCGGCCGAGCGCCGCCGACGCGGTCGCACAGCTGCGCGCCATGGGCCTGACCCCCGTCCTGCTCACCGGCGACGCACCCGCAGCCGCCCGCCACGTCGCCGCGATCGTCGGGATCGACGAGGTGCACGCCGGCGCCCTGCCCGGCGAGAAGGTCGAGTTCGTGCGCGGGCTCCGGGAACGAGGCCGGACCGTCGCGATGGTCGGTGACGGCGTCAACGACGCCGCCGCGCTCGCCACCTCCGACCTCGGCATCGCCATCGGGTCGGGCACCGATGTCGCGGTGCAGGCCGCCGATCTCGTCCTCGTCCGCGACGACCTGACCGTGCTGCCGACGGCGGTGCGGATCGCCGGAGCGACGATCCGCACCGTCCGCGGCAACCTCGCCTGGGCGTTCGGCTACAACGTCGTCGGCGTGCCCCTCGCCGTCGCCGGCCTCCTCAACCCCCTGGTCGCGAGCGCCGCGATGGCGCTGTCATCGCTGCTGGTCGTCTCCCACAGCCTCCGGTTGCGGTCGGCGGGATGACATGGTTGCGGCAACGACGATGTGCACCCGATAACGGCAGGTCAGGGCGGCGATCAAGGGATGATGGTCGCTGTTGAAGATCGACTAGCGACCATTTCGCCTTGATCGCCGAACGCCGCTGCGGCCGATTCGGCAACCCCGTCCCGTGGTCGGGGGGTTCCGCTGCGGTGGGCGCGCCGTACCCGACCGGCCACTGCCTGCCCCGTCTCCCGCCGCCGGCCTCGCGCGCGTTCGGCCCGGTACGTCGACTCCGTCGCCTGGGGTTGGTGGCCGGGTTGGGTGCACCACCGGATCCTGTGGATGCGTTGGCGGCCGTCCCCGGCTGTAGGGCACGCCGTTCCTCGACGAGCCTGTTGCCGCCGGGTGCGCGCGGACCATCCGATGGTCCCGTCCCCACGCCCAGCACGGCCCCGGCGAGAGTCCCGGCGCGTTCCGCGGAACCGATCCGCGCGGTCCACGGGCCCGACATCGAGTCACCGCAGCCCGGACAACTCGAACGCGAAGCCCCGCGGCAGCACCCAGCTCCGGGCGGTCGGTCGATGCACCCACGAGAGACGTGGAGCGGGCGGTTGTCCGATCCGTTCACGACGCCGGCGCCGCGATCTTGGAAGCTGAGTCCCATGTCCATCGATCTGAAGGCCGCAGCGTCCTTCCTCACGCGGCACGGACGCCTGCTCGACCGCCGCCGGTTCGAGCACCTCTGCGCGGGCGGCACACCCGAGGCCGTGCTCGCCGCGGTCGACGGGTATCGCAACCCCGACGGCGGGTACGGCTGGGGGCTCGAGCCCGATCTTCGGGCGCCGGAGAGCCAGCCCGGTGGCGCGCTGCACGCGTTCGAGGTCTTCGCCGAGGTCGGCCCGGCCACCACGCCGCGCGCGGTCCAGCTCTGCGACTGGCTCGAGACGATCACCCTGCCGGACGGCGGGCTGCCGTTCGCCCTGCCGGTCGCCGACGGCAGCGGCAGCGCGCCGTTCTGGGTCGGGGCCGACCCGACGACGTCCACGCTGCAGAGCACGGCGTTCGTCGCGGGTACCGCCCTGCGCGTCGCAGCCCACGACCCGGCCGTCGCGAAGCATCCGTGGACCGGCCGCGCCGTCGACTACTGCCTCGCCGAGATCGACGGGCTGGACGCCGCGCCGCATGCGATCGCGCTGTCCTTCGCGGTGCAGTTCCTGGACGCCCTGTCCGGCACCCGCCCCGATGCCGCCGACCGGCTGGACCGGCTGCGCCGGTTCATCCCGGACGACGGCGTCGTCCCGGTGACCGGAGGCGCGCCCGGCGAGGCGATCCGGCCGCTGGCCTTCTCGCCCCTCCCGGGACGTCCGTCCCGCCGGCTGTTCCGGCCGGAGGTCATCGACGCCGAGCTCGACCGGGTCGAGGGCGAGCAGCGCGACGACGGCGGCTGGACCGTCGACTTCGCCAGCTACTCCCCCGCCGCCGAGCTCGAGTGGCGCGGCTACGCGACCGTGGGCTCGATCTCGATCCTGCGCGCCAACGGACGCCTGAGCACCGGGTGAGCCCGTAGCCGCGCGCGACCGTCAGGGATTCGTCTTCCAGGTCCCCGCCCAGAACAGCTCGCTGGACAGGTAGCGGGAGACACCCTTGATGTTCGGCCGGGCGATCGCCGCCTTCGCCGCGCGGGCTAGCCAGATCACCGGGAGGTCGGCGTTGATCAGCTCCTGCGCCTTCTGGTAGCCGGCGATCTGCACCGCTTCGTCCGTCGAGCTCCTCGCCTCGTCGAGCACGGCGTCGACCTGCGGGTTGGAGTACCTGCCGTAGTTGTTGATCCCACCCGTGTGGAACTGGTTGAGCAGGAACGGGTACGGGTTCTCGTACGGCCCGCTGATCCACGTCGCCACCCCGAACTGGGTGCCCTGGACGACCGGCCCGATGTACGTCACGATGTCGTCGAACTGCAGGGTGACGTTGACGCCGATCGCGGCCCACTGGGCCTGCATGAACTGGCCCATCTGGTGGTCGTCGGGCGAGTTGCCGGTGTTGTAGGTGAAGTCCGGGTTCCCACCTGACGCCTTGTAGTCGGCGATCAGCTGCTTCGCCTTCTCGACGTCGTACTTCGGGTAGGCGTCGGCGGCCGCCTGGCTGTAGTACTGGTCGCCCTCGGCGAAGGCCGTCACGGCGAGGTGGCCGGCGTTGTCGTACTGCGTCGCGTTGAGCGCGTTGGGGTCGATCGCCCGGATGAGGGCCTCCCGGACGCGGCGGTCGTCCAAGGGCGCCTTGGTCATGTTGAAGTAGACGAACTGGCCGTCGCCGCCTGCTCCGTAGTACGTCACCAGGTCGGGGTTCGTCGAGGACTTCGAGACCTCGCTGAAGAACCCGCCGATGTCGAGGTCCACGTCCCCGTTGGCGACCGAGGCGTAGCGGCTGTCGGTGTCGGGCAGCGGCCGGAACTCGATCCCGTCGAGGTAGGGCTTGCCCTTGTCCCAGTAGTTGTCGAACCGCTTGACGGTGATCTTGTTGTTGGGGATCCATTCGACGAACGAGAACGGGCCGGCACCGACCGGGTGGCGCCCGTAGTCGTCGCCCCACTGCTGCACCGCGGCGGGAGAGGCGATCGTGCCGAGGTTGCCCGAGGAGAACGGCAGCGCGAACGACACCGGGAAGGAGCCGGTCGGGCGCTTCAGCGTGAAGGTGACCGTCAGGTCGTCGGTCGCGGTCATCGCGTCGATGGGCTCGGTGTAGAGGTGCCCCAGCGCGGTCGGCTCGTCCCGCTGCCGGGCGACGTTGAAGATCACCGCGTCCGCGTCGAGCGGGGTGCCGTCCTGGAACGTCACCCCGGGCCGGAGCTTCAGCACCCACGTGGTTCCGCTGTCCGGGGTCGTCATCGACTCGGCGAGCATCGGCTGGGGCACGCCCTTGCTGTCCATCTTCAGCAGCGAGTCGTACACGGCCGACGCCATGAGGTTCGACCCGATGACCGGGTCGAACGAGCGTGCTTCGGTGTACATGCCGACGGTCAGCGTCCCGCCCGGCTGCGGCGTTCCTTCCGTCGCCGGGTCGCCACCGAAGGGCTTCGACGTGTCCAGCCCAGCGGCGTCGGGCCCCTGCATGCCGACCTGAGCCCCGCACGCCGTGACCACCAGCGTGAGGAGCGCCACCATGCACAGGAGGATTCGGCGGCCTCGCGTCCGCGCACTCCCAGTTCCGTTCATCGGCCACTTCGCCTTTCGCACTCCGCCCTCACCGGACGTGCCGGCGAGGATGCCGCGGCGGCCGAGCCAATCACGACGCCGCGGCCCCACGCAGGCCAACGGGTGCAGAAGAACGTGGTGCTGAGTGCAGACGGTCAGTCGCGGACGACGACGACGGGGCAGCGGGCGTGGGTGACGGCGTGCTGGCTGACGGAGCCGAGCAGCACGCCGGTGAACCCGCCGTGCCCGCGGCTGCCGACGACGAGCAGGTCGGCGTCGGCGGCCGTCTCGAGCAGGGCCCGGGCGGGAGAGCCCTGGATCACGTGGCGCTGGACGCGCTCGGCAGCGGCCGGGTCGAGGGCGTCCGCAACGGCCTGTTCCAGCGCCTCCTCGGCGTTGGCGGCCCAGTCGATCTCGTCGATCACCGTTCCCCAGGCGTAGACGTCCGGGAAGCTCCAGGCGATCACCGCGTGCACCTCGCCGCCGGTCAGATCGGCCTGCCCCGCGGCCCAGCGCAGTGCCTGCTGGGAGGAGGGTGAACCGTCGACCCCGACGTAGATCCTGCCGTTGCTCATTCAGGTGTCCTCGATGCGCTTGCTCGGCACGGCCGATCGGCCGCGGAGCCGACGGTAGTGTCAGCGCCGCCCGGTCGTCGGGAACGGCGGGCGGAGCGCCGGGTGATGCTGGTCCACATCTGGTTGGAGCGCCGTGCCATGAAGCTCGCACACCACGGGGCCGAGCGCGCGGTCGTGTCGTGGATCGGCCACCACGCCGCCCGCACCCCGGATCGGATCGCTCTGCGCGACCTCGGCCGCGGGGTCGACGTCACCTACGGCGAGCTCGACGCCCGGATCCGGTCGCTGGCCCACACGCTGGCCGAGCGGCACGGCGTCGGGCCCGGTGACCGGGTCGCGGTGCTCTCCCGCACGGACGGCCGGGTCCTCGAGGTGCTGCACGCCTGCGCCCTGCTGGGCGCGATCGCCGTCCCGATGAACTGGCGCCTCACCGCCACCGAGCTGACGACGATCGGCCAGGACTGCACCCCGACCGTCCTGCTCGCCGAGACCTGGGCCGCGGAGACCGCCGGAGAGGTCGCGGCGGCGGTCGGCGCCCCGCTCGTCCGCTGGGCGAGCGAGCCCGGGGACGCAGACTCCTACGAGGAGCTCGCCGCCGCGGGGGCGCCCGCGACCTGGCGGCCGCCGCCGGTACACGAGGACGCCGACTGGACGATCATCTACACGTCCGGCACCACCGGCACGCCCAAGGGCGTCCGCGCCACCCACCGCGGCTCGCTCGCGACCATGCTGGGCATCGGCGCCGCGATGGGCGTGAGCCGCGGGTCGCGCTGCCTCACGGTGCTGCCCCTCTTCCACGTCGCGGGCCTGCAGCTCTTCGCCGAACCCGTGCTGTTCGCGGGCGGCGCCGTGGTGCTGGCGCGCGCGTTCGACCCGGGCCGGACCCTCGAGATGATCTGCGATCCGCACGAGCCGGTCACCCACCTCTGCGGAGTGCCTGCCCACTACCAGTTCATGCAGCAGCTGCCCGAGTTCCCGGACGCGCCGCTGCGCCCCTTCACCGCGGTCGTGGGCGGGTCCCCGGTGCCCCGCGCGCTCGTCGAGGGCTGGGCCGCGAGGGGCGTGGCGCTGACGACCGTCTTCGGCATCACCGAGGCCGGCGCCTGCGTCACGTCGATGCCGCCCGGCCGGGAGCTCGAGCGCAACGGCACCATCGGGTTGCCGATGCTCTACACGCGGTGCCGGATCCGGTCCGCCGACGGCGCCCGCGTGGCGCTCGGCGAGACCGGCGAGCTGCAGGTCGCAGGCCCGACCGTGACCCCGGGCTACTGGAACCGCCCGGACGCCACCGCCGACGCGCTCACCGAGGACGGCTGGCTGCGCACCGGCGACGCCGCCACCGTCGAGGCCGACGGCTACCTGACGCTGGTCGACCGGTGGAAGGACATGTACATCTCCGGCGGCGAGAACGTCTACCCGGCCGAGGTCGAGAACGCGCTGCACGACCATCCGTCCGTGGCGCAGGCCGCCGTGGTCGGCGCTCCCCACTCCCGGTGGGGCGAGAGCGGGGTGGCGTTCGTCGTGGCCGCGCGGGAACAGCGGGTGGACGAGCGGTCCCTCCTCGACTTCTGCGCGGAGCGGTTGGCCCGCTACAAGGTCCCGACCCGGGTGGTCGTCGTGGACGCCCTGCCTCGCAACGCGACGGGCAAGGTGCTCAAGGCGCCGCTGCGCGAGCTCGCCGGGCGCTCCGGCGCGAGCGCATGAGCGAGCTTGCGCCGGCACCGGTTGCGGCAACGACGATGTGCACCCGATAACGGCAGGTCAGGGCGGCGGTCGGGCCGGCACCGACGCGGGTGCCCGCACGCGACACCCGGGCGGGTGTCGATCGCATCCGTTCCGAGGTGAGCGGGCCCGCCCACGGGAGACGAACCGCTGCGGCGCCGGCAGTGGTGCCGCCGGTGGTGGTCGCCTGCCCGGCGCGGCTTGCGGGGATGATCACGGCTTCGGTGCGCGGGCGGCCATATCCGGCCGTGGACGCGCCGATCCGCTGATCGAGCCCCGGCGCCCGCGGGTGGCGGCGGCGTCACCCACCTCGCGCGGCGGCCTCGCCCGAGGGCGCAACGAAGACCTTGTCGACGTCGCCGCGACGTTGCGCGGCCAACGCCTCGTCGAACTCGTGGAGCCCGTAGAACGCCGCGGTGAGACGGTCGAGCCCGAGCCGGGGCAGGAGCGCCACCGCCCGCTGGTGGGTCCACGGGTTGATGACCGACCCCAGGAGCGTGAGCTCGCGGCTGAAGAGGTCGTGCGGGCGGACGGCGGCGACGTCGTCCGGTGCCGCGACGCCGAACTCCAGCACCCGGCCGCCGCGCCGGGCGAAGGTCAGCGCCTGCTCGAGCACCGTGGAGGAGCCGACCGCGTCCACGACCGCCGGGTACCCCTCGCCGCCCGTGAGGGCGAGCGCACGGCTCACCTGCTCCCGGTCGCGCGGGTCGATCACCACGTCGGCGCCCATGCGCTGCGCCAGCTCGCGCCGGGTCTCCCGCGTGTCGGCCGCGACGACGGGGGTGGCGCCGAGCAGCCGCCCCAGGGCGACCAGGACGGCGCCGGCCGGGCCGCAACCCAGCACCAGCAGTGCCTCGCCGGACACCACACCGAGGCGGTCCACCGCGTGCACGCAGCACGACACCGGCTCGCAGAGGGCGCCGACCCACGGTGTGGTGTCCGGGGGCAGTGCGTAGGCGATCCGCGCCGGCACGATCATGGACTCGGCCATCCCGCCGTCGAGGCGCACGCCGTAGCCCCGCTTGCCCGAGCACAGGTGTTCCTGCCCGGCCCGGCACCACGTGCACGCCGTGCAGTAGCGGTGGGGTTCGACCGTGACGAGGTCGCCCACCCGGGGGGTGGCCGCGCCGTCGATCCCGTCGCCGACCTCCACGACCCGGCCGCAGACCTCGTGGCCGAGCACCACACCCGGCTCGGCGGGGAACGAGCCGCCGACGATGTGCGCGTCGGTGCCGCAGACGCCGACGGCGAGTGGCCGGAGCCGGACCTCGTGCGGCGCGAGGGGCCGGTCGGCCGAGGCCGTGAGGCGGACGTCGCCGGGACCGGAGAAGCGCAGCGACCGCGTGCGGACGCGGGCGTCAGGGGTGGGCACGGAGCAGCCCTCTCAGTCGCGCGATGTGGTGGCGCGCGGCCGCCTCACCGGCGTCCGGGTCGCCGGAGGCCAGCGCCTCGAAGATCCGGCGGTGGTCGGCGACGGCCTGGGCCATCCCGCCGCTGACGCTGGTCGAGCGCATCGCGAGCAACACCTGGCCCTGGATCTCCTCGAGCATCCGGGCGAGCACCGGGCTGCCGGCCGCCTCGCGGATCTCCCGGTGGAACGCGGCGTCGACGTCGATGTGGCGGGTGAAGTCGCCGGCGGACACCACCTCGTCGTGCTCGGCCAGCAGGTCGCGGAGCCTGCGCCGGACGGCGGGTGTGAACCCCGCCGTGGCCAGGCGCGTGGCCATGCCCTCCAGTGCCTCGCGGGCGTCGTAGAGGCTGATGAGGTCCTCGCGGCTCGGCCGGCGCACCACGGCGCCCCGGTTGAACGTCTCCTCGGCGAGACCCTCGCGGACGAGTTGCAGGACGGCATCGCGCAGGGGGCTGCGGCTCAGCCCGAACTCACGGGCGATCGCCGGGACCGACAGTCGCGATCCCGGGGGGAGGTCGCCGGTGAGGATGCGGTCGCGGAGGGCGCGGTGCACCCGTTCCCCGACCCGCTCATTGGCATCGGAGGAGATCATCCCGATGCCCGGCCGGTACTGGCGGCGGGAGCGGCCGGGCGGGACGCGTCGAGGAAGGCGTCGACGAAGTGGCGGTAGCGGGCGGCCACGGCCGCCACGGCCGAGCCGTGGTCGGTCTCGCCCGCCAGCAGTGCGCGCACGGCGTCCCACCAGATGCTGCGGCCCACCGCGAAGCCGGCGAACCCCTGTCCGGCGGCGCGCGCGAGCCACGCGTCGACCTGTTCCGCCGGGGCGCCCGCGCCGAGCAGCAGGCATGTCGCGTCGTGGGTGGCGGCGAGCGCGACGGCGTCGGCGTAGCCCTGCGCCGGACCGAGGTGCTCGAGCTTCCAGACGTCGACCGGGACGTCGGCGACGATCTCCTCCATGGCCCGCAGCACCAGCTGGGGCCGGACGTCGTGCGCCCACGCGTCGGTGGCGTGCGGGGGCGGCGGGACGAGCAGTTCGAAGAGGAACCGCGAGCCCGCGTCGCGGGCAGCCCGCGCCGTGCGCGCGAGCCGGCGCCGCTGCTCCGCGTTGGCGGCGGCGTCGCCGTCGGGGTTGTAGCGGACGAGCACCTTGGCCAGGTCCGGGGTGTGGTGGGCGAGGTACGCCGGGACGTCGGGCGGTGCGTCCTCGTACACGTCGAGGCCCGCCCGCTCCAGCGGCATGCTGAGGGTCACGCCGGCGGCGCGGGCCCGCTCCGCCACCCCCGGTCCGAGCTCGTCGTCGACGAGGAGGCCGGCGGCCTCGCCGGGGACGCCGCCGTCCACCGCGGCGAGCAGCCCGTCGAGGACGGCGTGCTTCGCGCGGGTGGTGGCGGCGCGCTGGTCGGGCGTCGCGGCGCCGGTGTGCCCCCACAGGGCCTTGGTCAGCCACGGCCGCTGGTCCACGGCGAGGACGAACAGGCGAGGCGCGGTCATGCGGACGCTCCGGAGACGATGTAGGGCTTCAGCAGGTCGCCGGCCACGAAGCGGTCGAAGGCCTGCGCGAGCTCGGGCAGGGTGAGGGGGTGCGCGAGGACGTCGCGCAGGTCCGGGCCGCACCGGCGGAGCAGACCCCAGTTGCCCTCCACCTCCGCGAGCGGGAAGTAGAACGACCGGACGGTGAAGCAGTCCGTGCGCCGCCACCGCGGGGTGGCCGGCATCGTGTACGGGTCGTGCGACTCCCCCAGCGCGAGGACGGCGCCGCCGGGCACGACGACGCGTTGCGCGGCGGCCCGGGCGGGAGCGGCGCCGCTGACCTCCACGGTGATGTCGTACTGGTTCTCCGCCTCCAGGTCGACCCGCGTTCCCGCGCCGAGCCGCCCGGCGAGCGCGAGGCGTCCCGGGTGCGGGTCGACGGCGTCGACGGACTCGATGCCCAGGGCCTGCGCCACCGCGACCACGCCCAGGCCGAGCGGGCCGCACCCGACGACCAGGAGGCGCCGCGGGTGTTCCTCCTGGGTGCGCAGGGCGAGCCGGAGGCCGTGGGCGGCCGTGCCGACCGTGTCGAGGCCGAGCACCGCGACGTCCTGCGGGATGTCGTCGGGCACCGGCAGCGCGCACCGCTCGGGGACGTCGACGACGTCGGCGAAGCCACCGTCGCGCTGCCAGCCGATGAGCTCGCGCAGCTGCAGGCACCGGTTGGTCCGGCCGCGCCGGCACTGGTCGCAGTCGCCGCAGAAGACGGGGATGTAGACGATGCAGCGCGTGCCGGCGGGGAGCGAGGTGCCGCCGCCCGTCGCCACGACGGTCCCGGCGATCTCGTGCCCGGGCACGACCGCCGAGCCGCCGGCGAGCAGTCGCTTGTCGGAGCCGCACAGCGCGCAGACGTCCACACGCAGCCGGACCTCGCCCGCGGCGGGCTCGCCCAGGTCGTCGTCGGTGAAGTCGATGACCGCGTCGCCGCGGAAGCGGGCGGAGCGCCGGATCACTTGACCGCCCCGCCGGTGAGCCCCCGCACCAGCCACCGCTGCGCGAAGACGGTGAGCAGGAGCGCCGGCAGCGAGATGAGCGTGCTGGCCGCCATGAGGCCTCCGTAGTCGCTGGAGCCCTGCCCGATGAAGTTGAACGCGATCACGGGCAGCGGCAGCGTGTCGGCGTTCGCCAGTGCGAGGGCGAAGAGGAAGTAGTTCCAGGAGAAGATGAAGGACAGCGTCACCGCGACCGACAACCCCGGCAGGGCCAAAGGCAGGACGACGTGCCGAAAGCGCTGCCACACCGTGCAGCCGTCGAGCATCGCCGCCTCCTCGAGGCTCGCCGGGATGTCCTCGAAGAACGGCACCAGCAGCCAGATGCACAGCGGCAGCGTGATGATGAGGTGCGCCGCGATGAGCAGCGCGAAGTTCAGGCCGTTGTTCGACGGCGCCCCGATCTGCACCGAGAGGACGAACAGGGGCAGCACGAAGAGCACGCCGGGCGCCATCCGCGCGAGCAGCATGAGGAAGCCGATGCTCGTGGCCTTGCGCCGCACGATGACGTAGGCCGCGGGCACGCCGAGCACCAGGCCGAGCAGCGTCGAGCCGCCGGCGACGATGAAGCTGTTGCGGATGTAGTACTGGAAGACGAACCGGTCGAACAGGTTGGTGAAGTTCTCGAACGTCAGCGGCGCCGTCAGGTCGAAGATCGAGCCGGTGATGTCGACGTTGCGCCGGAACGCCGACCACAGCATGAACAGGACGGGTCCGAAGAAGACGAGCGCGGCGAGCAGGTACAGCGCGTACACCCGCACGAGCCGCCGCGCGTCGATGGGTGCGGTCCTAGTGATCAACGCTGATCCTCCGGCGCCAGAGGGTGAACGCACCGGCCATGACGACGACGAGCAGCAGCAGGCTCAGCTGCAGCGCCGCGGCGTAGCTCGCCTCCTGGTCGATGAACGCGGCGCGGTAGCCGTAGACGTTCAGGGTGTTCGTGGAGTCCACCGGGCCGCCCTGGGTCATGATGTAGACGGTGTCGAAGAACCGCACGAGGTCCACCGTGCGCAGCAGCATCGCCACCGAGATCACCGGCATGAGCAGCGGCAACCCGACGTGCAGCGCCTGGCGCCACCCCGACGCGCCGTCGATGGACGCCGCCTCGAACGGCTCCGTGGGCAGCGAGCGGATGCCCGCGGCGATGATGAGCGCCATGAACGGCGTCCACTGCCAGACGTCGACGAGCGCGATCGACCAGAGGGCGATGTCGGGATCGCCCAGCCACACGACCGGGTCGAGCCCGACGGCGGTGAGGATCTGGTTCGCTGCGCCCAGCGTGGGGTCGTAGATGAGCATCCAGACCAGCGCCACCGCGACCGACGCCGTGATCGCCGGGACGAGCATGAGTCCTTGGAAGAGCTTCCGCCCGGGGACGTCGATGCTCAGCAGGTAGCCGAGTGCGATGCCGAGCACGGTCTCCACGAGCAGGCAGACGACGAACAGGACGAGGGTGACCCGCACGGAGTTCCAGAACTCCGGGGCCTGCACCATGCGGGCGAAGTTGTCGAGCCCGACGAAACCCGCGTTGCTCCCGTCGCGCCTCCGGTCGGACAGCGACAGCCAGACGGTGTGGAGGACGGGGAGGACGGCGAGGGCAAGGGTCACGACCATCGCCGGCACCAGCAGCGGCCAGACGCCCCGGGCCACCGGGGTCGCCCCGCCGCCCCGGCGGTGCCGGGACGGTGCGGGAGCCGGTCTGGGGGCGGCAGGCGCGCTGGCCTCGCGAGTGGTCACGGTGGTCATCCGTCGGCCAGTTGGGCGGCGAGACCGGACTGGATCTCCGTGGCCGCCTGCTCCGGGCTCGCCTCACCGAGGATGACCTTGCCGACGGCGTCGCCGATCACCTTGCGCATCGCCGGTGCGTTCGCGCCGACGGGACCCACCTCGACGTTGCCGTTCTCCTGCAGGTCGGCCACGGCGGCGCGCCACTGCTGGTGGGTGGGGGTGTTGCGCGCCTCGGTGTAGCCCGGGTCCTGCGCCACGGACGTCCGCGGCGGCGCGATCTCGGCCTTCGCCAGCTCGAGCTGCGTCTCCGGGCTCGTGGCCCACTGCATGAACTGCCAGGCGGCGTCCTTGTTCTGCGAGAACGGGGACATCGCGATGCCCCAGGACAGCACCGTCGGCGCCGCGCCGGGGAGCGGGACCACCCCGACCTGCTCGGCGACCGTTGAGCTGCCCGGGTCGATGACGCTGTTGAGCTCGTTGCTGGACTCCAGCTCCATCGCGGCCTTGCCCTGCGCGAACAGCGTGGAGGACTCCGTGAACGAGTAGTTGATGACGCCGGGCGGCCCGTACTCGCGGGCGAGCGTGGCGTACTGGTCGATCGCGCGGGCGGCGCGCGGGTCGTCGAAGGTGGGCGCGCCCTGGTCGTTGGTCCACTCCAGGCCGGTGCCGTGCAGGAACGGGCCGAAGGTGAACGGGAGCGCCGCGGAGGCACCGCGCAGCGTGATGGGGGTGACGTCCGCGGCGCGGGCCTTGATCGCCGCGGCCGTCGCGAGGAGCTCGTCGACGGTCGTGGGTGGCGTGAGGCCCCACTGCTCGAACAGGTCCGTCCGGTAGTACAGGACCGGGCCCTCGACGTTGATGGGCAGCGCGTACGTCGTGCCGTCGACCTTCATGCCCTCGATGGCGCCGCGGCTGAAGTCGCCGGCCGCGTACTCCGCGGGCGCCTTCGTGAGGTAGTCGTCGAGGGGCTCGTAGTAGCCGGACGACGCGAAGAGCGGGCCCTCGCGCGACGGCAGGGTCATGTAGACGTCCATCGCCGAGCTGCGGGACTGCAGGTTCAGCTGGATCTTGTCGCGCGTCTGCTGCTCGGCGAACGTCTGCACGTTCACCGTGATGCCGGACTCCTGCTCGAACCGGTCGATGAGCGGTTCGATCCCGCGCTGCCACGGGTGGTTCGACATGACCAGGTTGATCGCGTTGCCGCCGCCCGAGGCGGCATCGGTGGGGTTGCCGCACGCCGGTAGGGCGAGCACGGCTGCGCCGAGGATGCAGCCGAGGATCCGGTTCCGTGTCTTCATGATGCTGTCTCCAGGGCCGCCCTGGCAGTGCACTCCGCCGAGGGGGACGTGACGAGGGGCGTGAGCCAGGTGTGGAAGTCGCCGAGGTCGGCCGGGTCGCGGCGCCTCCAGCGCTCCGGAACGGTGCGGACCCGCGACGCCACGTCGGCGAGCGGGACGAGGGGGTGGTGCGGGCGGTAGCCGGGCCCGGGGCGGCGCTGCAGCCCGACCATGACCGCGGTGGGTGCGGACTCGTCGAGCAGCGCGGCGGCGGCCAGCCGGCCGACGTCCGCCGCCTCGCCCGTGTCGGCGGCGCTGACCAGGTTCGACGCGCAGCGCTGGGCCGCGCCGAGCACCTCGCCGCGCGCGGGCAGGCCGAGGCGGGTGGTGACGAGCTCGGCCAGGCGGCGCCCGACCCCGCCGACGAGCAGCGTCTTGTGGTTGGCCGCGTGGATGGGCGTGGCGGTGAGGTCGGCGGCGACCCCCTCGCTGACCACGACGAGCGCTCGCCCCCGCCGCTCGACGAGGCCGGCGACGTCGGTGAGGAACTCCTCGACGTCGAACCCGAGCTCGGGCAGGTGCACGCGGTGCACGACGTGCTCGTCGTCGCCCGGGACGGGCAACGTCGCGGCGAGGGCGAGCCAGCCGCTGGCGCGGCCCATCGTCTCCACGACCCGGACCGGCTCGATCGAGGACATCGCGCGGTGGTCGCGGGCGATGTCCTGGACCGTCGTCGACACGTAGCGCGCCGCGGACGGGTAGCCGGGCGCGTGGTCGACGCCCTCGAGGTCGTTGTCGATCGTCTTCGGGACGCCGACGGTCCGCAGCGGCGCACCGCGCTCGGCGGCGCGCCGGGCGACGGCGTCGAGCAGCGCCATGGTGCCGTTGCCGCCGACGAGGCAGAGCCCGTCGACGCCGCGCCCGGCGAGGCCGGAGACGATCGCGTCGACGTCCTCGGGCGTCGTGGCCCGTCGCCCACCGCCCAGCCAGGATCCGCCACGCCCGACCTCGTCCGCCGGCAGGCCGGCGGGCGGCAGCGGGTCGAGGGCGGCGCGGACGAGGGCGTCCGGGCCGCCGCGCGCCACCAGCACCTCGTGCGCGACGGCCCGGTCGAGGAAGCCCGCGACGCTGCGGTTGACGACCGCGGTCGGCGCGCCGGTCTGGCCGATGACGACACGCATCAGGACGAACCCGCGCCGACGACCGCGGTGGTGCGCCACGACTGGAAGGACTCGAGGCCCGGCGCGCCGCCCTCGTACCCGGTGCCGGACAGTCCGAGCCCGCCGAACGGTGCGCCCGGGTAGTTGGGCGTGCCGGTGTTGATGCCGACGATCCCCGCGCGGAGCCGACCCGCCACCTCCCGCGCGGCGTCGACGTCCGTGCCGCAGACGTAGCCCGCCAGCCCGTAGCCGGTCGCCCGGTGCTGGGCGACCGCCTCGTCGAGGTCGTCGTAGGTGCGCACGGCCGCGACGGGGCCGAACGCCTCGTCGCGGAACACCGCCGCGGAGGCGGGCACGTCGACGAGGGCGGCCGGGGCGAACCAGTGCCCCCGCTCGGGCACGGGCGCCCGGGCGCCTGCGGCGCGCGCCCCGGCGGCGACCGCGTCGTCGATCAGTGCGGCGAGCCGCGCCGGGTCCGCCGCGGGGGCGAGCGGGCCGACGTCGGTGCCGGGGTCGAGGGGGTCGCCGACGACGAGCCGCTCGGTCGCGGCGACGAAGGCGTCGACGAACTCGTCCGCCACCGCGCGCGCGACGAACACCTGGTTGGCGGCGATGCAGGACTGCCCGTTGTTGCGGTACTTCGCGACGAGCAGCGTCTGCACCGCCTGCTCGACGTCGGCGTCGGGCAGCACGACGAAGGGCGCGCAGCCGCCGAGCTCGAGCACGGTGCGCAGGAACCGGGGTGCCGCCGCGGCGGCGACGAGCCGGCCGACCCGCGTGGAGCCGGTGAAGGAGACCACCTGCACTCCCCCGTGGGCGAGCCACGGGTCCACGACGTCGGCCGGCTCGCCGAGCACCGTGTTCACGGTGCCCGCGGGCAGGTGCCGGTCGAGCAGGGCGGCGAGGACCATCGACGACAGCGGGGCCACCTCGGACGGCTTGAACAGCACCGGGCACCCGGCGGCGAGCGCGGGGGCGATCTTTCGGGCGGGGATGGACACCGGGAAGTTCCACGGCGTGAGCACGGCGGCCACCCCGAGCGGCCGCGCCTCGACGCGGTGCTCGGCACCGGCGACGGCGTGCAGGACGCGTTCCTGCTGCTCGTCGAGCAGATCCGCCATCACGCGGAAGTAGACGGCCGACAGGCCCAGCTCGCCGCGGGCCTCCGCGAGCCGCTTGCCCGTTTCCCGGGTGACGAGCGTGGGCCAGGCGTCGGACGCCGATGCGGCGTCGAGTTCCCCGGCGATGGCGCGCAGTGCGGCGGCGCGCTCGGCGGCCGGGGTCGCGGCCCAGGCCGGCAACGCACCGGCCGCGGCGTCGGCGGCGTCGGCGGCGTCCTGGTGCCCGCCGACGGCGACCTCGGTCCAGGGCAGTCCGTCGACCGGTGCGACCAGCGGACGGCGCGACGACGTCGTGCGGCGTTCGCCCGCCACGACGACGGCCGTCGGGTCGGCAAGTACGTCGCCGACGATCGCGTCGGCGCTGCTCACGACGGTGTTCACAGATGCTCCTCCAGGTCGGAGAGGGCGTCGAGGTCGACGTCGACGCCGAGGCCGGGGCCATCCGGGACGCGGACGGTCCCGCGGTCGGTCAGCAGGTGGTCGACGGCCTCGCGCAGCCGGTTGGCGCGCACGTCCCACTCGACGGTCGTGGTCGCCGGCACGGCCGCGGCGACCTGCAGCGTCGCGGCGGTGGCGACCGCGCCGTTGTACAGGTGCGGGTTGACGGTGGTGCCCGTCGCCGACGCGAGGCCGGCGACGCGCAGGTACTCGGTCGGGCCGCCGATCTTGGACAGGTCGGGCTGGACGATGTCCACGGATCCCTGAGCGAGGTAGGGCGCGAAAGCGGCGGCGCCGTATAGGTTCTCGCCGGTCGCCAGGGCCAGCCCGCCGCGGCGGCGGAGCTCGGCGAGCTCGCCGGGGTCGTCACCGGCGAGCGGCTCCTCGAGCCACTCGAGGCCCGCGTCCCGCAGCTCGGGGACGATGGCGAGCGCCTCCTCGAGCGACCAGGCCTGGTTGGCGTCGCCGTAGAGCCGGACCCCCTCGCCGAGCACGCGGCGAGCGGTACGGAGGTTCTCCAGGTCACGCTCCCGCCCGAAGCCGAGCTTGACCTTCGCGGCGGTGTGTCCCGCGCTCACGCAGCGCTCCGCGGTGGCCGCGACGCCGTCCGGGCCGAGGCTGGAGGCGTAGACGGGCAGCTCGCGCCGGACGTTCGTGGCACCGAGCAGAACGCCGAGCGACACGTCCGCGTGCCGGGCGGCCAGGTCCCACAGGGCCGTGTCCACGCCGCTGATGGCCTGGTGCACCGGTCCGGGCGCTCCCCACTGCCGGCCGAGCGGGTGCAGGGCGGCCACGAGCAGCGCGTGCGCCTCGGCCGGGGTCGACGGGCTGCGGCCCACCAGCTGCGGTGCGACGCCTTCCGCGACCGTCGCCGCGCGCTCCTTCCAGGCCCATGCCGGGTAGTTCACCCACGTCTCGCCGAGACCGCGCCGCCCGTCCTCGAGCTCCACCTCGACCACGGCCATGGCCCGGTGGCCCATGGGCGCGAACGACATCGCGATCCCGTCGACGACCGGGCTGCGGAAGACCCGCAGCCGGACCGCGGCCACGGGAGACGCCGGGAGCAGGGCGTCGCCACCGGCGGCCGTCGCCGTTTGTGCGGAAGTGAACATTGCATGCAGTGTGGGTGGCCTTGCTGGCCCTGTCAAGGAGTGGATCGCGTCGGGTCAGCGGGCGACGACGACCCGCGTGCCGGCCTCGTGCAACCGCCGGGTCAGGCCGTCGCTCAGCGGGGCGTCGGTCACCACGGTGTCGATGCGATCCAGGTCGCAGACGCGCACGGTGCCGGGGCCGCCCTCCTTCGCGGCGTCGCAGACCAGGACGACGTCCTCGGCGACGTCGAGCAGCGCGCGCTTGACGCTCAGCTCCAGCTCGGACCGGACGTAGACCCCTCGCGCGTCGATGCTGCTCACGCCGAGCATGAAGACCCGCAGGCGCAGGTCGTGCACGAAGTGTGCGGCACTCGGGCCGATGAGGGCCTGGTTGTCGTGCGACATCTCGCCGCCGACCGCGATCACGCGGGTCGACCTGCGAGGGAGCAGGGCCGCCAGCACGGGCACCGAATGCGTGACGACGCAGCCGGAGAAGTCCTCGGGCAGCGCGTGGGCGACCTCGAGGGCCGTGGTGCCGGCGTCGACGCCCACGGTGTCGTCCGCCGCGACCATCGCCGCGGCGGTCGCGCCGATGCGGCGTTTGGCGTCGGCGTTCACGAGCGCCCGCGCGCCGAAGACCGGCCGGCCGTGCGAACCGGCCGGCAGGCTCGCACCGCCGTGCACGAGGGTGACGTCGCCGGCGCCCGCCAGCCGGCGCAGGTCGCGACGCACGGTCATCTCCGACACGCCGAGGTCCTGGCTGACCTCCGAGACCGAGATGTGCCCGCTCTCCCGCAGCCGTTCCAGGATGGCGTCGCGACGGCGCGGCGCGGCGTCGTAGCGCAGCGCACCGACCCCCGGCTCCGTCGTGTCGCTCACGGATCAGATGTTAGCCGTGGTTCAGATCGCGCAACGGATGATAGATTCCGAACATTCGCTAGCGCGCCGAGCCCACTGGAGAGCCTGCTGTGACCGGTCGTCCCGCCCCGAAGCGCCTCGCCCGCCCCTCCGGGGGGCTCGCCATGCTGGCCGTCGACCAGCGGGAGGCCCTGCGCGCGATGATCGCCGAGCGGACCGGCACAGCCGTGTCCGACGCGGACGTCACGGCGTTCAAGGTGGCGGCGGCGCGCGCCCTCACCCCGCACGCCTCGGCGGTTCTCGTGGACCCGCAGTTCGGCTGGGACGCGGTACGGGCCGCAGGCGCCGTCCACCCGTCGTGCGCGCCCATCGCCGCGGTCGACCACTTCGTCCCCGGCGAGCGCGAGTTCGTCGGGGACTCCGTGCTCGACGAGTCGCTCGACCTCGACGCGCTCGCCGGCCAAGGGGCGCTGGCGCTCAAGCTCCTCGTCGTCTGGCGGCCCGACGGGGACCGGGTCCGCCGGGTGGCGATGGTCCGGGACTTCGTCGCCCGCTGCCGGCAGCGCGACCTCGTCAGCATCGTCGAGCCCGTATCGCGCGCGCCGTTGACCGGCGGGGACTTCGACGTCGACGCCGGCATCCTCGCGGCCGCTCGCGAGCTGGGTGGGCTCGGCGCCGACGTCTACAAGGCCGAGGTGCCCACCCACGGCAAGGGCACCGACGCCGAGGTCCGGGAGGGGTGCCGGCGCATCGACGACCTCGTCGCCGGCGCCTGGGTCGTGCTCTCGTCGGGCGTCTCGGCGGCCCGGTTCCCCGACGCCGTCGGGCTCGCCTGCCGGGCGGGCGCATCCGGGTTCCTCGCCGGGCGGGCGGTGTGGGCGTCCGTCGTCGGCAGCCGCCGGCTCGAGGAGGATCTCGAGCAGGTCGCCGTGCCGGCGTTGCAGCGCCTCGTCCAGGTGGTCGACGACGCCGTCGGGCGCTGACCCGGCGGCCGTGGAACTGGTCCTCGCCGCCCTCGCCGTCGTCGCAGGCGCCACGCTGCAGCGCTGCACGGGGCTCGGGTTCGCCCTCGTGTCGGGCCCCTTCCTCGTCCTCGTGCTGGGCCCGTACGAGGGCGTCGCGCTCGCGAACCTGCTCTCGCTGGTCACCTGCTGCGTCGTGCTCGCCGCGACGTGGCGGAGCGTCGACGTGCGGACGGCGGCGCTGCTGAGCGCGGGTGTCGCGGTGGCGATCGTGCCGGGAGCGGCGCTCGCCCGTGCACTGCCCGACCCCGCGCTGCTCGTGGTCGTCGGAGGGCTCGCGGCGGGGGCGTCGCTCCTCGTGGCCGCCGGCTGGCGCGTCCCCGGATCCACGCGGCCGTCGGGGGGCATCCTCGCCGGCTTCGCGTCCGGGTTCAGCAACGTCACGGCAGGCGTCGGCGGGCCGGCGCTCGCCGTCTACGGCGCGAGCACGGGCCTGCCGCGTGCGGGCTTCGTGCCCACCGTGCAGGTCGTCGGCATCGTCACCAACGCCTTGTCGCTCGCCGTCAAACACGATGCGCACCTGCCCTGGCGGCTCGTTCTGGGCTGCACGGCGGCGGTGCTGGCGGGCACGCTCGCCGGACGGTGGACCGCGGGCATCGTCACCGAGCGCGCGGGCCGGGCCACCGTCCTCGCGCTGGCCATCACCGGCGGTCTCCTCTCGGTGGTCAAGGGACTGCTCACGTGGTGATCCGGGCATGTGGCGTTCGTCCCGCCGGACGCCGTACAGCGGGGCACCCGGCCCACCGGCACCTACGCTCGGCTGCACGCTGCACTTGCGGCGGGACGAGCGGGGAGGGTGTGGGCGAGTGCCGGTGCACGGCGACCTGGAGCGCATCTACGCGGACGTACTGGCGCGCACTGACCGGGCTGCCGATCGGCGGCGGCAAGGGCGGGTCGGACTTCGACCCGAAGGGCCGGTCGGGCCGCGAGGTCATGCGCTTCTGCCAGAGCTTCATGACCGAGCTCTACCGCCACATCGGCGAGTACACCGACGTCCCCGCCGGTGACATCGGGGTCGGGGGCCGGGAGATCGGCTACCTGTTCGGGCAGTACAAGCGGATCACCAACCGCTACGAGTCCGGTGTCCTCACCGGCAAGGGGCTGAACTACGGCGGCGCCCAGGTGCGCCGCGAGGCCACCGGGTACGGCTGCGCGTTCTTCGTCGAGGAGATGCTGCGGGCGCGGGGCGAGTCGTTCGACGGCAAGGACGTGGTCGTCTCCGGCTCGGGCAACGTCGCCGTCTACACGATCGAGAAGGTCCACCAGCTCGGCGGCCGGGTCGTCGCGTGCTCGGACTCGTCCGGGTTCGTGCACGGCCCGAAGGGCATCGACCTCGACCTGCTCAAAGAGGTCAAGGAGGAGCGGCGGGAACGCATCGGCGCGTACGCCGAGCGGCGCGGGGAGGACGCGGCGTTCGTCGCCGACCGGTCGGTGTGGGAGGTGCCGTGCGCGGTCGCACTGCCCTCTGCCACGCAGAACGAGCTCGACGAGACGGACGCCCTCGCGCTCGTGCGCGGCGGCTGCATCGCCGTGGGTGAGGGCGCCAACATGCCGACCACGCCCGCCGGTGCCCGGATGCAGGAGGCGGGCGTCGCGTTCGGACCCGGCAAGGCCGCGAACGCGGGCGGTGTCGCGACCTCGGCCCTGGAGATGCAGCAGAACGCCTCGCGGGACTCCTGGTCGTTCGCCCACTCCGAGGAGCGTCTGCGCGACATCATGACCGGCATCCACGCCCGCTGCTTCGAGACCGCCGAGGAGTACGGGATGCCCGGCAACTACGTCGCCGGCGCCAACATCGCCGGCTACGCCCGGGTCGCGGAGGCGATGCTCGCGCTCGGGCTCGTCTGAGCCGGCGCCGCCGTGCTCTCGCGGACCACGAGCCTCCCCCGGACGCGGACCCGCGAGGCGCGCGGCGCGGCCTGCTCCGCGGACAGCCGCGACAGCAGCAGCTGAGCGGCGATCATCCCGACCTCGTGGAGGGGCTGCTCGAAGCTGGTGAGGGGCGGCTGGCACACCTCGAACCAGTCCGGGTCGCCGAAGGCGACCAAGGACAGATCGCGGGGAATCGAGACCCCGAGCCGCTGGGCGGCGTGCAGGGCACCGAGGGCGAGCTCGCTGCTGGCCGCGAAGACGGCGGTGGGGCGCGGCTGCATCGCCCACGCGGCGCGGAAGGCCTGCGCCCCCCACGCCCGCGTGTGCCGGCCGTACAGCAGGAGCTCGGCGGGAAGCGGCAGGCCGGCGGCGTCCATGGCCTGCCGCGCGCCGTCCACCCGTTCGACGGTGGTGCTGAACTGCTGCTCCCCGACGATCACCGCGATCCGCTCGTGGCCCCGGGAGAGCAGGTGCTCGACCACCTCGCGGGCCCCGTCGCGCTCCTCGCTCTGCACGACGTCGACGCCCGGACGGCTGGAGTGGCGGTTCATCTCGACGACGGGCACCTGCGGACCGGGCAGCTCCCACCGTCGTGAGGTCGGGACCAGGACCAGGCCTTCGACCTGCGCGCTGGAGAGCCGGTGCAACGCCTCCCGCTCGCGGGCCGCGTCGTTGCGGGTCACCGCGAGCACGATCCCGTAGCCGCGCTGCTCGAACTGCTCCTGGAGCACGGCGGTGCACGCGGCGTAGAAGTTGTTGAGCATGTCCGGCAGGACGACGCCGATGGTGCTGCTGGATCGGCTGCGCAGCGCCCTGGCCGCGGTGTTGGGGCGGTACCCGAGCCGCGCGGACGTCGCGACGATCCGTTCCCGGGTGGCCGGGCTGACGCTGGGATGGCCGTTGAGGGCGCGGGACACCGTCGAGATCGCGACGCCGCACTCCCGCGCGATCTGCTTCAAGGACGCAACCACGTGGAAACGTTACCGCAAAAACCGGCGGTTGACCTGCGGCGAAGCAGAGATCAGTGTCGGTGACAGCAAACGATTCCACGAACGTAGGTCACCGGTCACATGCGCATCACCGACATCCGCCACGTCGCCGTGCCGCTCACGGGCGCGGTCTCCAACGCGATGGTCAACTTCGAGCGCCACACGGTCTCCCTGGTCGTCGTGCGCACCGACCAGGTGCGCGGCGGCCGGCCGGTCCACGGTGCCGCGTTCAACTCCATCGGGCGCTTCGACCAGGAGGGCATCCTGGCCACCAGGATCGTCCCGCGCCTGCTGGCCGCGGACCCCGTGACGCTGCTGCACGCCGACGGCACCGGGTTCGACCCCGTCGCGGTCCGCCGGGTCGCCTCGACCGACGAGAAGCCCGGTGGCCACGGGGACCGCGCCGGCGCCGTCGCCGCGGTGGAACTCGCCGTGTGGGACCTGAACGCCAAGCTCGCCGACGAGCCCGCCTACGCCACCATCGCCCGCGCCCACGGACGTCCCGTCCCCCGCGATCCCGCCGTGCCGACCTACGCCGCGGGCGGCTACTACGGCGACGCCACCGGCAGGCTCGATGAGCAACGGGCCACGCTGGCCGGCGAACTACGCCGTTACCGCGACGCCGGGTACACCGCCTTCAAGATCAAGGTCGGCGGGGCTCCGCTCGACATCGACCTGGCGCGGGTCGACGCCGCGGTCGAGGCCGCAGGCGACCCCGCCCGGGTCGCCGTGGACGCCAACGGGCGCTTCGCCGCGCAGGACGCCGTCCGCTGGGCCGAGGCGCTGGCGCCGTACGGCCTGCGCTGGCTCGAAGAACCCTGCGACCCGCTCGACTTCGACACCCTCGGCGCGGTCGCCGACGCCTTCGGCGGCCCGGTCGCCACCGGCGAGAACCTCTTCTCCCGGCAGGACGTCGTGAACCTGCTGCGGTACGCCCGCCTGCGCCCGGACCGCGACGTGCTGCAGATGGACGCCGGCCTGTCCTACGGGCTCGGCGAGTACGCCGCGATGGTAGGCGCGATGGCGGACTTCGGCATGTCCCGCACCCAGGCGGTCCCGCACGGCGGCCACCTGCTCAACCTGCACATCGTGGCCGGGCTCGGGCTCGGCGCGTGCGAGTCCTACCCGGGGGTCTTCGCACCCTTCGGCGGCTACGGGCCGGGGACGCCGGTGCGCGCCGGATCGATCCACCCGACCGATGCGCCGGGGTTCGGCCTGGAGCAGAAGGCCGACCTCGCCGCCCACCTCGACCAGCTCATCGCCTGAAGGGCCCACCATGACCACTACGGCCACGTCACCCCCTCCCGGGACCCGCAGGTCCGGCCGGTGGTGGACGAGCCTCCCGTTCCAGGTGCTGATCGGGATGGTGCTGGGCATCCTGCTCGGGCTCCTCGTGCCCGGGGTCGCCGCCCAGCTCAAGGTGCTCGGCGACATCTTCCTGGACCTGCTGACGGCCGGTATCGCCCCGCTGGTGTTCCTCACCCTGGTCTCGGGCATCACCAAGGCCGGCAACCTCCGGCAGGCCAGCAGGATCGGTGTCCTCGCGCTCGTGTACTTCGAAGTGATCTCCACCATCGGGCTGGTGGTCGGGCTGCTCGCGGCCAACCTGGTGCCCCTCGGCGCCGGTGCGAGCGGCCTTGCCGACCGGGCCGACGCGAGCTCGGTACCCAGCGACGACGGGCCGCACGGCTTCGTCGCCTTCGTCACCGGGATCATGCCCGACAGCTTCGTCGGTGCCTTCACCTCCGGCCAGCTGCTGCAGGTCGTCATCATCGCCCTGATCTTCGGGATCGGGCTGCTGACCCTCCCGGCCCGGATGCAGGAGCGGGTGCACGGCGGCATGGAGGTCATCTCCCAGGCGTTCTTCGGATTCGTCAACGTCGTGATGCGACTGGCACCCGTCGGTGCGTTCGGCGCCATCGCCTACGCGGTCGGTACCAGCGGCACCGACCTGCTCGCGGCGCTGGCCCAGCTGATCGTGCAGTACTGGATCGTCGTCGCCGTCTTCTTCTTCGGCGTCTTCGGCACCGTGCTCGCGCTCGCCGGGGTCAGCATCTGGCGGCTGGTGCGCTACCTGCGCCTCGAGGTGGGTCTCACGCTGAGCACCGGTTCCTCCGAGTCCGCCCTGCCGGGGATCCTCGACAAGCTCCCCCGCCTCGGGGTCTCCCGCCAGACCGTCGGCCTCGTCGTCCCGACCGGGTACGCGTTCAACCTCGACGGCACGTCGCTCTACATGCCGGTGTGCACGTTGTTCCTCGCCAACGCGTACGGCGTGCCGATGGGGCTGCCCGAACAGCTGGCCCTGGTCGGCATCATGATGCTGACCTCGAAGGGTGCCGCGACCGTCAACGGCGGCACGTTCGTCGTCTTCGCCGCGACGGTCGCCGCGACCGGCATCCTCCCCACCGCGGGCCTGCCGATCCTCTTCGGCGTCTACCAGTTCATGTCCCGCGCCACCGCGACCGTCAACTCCTTCGGCAACGTGGTCGCGGCGATCGTCGTCGGGCGGCTGACCCGCCAGGTGGACAAGGAGACCCTCGACGCCGTGCTCGCCGGCCGCGCCGCACCGCTCCCGCCGGCCGACGCCGACCGCCCGACCGCGAACGCCACGCACTGAAACGGAGGAGAACCATGAGCACGGTCTTCGAGTCGGCACTCTTCCGGGACATGTTCGGCACCGCGGCGATGCGGGAGGTCTTCGACGACCAGGCCTACCTGCGCGCGATCGTGCGTGCCGAGGTCGCGCTGGCCGAGGCCCAGGCCCGCGTCGACGTCATCCCGCGGGAGGCGGCCGACGTGATCGCCGCCGAGGCGGGGGCCGGCCGGCTGGACGTCGAGGCGCTCAGGCGCGAGACCGAGGTGGTCGGCTACCCGATCCTGCCGGTGGTCAAGCAGCTCGCGCAGCAGTGTGGCGACGCGGGCGGGTACGTCCACTGGGGCGCGACGACGCAGGACATCATGGACACCGCGACGGTACTCCAGGTCCGCGACGCCCTGGACCTGGTCGACGACGCCCTCCTGCGGACGCGGCGGGCGCTGCGTCGCCTGGCCGAGGAGCACGTCGACACCGTGACCGCCGGCCGCACCCACCTGCAGCACGCGCTCCCCGTGACGTTCGGCTACCGGTGCGCGGTGTGGCTGTCGGCGCTGGACCGGCACGCCGAGCGGCTGGCGCAGGTGCGGGAACGGGCGCTGCTGGTCCAGCTCGGCGGCGCCGCGGGGACCCTCGCCTCGCTGGGTGAGGACGGGTTGCGCGTGCGCGCGGCGTACGCCGAGGTGCTCGGGCTGCGCGAGCCGGAGATCACCTGGCACGTCGTCCGCGACGGCCTCGTGGAGGTCGTGCAGCTCCTCGCCCTCGTCGGGGGCACGCTCGGCAAGGTGGCCTGGGACGTGATGATGATGGCGTCCAGCGAGTTCGGCGAGGTCGCCGAGCCGTTCGTCGAGGGACGTGGGGCGAGCTCCACGATGCCGCAGAAGCGCAACCCGATCTCGAGCGAGCTGATGTTCGCCGCCGCGAAGCTCCTGCGGGAGCGGGCCGGGTCGATGCTCGACGCGCTGGTGCAGGACTTCGAGCGCGCGACCGGGCCCTGGCACGTCGAGTGGGCCACGGTGCCGGAGGCGTTCCTGCTGGTCGCCACCTCGCTGTCGCAGGCGGAGTCGCTGTTCGCCGGCCTGGTGGTCCACCCGGACCGGATGCGCCGCAACCTCGACCTCACCGGGGGCCTCATCGTCGCCGAGCGGGTCATGATGGAGCTGGCCCCGGAGCTGGGCCGCCAGCACGCCCACGAGGTGGTGTACGACGCCTGCCGCGCCGCGATCGAGAGCGGCACGACCCTGGCCGACCAGCTGCTCGCCGACGACGACCTGCGCGGGCGGCTCGGCGAGGAGGCCATCCGCGCCCTCACCGACCCCGCCGGCTACCTCGGGTGCGCACGCGAGATGACGCGCCGCGTGCTCGACCACCGGTAGTCGCGTTGTTCAGCGCCCGACCCGGATCGTCCAGGCCTCGAAGCGGCCCGGGTGCAACCCGCTGGGCGCGCGGACGATGCCGTCCGGACCGGGTTGCGGCGGTGGGGGCGGCGCCTCGACCAGCATGGGCATCCGCTCCAACACGTTGCGGTAGAACCGCAGCTGCGTCCGCCGCCCGAACAACCGGAACCCCAGGCGCAACACGGGATTGGGGATCGGGCCCCGGCGCGAGTTGGCGATGATCCGGAACTCCACGCGGCCGGTGTCGAGCTCCTTGGCCACCTCGTAGGTCAACCTGCCCTGCTCGATGTGCCCCTCCAAGGTCTGGTACGACCACCCGACCCGACGCTCGGGCCCGTTCGGCCCGTCCCGCACCTGATCGTGCCGCTCGGTGATCCGCACACCCATGAGGAACCGCAGCACGAGGAAGCGCCCCTCCAGCACCATGTTCCGGCCCACCAGGTCGCCGCGATGCCGGTAGGCCGCCCGGAGGATCGACGGGTCGCTGAACTCGTAGCTGTTGACCAGCGCAGCCGCCGTCTCGAACGGCCCACCTCGTTCCGGCTCCCCCGGGGCCTCGACGCCGACCTCCAGCTCCCGCCGGTCCCGGTGCCAACCGGCCACCACGCTCGGCGGCGCCGCCGACTCGCTGTAGTTGACCGACCTCCGCGCCAGGTCGTCGAGGAGGCCGGCCAGCCGCGCGTCGCGCCTCGGCGTCGCGGTGCTGGTGCGGCGAACGGTGGGCACCATCCAGGCTTCCCACCACACCCGTCGCGAACCCCGCCGTGATGACGGCGATCACCGCGGCTCTCGCCGGATTGCAGCCTCCGTGCACCGAGCAGGGTGGTGAGCGCGACGTCGCCACCGGCACCTGCGAGGCCTACGCCTACGGTCCCGGCCGCTTCGGGATGGAGGCGGTCTTCGTGCCGCGGGCGCCGGACTCGCCCGAGGACGACGGCTGGCTGATGACTACGTCTCCGACCTGCCGGGCGGGTGCGCCGAGGTGGTCATCCTGCACGCCCAGGACCTCGGCGGCGGGCCGGTCGCCCGGATCCACATCCCGCAGCGCGTACCACTGGGATTCCACGGCAACTGGGTGCCCGACGGCGAGGTCGGCAGATGACGCGCCCGCTCCGGCGCGATCACTGCCCGCGTAGGTCCAGGGTGGTCGCGGCGATGAACCGTTCGAGGAGCGGGCCCAGAACATCGGTGTCGGATCCGATTCCGTACACCCCGGTGAGGTGGTTCTGCCCGTGGAGGTAGTGCATCGGCGGGTACTCACCCCGGCGTTCGAACCAGGCGGACACGAGGTGAGCGGCCTAGCCGACGAACTCCGGATCGTCGTACTCGGCGACGGTGAGCAGGAGCGGCAGGTCCGTCGCGATCAACGCATCGAGCGTGCCCATCCCCGACCACGCACCCCGGTCGTCACCCCAGTAGGCGCGGTGGCTCGGCTTGTCGCCCGCCCGGCCGACGTCGTACATGCAGGACGCGAGGGCCGCACCGGCCAGGGCCGACCGGTGCGGCCCGCCCAGCTCCGGTCGTGCGACGTAGTCGGCGACGTGCATGGCCCCCGCCGACTGGCCGAGGAGGAAAATCCGGGTCGGGTCGCCGCCGTACCGGCCGATGGTGGCGACGACCCAGCCGATCGCGGCCGCGATGTCCTCGGCACCACCGGGCCAGGTGCTCTCCGGCGCGAGCCGGTAGTTGACGGCGACGCCGACGTAGCCGTGCCGTACCGCCCACCCGCCGACGTTGCCGAAGAACGGCGAGTCCGGCGAGGACTTCGCACCAGCGACGAAACCGCCGCCGTGCACGTAGACGAGCACGGGGCGACCGGACGTGGGCTCGCCGGTTGCCGGGGAGTACACGTCCAGGACGTGCCGCTCGTGCGGGCCGTAGGCGAGATCCCGGTCGACGCGGACCCCGTCGAGGAGGTGCGGATCGAGACCCTCCACCACCACCGCGATGGTTCCCTGGATCATCTCCGGGGTGAGCTCGGGCCCCAGCGCGGCGATCGCCGCGCGGCGGCGCGCGGCGACGTCCGCTGTACTCGCATGACCCACCGGGTTCCCCTCTCCGTCGGCGTTCACCGTAGAAGATCGGGGACGACCTGTGCGAGCAGCAGGGCGAGCAGGATCTGCTCCGGCCGCCTCGGCCATGCCCGGGGTGGCAGGATGATCGAGTGCCGCGCACCTCGCGTTCCCCGGTGCTCCTCGTGCTCGCGAGCGTCGCCGCCATCGCAGCCGCCGGATGCGCCCCGGCGCTCCCACCGCTCGCTCCCGGCGGACCATCGGCCAGTCCCGCCACAGCCACGCCGGTCCAGCTCGGGCACGCTCCGGGCACCGCGACCGCCCCCGTGGCGCTCGACGGGCCGATCGGATCCGCGGGGCTGTTCGAACCCACCGCCTGGCCCCGCGCGTGCGCGATCCTGGACGACGCCGGACTGCGAACCGTGCTGCCCCAGACCGGCCGCACCGCACGCGAATCCAGTTCCGGCGAGATCACGGTCTTCGGGGTCGGTCGAGCGACCACTGTCCAGATTCCCGAGGCGTCCTGCGAAATCGGCGTTGAACTGCCCGACAAGGACTTCGACCCGGCGGGCGGCTACAACGAGTACGGCCTCGGCGTCGAGATCAGCATTGCCGGCACACCGGAGATGGTGGCCCAGAACCGTCGTGATCCATCCGGCGACGAGCGTCCGACCGACCTCGACGGCATCCCCTGCCTGAGCCGGAGCTCCGCGCAGGAACTGACCTGCATGACGCCCCGAGTCGTGTTCTCGGTGCGGCGCAGCTCGATCGGCATTCCCAACCCGATCGACCGGGAGGCCGTCATCCGCTACGTCCACGACGGGCAGACCGAGATCTTCCGGCGCGACGGTGGGGTCCCCGAGGTCGAACGGCGCGACCGGTACGAGACCGAGGTGGTGCTCCCCGAGTTCGCCCGGGTGATCCTCCGCAACCTCGGCTCCTGAGCACCCACCGCCATTCCGGTTCCAAGAAGAAACTCGGCTAAGATTCCGTCATGCCGAATGACAGCGGCGCCACCAGCCTCACCTCGGTCGACAACGCGCTGTGGCTGCTGCAACTGGTCGCCGAACGTCAGGCGCTGCGCGTCGCCGAGGCGGCGGACCTGCTCGGCGTCGCCCGATCCACCGCGCACCGCCTGCTCAGCGCCCTGCGCCGGCGGGGGTTCGTGATGCAGGACCGCCCCAACGGGGCCTACCGCCCCGGCCCGGCGCTGCACGAGGCCGGGCTGGCCGCGATCAACCGGATCGACATCCGCCGGGTCGCCCGCCCCGTCCTCGAACAGGTGCAGGAACAGACGCAGGAGACGACGAGCCTCGCGGTGCTGGAGGGCACCTCGATCAGGTTCGTCGACTGCGTCGAGAGCGCCCGCTCGGTCCGGGTCGGCAACCGGACCGGGATCGTCCGGCAGGCCCACGCGTCCGCCGTGGGCAAGGCGATCCTCGCCGCGCTGCCTTCCGCCGAGGTCGAGCGCCGCTACCCCGACAGGTCGCTCCCCACCAGCACCGTCACATCGCTGACCGACCGCGACGCGCTGCTCGCCCAGCTGGCCGAGATCCGCGCCCAGGGCTACGCGCTCAACTTCGAGGAGAGCGCCGACGGTGTGTCGGCGGTCGCCGTCGCGTTGCACGACGCATCGGGCAACCCGATCGCGGCGCTCGGCATCGCCGCCCCCAGCAGCCGGACCGGCAGCATCGAGGGCATCCGGGCGCATTCGCCCGCCGTGCTGCGCGGTGCCCAGCTGGTGCAGGAGCGGATGCGCGATCCCGGCTGAGCCACGCGTCAGGCCAGCGGCCCGCGGTCCAGGAGACCGTGGTGCCGCCGATGGTCGGCGATCGTTTGGGACAGCGCGTGGCGCCCCATGACCGCTCGACGGTGGCCGCCGCCCATTCCGTGTCTGCTTACCGCGCCGAGCCCGGCCTTCAACGCCCATCCCCGACCGCGGATCCAGGTGTCGTCGTCGACACCGGATGCCTCACGGAACAACGGTCGCGTCTCTGCAGTCAGCAAGGTCCACGCCGGCACCATGTCGACAGCCGAGTCGCCCGCCCCCATCAAGTCGAAATCAATCACCGCCGACAACGAGCCGCGGTCGGCCAAGAGGTTCATCGGAAACAAGTCCCCGTGAACCCATGCGGGCTGATGGTATGGCGGCGCCGCTAGCGCGCTGTCCCACACGGCAGTCGCCAGCGCTTCGTCCACCACACCCTCCGCGCTGAGCGTGCGGATATCGGAGCGGACGGCAGTGTGGTCGCCGTGCAAAGGGTGGGGACGCAACGAAGCCGGCGCTCCCGTGACGTCGATGCTCCGGAGCGCAGCCACGAACTCGCCGAGGCGCACCGCGGCATCCGCAAGATCAACATCATTGTCGGTGTCCAAACCCTCCCCACGAAGCCACCGGAATACAGCCCACGGCCGGGGAAATACGTCATCTGGAGCGCCGGCGGCTACCGGAACCGGTACGGCCAACGGCAGCTGCGAGGCCAGCCGCGGCAACCAGGTCAGTTCGATGTCGACCGCCGCCGCCGACCCGGGGTGGAGCGGAAGACGCACCACCAAGTCAGCACCCAGGCGGAACAACGCGTTACCGGCTCCGGCGCCAGGCCCCTCCGTGATGGGCCGGTCGGCCCAACGCGGGAACTGCCGATCCAGCAACTCGCGCACCGTGGCCACCGACACGCTCGGCTGGTTGCCGTTCATCTTCGTTTCCGCAGCATCCCCACGACCGGGCCTGTCGTCCACGATCAGGTCTCGACCTTCCTCCGCGGCTCCCGCACGACCGACCGTCTACCCCATGATGCCCCGCCGCGGCTGCGGCGATCAACACCGCTCGCGCGTTCCGCGGAACGTGGTGCCGGCATTCGGTCTTTCTCGCGTGGGCGAGCCCGGTCGCCTCGGAACTCGATGCCCCCGACCCCGCCGGGGCCTCGCGCGCTGCCGCACCGTTCGCCTCGATCCTCACGTGCGGGGGGGCCGGATTGGAGCACTACCGAATGCCGTGGGCGCCCTGGCGGCCGTCCCCGACTGTCCGGCACGCCCGTTCCCGACTTCATCCTCGACCGGGTGCCTACGCAACTATCCGGTGGTCCCGAATCGACACCCGCCATCACCACAAGATCGTTGCCATCCGACCCGCGTTCCGCGGAACGCAGGCCGTCAAGAATTGTCGGACCCGGATGCCATCCTGGACTCGAACCGCAATCCGAACCCACGAGGCTCCCCATGACCGCAGCCACGATCATTCCACTCCCCGCCCCGATGGACGAGATGAGCACCGATGATCTGGAATCGGAGTTGTTGGGGTTGGCCGGGCACATCGCCGCCGCGGAATGCCGCTTCCTCCAGCTGTTGGCCGAGTTCGACCAGCGCGGCGGCTGGGTCGGCGACGGGATCCGCTCGTGTGCGCACTGGCTGTCCTGGCGGGCCGGGATGAACCTGCGCACCGCCACCGAACGCCTCAGGGTCGCTCACGCCTTACAACAGTTGCCGCGCATCACCGAGGCGTTCGCCGCGGGGCGGGTCTCCTACTCCAAGGTCCGGGCGATCACCCGGGCCATCGGCTCCGACACCTCCACTCTGACTCAGATGGCCGCCCAGATCGCGGCCGGGGAGCCCGACCTGCGCCACACCACCGTCGCCGACCCAGCCACCGCGGAACGAGTACTGCTCAACGTGGCCCTGTGCGGCACCGCCAGCCACGTGGAGACCGTCGTACGAGCGGTGCGCCGCCGCCACACCCCACCCGGGGACACCGCGGCCCACCGGTCGCTGACCTGGCGGTGGGACGAGGACGGGACCCTGGTGGCCCGCGTCCGGTTCACCCCCGACCAGGGGGCCGCATTCATCACCGCCATCGAAGCGCTGGTGCCGCCGCGCACCCCGATCCGCCACCCCGTCGAACCGTCCCCGCAGGACCTGGACGAGCGGGCACGGGAACAGGAACCCGGCCCGGCGGTGGATCGGACGGAAGCCCGCCGCGCCGACGCACTGCTCGCCCTCATCAACGGCCGCACCGACGGGCAGGACGAGCCAGTGGTCGAGCGCGGCACCGCCCAGGTGATCGTCCACCTCGACGCCGGCAGCGGCGCTGCCCGGATCGCCGGCGGCCCCGACATCCCGGCCTCCACCGCCGCACGCCTGGCGTGTGACGCCCGCGTCCAACTGCTACTCGACGACCGGGACGGCAATCGGATGTACCTGGGTCGCAGCCGGCGCCTGGCCACCCCCGCCCAAATCGCCGCCCTCACCGCTACCTCCACGCCCACCACCGGCGGCACTGGTTGTTCGGTGGCCCCACCGACATCGACAACCTGGTTCTGGTGTGTTCTTTCCACCACGGCGTGATCCATGACCACGGCTATCGCATCGACCGCCTTCCCGGCCGGTGGGAGTTCCTCCGCCCCGACGGTTCCCCGATCCCCACCACCGCCGCAGCGCTGACCGGCAATGCCGAGAGTTTGATCGAAATGCACACCTGGGCCCGGCTGCGGATCGACCGCAACACCCTCACCCCGAACTGGGACGGCGACCGGCTCGACCTGGATCCGATCCTGGACGTCCTGCTGCCCAAACGGATCAGGACAGCAGCCTGAACGGGGCTGCGTTCCGCGGAACGCAGCGACCCGTGACACTCACGGCTGCGCCTCCCGCCGTTGCAGCAGGTGGTAGCCGTGTCGGCGGCGGGCCTCGGCCAGGCTGGTCCCGGAGAGGACGTCGGCGTCACCGAGCAGCAGGTCGCCCGACGTCGGAGACCTCCACCCGGTCCTTGCCGGTGCGCATGAACCGATGCGGGCCGGTCACGACGTCGCCTCCTCGACCGCCGGGAACCGGCTGTCGTGCATCACCTCGGTGACCGGCCGTCCGGCGCGCACCGCCTCGGCCATGCCCGCCTCGCGGGCCACGACCCGCTCGGCGAGCCCGAGCACCCGTTCGAGGTCACCGGAGGGCACGAACACGACACCGTTGCGGTCGGCGAGGACGTGGTCGCCCTCGCCGACGGTGACGCCCGCGACCTGCACCGGGACGCCCATCGCCAGCTGCACGATCCGGCCGCGGGCGCTGACCGGGACGACGGCCCGGCCGAACACCGGGAAGCCCTGCTCCTCGCACTCGGCGATGTCACGCATCGCGCCGTCGACCACCACGCCGCCGATCCCCCGCCGGCCGGCGGCCAGCGTCAGGATGCCGCCCCAGCACGACACGTCGACCCGGCCGCCGTTCGCGATCACCAGCACGTCGCCCGGCTCGGCGGCCTCGATGGCTGCCGTGGCGATGTGCTGGGCGGGACCGCCGGACTCCGGTGGCCCGGCGAGCACCGTGCGCACCCGGCCTGCGACGGCTCCCGGGACGGCCCACAGCGGCCCGAGGCCGGTGGTCGCGCCGGCGAGGCCGAGCGTGTCCAGCGCATCCGACACCGCGCAGGTGTCGACGCCGCGCAGCCGGCCGAGCAGCGGGGCGCTCACCCCGTCACCCCGCGGGTCGCGCGCGTTCGTCGGATCGGCTCGACCATGGGCGTTCCACCTCTCGATGTCGGTCGCGGACCGGGACGCTGCAGCGCGGGCCGGGGGCCGTCCCCGCCTGCTCCCCCGACGTCTCGCCCGGCAGCGGCACCACCTGGGCGGCGGGTACGCCGAGCACGACCTCGCGGCCCACGTTCAGGTCGTCCGGCCCGAAACGGCCCAGCTCGCTCTCGTCCACCTGGGCCCGCACCAGCTCTCCGCCGAGGTCGACGAGCACGCGCGTGCAGCTGCCCAGGTAGGTACGCGACCGCACGCGCCCGGTGAACGTGCTCGACTCGCCGTCGGGCGCGGGTGCGGGAGCCGGGCCGTCCACCCGGACGTGCAAGGCGCGGAAGGCGACGGCCGCCGGGGTGCCCGCCGGGCCGGGCGGGCGCCCCGAGACCCGCACGGCGGCCGCCGTACCGGCCAGGTCGACGACGTACCCGCCGTCGGCCACGTCCGCCACCGTGCCCGACAGGATGTTCTGGAACCCCATGAAGTCGGCGACGAACGCGTTGGCCGGGCGGGTGTAGAGCTCCCGTGGGCTGCCGGCCTGCTCGATCCGCCCCGCGTTCATCACCACGACCCGGTCGGCCAGCGAGATGGCCTCCTCCTGGTCGTGGGTGACGTAGACCGACGTGGTGCCGAGCGCGTCGTGCAGATCCCGGATCTGGGTACGCATCGACAGCCGCAGCTTCGCGTCCAGGTTGGACAGCGGCTCGTCGAACAGCATGAGGGCCGGCCGGTTGACCATCGCCCTGGCCAGGGCGACCCGCTGCTGCTGGCCGCCGGACAGCGACGTCGCCATCTGGTCGACGCGGTCGGCCAGGCCCACCCGTTCGAGGATCTCCAGGACCTGCCGGCGGGCCGGTGCCTTGCCGACCTTCGCCAGCTTGAGCGGGTAGCCGACGTTCCCGCCGACCGTCATGTGCGGCCACAGCCCGTAGCTCTGGAACACCATCCCGATGTCGCGCTTGTCCGGCGGCACGAACGTGGCCGTGGCGGCGGAGTACACGACCCGCTCACCGATGGCGAGCTCACCCCGGGTGGGGACCTCGAGCCCGGCCAGGCAGCGCAGGGTGGTCGTCTTCCCGCATCCGCTGGGCCCCAGCAGCGTGACGAACTCCCCTGCGGCGATGTCGAGGTCGAGGTGCTGCACGGCCGTGGCGCCACCGAACCGCTTGACCAGCCCCGTGATCGACACCCCGGTCATGCCGCCACCTCGGTGGGCTGCCATGCGACGAAGCCCATGCCGCACCCGGTGCCGGCCTCGGAGCGGTAGCAGGGCAGGTAGTCCACGACCCGCGCGCGCAGCCCGCTGCCGGCGACGGCGCCGCTGGCCACGATCCAGTTGCGCATCTCGGAGGTGCCCGAGCGGAGCAGGTCGGCCGGCAGCCCGCGCAGGTAGGCGGCGTCATCGTCCTGCAGCGCGGTCAGGAACCGGCGGTCGAGCTCCTCGTCCACCACGAAGTGGCTCAGCCCGCCCGAGGCGACCACCCCGACGGTGAGGTCGCCGGGGAAGCTGCGGATCGCGGCGCCCAGCGCCACGCCGAAGTCGTGGCAGCGGGCCGGCGCCGGCGGGTTCGGTTCCCAGAACGTGTTGACGAACACCGGCACGATCGGGATGTCGGCCGTGCCGCCGAGCACCTGCTGGAGCACGAAGCCCCATCCGTGCGGGATGCCGTGGTCGCCGTACCTGCCCGCGGGCAGCTCCCGGGAGGCGCCCGGGTCGAAGCCGGCCGCGCTCGTCTCCCGGATCAGGTGCAGCGCCAGCTCGCCGTGACAGCGGCGGACCGTGCTCTCGGCCGGCACGTTCGCCACCTCGGCGATGGCCAGGCCCGGCGGCAACGCGTCGAGCGCCTCCTGGGTGAACGGCTCGTGCGCCACCGTGTCCCCCCAGTAGACGGCGAACGCCGGCAGCAGCTCGTCGGTGAACGTCTCCTTGTGGTCGCTGCTCACCACGACCAGGACGTCCACACCCGACTCCCGCACGATCCGGCCCAGCTCGTCGATCGCCGCGCGGGCGCGGGTGTGCCGCTCGTGCTGGCGCGCCACGTCGCACTCGCCGGCGAACGCGGCACCCCGCAGCCGCGACAGCTCCTCGAACGAGTGGTCGGCGCCGCGGTAGGCCAGGGCCGCGTTGCCCCGATCGGCACGCGCGCGCTGGCCCCACTCCTCGGGCGGGGTGGACAGCTGCGGTGCGTGGGAGGTACCGATCCCGAGACCGATGTGTGCCATGGGCTGCACTAGATCCGGAAGAGCTGGCGGGCGTTGGTCTCGAAGAGCTGCTTGCGCTGCCCGTCGTCGAGCCAGTCGATGTCCTCGATCAGCAGGTGGATGTCGTCGACCCAGCGCCCGGTCTCCGGGTCCGGCATCGACCCGGTGCCGGGCTTCTCGGTGCCGAACAGGCAGCGGTCGACCCCGACGGCCCGCAGCAGGAGCTCGATCGAGTCCCGGGTGTAGAGGCAGGTGTCGTAGTGGAGCCTGCGCAGCTGCTCGGCGAACGTCGTGCCCTTGCGCAGGGCGCCGGGCTGGAAGCGGCCCCGCTGGTACGGGACCGCGCCGCCGCCGTGCGAGACGATGATCTTCAGGTCCGGGAAGTCGTCGAGGACGGTCGAGTTCAGCAGGCCGATGACTGCGAGGGTCTCCTCCTGGATGAAGTGCAGCGAGTACGTCTCGCGAGCGGGCGGGCGGCAGCCGGCCGAGTGGATCAGCACCGGGACGTCGAGCTCGCACACGGCTTCCCAGACCGGGTACCAGAACCGGTCGCCGAGCCCGGGCGGTTGCGCGCTGCCCTCGTACGGGTCGGGGTTGAGCATCGCCCCGACGAACCCGTGCTCCTGCACGCAGCGACGCAGCTCGGCCGTCCACCGCGCGGGCTCCAGCTCCATGCTCTGCGGGAGCCCGGCCACGCCGCGGAAGCGGTCCGGCTCCAGCCGGCAGGTGCGGGCGATGACGTCGTTGGTCTCCTGGGCGAACCACTCCACGAGCCGCCCCTGCTCGCTGTGCATCATCTGGTAGGGCCGCGGCGAGATCAGCTGCACGTCCACGCCTGCGTCGTCGAGGTGGGCGAGGTGGGACTTGCCGCCGAAGCTCTTGTTCGGCTCGGTCAACGCCGCACGCAGGGTGTCGTCGGTGACGCCCGCGCTGCCACGGCCGTGCGCGCCGCGGTGGGCGAGCAAGCCGGCCTTGTAGGCGTAGAGCGACTCGGGGGCGCTGACGTGGCCGTGGATGTCGATCTTCATGCTTGCCTCCATGCGTCGAAGGTCGGTGCGGATGGCGAGGTCAGCTCGCGACGCCCCAGGCGTTCTTGACCCGGGCCAGGTTGTCGGCGGAGACCTGGCCCACCTGGTCGATCGTGAACGGCTTGAGCAGGTCCAGTTCGTTGACCGACGGGTAGCCCCCGGGCGCCGGGCTGTCCGGCATCAGCGGGTAGTAGCCGATGTCGGCGGCGGCCTGCTGGCCCTCGGGCGTGAACAGCCAGGTCATCAGGAGCTTGGCGGCGTCCGGGTTGGGCGCCCCCTCGAGCAGGGCGAGGTAGTGCTCCGAGACGTGCACGCCACCCTCGGTCGGGAACACGAACTCGATCGGCGCGCCCTGCTCCTTGTCCCGCAGGTAGAAGCTGTAGGGGTAGAAGGGGTCGAGGGCGAACTGGCCGGTGGCCACCGCACTGCCCGCGACCGCTCCGGACGCCTGCATCGTGATCTCCTGCGCGGCCAGGCCCTGCAGGAACGCGTCGTCGTAGCGCACGTCCCACAGCAGGTGGCTCAGCACGCCGAAGGAGCCGCCGTTCCTGGTGGTCTCGTCCGAGGTCATCTTCCCGCGGTACGCCGGATCCAGCAGGTCGGCCCACCCCTTCGGCGCATCCTCCGGCGACATCAGGTTCGTGTTGTAGACGATGCCGAAGACGCTGCCGCTGGCCGCGGTGGCATGGCCGGTCGGCTCGGCGAAGCCGGAGCCCTCGGCGGTGACCGGACGGAACGGGACGAGCTTGCCCTCGGCGATCTGTGGGGACACCGAGGTGTTGCCCTCCTGCACCAGGTCGGCGACGTGCTGCCCGCTCGCGAACTCCGCCTGGATCTTGGCGGTGGCCTCGGGGCCGACGATGTAGACGGGGGTGACGTCGATCTCGGGGAACCGTTGGGAGAAGACCTCGTAGAGCGGCTCCCTGTCCTTCTCGCCGGGGCCGTACACGGTGACCGTGGTCTTGCCGGAGTCCCGGGCCGCGCGGTAGAGCTCCTGCATCGCGGTCACGGCCGCCTCGCCGCCGAGAGCCTGCGCGTCAGCCGCATCGACGGTGCCCTCGCCCACCGCGGAGACGGCCGGGAGTTCGCCACCACCACCGCCACACGCGCCGAGGGCGAGCAGTGCGACGCACGAGAGCAACGTCCTGCGCATGTGCTGTCCTTCCGTCGTGGTGGACTCGGGCGACGCTCAGCGCGCGCCGACGGGTTCGGGCGTGGCGGCTTCGGCCGGCAGTGATGCCGGTGGGTCGCCCATGGCCGGGCCGATGCGGCGGCGCAGCAGTCGGGACAGCCCGCCCATCACGACGAGCCCGACCAGCAACGTGCCGAGGACGATGACGAACAGTGCGGCCGCCCTGGACGTCTGCCCCTGCGTGTAGAGCTCGTAGACGAGCAGCGGCACGGTGGGGTTCTGCGCCGAGGACAGCATGATCGGGATCGCGAGGTTGCCCGAGATCACGATCGCGACGACGAACCAGCCGGCGACGAAGCTGGGCATGATCAGCGGCAGCACGATGCCGACGAGCATCCGCAACGGTGCCGCGCCGCTCACCCGGGAGGCCTCCTCCAGCTCCCGGGTGATCTGCCCGACCGCGGGTTGGATCGCGCGGGTTGCGATCGGGACGGCCGCGACCACCAGGCCGATCAACACCAGGACGACCGAGCCGTACAGGTTGCGCAGCCCGGGGATGCTCACGTAGGTCCACGCCATGCCCAGGCTGAGCACCACCCCCGGCACCGCCCACGGCAGCCAGGTCAACAGGTCCAGCACCCGGCGCAGCCGGGACTCGTGGTGCGCCATCGCGTAGACGATCAGCATCGCCAACGTCATCGCGAGCAAACCGCCGACCAGTGCGACCACCAGGGTCGTCTGCAGGGCGGTGACGGTGCGCCGGTCCTCGAGCAGCGCCTCGTAGTTGGCCGGCGAGTAGGCGCCGTCACCGCCGAAGAACGGCTGCATGCTGCCGAGCACCAGCTGCAGCATCGGCAGCACGATCGCCAGCAGCACGTACCCGACGATGAACACGGTGCCGAGCCACCGCCACGCCCCGATGTCCCAGACCTCGGTGCGGTAGCCCTTCCCGGACACCGTCGTGTAGTTGCGCCGGCCCAACACCTTCCATTGCAGGGCCACCAGCGCCAGCACCACCAGGACCAACAGGAGCGACAGGGCGCTGGCGCCGCCGTAGTCGGCCGGGGTGCTGTCGTTGATCCGGCCGTAGATCTGGGTGGAGAAGACCGCGATCCCGGCCGGTGTCCCGAGGAACAACGGGACGTCGAAGGACTCCAGCCCGATGACGAAGTTGAGGATCACGACGCCGGTGATGGCCGGGGCCAGCACCACCAGGTCGATGCCGAGCAAGGTGCGCAGCCGACCGGCGCCCGACACCTGCGCGGACTCCTCCAGGCTCCGGTCGATCGCCCGGAACGGGCCGAGCAGCAGCAGGTACGCGAACGCCGCCCCCTTGACCGTGGCCACCAGGAACAGCCCGCCCCACGAGTTGGCGTCGAACAGGACGCCCTCGGTGCCGGTCAGGTCGCGCCACGTGGTGTTCAGCAGCCCGATGCGCGAGTTGCCCAGCATCCCCCAGCTGATCGCGTAGAACAGCGGCGGCAGCGCCACCACCAGCACCATCGCCGTCGTGACCAGCCCGCGTAGCGGCGTGTTCGTGCGGGTCACCAGGAACGCGAGCAGCAGGGCGACGACCGTGGCCGCCACGGTGCCGACGCCGGAGAGCAGTACCGAGTTGAGCATGGTGGAGTACGAGCCGGGATCGGTGTAGGTGTGCACGAAGGCGTCCACCGACCACTGCGCCGGCAGCCCGGGCGGGGCGTTGCGGAACGCCCCGACCGCCAGCATCGCGATCGGCACGGCGAACAGGAACACGCAGACCGCGATCAGCGGGAGCATGCCGCGGGCCGTGGTGAACGGGCCCGTGCTCGGCATTCGCGTCCGGGTGGCCGACTCGGGCCGGGTCGGCCCAGCGCTCGGTTCGGTCATCGGGCTCCTCGTCGCTGGTTCGCCTCCTGGACCTGGCGGCCGACCCTAGAGCAACATTCGCTCTAGAGGACCTCGCCGCAAACTAGTTCCTTTATAGGGAATCACCCGGGGACGCCGTCATTTCAGCTGCGGCGATTCGCCCCGCCACCGGGCACCGGCACCTGATAGGCATCGGCGACCAGCTTGCGGACGGTGGGGCCCAACTCGACCGGGTCCCAGCGCGCGCCCTTGTCCGCGGTCGGGCCGTGCCGCCAGCCCTCGGCGACACCCACCGACCCGCCGCCGACCTCGAAGACCTGACCGGTGACGTCGGCGGATTCGGTGCTGGCCAGCCACGCGACCAGTGGCGCCACGTTGTCCGGGCTACGCGGATCCCACCCGTCGCCCTCGGGGGCGGCGGCACCCCGTCCCAGGGTGGCGGTCATCCGGGTTCTGGCGACGGGCGAGATGGCGTTGGCGGTCGCGCCGTAGCGGCCGAGTTCGCGTGCCGCACCGATGGTCATCGCCGCGATGCCCGCCTTCGCGGCGGAGTAGTTCGCCTGCCCCGCGCTGCCGTACAGGCCGGCGGGCGAACAGGTGTTGATGATCCGCCCGTCGTTCGCCAGGCCCGCTTTCTGGCGGCCGCGCCAGTGGATCGACGCCCACCGGGTCAACGAGAAGGTGCCCTTGAGATGGACCCGGATGACCGCGTCGAAGTCGTCCTCGTCCATGTTGAACATCATCTTGTCGCGCAGGATCCCGGCGTTGTTCACGATCACGTCGAGGCCGCCGAAAGCGTCGATCGCGGTGTCGACGATGCGTTTCGAGCCGTCCCAGTCGCCGACGTCCTCCTGGCAGGCGATCGCCTCACCGCCGGCGTCGGCGATCTCGGCAACCACCGCCCGGGCGGCCGATCCCGGCTGCGCGGAACCGTCGAGCGCGACACCGAGATCGGCGACGACCACCTTGGCGCCCTGCCTGGCGATCTCCAGGGCCTCGGACCGGCCGATACCGCTGCCTGCGCCGGTCACGACCACTACCCGGCCGGCCAACAACTCTCCCATGGGAACGTCCTCTCAGAGCGTGTGCCGCGCGATCACTTCGGCAACACACGCCGGCTTGGCGCCACCCTCGACCTCGACGGTGAACTGGTTGACCACCTGCACCGTGTTCTCGGAGACCTGCTCCACCGACAGGTTCTGCACGCGCGCACGAACCCGCGATCCCACCGGCACCGGCGCGGGGAACCGGACCCGGTTCAGCCCGTAGTTGACCGTCAACTTGACGCCGTCCGGGCGCGGGCCGAGCCCCCGCCCGAGCCACAACACGAGCGACAGGGTGAGGAACCCGTGCGCGATGGTGCCGTGATACGGGCCGTCCTCGGCCCGCTCCGGGTCGACGTGGATCCACTGGTGATCCTCGGTCGCGTCGGCGAACCGGTCGACGCGTTCCTGGGTGATCTCGACCCATTCTCCGACGCCGAGCTCCTGGCCCTGCTTCTCGAACAGCACCGCGAGTCCGTCACCCATCAGCTTCCACCTGCACCGTTGCGCACGCCGGCCGCCGGAACGTCCATCTCGGTCAGCGCCCAGACCTCCTCCGCAGTGAAGCCCGGCGCCACCGAGTCGATGCCGAGCACGCCGTCGCGGCGCCGGAACACCGCCAGGTCGGTGACCACGATGTCCACGCACGCCTTGCCGGTCAGCGGGAAGGCACACCGCTGCACCAGCTTCGCCTCGCCCTTCGTGCCGCGGTGCTCCATCAGCACCATGACCGTTCCACCGGAGGCCACCAGGTCCATCGCACCGCCGATCCCACCACCGGTCATGCCGGGGACGGCCCAGTTCGCCACGCTGCCCTCGGCGTCCACCTGGTAGGCGCCGAGCACGACCACGTTCACCCGCCCCGAGCGGATCATCTCGAAGGACGTCACGCTGTCGAAGTAGGAGATCCCCGGACGCGGCGTGACGGACACGCCGCTCGCGTTGAAGACGTCCGGGTAGAGCTCGTCGTCGTCGACGATCTCGCCGTAGCCGAGGATGCCGTTCTCGCCCTGCAGGGTGATGTCCCGGTCCTCGACGAACGAGGAGAGATGGCTCGGGATCCCGAGGCCGAGGTTGACGTAGCTCGGCTCGGGCAGCAGACCGGCGGCCTGTTCCGCGATCTGGGCCCGGGTCCAGCCCGGCTTGCCGTTGTACTCGCGTGCGACGTCGGCCGGGCGGCGGCGCAGCCCGTACTTGGGCAGCGGGTTGGCCTCGGTCTTGCGCACCACCCGGGCCACGAAGATCCCCGGCAGGTGGATGCGTTCGGGCGGGAGCTCGCCCGCCTCCACGATCTCGTCGACCTCGACGATCGCCACGCGCGCCGCCTTGGCGAAGCTCGGGGCGAGATGCCGGTTCGCGCCCCGGAACTCGACGTTGCCCAGCCGGTCCGCGCGGTGCGCCGCGATGAAGGCGTAGTCGACCCGGATCGCGGGTTCGAGCAGGTAGGGCTTGCCGTCGAAGCAGCGGACCTCCTTGCCCTCGGCGATCGGGGTGTTCAGCCCGGTCGGGGTGAAGATCGCGCCGAGCCCGGCGCCACCGGCACGCAGTCGTTCGACCAGGGTTCCCTGCGGCACGAGCTCGAAGGTCATCGCGCCCGTGGAGAGCAGCTGGTCGGTCACGCTGCTCCGCCCACCGCGCGCGGTGAACGACACGACCAGGTGGCGGACCCGGCCGCCCTCGACGATCGGATCCGCGCCCGGCGGGAGGCCGTTGGCCACCAGGCACAGCTCGCGGCTGCTGCGTTCGCGCAGCGCTGCAAGCAGGCTGACCGGAGCGCCGGCGCTCTGCCCGAACCCGGACACCGCGATCGACGCGCCGTCGTCCAGGTCCGCGATCGCGGCAGCAGGAGAGCCGTAGACCTTGTCGATCACTGGGACCGGTTCCTCCCCTTCGAGGGCATGCGCGCAACGCTGCGCTACCTGCCAAAACCCTATTACGGACGTTCTTCGACTGCAATGGACCTGTCGTCACACGGAAGCCGGCCAACCGCCCGATCCGGGTCGCACCCGAGGCAGGATCCAGCCGCGAGACGCCATTAGCATCTGGGCCGTGCCAGACCCTGCCGGCCCACCGCCGCCGGACCCGCCCGCGGCCGTTCGGCCGGCCACGGCCGCCGAGGCACAGGTCCGGCGCGGCCGGCGCCGCGACCCCACCATCGACACCCGCGTCGCCAACTCCGTGATCGAGATCTACGCCGAGTTCGGATGGGCCGGGCTCACCTTCGACGAGGTCGCCCGCCGGGCGAAGGTCGGCAAGGCCGCGCTGTACCTGCGGTGGGCCTCCAAGGAGGATCTGCTGCTGGACAGCATGGCGAGCGTGCACGTCCGCCGCATGCCACACGACCGGCACGACCTTCGCACCGACCTGGCCGCCATCGGGCACTCGCTGCTGGCGTTCTACAGCAGCCCGCGAGGTCTGGCCTACCTTCGGATGTACGTGGAGGCCCGCTACGTACCCGGCCTCGAGGACCGCTGGCGCAAGCAGCACACCACGCCGATATTCCGCCGGGCCCGCTCGCTCATCCACGAGGCCATCGCCCGGGGGGAACTCCCGGAGGGGACGTCACCCACCATCGTGCTCGACGCCCTGATCGGCGCGATCACCAACCACGTGCTCGCCACACCCCCGGAGCTGTTCTCCCAGATGCAGGCCAACGGGCCCGCATACGTCGAATCACTGATCGACTTCGTGCTGGCCGGGGCCCGCGCCGATCTGCCGTGACCACCGGAGCAGATTCGACGCTCAGGAATCCTTGCACGAGGTGTTGCGCGGAGCCGGACATGCCGGGGTAGCTTCTGCCGTCGGATCGCGACGACCCAGCCGGAGGTGCCCGTGCCCGCCTTGTCCCAGCTGGTCGCGCTCGAACAGGAGCACCTGCGCCGGCCGGCCGAGGTCTACGCGCGGCTGCGCGCACTCGGCGTCCACTACGCCCCGGAGGTGGACGCGTTCGTGGTCGCCCGGCACGACGACGTCGTGCACGTGCTGCGCGAGCGCCACACGTTCTCCTCGCGGAACACGGTGGGCCGCGAGCTCCCGCCGGCCGACCCGAGCAACCCCAAGGCCCCGCTCTCGCCGTTGCTGCTGCTGTCGGACGACCCCGAGCACGGGAAACGGCGGTCGATCGTCAACCGCGCGTTCACCCCGATGCGGATCGCCTCGTGGGAGCCGCAGGTCCGGCAGGTCGCCGCCGAGCACATCGACCGGTTGCGCGAGCTCCGCGAGGTCGACCTCGTCCGCGACCTCGCCGCGCTGCTGCCGGTACGCGTGATCAGCCTGGTGCTGGGCGTGCCGCAGCAGGACGTCGCCCGGTTCCGGGCCTGGTCGGAGGAGATCACCCGCTCGGTCGGCAACCACGGCGGTGACCCGGTGCGCCGGGAGCAGGTGCAGGACGAGTTCACCGGCTACCTCGGCCGGCTCCTGGACCGGTGGGACGAGCAGGTCGACTCCAGCGTGCTGTCGCAGATCGCCGCCGCCGAGCGGGCCGGCGAGCTGACCCGCCGGGAGTGCGTCAGGTTCGTCGCGGAGCTGCTGGTGGCCGGCAACATCACCACGACGCACCACCTCGCCAGCAGCGTCGCGTTGCTCGCGAGCCGCCCGGAGCTGTTCGACCGGCTGCGAGCCGAACCCGTGTCGGTCCGGTCCTTCGTCGAGGAGTCGCTGCGGCTGGAGGCGCCGATCCAGGGCTTCTACCGGTTGGCCACGACCGACACCGAGATCGGTGGCGTGGCCGTCCCGGAGGGCTCCCGGGTGTTCGTGCTCTACGGGTCGGCGAACCGGGACGACGAGGCCTGGGAGGCCTGCCCGCACCTGGAGCTCGACCGGCGGGACGCCGCCTCCCACCTCGCGTTCGGCCGGGGGGCGCACGCCTGCATCGGCTCGTCCCTCGCCCGTCTGGAAGGCCGGGTCGTGGTCGAGGAGCTGCTCGACCGCGTGGAGTCGCTAGAGCTCACGGTGCCCGTAGACGAGCTGCCCTACGGGGCGAGCTTCATCAACCACGGCCCGGTGAGCGTGCCGGCGCGCCTGAGGTTCCGCGCCCAGGCGACGATCCCGGACTGAGGCCGGTCCGAGGCCACTTCACACACCCTGCAGTGGCTTCACATAGGTCCGGCCTTGTGTGAAGCCGGTCCTGGCTGTGTGAAGTCCGGTCGGGGACGGCCGAACGGGCGGCCGCGGTCGTCACACCTCCAGGCCGAAGACCCGCTCGGCGTTCGTCTGGAAGAACTGGCGCTTCTCCTCGGGCGACAGCGGGAGCGCGTCCTGGTCACGGACCTCGTCCAGCTCGTACTCGTACGGGTAGTCCATCGCGTACATGACGTGGTCGGGCCCCAGGACGTCCCGGCAGAACAGGATCGCCGGCGCCCACGGCATCCCGCTGGTGGTGATCCAGACGTTCTCCCGCAGGTAGTCGCTCGGCCGGCGGGCCAGCGGCCGCATCGTCTCGTACCGGCCGGCGCGCACGCCGGCCGCGTGCATGTAGTCGAGCCGGTAGAGCCAGAAGGGCAGCGCCTCACCGAGGTGGCCCACGACGAGCTTGAGGCGGGGGAACCGGTCGAAGACCCCGGCGATCACGAGGCGCAGCAGGTGGAGCCCCGTCTCGACGGAGAAGCCGTAGATCGCGCCCTCCAGGCCCACGTCCAGGAACGGCTGGATCATGCCGCGTGACGGCGTGTTCGGATGGAGGTAGACCGGCGTGTCCAGGGCTTCGGCCGCCTCGAAGATCGGCCAGTACTTCGGGTCGTCGAGGTACTCGCCGTTCGTGTGCGAGTTGAGGATGACGCCCTTGAAACCCAGGTCGTGACCGCGGCCGACCTCCTTCGCCGCGGCCTCCGGATCCTGGGGCGCCACCGCGGTCAGGCCGGTGAACCGGTCGGGGCGAGCGCGGCACGCGTCCGCCAGCCGGTCGTTCGCCAGCGTCGCCATGGCCACGGCGGTGTCCCGGTCGAACGCCTGGGTGCCCGGCGCGGTGAGCGAGAGGATCTGGTGGTCGATGCCGGTTCTGTCCATGTCGGCCACGCGCTCGTCGCCCAGGTCGACCAGCCGCCGCCGGATCGACGCGGGACGCTCGCTGGAGCTGAACGCGTAGAACCCGCCCCACATGCTCAGGAAGCCGGGATCGGTGTTCGTGCCCTGCTCGGCCATGTCCCGCCACCGCGACAGCAGCTCCGGGATGACGAACGCCTCCTCGGTGGCGATGCGCAGGTAGCCGCGGTCCGGACTGCTCTCTTCCACGTGTCCTCCCCGGGAGTCCGGGGCCACGCTACGAGGAGATTCCGCCCAGCAACAAGGCTACCCAAGGAAGTTCCTCACAGTGGAACCTGACGATCAGGCCCGCTTATGCCGCGGTAGGCGGAATGGTGACTTCCCCTTTTACGATCACGCGCTGTTAGCTGAACGCCCGTGAGCTGAAATGCGCTGTCGGAACTCGACGAGGAGTGGACGACGATGCGGCGTGTATCGCGGTCGGTACGGGTGTGCGCTGTTGCCGCGGCGCTGGGCATGGCCCTCGTGACGGCGTGCGGGGCGGTGGGCGCCAACACCGGCGCCGACGCCGGGGTGCCGGCGCTCGGGCCGATGGAACCCTACGGCGGTGACCTGGCGGCCGAGGGTGCACCGAAGCGGGGCGGGACGCTGCTCGTCGGCAACGACCGCGAGGTCACCAGCTTCGACCCGACGGTCCAGAACGGCAACGCGATCGCCAACGCGGTCTACGACCTGCTGCTGCGGCTCGCGCCGGACGGCACGGTGGTGCCGTACCTGGCGCAGTCGATGGAGACGACCGACGACGGGCGCACCTGGCGCATGGGCCTGCGGCCGGGCGTCGTGTTCTCCGACGGCACGCCGCTGGATGCGAACGCGGTCGTCATCAACACCCAGCGGCACATCGACGCACCCGCCTCTCCCGCGGGCGTCTACGCACGCCAGATCGAGGAGATGACGGCCCCGGACCCGCTCACCGTCGAGTTCCGGCTGAGGAACCCGCTCGGCGACTTCCCGGTGGTGTTCACCCAGGGCATCTTCGCGGGCACGCTCGGCATGATCATCTCGCCGGCGGCGCTCGCCCGGTACGGCGACGACATCGGCAACCACCCGGTCGGCGCGGGACCGTTCGTGGTCACCGACTGGCTGCGGGACAACCGGATGGAGCTCACCCGCAACGAGCACTACTGGCAGGAGGGCATGCCCTACCTCGACGGGATCGAGGTCCGTCCGCTGTCGGACACCGAGACGCGCTACGCCACGATGGTCAACGGCGACGTGGACATGATCTACGGCGGCTACAACGTCGAGCTGGTGCGGGCGTACACGAACCCCGCGTTCCGCGTCTACTACGGGCCCGGCAGCGGCGGGTTCTTCTTCACCTTCAACTTCGCCCGCAAGCCGTTCGACGACCGCAGGATGCGGGAGGCGGTGTCACGCGCGATCGACGTGCGCGCGCTCGCCGCGAGCCAGTACAGCAACCAGCTGATCGGCTCCGACAGCCTCTTCGCGGCCGACAGCCCCTACCACTCCCAGGCCGCCTCGGACATCTGGCCCGAGTACGACCCGGAGCGCGCCAAGCAGCTCGTGCAGGAGTACGTCGCGGACGGCGGGAGCGCGCACTTCTCGTTCTCGACGAGCCGCAGCGAGGTCACGCTCGGCGAGTTCGTGCAGGCGCAGCTCTCCGCCGTCGGGATGGACGTGGAGGTGCGCTACTTCGACCTCGCGGAGTTCACGTCGCGGCTGCTGCAAGGAGGCGACTTCGAGCTCATCAGCAACCTCGCCGGGTTCGACTACCCGTTCCCCGCCGCCCAACGCCTGCTGCAGACCGGCGGCGCGATCAACTTCGGGAAGTACTCGAACCCGGAGGTCGACCGGCTCCTCGGGGAAGCCGCAGCCACCACCGACCCGGCCGAGCGCACCCGCGCGTACCAGCAGGTGGAGCTGCTCGTGAACCAGGACCTCCCGCTGCTGTTCCTGAGCCGGAGCTACCTCTCGACGATCACCAAGCCGGACGTCAAGGGCATCGACCGCTACATCACCCGCGACCTGTTCTACGCGTCGATCTGGCTCGACCGGTGACGCGGGTGAGCCCGCGTCAGCTGCCGCGCAGGGGATCGCTCCCGTCCCAGTCGAGCGAGGCCCGCCACATCGCGGTGAAGCCCCGGTCCATGCCGGGGGTCGCCTCGATCAGCTCGAGCATGCCAGGCCTGTCGGGTCCACCGTCCAGGTACGCCACCTCTCCCCCGGACCCGACGCCGGCGCGGAACGCCAGCGCGTAACCGTCCTCCTCCAGCCTGGAGATGTCGCCGTCGATGTCCTCGCTCGCCACCCCGAAATGATGGAAGCCGTACCCGGAGCGGTCGACCAGCTCCTTGTAGACGGAGGGGTTGTCGTCCTCGGGCTGGATGAGCTCGATCTGCATGTGCCCGGCGAAACCCATCGCGATGGTCACCGTCGCCGTGCTCGGCTCGCCGCGGTAGACCGGGTGCTCACCCCGCCACTGCGGGATCAGGAAGAAGGGCCCGGCTCCCAGGTCCCGGACCCAGTGCGCCACCGCGTCATGCACGTCCGGCACCACGAAGGCCGTCTGGATGATGCCGCCGTGCGGCTGGCCGAATCCGAATTCAGGCATGCCCACCTCCGGCCTGCACGATGCCAGCCGGTGGCAGGGGCGAGCTGTCCAGTTTCTGAACAGCCCGGCGCGCCGGCGGTGGCCGCATACTGCGGGTCGGGTCGCTGGTTGGCCCGCGGTCACCGGGGATCGCGGCCGGCGCCCCGAGGGCGGTAGACCGGATGCTGCGACGGGACGCGTGGGTGTCGTTCCAGGACGGGAAGGACCCCACCGGGGTGTCCGCGCAGCTCCTCGACTCGTGGCGACGCTCGCGCTGGAGCGGGGTCGATCCCGTCCGGACCGAGGTGCCGGTCGTCGACGTCGACACAGACACACCGTTCGTCCGCGCGGCGGCGCCCGTGCTGCGGCGCACCGCCGAGACCCTCGGCGACGCCACGATCTGCCTCGCCCTCGCCGACGCGCAGGGCAGCATCGTCTGGCGGTGGGTGTCCGACCGGTCGTTCACGCGCGTGCTCGACGCGGTGCGGATGAGCACCGGCACCAACTTCGAGGAAGAGCTGGTCGGCACGAACGGCATCGGCACCGCGATGGAGAGCCGTGAGCTCGCCAGCGTGATCGGCCCCGACCACTACTGCCAGGCCTTCCACATGTGGGCCTGCGTGGCCGCTCCGGTTCGCGACCCGATCACCAACAAGATCTGCGGTGCGGTCAACGTCACCTGCTGGGCGAGCGACGCGAACGAGTTCCTGCGCGGGATGACCCGGGCCCTGGCCGACCGGGTGCACCAGCGGCTCGCCGAGCTGGCACACCCGCGCGAGCGGGCCCTGCTCGACGCCTTCCTCCACGGCCGGGCTCGAACCACGGCACCCGTGCTCGCCGTCGACGCCCAGACGATGATCGCCGACGAGGTCGCGGCATCGTGGGGGCTGGAGCACCGTGCGATCTGGGCCGCCGTCTCCGCGATGCGGCCGGGTTCGGACCAGGTCATCGTCCGCGACGGGCTGCGGGCACGGGTGTGGCCGATCGACCCCGACCGCATCGCGGCCGGCGCCACCGTCGCGTTGTACCCCGACCGGCGCGCCGGCACGCCACCGGAGCCGACCGACCTCGGCCTCGGCCCGCTCGAGGCGGCCGAGGCCGACGTGATCGCCCGGGTGCTGGCCGAGTGCGAGGGCAACAAGAGCGCCACCGCGGCGCACCTGCGGATCTCGCGCGCCACCCTCTACCAGAAACTGCACCGCTACCGCCTGGCCTGGGCACCCGAACCGGACGAAGGGGGAAAATGATAGAAAGCGAACCGGAACTCGGCCGCAGCGATCACCTGGCGCTGTTCGAGCGAATGCTGCTGATCCGGCGGGCCGAGGAGACCCTCGCCGAGCTGCGGATGGAGTCGCGCTTCTACGGGACCGTCCACCTGTACATCGGCCAGGAAGCCAGCGGCGTCGGAGCCTGCTCGGTGCTCGGGGACCGGGACTGGATCACGAGCACCCATCGCGGGCACGGCCACTTCCTCGCCAAGGGCGGCGACCTCAAGGCCATGTACGCCGAGATCTGGGGGAAGCGGTCCGGGATCTGTCGCGGAATGGGCGGTTCCATGCACGTCGCCGACCTGTCGAAGGGCATTCTGGGCGCCAACGGCATCGTCGGCGGCGGCTTCGCCATCGCCACCGGTGCGGCCTACGGCGCCAGCCTGCGCGGCGACGGCCGGGTGGCGGTCTGCTTCTTCGGCGACGGCGCCGCCAACCAGGGCTCGTTCATGGAGAGCATGAACGTCAGCGCGGCGTGGTCGCTGCCGACCATCTTCGTCTGCGAGAACAACGGCGTCTCGGAGTTCACCGTCTCGTCGACGGTCACCGGCGGGTCGATCGTCGAGCGCGCCGGCGCGTTCATGCCGGCCACGGTGATCGACGGCAACGACGTCCTGGCCGTGCGTGCCGCCGTCGGCGCGGCGGTGGGGCGTGCCCGGGACGGCGGCGGGCCGTCCTACGTGGAGACCGTCACCTACCGCACGCACGGCCATTTCGAAGGCGAGGACATGTTGTTGCAGGGAACCGGCTCCTACCGCAGCGCCGAGGAGATCGCGGCCTGGCAGGCCGAGGAGCGCGACCCGATCGGCCGCTACCAGCGCTTCCTGCTCGACCAGGGCCTGGCCGGTACCGCCGACATCGCCGAGCGCCGCAGCGCCGTCGAGGAGGAGGTGCGCGCCGCGCTCGCCCACGCCGACGCGGCCGAGCCGGCCGAGGCCGACCTGCCGGAGCGGCTGATGTTCGCCGCGGCGGAGGGCTGATCGCGATGGCCCGCCGACGCTACATCCAGGCTGTGGGCGACGCGCTGCGGGAGGAGATGGAGCGCAACCCGGACATCATCGTCATCGGGGAGGACGTCGAGCTGTCGATCGTGGGCGACCTGCGCGGCCTCCACGACCGGTTCGGTCCCGATCGGATCCGCAACACCCCGATCAGCGAGGCGACGCTCACCGGCATGGCGCTCGGGGCGACCGCGGCCGGCTACCACGTCGTCCTGCACATGATGTTCGCGAACTTCATCTACACCGGGTTCGACGCCATCGCCAACCAGATCGCCAAGATGCGGCTGATGACCGGCGGTCAGCTCACCGCCCCGATCACGATCATCGCCGGCTACGGCGCGGGCGGGTCGACCGCCGCGCAGCACAGCGACAGCGTCCACCCCGCGCTGGCCAACCTCGGCGGCATCAACGTCCTGATGCCCGCCAACCCGGCCGACGCCAAGGGCCTCATGACGACGGCCCTGCGCTCCCCGGACCCGTGCGTGTTCCTCGAGGCGCGCACCCAGGGCGGGAGCCGCGGTGAGGTCCCCGACGGCGAGCACCTCGTGCCGTTCGGCCGGGCCGCCACGGTGCGCGAGGGCCGCGACGTCTCGATCGTCGCGATCGGCTCGATGGTCGCCCCCGCCGTCGCGGCGGCCGACCTGCTCGCCGCCCGGGGCGTCGACGCCGAGGTCGTCGACCTGCGGACGCTCGTGCCGCTGGACGAGGCAGCCATCCTCGAGACCATCGGGAGGACCGGGCGGCTCGTCGTGGTCGACGAGTCGCGGGACCGCTGCGGGGCGGCCGGCTACATCGCGTCGGTCGCCGCGGACGAGGGCTTCGGCCTGTTGCGCGCGCCGGTCAAGCGCGTCAACATCGGCAACGTCGCGATCCCGTTCGCCCGGGAGGCCGAGACCGCCGTGCTGCCCGGCCCGGAGCGGATCGCCGCAGTGGCGGCGCAGCTGGTCGGCGGGCGGGTCGGCGCATGATCCAGCGGCTGAAGCTGCCACAGGTCAGCATGAACATGACCGAAGCCACCATCGTCGAATGGCACAAGCAGCCGGGCGACCGCTTCGAGGCCGGCGACCCGCTCTACGCCTTCGAGACCGAGAAGGTCACGCAGGACGTGGTGGCGACGGCTCGCGGAACGGTCGTCGAACTGCTGGTCCCGGTGGAGGCCGACGTCCAGGTCGGCGACGTGCTGTGCGTCCTGGACATCGAGCAGGAGTGATGCGGCGGCGGACCAGTGGTTTCCACGGGTGCGGTCGCCGCCCCGCCGGACGATCATGTGGTTCATGTCGACGGCACCGGACACTCCGATCCGAGATCCTGATCGACACGGTCGAGGAGCGGCTCAACGGCGCAGCTCACGGCGCGAGCTGATGCCCAGCTTGCTGAAGATCCGGCTCACGTGCCACTCGACGGTGCGCGGGCTGATGAACAGCCGGCCTGCGATCTCGGCGTTGGAGAGGCCCTCGCGGACGAGACGCACGACCTGGGCCTCCTGCGGGGTCAGCTCGGTGCTGGTCTCGGCGGGCCGTTTGCGCGCGGTCTCACCGGTGGCCGCCAGCTCACCCGCGGCCCGGCGGGACCACGCCTGCATCCCCATGGCCCCGAACATCTCGTGGGCCGTGCGCAGTTCGTCCCGCGCGTCGAGCCGCCGCCGCTCGCGGCGCAGCCACTCGCCGTGGACGAGGTGAGCGCGGGCGAGCTCGCCGCGCAGGCGGGTGCGGCCGAGCCGGTCGATCGCCTCCCGGTAGGCGTCCTCGGCGGCACGACCGTCGAGCAGCTGCGCCCTGGTGCGGGCCTCGATCCCGAGGCCCCAGTCGGTGCCGGTCGCGCGGGTGGTCTCGCTGAGCCGCGCGAGGGCGTCGGCGGCGTCGGCGAGCTGCCCGGAGCGGGCCGCGGCCTCGACGTGCTCGACCAGCGCGCCCCAGGGCTCCACCCCCATCACCGGTGGGTGCTCGCCGGCCTTCCGGGCCGCCGCCAGCGCGTCCTCGTAGCGGCCAAGGCTGTTGGCGAGCATCGCCTCGGCCCACCCCGCGAGGACCAGGCCGAACCCCTCACCGCGACGGAGTGCCTCCCCGGTGGCGGTCTCGATCAGCGCCGTCGCCTCGGGTCTGCGGCCCCGCCAGGCGGCGAGCACCAGTGCCCCGTACGGCGGCACGGGGTTCCCGGTCGCCTCCGTGGCCGCGTCCAGCTGGTCGAGCACCGCCTCGGCCCGGTCGAGCTCGCCGACCAGGGTGTGCGCGCCGATGCGCACCGTCAGGGCGAGGGGGAGCGTGTCGAGCGCGCCCGCCTCCCGGGCGAGCCGTACGTGCTGGGCGGTCTCCAGCGTCTCCTCGTCCCACAGGTTCCCGGCGGTGATGCGGGCGAGCCACAGCCTGCGCAGGGCGCCCGGTGAGAGGTGCGGGTCGCGGAATGCCTGCATGGCGCGCCGCAGCGGCGGAACGGCGGCGGCGTACCCGTCGGTGAACCGCATCGCCAGCCCGTCGAGCAGCAGATCCGCCGCGCCCGGCTCGTCCGGCGGCGCGGGCGCCAGCCGGGCGGCCTCGGCGATCTCCCGCACGCCGGTGGTGGCCAGCGAACCGGCGAACATCGCCGCCAGCAGGGCGTCCAGGTAGGTCTCGCGGGCGAGCCGGGCGTCGAGCGGTTCGAGCTGCCTCGCCGCCTCGAGCAGCAGTGGCGGGGCCGTCCGGCCGCGGTTAGTGCTCAGGGCGATCTGGGCGCGCAACAGGTCCGCACGGGCACGCTGGAGCTTGTCCAGCGGTCCGACCTCGACGAGCGGTAGTATGCCCAGCGCGGCGTCCGAGGCGCCCGCATGGTGGGTGGCCTCGGCCGCGACGATCATGCGCTCCGCGCGGCGTACCGGCTCGGGTGTGAGGTGTGCCGCGCGCTCCAGGAGTGCGGCGGCGGCGGCCATCCCACCCCGTGCCTGGGCCCGGCCTGCCGAACGCTCGAGGTCTGCGGCGATCGCCTCGTCCGGGCCACATGCCGCCTGTGCCGCGTGCCAGGCCCGTCGATCCGGGTCGATCTCGGGATCGGTGGCGCGCGCCAGCGCCCGGTGCGCGGTCCGCCGGTCCTCCCCGGAGGCGGCCCGGCAGATCGCCGAACGCACGAGCGGGTGCCGGAACCGGATCCTGGTGCCGATCTGGAGCAGGTCGGCGGCTGCGGCCGGCGCGGCCGCGGCGACACCGATCCCGAGCTGCTCCGCAGCCCGCCACACCAGTGCCGGATCGCCCATCGGCTCCGCTGCCGCGATGAGCAGCAGGTGCCGGGTGTCCGCATCGAGCGGCGCCAGCCGCCTCCGGAAGCTTTCCTCGATCTGCTGCGGAAGGGGGGCGCCGGCCACCGGTCCGAACCCCGCCGCCAGCGCCGCCGGCGTCAGCCCCCGCGGCAGTTCGAGCAACGCGAGCGGGTTGCCCGCGGTCTCCGCGATGATCCGGTCGCGGACCCGCTCGTCGATCGGGCCGCCGAGCTTCGACTCCAGCAGGGCCCGCGCGTCCTCGTCCGCCAGTCCCCCGACCTCCAGCTCGGGCAGGCCCGCCAGCTCCACGGGCTCGCCGGGCACGGGAGCCCCGAAGACGATCGCCACCGACTCCGCGACCAAGCGCCGCGCGGCGAACGCGAGCACCTGAGCGGAGACGCGATCGAGCCACTGGGCGTCGTCGATCAGACAGACGAGCGGTCGCTCCCGGGCCGCGTCCGCCAGCAGGCTCAACACCCCGAGGCCCACCAGGAAGCGATCGGGCGCCGCCCCGCCGCTGAGCCCGAAGACGGTCCGCAGCGCGTCGCGTTGCGGGACGGGCAACGCTTCGACGCGGTCCATCAGCGGTGCGCAGACCTGGTGCAGGCCGGCGAAGGCCAGCTCCATCTCCGACTGGACACCGGCAGCGCGCAACACCCGGCAGTCAGACGCACGCTCGGCCATGTGCCCCAGCAACGCGGTCTTGCCCACGCCGGGTTCCCCGAGGACCACCAGCGCGCCGCTTCGACCCACCCGGATGGTCTCGAGCAGCTGCTCGAGACGCTCACACTCGCTACGCCGACCGAGCAACACCTTCTGTCAGCCCTGCTGGTATGCCAGGTCGGCGGCGGTCAGGCCCTCCAGCGCCATGCCGAACGGCACGCCCTCGATGAGCCGGCGCAGCATCCGCTGGTTGAGCGTCTGCTTCTGGAGCGAGCGGTAGAGCGCCGGCTTCGCGGCGAGGGAACGGGCGATCTCGAGACCGCGGTCGAGGACCCGCTCGTGGGCGACGACCTCGCTGACGACACCCCACTGCTGGGCCGTCACGGCGTCGATGGTCTCCCCGGTCCACAGCAGCCACTTCGCCCGCGCCGTGCCGACGATCTCCTCCCAGACCACCTGCAGGCCGTCACCGGCCGTGATCCCGAAGGTGGGATGCGGGAAGTCGCCGTAGGTCGCGCGCTCCGAGGCGATGTGGATGTCGGCGAGCAGCAGGTACTCCGAGTGGACCGTTGCGGGGCCGTTGGCCACACCGATCACCGGCATCGGCAGGGTCAGCAGGCGCTGCAGGACCGCGGTCCCCTCGGTGCGGATCTTCTCCCAGCGCGCGGGCTTGAAGATCTCACCGAGGCTCTCGCCGTCGATCGAGTCCATGAACGAGTCACCGGTGCCCGTGAGCACCAGCGCCTTGTTGTCCTGGTCGAGCGCGATCTCCTCGAGGGCCCGCGGCAGGTCCTGATGGGTCTGCCCGGTGAAGGTGATCGGCCCCCCATCGGTGTGGAAGCGCACGACCAGGACGCCGTCGGCCGTGCGATCCATGGCCAGGTTGGCGAAGCGGGTGAAGTAGTCGGGGCCGCTCATCTCGTTCTCCAAATCCTACCGACCGGTCTGTAGGATGGACGGTAGCGATCGCTCCCCAGCCACGGCAACAGATGTCGCGCAGAGCACACGACCGGGCGCGGCGCGATCACCCGGGAACCGGCTGCGCGATACTGGATCCGGAGGTGGGACGTGACCGAACCGGGGACGCAGGCCCTCACCCCGGGGCGTCAGCACACCGGGAGCGTGCGCGACCGCCTGCTCGCCGCGGCCGACGAGTTGTTCTACGCCGAAGGCATCACAGCGGTCGGGGTCGAGCGCATCCGGCGAGCGGCCGACGTGGCGAAGTCGTCGATCTACGAGCACTTCGGCAGCAAGGACGGCCTGGTCGCGGCCTACCTGGCCGGGCGCAGCGCGGGCTGGCGCGAACGGCTGGGCGCGGCGCTCGCCGCGGCAGATCCCGTACCCGCGGCACAGCTCGACGTCGTGTTCGACGAGCTCGGAGCGTGGTTCACCGAGCCGGACTTCCGGGGCTGCCCGTTCATCAACGCGTCGGCAGAGCTGCCCGACCCGTCCCATCCGGCGGCGGTGGTCGCGGCCGAGCACCGGGCATGGGTCCTCGGGCTGCTGACCGACATCGCCGTTCGGGCCGGAGCCCGCAACCCGACCCGCCTGGGCCGGCAGCTCGCCCTCCTCTACGACGCCTCGATGGTGGCGGCGCACAACGGGGGCAGCGACGCGGCGGCCGACGCGAAGGCCGCGGCCGCCACGTTGCTGCGAGCGGCCGCAGCGAGCTGAGGTCGCGCAGCCGGCCGGGCGCAGCGAGCTCCGGCTGGAGCGGGCCATGCCGTCAGGTGCCGCTGAAGGCCATCGGCTGGTCCAGCACGATCTCGTGATGGCGGATCAGCCAGCGACCGCCGGTGCGGACCATGCGAGGGCGGTAGTAGCCCGACTCGATCGGTGTGATCACGCCTTGCGCACCGCGCGCGCCCTCGGGCCACCCGCCCTCTCGGCGCTCGTCCCCCACCGTGTCGAAAACGACGAAGTGGGCGTCGAGGGCAGCGGTGTCACCGTCGACCTCGACGGCTATAGATCGTGATCATGTTGCTGGTCGGCTGCGGTAGTGGCTGGTTCGGACGCCGTGTCGGTGTCGGGTCGTCGGCCCGGCTGCGCGGCAGCTCATCCGGGCGGACCTGATCGGCCCGCGCCCGCGCCGGTGCGGGGCAGATGCCCCTCGATGCGCGGGCATGATCCGCAGTTTCGGTTGCCCATCGCTGTCGCCACGACCATCGACGCCCGATACTTCGGATCTTGGCGGGGAAGATCGCGAGTATCGGGAAGCGGTCACCGTCGCCGTCCGGCGGGACGAGTTGCACCACCGTGATCGCGGGGTCCTCGAACCGCGCCGCGGCCGCGACGGGCAACATCAGTCGAAGGTCGAACCCCCCGTCTGTCCGGGCCGCAAGGCTCGCAGGCGGCGCACCTCGAGCCGGTGACCGTTGGCATCGGCGACGTGCAGCCGTCCCTCGACGACGACGCGTCGGCACAGGTTCTGAATGACGCGCTTCTTCATCCTGTCGGCGAACTCGAGCGCAATCAGGCCGGGAGATTCGTCGCACCGGAGCACGGGCGTGAAGTGCCCGTCACGAACGTCGACCGCCTCGATGAGTCCCACTGCGACGACGACAGCATCCAGCGTGACATCGGGATCGGCCTGGAGGCAAGAAGGTTCGACCGGAGCACGTACGGAGAGTCCGGGGCCGGAACGCATCACGAACGCCGCCGCTTGCTCGCGATGACGAGCACGAACGGACAGATGGCCATCGCGGCACCTCCTCCCACGGCGGAGAGCGCGGTGTCTCCGGCGACGAGACCGACCACCGCGAGCGCTACGCAGGCGGCCGGTGCTCCGACGGATGCGGCCTCCCAGCCGGTCCACCGCCGGCCTCTGGCCAGCGAGGAGAGCGTGCGGGCGAGCTCGGGATCGCTCCTCCGCAGCGATTCCGAGATCCTGCCCAACTGCACGAGTTCGCGGAGATCCAGGGTCATCGCAACATCCCAGGCTCATGGCGGACCGCGCACGGGACACGCTGCGCGGTGCTGCGTCGACAGTTCTGCGTGGCCAGCACCAAGGTCGCGCGGTCGGCGCCGGATGGCACCAGTGGCGGCCACGTGCCGACCACGGGTGCTCGTCAGCGGCGCACCGGCCGCGCTCTGGCGCCCATGGCGGACCCCTCAGACGGTGACCAGGCGCAGGACGAGCGCCGCCACACCGACGAGCAGCAGGACGGCAGGGGACTGGATGCTCCGGTCGCCGACGCGGAGGTCAGCCCTTGCGCAGGTCCGGCGCGGGCGCGCCGAGCAACGCGAGGCGCGCCGCGCTCCACGCCGTCCGCACGGCGGTGTGCACCGCGGCGGACGTCGGCCCGAGCAGCCGGGCGGACGCCCCGCAGCCGTTCGGGAGCTCGCTGACCCCGGCGCGCACGTCGGGGCAACCCGCCAGCGCCGTGCGCAGCAGCCCGACCGCGGTGGGCGGGTCGATCAGCGCGGTGACGACGAACAGGGTGGCGACCACGTCGTGCGGGCCGAGCAGGCCGATCGAGCGGGGGTCGTCGCCCGCGGCGGGGTGGATGCGCAGCACGTCGGCGGCGAGGAGCCGCCCGTCGGGGCGGCGGATCTCGGTCTCGGCCCGGAACAGGTCGTAGGCGAAGGCCTCGCCGTGCGCGACGCGCCCGGGGAGCAGCGTCTCGCCGAGGATCACCGTCGACTCCGGGTGGGCGGTGACGCAGGTCCGCTGGAAGAACCGCGACCCGCGGAAGGGCACGACCGGGTCGGGGAGGTACTCCAGCACCGCGCCCGCACCGGCACGCAGGTTGACCAGCTGCGTCGCGTAGTTGCGGTGGGCCCGGTAGACCTTGGTGGCGGCCTGGGTCGTGACGTGCACGGCCGCGCCCGGTGCGCAGTCGACGTCGATGCGGTAGCGGTCGCCCTGCACGAGGCCGTCCCCCGACTGCTGCAGGAAGACGAACGCCATGTCGGGGCGGGCGGGGTCGAGGTGGACCGGCCGGAAGACGTGCAGCGGGGCCCGCTGGTACTGGCGCAGCATCCGCGTCGCACCACCCGACGGGGCCAGGGCGAGGTCGAGCACGCCGACCTTCCCCGCCGCGCCCACGCCCGGGCCGCCTCGCACCGGGCCGTCGAACGCGGACAGCTCCGCGGGCAGGCCCGCCGGCGTGTACCACGCCGGGTCGTGCCGGGACGGCGCGGCGGTCATGCGGCGTCGCCGGGCGGCGCCGCGGGCCTGCCCCGGACCACCTGGCCGATCCGGGCCGCCACCTCGGCGAGCCCCTCGCCGGTGAAGCAGTTCGTGAGGGCGAACGGCCGCCCCTCGCGAACGGCGCGGGCGTCCCGGTCCATCACGCCCAGGTCGGCCCGCACGTGCGGGGCCAGGTCGATCTTGTTGATGAGCAGCAGGTCGGAGTGGGTGACGCCGGGGCCGCGCTTGCGGGGGATCTTGTCGCCCTCCGCGACGTCGATCACGAAGACGAAGTAGTCGGCGAGCGCCCGGCTGAACGTGAGCGTCAGGTTGTCGCCGCCCGACTCGACCAGCACGACGTCCGCGTCGGGGAAACGCCGCGTGAGCTCGGCGACCGCGTCGATGTTCATGGTCGGGTCGTCGCGCACCGCGGTGTGCGGGCAGGAGCCCGTCTCCACCCCCACGACGCGCTCCGGATCCAGCACGCCGGCGAGCGTCGCCCTGACGTGCGTGGCGTCCTCCATCGTGAAGATGTCGTTGGTGACGACCAGCGGCCGGTGGCCCGCCGCGAGCAGCAGCGGGACCAGCGCCTCGATGAGCGCGGTCTTGCCGGAGCCGACGGGTCCGCCGATCCCGATGCGCGGGATGCCCGGCGCTCGCACGCCGCCGGACGGCGGGTGGTGGTGGTCGTGCTCGTGGTGGTCCGACACGTGGTCCTCCTCAACTCGCGAACAGCCGGAGCTCGGCCTGCTCGTGCCGCATCGACATCAGGTCCAGAAGGGGTGTGCACCCGCCGATTCCGGTGACGTCGCGGTCGACCGCCGCCGCGGCGGCCTCCGCGATCACGGGCCGCACGCGGTGCAGAACACCCTGCGCGGTGCGGTGATCGGTCAGGGCGAGCCGCACGGCCGCGGCGACCCAGCCGGCGCAGACGGCGTACAGCTCGCCGGCGACCGCCTCCAGGCGCGGCACCCCCAGCGCGGCGCTGAGCACGCCGAGGACGACCGCGTGGTTGCCCGGACAGCGGCCCGCCGCGACGCGGTCGGCGTAGTCCGCCATCGCCGTCACCCCGAGCGCGGTGGTGGCCGTGCCCAGCAGTGCACGGCCGGTGCGCGCCGACGCCTGCCGGGCCTCCCGGGCGAGCTTCACGGCGGTCAGCCGTTCGTCGACGCGCGCGACCAGGTCGAGGTCGATCCGGCCGTCGGCGCCGACGGCCCGGTGGGCGCAGGCCAGCGCCACCCCGTCCGACGGCGCGACGCCGAGGCGTACGCCGTCCGACAGGAGCTCGACGAGGTCCGCAGGCATCCCGCTCTGCGCGATGGCCTCCAGGCCGTAGGACAGGGTGTAGCGGCCACTCGGGAACGCGGAGTCGGCGAGCTGGAGCGCGGCCAGGTGCCCGGCGAGCACGGCACCCATCAGACGATGTAGTAGAGCTGGGACATCGGGACCTCGTCGACCGCCGGGACGGTGGCGGGCCTGCCGTCGACGCTGACCTGGTAGGTCTCCGGGTCCACGCCGATCTCCGGAGTGGCGCTGTTGCGGACCATCTGGGCCTTGCCGACGGTCCGGCACCCCCGGACCGGTTCGACCCACCGGTCGAGACCGAGGCGGTCCGGCACCCCGGCGTCGATCGCGGCCTGCGACAGGAACGTCGCCGACGTGCGGCCGGCCGCCGCGCCCTGCGCACCGAACATCGAGCGCAGGAGCACCGGCTCGGGCGTCGGGATCGAGGCGTTGGGGTCACCCATCAGCGCGTAGGCGACGAACCCGCCCTTGACGACGTACTTCGGCTTTACGCCGAAGGTGTTCGTCGGCCACAGCACGATGTCGGCGATCTTGCCGGGCTCCAGCGAGCCCACCAGGTGGCCGACGCCGTGGGCGAGCGCGGGGTTGATCGTGAGCTTCGCGAGGTAGCGCAGGATGCGGCCGTTGTCGTGCCCGGCCGGGTCGCCGTCGAGGCTGCCGGTCAGCTTCTTCATCTTGTCCGCGGTGCGCCAGCACGACGTCACGGTGTCGCCGATGCGCCCCATCGCCTGGGAGTCCGAGGAGCACATGCTCAGCACCCCCATGTCGTGCAGGACGTCCTCGGCCGCCTCCGTCTCGGCCCGGATGCGCGACTGCGCGAACGCGACGTCTTCCGGGTTCCCCGGGTTGAGGTGGTGGGTGATGACCGTCATCCAGAACAGGTTGTCGGTCGTGTCCGTCGTGTAGGGCCGGGTGGGGTTCGTCGAGGACGGCAGCACGTTCGGCAGCGACGCGATCGCCATGATGTCCGGGGCGTGGCCGCCGCCCGCGCCCTCGGTGTGGTACGTGTGGATGGCGCGGCCGTCGATCGCCGCGATCGTCCCGGCGAGGTAGCCGCCCTCGTTCAGCGTGTCCGAGTGCAGGGCCACCTGCACGTCGAACTCGTCGGCCACGGTGAGCGCACAGTCGATGGCGGCGTTCGTGGCGCCCCAGTCCTCGTGGACCTTCAGCCCGCAGGCCCCGGCCCGCACCTGCTCGACGAGGCTCTCCGGGCGGCTGCTGTTCCCCTTGCCGAGGAACCCGACGTTCACCGGGAGGACGGCACTGGCCTCGAGCATCCGCGCCATGTTCCACGGCCCCGGGGTGCAGGTCGTGCCCTTGGAACCGTCAGCGGGCCCGGTGCCGCCACCGATCAGCGTGGTGATGCCCGCAGCCAGGGCGTGCGGGACCTGGTCCGGCGTCAGGAAGTGCACGTGGGTGTCGACCGCGCCCGCCGTCGCGACCAGCCCCTCGCCGGAGATCACCTCCGTGCCCGGGCCGACGACCATGCCGGGATCCACCCCGTCCTGGAGGTAGGGGTTGCCGGCCTGGCCGATGCCGGCGATCCGGCCCTCCTTGATCCCGATGTCGGCCTTGAGGATGCCGAGCACGGGATCCATGACGACGACCGAGGTGATCACCAGGTCGAGCGCCCCGTCGGCGTTGCGCAGGCCGGGGACCTGCCCCATCCCGTCGCGCAGCGTCTTGCCGCCTCCGTAGACGGCCTCCTCGCCGGGAGTCACCAGGCTGCGCTCGACCTCGGCGACCAGGGCCGTGTCGGCGAGCCGGAACCGGTCCCCCGCCGTCGGGCCGTAGAGGGCGGCGTACTGCTGCCGCGGAACCCCGCTCATGACCGTTTCCCCCGTACCGACCCGTCGACCAGGTTGTTGAACCCGATCACCCGCCCGCTCCCGCCGAACTCGACGAGGCCGACCTCCCGCTCGTCACCTGGCTCGAAACGGATCGACTGGCCCGACGGGACGTCGAGCCGCATGCCGAGCGTCGCGGGCCTCTCGAAGTCCAGTGCCGGGTTGACCTCGAAGAAGTGGAAGTGCGAACCGACCTGGATCGGCCGGTCGCCGGTGTTGCGGACCGTCAGTCGCAGCGTGCGCCGGCCCGCGTTGATCTCGATCGGATCGGCGGAGAGCAACCACTCACCTGGGATCACGGTGCGTCCTCCTACGGGATGGGGTTGCTGACCGACACCAGCTGGGTGCCGGTGCGGAAGGTGGCCTCGACCTGGACCAGGTTCACCATCTCGGGGACCCCGTCCATGACGTCGTCGCGCGTCAGGACCTGCGTGCCGAGCTCGATGACGTCGGCGACCGACTTCCCGTCGCGCGCCGCCTCCAGCAGCGCCTCGGTGATCAGGGCGATCGACTCCGGGAAGTTCAGCCGGACCCCGCGCTCCCGGCGCCTCCTGGCGAGGTCGGCGACCTGGTAGACGACGAGCTTGTCGATCTCGCGAGGCGTGAGCATCAACGAGGAGATCCAGGTCTCCACACGCGGTGCCCCGGCCATCAGAACCCGGCCAGGCCCTGCGGGCTGTTGTACGGGAGGTCCGCGCTGGTGACCTGCTCGAGCGCCCCGTCCGGCTGGACGGCGTAGCCGACGAGCTTCGCGGCGTTGCCGTAGATCTGGTACAGGTACGCGCCGTCCGGGGAGAGCCAGTTGTCGCTCGGCCCGCTGCTGACGCTGCCGTTGAGCGCCCGGAACGTGCCGTCGCCCGGCACCCGGGGGCACGCGGGGTCCTTCGCGACCGACAGCACGTTGCCGTCGAGCTGGAAGCTGCTGATGTTGCTGTAGCCGAAGTTCGTGGCGAACACGAAGCGGTCGTCCGGGGAGACCGCCAGCCAGCACAGCTCCGACGGCTTCCCGGCGCTGGTGTCGATCTGCACCAGCGGGCCGAAACCGACGATGCCGTCGGCGTCGATGCTGCCCAGGACGACGCCGTCGCCGACGGCCGCCCCGATGACGAAGGTGTCCGGCCGGTCGTGCAGGAAGGCCGGGTAGAACGGGGACCCCGCGCCCGCGTCGTGGAAGGCGGCCGCGCCGAGCGTCCCGTGCGGGTTCACCGGGAAAACCACCAGACCGTCGGGGTCGGGCGCGTTCGACGCGATCGACCGCGGTGAACCGTCCGGTCCCTCGACCCACAGGATCGGGGAGCCGTCGGGGTTCGCCGTGGGCGGCTGGTCGAACGTCGTGCCGACCAGGAGGAACTTCTGGTCCGGGGAGAGCACGGCCATCGTGGACACCCGGTTGGGCTTGTCCATCGTGTTGACCGTGTAGCCCTCGGGCCGCGCGGTCAGCATTCCCTCGTCGTCGACCGACATCAGCCGCACGTGGTCGGGGCCGAAGGAGTGCAGCACGAAGAGCGTGCCGCTGGCGGGCGAGTACGCGAGCGACTTCGCGGTGCCGCTGCGCCCGGTGACGACGTTGCCGGTCCGCTTGACGTCGAGGAGCGTGAGCTTGCCGTCGTCGCCGACGCCGAAGCTCGAGACCGAGTTGTCGCCGCCGTTCGTGGTGAACAGGAACCGGCGGTCGGTGGAGAGGATCACGCTGCCCGCGCCCTCGAAGGCGTTCGGGGCGCTCTCCTGCCCGCTGATCGGCTTGAAGACCCCGGAGCCCGCGCCACCGGTGGGAACGCGTTCGGCCTCGACGAGCGTGCCGCTCGGCGAACGCCGGTAGTGGATCACGGCGTTCTTGGTCTCGTTCGTCTGCGTGTAGAGATGCCCGCCGCGCATCGCGTCGCCGTCCGACATGTGAACCTCGCTCGTCTCGTCCGCGTGCGGAGGTGGTCCGCGGGTTCCACCCTCGCCGCGGCCGCCGCCATCTCGGACCGGTGGAAGCCACCTGCGCTTCCACGGGTCCGGCTCGCGAACACGGGCCCGTACCACCGGGGAGCGGGCCCGAGTCGGACGATGACGAGGCGGTTCAGCCGCTCAGCGCACCACCGGGTTCCCCATCGGGAGCCCCGCGGTGCCACCGAGGTCCTGGTTGATCCCGTCGACCAGGATGTATCCGAAGATCGCGCAGAAGGCGAACGTCGTGATGCCCGCGATCGGGAAGAGTCCGGCGTTGCCGGTGCTCACGCCGAGGTACGCCAGCGCGAACGTGACGACCACGAACACGAAGCCCGCGGTGAACGCCAGCGGCAGCCGCAGCGTCGCCAGCGTCATGAGGACGAACGCGATGAGGAACGACAGCAGGTAGGTCGACTGGACCGAGGTCAGGTTGTCCGTCGTGATGCCCCACCAGCCGCTGGTCGCGCCGATCAGCAGGAACCCGAAGCTCAGCCAGAACGCCGCGAACAAGGCGAAGATCGCGGCGACGCAGTTGGCGGCCAGCGTGGCCGCCCACACCGCCGCGATGAGCTGGAAGAGGCCCGCGGACAGCGCGACGGCCGGGATCATGCCGCCGGCCAGCGTCGCGGTGTCGAGGTAGCCGACGAACCACAGGCCCAGCGTGATCCCGGAAGGCAGCAGGGTCATCAGGCCGAGGAGGGCCGGGTTGCCCACGGGTGCGGCAGCAGGGGCCTCGACAGGGGTGGTGGTGCGCTCGAGTTCGATCTCCGCGCTCATGCGATCACTCCTCCTTGAGACGATCGGACCAGCGACTCCGCCGGATGCCAGAAGGGTGAGGGCGCACGAACCGATCGGGGAACTATCCGAATCGACTGGACTCGTTCAAGATCCCGCGATGCCCGCGCTGTGACCTGCGACGCAGCCGCCTGGGCGGCATGCGTCACGCGAAATCATCACCCTGACCTATTCGTCAGTGAAAATGACACCCACGGTCGCGGCCACCCTCCGCCGTCACTCGCATCCACCCCGTGGTCAGCGCCGCGAGCGCGTCCGGATCGTCCGGCGGCCCATCACCTCGCCACGCCACGTGGAGGTCCGGGCGCACCAGCAGCAGTCCGTACCCGTACACCGGCTCGGCATCGGCGCAGGCGACGTCGTACACGCGCAGCGGTGCCCCGATCGCCGCGAACGCCGCCTCCAGCCCGTCGACGGCGACGCCGCGCGCACGGCCCACCCGCAGCAGCGTGTACTCGCGCCCGAGCTCGTCCTGGATCGGCCGGCCGTCGTCGAGCCAGACGTGCGGGAGTCGCGCGCCGGGGCAGGTCGTCGGCACGTACCGGAAGCTGTCCGGGTCGGGCCCGTCCTGGTCATCGGGCCGGATGAGCGGCGAGCCCAGGTAGCGGTAGCCCAGCTCGATCCCGTACAGGTCGTTGCTCCACCGCTGCTCACGGTCGGCGCGCTCGGCGAGCGCCGTGCGGGTGGCCCGCCCCTCCGGCGTGTCGTCGGCGATGTCCGGTTTCCACATCCCCCGCCACGCCCGGCGCCCGGTGGACGCCTTCCGGGACGCGGCCACGTTGCGGATCCCGATCGGCCGCCGCTCGGCCTCGTAGGCGTCCAGGAGGCCGGGCCCCGCCCAGCCGTGCAGGGTTCCGGCGAGCTTCCAGGCCAGGTCGACGGCGTCGCCGTGCCCGGTGTTCATGCCCAACCCGCCGGTGGGGATCACCAGGTGCACCGCGTCGCCCGCCATCAGCACCCGCCCGACCCGGTACCGGTCGGCCACCATCAGCCGCTGCCGCCAGGTGCCCACGTACTCCGTCTCGTACGAGATCGGGAACCCGACGATCCTCTCGAAGAGCTCGGGCATCTCCTCGTCGCTGCCGACCGTGGCGTGCAGCGAGAAGTGCACCTCGTCGTCCTGCACGATCAGGAAGGAGGACGTGCCGTCGGCGACGTGGTAGTGCCGGCCCTTGCCGATGGGGATCCGGTCGAACAGGTCCTCGCTGGCGAACAGGGCCTGCCGCATCTCGAGCAGCGACTCGCCCCGCAGCTCGATCCCGAGCAGGCGGCGCACCGTGCTGCCGCCGCCGTCGCAGCCGACGAGGTAGTCGCAGCGCTGGGTCGAGGTGGTGCCGTCGAGCGCTCGCACCGTGGCGGTCACCCCGGCGTCGTCCTGGTCGAAGCCGACCAGCTCGTGACCGAAGTCCACGGTGACGCCCGGTGTCGCCTCGGCGGCCGACCTCAGCAGCGGTTCGAGCGTGTACTGCGAGATCAGCTGGTACGGCTCCGCCGGCACGCTGCCGTCCCGGACCTCGCGGTAGGCCACCTTGAGCGCGTTCACCGACGGGTAGGGGTGGTGCACGAGGGGGTCGTTGACGAGGTTGTCCAGGCAGATGAACACGTCCATCGGCACGTCGCCCGCCAGGCCCGCGGCCCGGATCCGGCCGGCCAGCCCGAGCCGGCGGAAGTTCTCCATGGTGCGGGCGTTGCACCGCTCCATCTTCGGGAGCCGGCCCGGTGCCGGGCGCTTGTCGACCAGCCGGACCGCGATCCCCTGCTGCCCCAGCTCGATCGCCAGCGTCAGACCCACCGGACCGCCCCCGGCGATCACCACCTGCGTGTCCATGGTCAGCCCGCGGTCACGGCCTTGCTGTCCAGGCCGAGCAGCCGGGTGACGTTGCCCCGGTAGATGGCGTCGCGCTCGGCGTCGGTGAGGTCGAGCTCGGTGAGGTTGGCGATGGTGGCGCGGATGAAGCCGGGGCCCTTCTCCGGGTCGTAGGGGCTGTCGGAGGCGAACAGCATCCGGTCGACCCCGAAGAAGCGGATCGACGTCCGCAGGGCGTCACCGGCCCCGAAGCAAGCGGTGTCGGCGTAGAACATCTTGAAGTAGTCCAGCGGCCGCTTCGTCAGCGGATATCCCTCGACGTCGGCCTTCTGGTCGGATGGGGTGCGCGCCCCCAGCTGGTCCCAACCCGGCCCGACGCGCCCGGCGAAGTGCGGGATCATCGCGCCGCCGTGGTGGATGAGGAACTTCAGGTCGGGCCAGCGCTCCAGCACCCCGGAGAACACCATCCGCGCCATGAAGACCGACAGGTCGTACTCCCACCCGAGCGCCCACCAGATCTCGTAGCGCGAACGGCTCTCGGTCGGGTAGTCCGGCCACGCGGCGTTGCGGTTCGGGTGGACCTGGACCAGCTTGCCGCTCGCGGCGAGCTTCTCCCAGAACGGGTCGAAGCGCGGCTCGTCGAGCGGGTGACCGCCGACGTGGCAGTAGATCTGCACCCCTAGCGCGCCCAGCTCGTCGAACGCGTGGTCGACCTCCTCGAGCGCACGGTCCACGTCGTTCAGCGCCACCGCGGCGCAGAAGCCGGCGAAGCGGTCGGGGTGGTCGCGGACGAGCCCGGCGAGTCCGTCGTTGCCGATGCGGGCGAACTCGGCGCAGCGGGCGGGGTCGCCGAAGTCCTCCAGCGGCGGTGCGGCCACGTTGATGATCTGCTTGTAGTCGCCGAACTCGTCCATCTGCCGGAAGCGGACGTCCAGGTCGACCAGCGACGGGATGTTCCGCGTGCGGTTCTGCAGGTTGCGCAGCGCCGGCGCGTCGTCGAGCGCGAAGAACCGCCGCGCGTACTCCCCGGGAAGGACGTGGCAGAACGAGTCGATCTTCATGGTGGCCTCCCGCGAGGGGTTCGCACATCGTGCTAACGTGCTCTGCAAGTGTGAGAGCGACAGTAGAACGGTCGGCGCGGCGAGGTCAACATGCCCCAACCAGCAGAACCACGGCGCACGGTGGGCGCCAGCAGCTCACGCAAGGTGCTGCAGCTGCTCCTGTCGTTCTCGGAGCACCGGCCCGAGGCCAGCGTCGCCGAGCTCGCCGCGCTCATCGGCACCCCCGTGGCGACGACGTACCGCTACGTCGCCCTGCTCAAGGAGCTCCAGCTGATCGAGGAGGGCAGAGCCGGCCACTACCACGTCACGTCCCAGGTGATGCCGCTCGCACGAGCGGCGCAGCTGGCCAACGACCTGGCCCGGCTCGCGCGCCCGTTCATGGAGGACGCCGCCCGGGAGCTGAGGGAGACCGTGATGCTCTTCCAGCTGTTCGGCGGCTCCGCGGTCTGCGCAGACCGCGTGGAGTGCGAACGCCCGATGCGCCTCACCTTCCAGCCAGGGCACTCGGTCCCGCTCGGGGTCGGCGCCTCCGGGAAGATGCTGCTCGCCTGCCTCCCCGAGCCCGAACGCGCCCGCCACCTGCCCGCTCTGCTGCAGGAACGGGGCCCCGAGCTGCGCGACCAGATCGACGAGGCGACCGCGCAGCGGTACGCGGTGAGCTGGGGGGAGTTCGACGAGGGCGTGTGGGCCTGCTCGGTGCCGATCGACCTCGGTGGCCAGCGCCCCACGGTGCTGAGCATGGCCGGCCCCGCCGCCCGGATCAGCGAGGACGCCAAGCAGTCCGCGATCTTCGCGCTCCGCGCCTACGCCACCCGGATCCGCGACGCGGTGGCCTCCTACACGCTCTGAGGCCACCCTTGACGGTCGCCGGATCCCACATTACCTTCCGTCGCACATTGAGAGATTCAGTTCTCATATAGTGCTACTGGAGCGCGCCGATGCGCATGCGACAACCTCTTCTCGCGCTCGTCGCGGTCGCTGCGATCGTGGCCGCCGCCGGGTGCGGCGGAGGCGGTCGCGCCGACGGCGACGACCACACGCTCGTCATGACCGAGCGCGGTGTGGGGACGGTTCCTCGAGCTCGTCGCCGACGGCAGCCTGGCCACCGACATCTCCGTCTCCGCGCAGTCCTACGGGCTCGGCCTGGTGATGGCGGTCGTGGTCGGGGTGCTCACCGGCGTGGCGATGGCGTCGTCGCGGATCGTCCGCGACGTGCTCGACCCGTGGGTGTCCGCGCTCAACGCCACCCCGACCATCGCGCTCGCCCCGCTCTTCATCCTGATCCTCGGCCTCGGCGTCGAGTCGAAGGTCGCCATCTGCGCGATCGTGATGCTCTTCCCCATCCTCGTGAACACCTACTACGGGTTCTCGACGACCGATCAGCAGCTCGTCGAGGTGGCCCGCGCCTACGCCGCCTCGCCGTGGCAGAGCTACCTCAAGATCAAGCTCCCGATGGCGCTCCCCTCCGTGATCGCCGGCCTGCGGCTCGCTGCCGCCCACGGCCTCGTCGGCGTCGTCGTCTCGGAGCTGTTCGGCGCGCGGGCGGGCATCGGCCTGCTGATCCAGAGCTCCGCGGAGACCTTCGACACGCGCGCGCTGTTCGTCGGGATCTGCCTGCTCGGCGTCGTCGGCGTCCTCATCACATCGGCCCTCATCGCCGCCGAGCGCCGGATCGGCCGGTGGCGCGTCGCGCAGGAGGAGGCTGCATGACCGCACCGAAGCTGCACATCGACCACCTCGGCAAGGTGTTCCAGCGCACCGGCTCCGAGGTGCAGGCGCTGCAGGACATCGACATCTCGATCGACGAGGGGCAGTTCGTCAGCCTGGTCGGGGCGTCCGGGTGCGGCAAGAGCACCCTCCTGCGCCTCGTCGACGGTCTCATCGCCCCCACGGACGGCGCCGTGCGGCTGGACGGGGCGGCCGTCGCGGGTCCGGGCACGAACCGGGCCTTCGTGTTCCAGCAGGACCGCCTCCTGCCCTGGCGCACCATCGAGCAGAACGTCTGCCTCGGCCTGGAGTTCCAGGGTCAGAGCCGGTCCGAGCGCCGGGAGCGGGCCCGGGAGCTGCTCCAGCTCGTCGGCATCCCGCGGTTCGCGGGCTCGTACCCGCACGAGCTGTCCGGCGGCATGCGGCAGCGCGCGAACATCGCGCGTGCCCTCGCCGTCGACCCCGACGTCCTGTTGATGGACGAGCCGTTCGCCGCGCTCGACGGGCAGACCCGCGAGATCATGCAGACCGAGCTCGTCCGGATCTGGCAGGAGAGCCGCAAGACCGTGCTCTTCGTGACGCACCAGATCGACGAGGCCGTGCTCCTGTCCGACCGGATCGTCGTCCTCACCGCCCGCCCCGGCACGGTGAAGGCCGACATCCCGGTGCCGCTCCCCCGCCCGCGGGAGCTCGCCTCCAAACGCTCCCCCGAGTTCATCGGCCTCGTCGACGAGGTCTGGCAGCTCATCGAGGAAGAGGTCCGCGTGTCCATGGAACTGGAGTTGCAGAATGCCGGCTGAGCACGAGAAGGAACTCCGCGAGCTCGTGGCGCAGGCCGGCCGGATCCTGGACACCCTGGGGCTCGTCGACTACCTGGGTCACTGCAGCGCCCGCGTGCCGGGCACCGACCGGGTGGTCGTCAAGCCCAAGCACTCGCCGAGGATCCGCAGCATGGCCGCCCTCGGACCGGACGACATGGTCGTCGTCGACCTGGACGGCAACCTCCTCGACGGCGCCGACAAGCCACCGGCGGAGGTCTTCATCCACACCGAGATCTACCGGGCCCGGCCCGACGTCGGCGCCGTCGTGCACACCCACCAGCCCACCGCGACGCTGGCCGGCGTCCTCGGGCAGCCGATCGAGCCGACGCTGCACGTCCCCGCGACGTTCGTCCCGACGAACCCGCCCACCTGGCCGCACCCCGTGCTGGTCACCAGCCCCGATCTCGGGCGCGACCTCGCCGCGGCCCTCGGCGACGAGCCGTTCTGCCACCTGCAGGGGCACGGGATCGTCAGCGTCGCCGCCGACATCCCGCACGCGACCGTCGGCGCGGCCATGCTCGAGCAGCTCGCGGAAGCGTCGCTGCGGGCGGCAAGCACCGGCCTACGACCCCGCGTCATCACCCCGGACGAGATCGAGACCCTGCGCGGCCAGACCGCCGGTGTCGAGGGACGGTGGGCCTACTACATGCAGCTAAGCGAGGCGTGAGACGGACCGTTCAACGAGGGGCCGGGGGTGCCGTGGTCGACAGGACCGGCGGCTCGGCGGCCGAGGCACTCCGGTAGTAGGCCTGGGCGCCGGCGACACCCGCGCCGAGCCGGATGTCCGCACCGGCATCGGCCAGCGCCATCTCGGCGGCCGCTAGCGCCGTCAGGCACGACACCTCGTTCAGGTCGCCGAGGTGACCGATCCGGAACACCTCCCCGGCGAGCCGGCCGAGCCCGCCGCCGAAGGACGTGCGGTAGCGGTGGTAGCCGATCCGGCAGACCTCCGCGCCGTCGACACCGTCGGGTACCCGTACGGCCGAGACCGTGTCCGAGTACCACTCGGGCGCGACCGCGCACAGTTGCAGACCCAGGGCCGCGACGCCGTGCCGCACCCCCTCCGCGAGCCGGTGGTGCCGCGCGAACACCAGATCGAGGCCCTCGTCGAAGAGCAGGTCGAGCGAGGCGCGCAGCCCGTGGAGCAGCGGAACCGGCGGCGTGTAGGGGAAGTAGCCGACGTCGTTGGTGGCGATCATGTCCTCGAACGAGAAGTAGCAGCGCTCCATCGTCGCCCGCTTCGCGGCGTCGATCGCCTTCTCGCTCACGCCGAGGATCGACAGACCCGCCGGGAGCATCAGCCCCTTCTGCGAGCCGGTCACCGCGAGGTCGACACCCCACTCCTCCTGCCGGAAGTCGATCGACGCGATCGACGAGACCCCGTCGACGAACAGCAGCGCGTCGGATGCCGCCGCGTCCATCGCCCGGCGCACCCCGGCGACGTGGGAGGTGACACCGGTGGCCGTCTCGTTGTGCGTGACGAGGACGGCCTTGATGCTCGGGTCGGCAACGAGCTGGCGTTCGTACTCGTCGACCGGCACTCCCGCGCCCCACTCGACGTCGATGCACACGACGTCGAGCCCCAACCGCTTCGCCATGTCCACCCAGAGGTGGGAGAACTGCCCGAAGCGCGACATCAGCACACGGTCTCCGCGGTCGAGCGTGTTGCTGATCGCGGCCTCCCACGCGCCGGTGCCCGACGACGGGTAGATGAAGACCCGCCCCGTCACGTTGCGCAGCAGCAGCTTCAGGTCGCGGAACAACCCGGACGTGAGGGCGGGGAAGTCCGGCGAGCGGTGGTCCTCCATCGGGACGTTGAGGGCACGGCGCACGACCTCGGGCACGTTCGTCGGTCCGGGCACGAAGAGATGGGTCATGCCGTGCGCCATGTCGGCTCGCATTCCTCGTCGTCGGAACCAGGCGATGGAGACGCTATTTCCGACGGGGAGGCGAGGGATCCCCCGCAACGGGGAGGCCGAGGGGGAGACGCCGCCGGCACGGAGTCCCGCCTCAGACGGCCTTCCGCGCGGCCAGCCGCTCCGCGAGCTCGCGCAGGGCGGCCGCGCGGATCTTCGAGCCGTTGGTACCGACCGTCGTCGGCATCTCGGGGATGACGTGCACGGTCTCGGGGACCTTGAAGCGCGCGAGCGTCGACGCGCACCAGTCGCGCAGCACCACCGGGTCGGGGGTGGCGCCCTCGGCGGGCTCGACGAACGCGATCGCGCGCGTCTCGCCCGACACGTCGATCCCGACGACCTTCGTGCGGCCGACGTCCGGGTGCTCGGCCAGCCGGTTCTCGATCTCGGCGGGATCGACGAGGAACCCCTTGAGCCGCAACGAGTCGCCGATGCGGTTCAGGTAGGCGAAGGAACCGTCGGGGCGCACCGTGCCCAGGTCGCCGGACCGGAACCAGCCGTCGTCGGTGAACGCGGCGGCGCGGATCGCCCCGTCGTGGTCGCCGAGGTAGCCGTCGACGACGTTGTACCCGCGGAACTGCAGCTCGCCCGGCTCGTCGCCGGTGAGCGGCGCCCCGGTGAACAGGTCGACGGCGCGCACCCGGATGCCGTCCGACACGGGGCTGCCGCCGCCGCGCCACCGCTGCGGCGCCGGGACCGACGGGCGCCAGAACGAGGTGAGTGCGAACACCTCGCTGGAGCCGTAGACGCCGGACGCCGGCGTGCCCGTCTCGTCCTCGGCCCATGCGGCGACGGCGCCGGAGCCGCCGTAGAAGTCGGCGAGCAGCAGCCGACGCCAGTACGACAGGTCGGTGGGCTGCGCACGCCAGGCGTCCACCAATCGGCCGCTGATGTCGTCGGCGCAGGCCAGATGGGTGACGCGGTGCAGAGCCATGTGGCGCACCGCCTGCGCCGGGTCGAAGCGCGGTTCCAGCAGGACGGCGCCGCCGGCCGCGATCGCGGCGAGCGCCGGCACGTACCCGAAGACCCCGGACAGCGGGAGCACGACGAGGCTGACGGACGACCCGTCCCACCCGCCGGCCGCGGCGACGGCCCGCGCGTGCGTCGCGACGCCGCTGCCCAGGTGCGCGGCGAGCTTCGGCCGGCCGGTGGACCCGGACGTCGTGAACGCCACGGCGAGCGCGTCGGGCCCGCCGCGCAGCGTGCCGGCGTCGGGCGCCGGGCCGGCGGGCTCCGGCGGGACCCAGGTGCCGGCGCCGACGTCGTGCCGGGCCGCGGCGGCCACGTCGACGGGCGAGCGACCGGGCCCGGCGACCACGGCCACCTCCGGCGCGGGGATGCCGGCCGCGGCGAGCGCCTCGCGCAGCCGCCCGGACAGGTCGATGCCGAGGAAGTCGTGCGCCACCGCGACGACGACCGGGCGTGCCTTCTCCAGCACGTGCGCGATGTCGCCGACGCCGTAACGGGTGTTGATGCCGATGACGTGCCCGCCGAGCGCGGCCACCGCGAACTGCCAGACCAGCCCGTCGGACCAGTTCGGCAGCATGACGCCGACGCAGTCGCCCTCCCCGACGCCGCGCTCGCGCAGGGCGTCCCGCAGCGCGACGGTGCGCGCGAGGAACTCACCGCGGGTGACCCGGACGTCGTCCTCCCCGTCGATCACTAGCACGGCGTTGGGGCCGGTCCCGACGACGTCCGCGAGCAGATCACCCAGGGTCATGGGGACGTCCTCGCCAGGTCGGTGAGCCACCCGTCCAGCGTGGCCGCGAAGCCGGGGAGCTCCTCCATCGGGTAGTGGCCGACTCCGTCCAGGAACGTGCAACGGGCGTCGGGGATCAGGTCGGCGGCGTGCCGGACGTCGGCCGGGTCGAGCCACAGGTCGTCCTCGCCCGCGACGAGGTGCACGGGGCACCCGACACCGGGCAGTCCGGACCGTACGTCGTGGGTGACCCAGCCGATGAGGTCGCTGGTGGTGACCTCCGGGTCCTCCCGCCGGTGCATGCGCGCGATCAGCTCGGCCCGCTCCGGTGGCACGCTCGCGCCGACGACGGCGAGCGTGCCGTGGTAGGTCCGGTCCGACCGGCTCGGCGCGGCGGCGTCGACCAGCTCGCGCTCCAGGCCGCCGACCGAGAGCATCCGGGCGGCGTCCGTGCCGCCGTGCGCCGCCATCGCGACGGCTCCGGCCAGCCGGTCGCCGCGGCGCACGGCCAGCTGCAGCGCGATCGCGCCCCCGATCGAGCACCCGACGACGAACGGCCGCTCCATGCCGAGCCGGTCGATCAGCTCCCCGCACCAGGAGGCGTAGTCGCCGAGGTCGCGCACCGGCCCGCGCGGGGCCGGCTCGGAGCGGCCGTGCCCCGGCAGGTCGGGGACGACGACCCGGTAGCCGAGCGCGGCCAGGTCGGACTGCACGTCCCGCCACTGGACACCGTTCTGGCCCGCGGTGTGCAGGCACAGCACCGGGACGCCCTCGCCCTCCTCCAGGACGAACGCGCGGCTCCCCGCGACGTGGAGGTCGTGCGCTCGGATCACGACGCCTCCTCGCGGGCGAACGCACGGGCCTCGTCGACGAGCGCGACGAGCGCGCCGGTCAGCCGCAGGTACTCGTAGGCGCTGCCGCTGACGGTGAACTCGCCGCGCATCGTGCGCTTCGTGAAATCGTTGACCGGCCCGGTCAGCAGCCGCACCCAGGTGATGTCGGGTGCGCCGAGCACGAACGCCGGTCCCGCCGGGGTGCGCGCTCCGGCGTCGAGCACGCGGCCGCGGTAGATCCGGAACTGGACGACGTCCTCGCCGAACCGCAGGCCGATCGCCCCGTCCCACGTGCTCGTCGCGGTGGTGAACGCCGAGGAGGCCGCGAGCCGCTCCCCCAGGTGCCGGGCCCAGCCGGCGTCGGGGAACGCCCGCCCGATCCGCCGCCCGTCGTCGCCCGCCGCGTCGCGAGCCGTGACCAGCGCGGCGGTCTCGCCCTCCTGGACGATCACACCCTGCTGGTCGCGCACGAGCACGTGCCGCCCGATCACGCCGTTGACCAGCGCGGACGTCCGCCGGGCCCGGGTGATCGTCATCTCGTAGCGCACGCCGTCACCCGGGTGGAGCGGCGCGAGGTAGCGCCAGCGGGTGTCCAGGGCGGCCTCCACGTGGGTGGCGAGCCCGCGCTCGTACAGCCATCCGAAGAAGCAGGCGATGCCGAGCGGACCGTGCACGAGCGGGCGCCCGCCGCCGGGCCGCCCCGCGCTGTGCATGGGGTGGCGGTCGCCGCTGAGCTCGGCGAACGCGGCGACGTCGGCCGGGGAGAGTGTGCGTTCCGGACCGGTGAAGGTGCGCCCGACCTCGAAGTCCTCGAAGTACGGGCCGGATCCGGCCATGTCCGCCCCTTTCGACACGAACGAGCGTTCCTGTCGCCCAACGAAGCACGCCGTCGGCACCCCTGTCAAGCGGGCTCGGCGCGGGTTCGGGTGCCGTACGCTCGGCGGCATGAACACCCGTTCCGCCACCCTGATCGCCGATACCGGCCGGCGGAACGAAGCGGCCATCCTCAACGCGGCGCTCGAAGCGTTCGGCCGCAAGGGCTTCAACGGCGCGTCGATGCGCGACGTCGCCAAGCTCGCGGGCACCAGCCTCTCGAACCTCTACAACTACTTCCCCTCGAAGTCCCGGCTCCTCGCCGAGGTGCTCCAGCACGCCAACGACGAGCTCCAGGCGCGGGTGCGGCGCGCGGTCGCCGACGCCGGGGACGACGCCAGCTCGCGGATGCGCGAGGCGGTGCGCGCCTACGTCGGGTTCGTGGTCGACCACCAGATCGCGATGCTCGTCTCGACGAACGAGGTGCGCTACCTGGAGCCGGCCGACCGCGCCGCCCTGGTGGCCGAGCGCGACACGACACAGGGCACGTTCGAGGAGATCGTCGCGCAGGGCGTGTCGAGCGGGGAGTTCCGCACGCCGTACGCCACCGACGCCTCGCGCGCGATCCTGTCCGGGATCGGCGCGATCGCGTCCTGGTACCGCCCGGACGGGCGGCTCTCGCGGGGGCAGCTCGCCGAGCAGCAGGCACGCTACGCACTCGCGCTGCTGGAGGCCCCCCTTCCGCGCTGACGCCGGGTCGGCTAGCGTAAGAACGATCGTTCGTACCTAGCTCCCCACGGCCGCGCCGCCGCAGCCCGGAGGTGGACAGAGATGGACCAGCACGCTCCCCCGCAGCGGATGGGCCGGCTTGCCGCCGCCGCCGTGTTCGCCACCACCCTCGAGTGGTTCGACTTCCTCATCTACGCGACCGCCGCCGCGCTCGTCTTCGGCCACCTGTTCTTCCCGTCGGCGAGCCCCGTCGCGGGCACGCTCGCCTCGTTCGCGACGTTCGCGGTCGGGTTCGTCGCCCGCCCGCTCGGCGGGATCATCGCCGGGCACGTGGGCGACCGCTTCGGCCGCAAGCCCCCGCTCGTCGCCGCCATGCTGATCATGGGTCTGGCCACGTTCGCCATCGGCATCCTGCCCGGCTACGACGCGATCGGATCGTGGGCACCGACCCTGCTCGTCGTCGCCCGGCTGGTGCAGGGCATCGGCGTCGGGGCCCAGTGGGGCGGCGCGGCGCTGCTGCTCACCGAGCACGCGCCACCCGAACGGCGCGGCTTCTACGGCAGCCTCGTGCAGACCGGCGCGATCTTCGGCGCCGTGGCGGGCAACCTGTTCTTCCTCGTCCTCACCGCCGTGCTCGGCGAGGAGCAGTTCCTCGCGTGGGGCTGGCGGATCCCGTTCCTGTCCGGGCTCGTGCTCGTCGTCATCGGCGCGTACGTCCAGCTGCGCATCGAGGACACCCCCGTGTTCCGCGAGCTGCGGCAGCAGTCGATCAGCTCCCGCCAGGAGGCCGGGCTCCGCAAGGCGCCGCTCGCCGAGGCGGTCCGGCGGTACTGGCGGGAGATCCTGCAGGCCGCGGGCGCCTTCTTCGTCGTCAACGCCACCTTCTACATCCTGATCAGCGGCATGCTGGACTACGCGACGAAGACCGTGGGAATGTCCCGCACCACCATCCTGTGGTGCGTGATGGCCGCCGGGCTCACCCAGGTGGTGACCATGCCCCTGTTCGGCGCGCTCACCGACCGCATGGGTTCGCGCAAGCGCCTCTACCTCACCGGCACGGTGCTGATGGCGGTGTTCGCGTTCCCGATGTTCTGGCTGGTCGACACGGGTTCCGTGCCACTGGTGCTCCTCGCTCTGGTCATCGGGTTCACCATCCACGCGACGATGTACGGCCCCCAGGCCACGCTCTACGCCGAGATGTTCCCGGCCGACGTCCGCTACTCGGGGGCGTCGCTGGGCTACCAGTTCGCGTCGGTCTTCGCCGGCGGGCTGGCCCCGTTCATCATGACTGCCCTGCTGGCGGCGACCGGCGCGTCGTGGTCGGTCGCGCTGTACATCATCGCGTGCGCGGCGCTGACGTTCGTCGCGGTCGCGACGATCAAGGAACGGTTCGGCCGCGACCTGTACGAGACGTCGGCCGCCCTCGCGAAGGCTTGAGGTACTTGCGGCACTGCTGCGCGTCCAGCGGCTCCGGCCCGTCGTACCCGGGCAGCACGGCTGCCGCGCCGGGGAAGTCCTGGTCGGCGGTGTAGCCGTTGGTCACCACGACGGTGGCCAGGCCCGCGGCGGTCGCCGCATGCAACCCGACCGCCGAGTCCTCCACGGCCAGCGCCTCGGCGGCCGGCAGGCCGAGCCCGGCGAGGGCCCGCAGGTACACCTCGGGATCGGGCTTGAGCTCGGCCACGTCGTCGCCGGTCACGACGACCTCGATCGGGTACGCGCCCAGCAGCCGGTCGAGTAGCGGCCCGACCCACGACCGGCGCCCGGTGGTGGCCACCGCCAGGCGGATGCCCGCCCCGGTGAGGTCGGCGACCAGCTCGGGCAGCCCGGGACGGGCGACGACCGCGCCGCTCAGGACGCGCTCGGTGAACAGGGCGGTCTTCGTGCGGTGCACGCGGGCGGCGAGCTCGTCGGCCTCGCCGTCGCCGAGGCCGCGGGCCCTCAGGTCCGCGGCGATCCGCCGGCTGCCCCCGGTGATCTCGAGCAGGCGACCGTACTCGGCGACGTCCCACTCGACGTCCACGCCGTGCTGGGCGAACGCCGCGTTGAAGGCCGGGCGGTGCCCGTGGCGTTCGGTGTCGGCGAGGGTGCCGTCGACGTCGAAGATCACCGCGCGCAGCTCGCTGTCCACCGCCGTCCCGGTCACGGGATCTGCGCCGACGCCGCGGCGCGCAGCGCGAGCGCGCGGTCGGTCATCGTCCCCGGGCCGCTGAACAGGGCGGACCCGGCGCAGAACACCCGCGCACCGGCCCGGGCGACGGCCGCGATCGTGCCGGTGCCGATGCCCCCGTCGACCTCCAGCTCGACGTCCAGCCCCCGCCGGTCGATCTCCGCCCGGGCCTCGGCGATCTTCGGCTCCATCCCGGACAGGTACGCCTGCCCGCCGAACCCCGGGTTCACGGTCATCACCAGCAGCAGGTCGACCAGGTCGAGCACGTGCTCGACGGCGGCGAACGGCGTGGCCGGGTTGAGCGCCACCCCGGCCTGCGCGCCGAGCTCACGGATCCGGCCCAGGGTGCGGTGCAGGTGCCGGGTGGCCTCCGCGTGGACGATGACGATCCCGCAGCCGGCGTCCACCCACCGGGACAGCATCGGATCGGGATCCTCGACCATGAGGTGCGCCTCGAACCCCAGGTCCACCCGCCCTCGGCACGAGGCGATCACGTCCGGGCCGAAGGTGATGTTCGGGACGAACCTGCCGTCCATCACGTCCCACTGGATCCGGTCGACGCCGGCCTTCTCGATCTCCTGTACCTCCCGGCCCAGGTCGGCGAGATCGGCCGGCAGGACCGATGCGACCAGCAGCGGCGACCCCGTCCGCACCATCACGTCCGCCTCCTCGCGGGTCACGCCGGCTGCAGCTGCGCCCGCAGCCGCACTGCGGTCGCGTTGGCGCCGACGCGCTCACCGAGCGCGGCCTGACCGGCCTCGACCAGTGCCGGGTCGCCGTGCCACGCGGCCAGCGCCGGGTCGACGAGCGCCCGGCCGAACGAGAACGTCAGCGGCCACGGCGTGAGGTGGTACTGCATCGCCTCGAGGTTGGCGGTCGCGCGCTCCGGCGGCTGCCCGCCGGAGAGGAACGCGACGCCGGCCAACTCGTCCGGCCAGGCGCGCAGCACCTCGACGGTCGCCTCGGCGACCCGCACCGGTGCGGTGCGGTCGGCGTGGTCCCTGCCCTCGATCACCATGTTGGGCTTGAGCACGATCCCGGCGAGGTCGACGCCGAGGAGACCGAGCTCCTCCCGGACCGCGGCGTGGACCTCGGCGGTGACCTCCGCGCAGCGTTCGATCGAGTGGGCGCCGTCCATCAGGACCTCGGGCTCGACGATCGGCACGATCCCGGCCGCCTGGCAGGCCGCCGCGTAGCGGGCGAGGGCGTTCGCGTTGCTGCGCACGGCGCCCGCGCTGGGCAACCCGTCGGTGATCACGTGGACGGCGCGCCACTTGGCGAACGCCGCACCGATCTGCGCGTACTCCGCGAGCCGGGCCGGCAGGCCGTCCAGGCCCTCGGTGACCGTCTCGCCGGGCAGCCCCGGGCAGGGCTTCGCCCCGGTGTCGACCTTGATGCCGGGCAGGACACCCAGCGCCCGCACCCCGTGGGCGAACGGCGTTCCACAGGCGAACGTCTGGCGGAGGGTCTCGTCGCAGAAGATGATCCCCGAGGCGCCGTCGGCCAGCCCGGGTGTCGATGCGAGCAGCTCCCGGTAGCGGCGCCGGTTCTCGACGGTGGCCTCGACCCCCGCCTTCTCCAGCCGGCCGGACATCGTGGCGACGCTCTCGTCCGCGGCGAGGACACCCTTCCCGGGTGCCACCATCTGCGCCGCGATCTGCCTGCACGAACCCATGTCGGGAGTTCCTTCCGTCGACGAACCCCATCGGACGTTAGGGACGCGCGGACCGACCTGACCTCACCCATCCTGGGGAGACACCCGGGGGAACGCCGGATCCCACGCCGTCCGCCACCCCCAACCGGCCCCCCGCGAGGGGGATGGCCACACCCGGGCCTGCAGGCAACCTCCGGACCATGCTCGCCGACCACACGACGCTCGCGCAGTTCCTCATCGAAGAACGGCGCCGCCATCCCACCGCGTGCGCGGACCTGAACTCCCTGGTCCGCGACGTCGCGCTGGCCTGCAAGGCGGTCGCCAACCGGGTCTCGTCGGGCGCCCTGCGCGACCCGCCGAGCCGGACCGACCGGACCAACGTCCACGGTGAGGTGCAGCACGAACTGGACCTGGTCGCCAACGACTACTTCCTGCGGGCGACGGAGCGCGGCGGCCGCCTCGCGGGGATGGTCTCGGAGGAGCTCGACGAACCCCACCTGCTGCCCGCGGAGCACCCGCGGGGCAACTACCTCCTGGTCTTCGACCCGCTCGACGGGTCGTCCAACATCGACGTGAACGTGTCCGTCGGCAGCATCTTCTCGATCCTGCGCGCGCCCCGGCCCGGGGTGGACGCGGCGAGGCAGGACTTCCTGCAGCCCGGGACGGCGCAGGCCTGCGCGGGTTACGCGCTCTACGGTCCGGCCACGATGCTCGTGCTGACCCTCGGTCGGGGCGTGCACACCTTCACCCTCGACCCGGCGCTCGGTGAGTTCGTCCTCAGCCGGGAGGCGGTCCGGGTGCCGCGGCACGCGAGCGAGTTCGCGATCAACGCGTCGAACCGGCGGTTCTGGGAACCAGCCGTGCGCCGGTACGTCGACGAGTGCCTGACCGGCCGGGCGGGGACGCGGCACAAGGACTTCAACATGCGCTGGGTCGCCTCCCTCGTCGCGGAGGCCCATCGCATCCTCACCCGCGGCGGGGTGTTCCTCTATCCCCGCGACACGAAGGACCCGGCCAAGCCGGGCCGGCTGCGGCTGCTCTACGAGGCCAACCCCATCGCGTTCCTCATCGAGCAGGCCGGAGGCATGGCGAGCACGGGACGCGAACGCGTGCTCGACGTCGCCCCCGCCGACCTGCACCAGCGCATCCCGTTGATCTTCGGGGCCGCCGACGAGGTCGCGCTGATCGACCGCTACCACCAGCAGCACAACGACCACCCGCACGACTCGCCCCTGTACGGCGAGCGCGGCCTGTTCCGCGTCGGGACCGGCTGAAACGTCTCTGCCAGCGGGGCGGAAGCTCCTACGAACGGTAGCTCTTCGCCAACGAGCGGGAAAAGATCACACATCCCGGTCCCCGCTCTTGCCGCGTCAATCATCCAGACTGTACGGTACTTTTTGCGATACCGCACTGAAACAAAGGGGTCGAAGTGGGAGAATCTCCGCCCTGACGCCGCCACCGCGCCAATCAGGACGACGCGGACATTCCCGATCAGATCTCATCTCGATCCGCACCGAGATCAGTGACGGTGCCCATCAGGGCGAATCATCAGCCATATTTCTCTGGATCATTCATATCGGTTTTTGCATGCCGACGGAGAAGGGTGCTCAATGACGACTACTTTCTCAGGTGACCGATCAGCCGAGTTGGCCGCGGCGGGCCTGGACGGACAGAACAGGCAAGCCCTGGGCCGGCTGCTCGGAACCGGGACCATCGGGTACGCCGAGGAGGGACCCGACGGCCGGATGACCGCCACGGTCCGGATCCCGGAGGACGAGCTGTGCTGGGAGCCCGGGATCCTCATCCTGCCCCACGGTGGCGAGCTCGAACTCACCCTCATCAACGACGACAAGAACACCCACTGCGCGGTGCTGCCCAACATCGGGCACGAACTGATCATCTGGCTGGTGAACCACTCCAAGGGGTCGGCCACCCTCAACCTCCAGGGCCCGGGCACCTACTGGTACGGCTCCACGACCGGTAACGACGAAGGCCGCGGTCTGACCGGGGCAATCGTCATCGGCGGGGAAGTTCCGGCCGAAGCCAAGCTCGACCGTCCCGCCCAGCCCCGCCCGTAGAAGAGAGGAGCAGAGGATGACCGAATACGTCGACGCAGGTCGGGCCGTCAGCCTCACATCGCTCAGCGATGTGAAGGGGAGCGCGCCCGACGTCGCTCAGAGCGTCAACCACGAGCGCGTTCTGGACGCCCGCTCGGAGCCGCAGAACTGGCTCACCTACTACGGGGCCTACGACGGCCAGCGGTACAGCACGCTGGACCAGATCAACAAGGAGACCGTCAAGCGCCTGACCCCCGCGTGGGTGTTCCAGGCCGGCATGACCGGCATGCACTCCGGCGCCTCGACCTACTCCTTCGAGGCCTCACCGCTCGTCGTGGACGGGGTCATGTTCGTCTCCGGCCCCGACGGCAAGGTCTGGGCCCTGGACGCCAAGACCGGCGAGGAGCTCTGGCGGTACAAGCACGCCTCCCCGTACGACGTCTCGCTGTGCTGCGGGAACGTGAACCGCGGCGTGGCCGTGGGACACGGGCGCGTGTACATGTACACCCTCAACGCCCACCTCGTGGCACTCGACGCGACGAACGGCGAGGTCGTCTTCGACGTCGCCAACGGTGACGTGCGCGCCGGGGAGAGCGGTTCGGTCGCGCCGCTCATCGTGAAGGACATGGTCATCGTCGGGAGCGCGGGCGGCGAGTTCGGGGTCCGCGGGCACCTGGACGCGTTCGACGCCCAGACCGGCGAGCGTCGCTGGCGCTGCTACACGGTGCCCAAGCCCGGCGAGCCCGGCTCGGAGACCTGGCCGGACGACGGCGAGGCGTGGCAGCGCGGCGGTGCGAACTGCTGGGTCACCCCCACCTACGACCCGGAGCTGGAGCTGCTGTTCCAGGGGACGGGCAACCCGGCGCCCGACTTCGACGGCGGCGTCCGCGAGGGCGACAACCTCTACACCGACAGCACCGTCGCGGTGGACGTGAACACCGGCCAGATCCGCTGGCACTACCAGTTCACCCCGCACGACCTGTGGGACTACGACTCCACGATGGAGAACGTCCTTTTCGACGCCCCCGACGGGCGCAAGCTGCTCGCGCACGCGGACAAGAACGGGTACTTCTTCGTCCTCGACCGGACCAACGGCGAGCTGGTGCGGGTGTTCCCCTTCGTCGACCGGATCACCTGGGGGGAGATCACCCCCGACGGGAAGGTCACCCCGAAGGTGTACCCGGACAAGGAAGGCGAGCCGGTCCACTTCTGGCCGGGGCCTGCCGGGGGCAAGGAATGGACGCACATGTCCTACAACCCCCAGACCGGGCTGATCTACGTGCCGGTGCAGGAGGTCGGGGCGACGGCCACCCGCCGGCGCCGCGAGTTCAAGGAGAGCATGCCGTACTGGGGCGCGGGCGTCGCCGTGGACCTCGAGGACTTCTACGGGTACGTGGCCGCCATCGACCCGCTGACCGGCGAGGAGAAGTGGCGCTGGCGCAACGAGTACCCGATGTGCGCCTCGACGCTGACCACGGCGGGCGGGCTCGTGTTCCAGGGCACGCCGACGGGTGAGTTCGTCGCACTGGACGCCACGACCGGCGAGAAGCTGTGGTCGTTCCAGTGCGGGAGCGGGCACCACAGCAGCCCCACCCCGTTCAGCGTCGACGGCCGCCAGTACATCGCGGTGCCGACCGGTTGGGGTGGCTGGATCGAGGGCTTCCTTCCCGGGTTGCTCGGAGCCCGCGCGGGCGACGCGCTGTTCGCGTTCGCCCTGCCCGAGAGCTAGCTAGCGCAACCACACGCCGCCGGAACCGTGGAAGGGAGGTGACGGTGTGGAGACCACCACCGAGTGGGAGGCCCCCGAGTTCGAGGAGTTCGGGTGTGCCCCCGAGGTGACCATGTACGTCGCGCGCTCGGAGTCCTGAGCCGACGCACGGGTTGTAAGAAGGGAGGGGCACCGGACGAGGTCCGGCGCCCCTCCCGTCCGTTCTTGGCTGAGGTGGAGGTCTAGGCGCGATGACGACGACGACACCGTCCCGCAACGGGGCGGCGGCTGCGACCGGACGGACCGGGACGACGGACCCGGGGACCGCGGCGTTCCTGGAGCGCCTGCGCGCGCACTCGACGAGCTACCACAGCGCCCACCCCTTCCACCTGCGGATGAACGAGGGCACGCTCTCCCCCGCCCAGATCCGCGGCTGGGTGGCGAACCGCTTCTACTACCAGGAGAACATCCCCCGCAAGGACGGTGCGATCCTGTCCAACTGCCCCGACGTGGAGGTCCGCAGGCGCTGGATGCGCCGGATCGTCGACCACGACGGGCTCGTCGAGGGCGAGGGCGGCATCGAGGCATGGCTGCGCCTCGGCGAGGCGTGCGGGCTGACCCGCGAGGAGGTCCTCGACCACCGACACCTCGTGCCGGGCGTGCGGTTCGCCGTCGACGCCTACGTGACGTTCGCCCGCACGAAGCCGTGGGTGGACGCGGTCGCGTCGTCGCTGACCGAGCTGTTCGCGCCGGACCTGATGGCCGAGCGCCTGGCCGCGTTCGAGCGCTGCTACACCTGGATCGACCCGGACGGCTTGGCCTACTTCCGGGCCCGGCTCCAGCAGGCGCCACGCGACTCCGAGCACGCCCTTGAGGTCGTCACCGCGCACTGCCTGACCCCCGCCCAGCAGGACCGCGCCGTGGATGCTCTGTCGTTCAAGTGCGACGTGCTCTGGGCCATGATGGACGCGATCGGTCACGCCTATGCCGACTGAAGCCGGGCCCACCCCGCTCACCCTTCCCGACACGGCCCGGCCGCGGCTCGGGCCGCACCTGCGGCTGCGCTTCGACCGCTCGCGCGGCAAGCACGTCCTGCTCGGACCGGAGTCGGTGATCGTCCTCAACGGAAGCGGTGCGGACGTCGTCGGCATGTGCGACGGTTCCCGGACCGTCGCCGAGATCGTGGACGAGCTGGGTACCCGCTACGAGCGCCCGGTGGACGACGAGGTGCGGCACTTCCTCGCACGCATGGCGGCCCGCCGCCACGTCACCCTGGAGGAGGCGAGGTGATGGACCGGCCCTTCGGGCTCCTGGCCGAGCTCACCTACCGCTGTCCGCTCGCGTGCGCCTACTGCTCCAACCCGCTCGAGCTCGCCGCCTACGACGACGAGCTGTCCACGGCGGACTGGCAGCGCGTGTTCACCGAGGCCGCCGACATGGGCGTGCTGCAGTGCCACCTCTCCGGCGGCGAGCCGCTGCTGCGCCGCGACCTGGTGGACCTGGTGCGCACGGCCGCCGAACTGGGCATGTACACGAACCTGGTCACCAGCGCGATCGGGCTCTCCCGGCCGCGGGCCGAGGCGCTCAAGGCGGCGGGCCTCGAGCACGTGCAGGTCAGCGTGCAGGCCGACGAGCCGGCGACGTCGGACCGGATCGCGGGCATCCCGTCGTTCGAGCGCAAGCTGAAGGCCGCCGCCGTCGTGAAGGACCTCGGCTGGCCGCTGACCGTCAACGTCGTGCTGCACCGGCAGAACATCGACCGGATCGCCGAGATCGTGGCGCTGGTCGAGGAGCTGGACGCCGACCGCGTCGAGCTGGCCAACACCCAGTACTACGGGTGGGCATGGCGGAACCGGGCCGCGCTGCTGCCCAGCCGCGAGCAGCTCGCCCGCGCCGAGGAGGTCGTGCGGGACGCCCGGGCGCGACTGGGCGGCCGGATGGAGATCCTGCACGTCCTCCCGGACTACTACAGCGAGTTCCCGAAGCCGTGCATGGGCGGCTGGGCATCGCGACAGATCACCGTGACGCCGAACGGTGACGCCATGCCCTGCCTCGCCGCGCACACGCTCCCGCTGCCGGCCGCCAGCGTCCGCGAGGCCTCCCTGGAGACGATCTGGGACGACTCACCGATGTTCAACGCGTTCCGCGGGACCGGCTGGATGCAGGACCCGTGCCGCACCTGCGAGCGTCGCGACCTGGACTTCGGCGGGTGCCGCTGCCAGGCGTTCCAGCTGACCGGCGACGCCACCCGGACCGACCCCGTCTGCCACCTCTCCGCCGACCACGGGCTGGTGACCGCCGCGGTCGCGAAGGCCAACGCGGGATCCCGCCCGGTGGAGGAGCTGCTGATCTCCCGCCCCCACCGCGGATGAGCAGACGAGAGGAGGGAGCGCTCGGCATGAGCGTCAGCGGACAGGTACTGGACAAGCCGGAGACCACGCGATGGTTCTGCGAGCCCTGCGGGTTCATCTACGACCCCGAGGAAGGTGACCCGGACGGCGGCATCGCCCCGGGGACGCCCTTCGAGGACATCCCGGACGACTGGATGTGCCCCATCTGCGGTGCGACGAAGGCGGACTTCCGCGAGCTGGAACCGGGAGAGTTCCCGGAGGAGTGGGGACGCTGAGTCGTGATCAGGGGATACAGCCATTTCGTGACGCTCGCCGAGTCGCTGCAGTGGGACGAGACGACCCTCGACTACTCGGCCGACCGCGAGGCCTGGCCGCGACTCACGGAGACCGAGAACGCCCGGGTCCTCGGGCTGATCGCCGGCTTCGTCATCGCCGAGACCGCCGTGTCCTCGGAGCTCGGCCACTACCAGGCGGCCGCGCCCGACGACTCGATGGAGGCGGTCTTCCGCGCCCAGGCCAGGGACGAGGCGCGCCACGCCCGGTTCTTCGACCTGGTCGCGGCCGAGATCGCCGGCGTCCCGGGGGCCGACCCCGCGGAACGACGGGACGCCCTGCGCGCACACGTCGGCACCGAGCTCGTCGACCTGTTCGAGGAACGCCTGCCGGCCACCGCCCAGCGGCTCGCCCAGGACCACGGGGGCCTGACCGCCGCGGTCGGGCTCTACCACATGGTGATCGAGGGCGTGGTCCTCCTCGCGGGACAGCACGCGATGCTCGACACGCTCGAGGGCCTGTCCGTCGCCCTGCCGGGGTTGCGCAAGGGGGTCGAGATGGTCCTGCGCGACGAGCGCTGGCACATCGGCTTCGGATCACGCATCGTCCAGAACGCCGACATCGGCGCGGACGAGGCGGACGCGCTGCTCAGGCAGGGCGAGACGGCCGCGAAGGTGTGGGGCGACCTCATCACACCCGATGCGATCGAGTCCGCCGTGCGGCAGCACCGGCGCCGGCTCAAGGCCGCCGGCATCAAGTTCTGGTGACGGGACCACTCAGAGTCCCAGTGCGTCCCGGACGGCCGGCGTGTTCCTCCGGGACACCGGCACCACGTCGTTGGCCCGGCTGTCCATGACCAGGAACAGCTCGCCCTTGAACCCGCGCTCGATCTCCCGGATGCGGCTGAGGTTGACCACGTAACGACGGTGCACCCGCAGGAACCCGGCGTCGGTCAGCTCGCCTGCGAGCTTGTCCAGGCCGGCGGACGCGGCGCGCAGCCGCCCCTGGTCGGTGAACAGCCACACGTCGTTGCCGTCCGACTCGGCGAAGCAGACCTCCGGCAGCCGCAGCAGCACCATCCGGTCCCCTTTCGCCGCCACGACGCGGCGCATGGGCACGTTGGACGGGATGGTGGGCGCCGCTGCGGGGAGCGGATGACCGTCGTCGGAGCCACCGAGCAGGATCAGGTGCCCGGCCAGTTGCCCCGCGAAGAACACGGGCCGGATGGTCACCGGGGACGGCTCGTCGGCGAGGTGGGTGTAGATCTGCGTCGAGCCGACCCAGTCGGGGTCCTTGGCGGCCCGCGCACTCGCGTACTCGGCGACCCGGATCAGGTCCGGCAGGCACGTGTGCCACCTGATGGCGGGCTCGACCGCGGGAGCCTCGGCGGGCACCCCCATGAGCAGGCCGGCCCGCTCGTCGGCGATCACCACCTTCCCCGCGGTGTCCACGGCGGCCACAGCGGTGATGCCACGCCCCTTCACCTGGGCGAACGCGGCGATCAGCTCGGCGGCGCTGTCCCGGGCCCGCCCCTTCAGCGCGCCCTGCGTCTGGGCGACCGCATGGGACAGCCACCTGCCGGTGACCTCCGGGAGCGGGGTGCGCCAGCAGGAGACGTTGAGCACCGCGATCGGCTCGCGGGTCACGACGTCACGCACGGCGACGCCCGCGCACGCCCAGCCGTGGAACGCCTGGCACCAGTGCTCCGCGCCCCTGATCAGAACCGGGCCGTGCGACGCCAGCGCGGTACCCATGCCGTTCGTGCCGGCCGTGGCCTCCGACCAGCAGGACCAGGTGGCGAGGTTGGCGTCGGCCGCTCTGGCCACAGTGGCCTGGTCGCCCCAGGTGGCCAGGATCCGGCCGGTGGCGTCGGCGACCGTCACGATGCCGTTGCGGCCCTCGACCTCCCGGGCCACGCCCGCCGCGAGGCCGCCCAGCTCCGTGAACACCACGTCCTGTTCGAGCGTGTGGTCGCTGCGCGCCGCCGCCTGCGGAGCTTCGGTCAGGTGTGGATCGACCCGGTACTGCTCGCGGCAGCGGTGCCAGGAGAGCAGCACCTCGGGCCGGACGCCACGGACCTGGTCGTCGCCCTGCACGAACTGCTCCCACGCCGCGAACACGGAGCCTTTCCCGGTACTCACCGGCGCAACGTTGTGTCGGTGCCCATCGCTCATACCGAAGAACCGCCTCTGGTCCATCCACGGCGCCGCACAACACCCACCCGACCCGGGCCGCCGAGCCGACCGCGACCGGACACCGCGTGGCGCACTTTCATCTTGTGTACCTGGCCCCACGGAGGTCTGTAAACTCAGCCGATGGTCAGGTTCGTCCGCGTTCCCGCGGCCGGCTGATCTCACCGGGTGATCAGCCCCGCGAAGGCGTCGCGCACGTTGGCGTCGGACGGCACGACCGACCAGTGCGGTGGCGGTGTGTGCCGCGGAGGCCGGCCCGCCATTCGGCGGGAAGGCGGCCGGGGAAGTCGCCGTTGCCGACGAACAACGCCCGGTTCGTACCGGGCCGTACGGGGCGGCGGGGCTGTAGGCGGTGCACGTCACCGCACTCGACGAGCGCCGCGGGCGCAGCCAGTCGGCGATCGAGGCGATGTCGCGTGGCCGGGCAGGTCCGCGAGGACCCCACCCAGACGCCCATGATGGTCCGGTCGACGCCTGCGGCATCGAACCGGACCAACCCCACGACCAGCAGGACCGGCACGGTGACCGAGCCGAGCGGGGGGAGCGAACGCGACTCTGCGCGTTCAGGCCGCTGTCCTGATCCGCCTGGGCAGCAGGACGTCCAGGATCGGTTCCAGGTCGAGTCGGTCTCCGTCCCAGTTCGGGGTGAGCGTGTTGCGGTCGATCCGCAGCCGGGCCCGGGTGTGTATCTCGATCAAACTCTCGACGTTCCCGGTCAACGGGGCTGTGACGGTCGGGATCGGCGTGCCGTCCGGGCGCAGGAACTCCCACCTGCCGGAAAGGCGGTGGATGCGATAGCCGTGGTCGTGGATCACGCCGTGGTGGAAAGAGCACACCAGAACCAGGTTGTCGATGTCGGTGGGTCCGCCGAACAGCCAGTGCCGCCGGTGGTGGGCGTGCAGGAACCGGGTGTGGGTGCAGCCGGGGAACTGGCACGTCTCACCATCCCGAATGGTGAGCGGCCCGCACCACCGACTCGACATGGCTGGCGGTGCCACACAGGGCCACGTTCAACAGCGCCCGTTCCGCGGTCTGCGGGTCGGCCACCGCGGTGTGGCGCAGGTCGGACTCGCCGGCCGCGATGTCGGCGGCCATCCGGGTCGAGGTGGCGGTGTCGGACCCGGCAACCCGGGTGATGGCCCGGACTTTGGAGTAGGAGATCCGCCCGGCGGCGAAGGCCTCGGTGATGCGGGGTAGGTGTTGTAACGCGTGAGCGACCCTGAGGCGTTCGGTGGCGGTGCGCAGGTTCATCCCGGCCCGCCAGGACAGCCAGTGCGCACACGAGCGGATCCCGTCGCCGACCCAACCGCCGCGCTGGTCGAACTCGGCCAACAGCTGGAGGAAGCGGCATTCCGCGGCGGCGATGTGCCCGGCCAACCCCAACAACTCCGATTCCAGATCATCGGTGCTCATCTCGTCCATCGGAGCGGGGAGTGGAATGATCGTGGCTGCGGTCATGGGGAGCCTCCTGGGTTCGGATTGCGGTTCGAGTCCAGGATGGCATCCGGGTCCGACAATTCTTGACGGCCTGCGTTCCGCGGAACGCGGGTCGGATGGCAACGATCTTGTGGTGATGGCGGGTGTCGATTCGGGACCACCGGATAGTTGCGTAGGCACCCGGTCGAGGACGAAGTCGGAAACGGGCGTGCCGGACAGTCGGGGACGGCCGCCAAGGCGCCCACGGTATCGCCGCGAACGGTGCGGCAGCGCGCGAAACCCTGGCGGGGGTCGGGAGCATCGAGTCCCGAGGCGACCGGGCTCGCCCAACGCGAGAAAGATCGAATACCGGCACCGCGTTCCGCGGAACGCGGTCCGGGCGGCGCGCCCGCTGTCCGAGCTGTTCGCCGCGGGGTTCCTCGTGGCGGCGCTCGCGTTCCCGGAGTCGGCAGGCCGGCTGACCGACCCGGCCTACGTCCTGCCGTTCGCCGGAACGCTGACGCAGGTGGTCGGGCTCGCGGTGGCCGTCGTCGCCGGGATCGTCTCGGCGGCGCCCTCCCGCAGGACCGTGGACCGCTAGCCTGCCGAGCCGGGACCCGCCAGCACATCGACGTCGGCGGCGTGCATCGGTTCGCCGCAGTGGTTGCAGCGCAGGTCGACCCGGCCGATCCGGCCGCAGGCGTGGTGGCGGTAGAGCACGGGTGGCCCGGCCGTTCCGGCCTTCCAGCGGTCGCCCCAGCCGGCCATGACCATGAGCAGGTCGATGAGCTCGGTGCCCTTCTCCGTCAGCACGTACTCGTGGCGCGGCCGGTTGTCGTAGGGGCGACGCTCCAGCACACCCTCGTCGACGAGATGGGCGAGCCGCTCGGTGAGGACCTTGCGGGAGATCCCGAGGTCGGCCTGGATCTGGTCGAACCGGCTGAGCCCGACCCAGACGTCCCGCAGGACGAGCGGCGACCACGGCTCGCCGATGACGTCGAGCGTGCGCGCGATGGAGCACGCCATCTCGCCGAAGTTCGTGCGCTGCATGAGCACCACCCTAGCATTTGGGGTTCCTTCAAGGAACTCTAGCTGCTACGGTCTTCAAGTCTCTTGAAGGAACTTCAAATCTCAGGGAGCGCCAGCCATGATCAACGCCGACGTCCGCCGCGTGCTCGACACCACCGTGATCGCCCACCTCGCCACGATCCTCCCCGACGGCGCACCGCACTCCGTTCCCGTCTGGGTCGCCGCCGAGGGCGAGCGCATCGCGATCATCACCGGCCCGGGCTACCGCAAGACCCGCAACATGCAGCGCGACCCGAGGGTGGCGCTCTCGATGACGCCGATCGACAACCCGCTCGAACCGATCAGCATCCGGGGTCGGGTCGTCGAGTGGGTCGAGGGTGACGCCGCGTGGGAGATCGTCGACCGGATCGCGACGGCGTACATCGGCGGCCCCTACCCCCGCGCCGAGGAGCGGGTCATCGCGCTCATCGAGCCCGAACGACAGACCGTGGGCATGTAGCGCGGTGCCTCAGGGCTTGGGGCGGCGGAGCCGGTACTGCCCGCGGCGCAGGATGTCCGAGGCCGGCTGGAAGGCGTAGCCGCTGCCCGCGGCGACGACCCCCGGCAGGCCGGGGACGTCCCGGTTGACCAGCACCAGCTCCTGTCCCGCAGCGTCGTGCAGTACGTGCGGCCCGACGTCTGCATGGTCGGCGGGATCACCGCGGCCAAGAAGGTCGCGGCACTGGCCGAGGCGCGGCACGTCGGCGTCATCCCGCACAACCCGCTCAGCCCGGTCTCCACCGCGGCCTGCCTGCAGATCGCTGCAGGCGTGCCCAACTTCGCCATCCAGGAGCTGCCGCTGGGCGAGGACCGGGCCCCGAAGAAGGACGCGTTCTCGATGGCCTACTCCTACGACGGCCGGGGCTTCCTCGACATCCCGACGGCACCCGGGATCGGCGTGGAGCTCCTGCCGGATGCCACCGAGGCGGCCCCGCGGCGCGAATGGGGGCCGATCGTCGCCCGCCTGCACGTCGACGGGTCCGTCGTCGACCAGTGAGCAGGCCGGCGGCGGGTCAGCGGGCGGCCGTGGCCTGCGCGGCGATCGTGGCGGCGACCTCGGTCAGGCGGCGTGCGATCTCCGGGACCCGGGAGATCGGGAGCCGCGCCGCGGGAGCGCTGACGCTGATGCCGGCCCGCCGTTCCGGCCAGACCACGGGCACCGCGACGCAGCGCCCCTCCTCCTGGTTCTCCGAGTCGTCGACGGCGTAGCCGCGGGTCCGGGTGCGTTCGACCTCCGCGGACACGGCGGAGGGCGTGGTGCCGCTGGACGAGGTGAGTGCCGGTAGGCCCGAGGCGACGGAGACGGCGGCCACCCGATCGTCGTCGAGCTGGGCCAGCACGACCTTGCCGAGCGCGGTGGTGTGCAGGTGGGCGCGCTCGCCGACGCGCGCGGCGAGCCGCATGCGCTGCGTCGACTCGCAGACGGCGAGGTGCACCACCGCCGTGCCGTCGAGCACGCCGAGGTTCGTCGTCTCCCCGATCTCGTCCCGCAGCGCCTCCAGGACCGGACGCGCGGCCTCGATCAGCCGGGCGTCGACGTCGCGCCGCAGGCCGAGGATCGCGGTACCGGGGCGGTAGGTCTGGGCGACCTGGTCGTAGGTGGCGTAACCGCGCTCGCACAGCGTGGTGAGGTAGCGGAACGTCGTGCTCTTGGGCATTCCCACCGCCGTGCTCACGGCGGCGAGGCTGCTGCCCGACGAGGATCGGGCCAGCTCGTCGAGCACATCGACCACCCGGTGAACCGCACGTACGGAGTACTGCGAGGGCTCGCCCACCGTTTCCCTCTCTCCGCCGTGCCCCTTGACTCCTCGTCGCGGGCATTCCTAGCATACCGCACAGTTTTGAAACGCCGCGTGCCACTGAATGAAACGCTCTGCGGAGGCCTTCATGATCGTCGACGTCCACACCCACACCCCCGTCCAGCACGACGGGGGCCCGACGGACGAGACCTCCCCGCACCCCGCATGGCGTCCGGACGGGCCCGTGCACACCGAGCACGGCTGGGAGGCCTTCGACGCGGGGGTGGAGCCCGCCGACGTCGCGATCGTGTTCAACATCGCCGTCGACGACCCGGTCGGCGACACCGGGCTGCGGTACCGGCCCGAGGACACCAACACCGCCACCGCCGAGTACGTGGCCGCGCGGGCCGACCGGCGGATCGGGTTCATGTCGGTGAACCCGACCCGGCCCGGCGTCTGGGACGAGGTCGAACGGGCTCGCGCACTCGGGCTGAAGGGCGTGAAGCTCGGCGCGAACTACCAGCGCTTCGACCCGCTCTGCGAGCAGGCGATGGACTTCTACCGCTACTGCGAGCGCGAGGGCCTGCCGATCCTGTTCCACCAGGGCACCTCGCCGATCGCCCAGGCGCCGCTGCGGTACGCGCACCCGCTGGTCACCGACGAGATCGCGATCGCGTGCCCGGACCTCCGCATCGTCATGGCCCACGTGGGGCACCCGTGGGTCCGCGAGACCGTCGCGACCGTCCGGAAGCACCCGCACGTCTACACCGACGTGTCCGGGGCCGTCCTGCGGCCATGGGTCTGCTACGAGGCCCTCCTCTTCGCCGTCGAGTGGGGTGCCACCCACAAGCTGCTGTTCGGCTCGGACTTCCCCATCGCCACGGGCGCGGAGACCATCGCCAACCTGCGCCGGGTGAACGACGTCGTCGCCGGGACCGGGATGCCGCGGATCCCCGAATCCGTCGTGGAGAACACCATCCACGCCGACGCGCTGACGGCGCTCGGGCTCGACGACCCGCGTCCGGCGTCATGAGCACCCCGGAGGCGCGGGTCCGCGACGACGAGGTGATGCGCCGGATCCTCGTTCGCGTCATGCCGCTGCCGGTGCTGCTCGGCCTGATCTGCATCGTCGACCGCACCAACATCGCCTACGCCTCGCTCCAGATGAACGAGGACCTCGGGCTGAGCGCCACCGCGTACGGGTTCGGTGCCGGCATCCTCTTCTTCGGCTACTTCCTGCTGGAGGTGCCGAGCAACCTCGCCCTGCGCCGGTTCGGCGCGCGCCGCTGGCTGGCGCGGATCGCCATCTCGTGGGGCGTCGTATCGGCGGCGACCGCCTTCGTCTGGGACGAGGCGAGCTTCTTCGTGCTGCGGTTCCTGCTCGGCGTCGCGGAGGCCGGGTTGTTCCCCGGGGTCGTCCTCTACCTCACCTACTGGTTCCCGCGGAAGTACCGGGCCCGGGCGATGGCGCTGTTCATGGCCTGCATCCCGATCTCCTCCATCGTGGGAGGCCCGGTGTCGGGCCTGCTGCTCACCGCGGACGGCTTCCTGGGGCTGCGCGGCTGGCAGCTGATCTTCCTCGTCGAGGCCGTGCCGGCGGTGGTCCTCGGCCTGCTCGCGGCCTGGTTCCTGCTCGACTCTCCGGACCGGGCGCGCTGGCTGACCGACGCCGAACGCCGGTGGCTGGCCGCGGAGCTGCAGCGGGAGGAGGGCGAGGCCGCCCCGTCCCGGCACGACACGATCGGGGCCGCACTCCGCAACCGCTGCGTGTGGCTCTTCACGATCATGTACTTCTGCTTCGCCTGCAACTCGTACGGCGTCTCGTTCTTCCTGCCGCGGATCGTGGCCGGGTTCGAGCTGACCGAGGTGCAGGTCGGCCTGGTCTCGGCGGTTCCCTACGCGGTCGGCCTGGTGGCCATGCTCCTGGTCGGCCGCCACTCGGACCGGACGGGCGAGCGGCGCCTGCACTTCGCCGTGCCGATGGTCATCGGCGGGCTCGGGCTCCTCGGGACCGGGCTCACCCTGTCCGTGCCGGTGCTGGCCCTGCTGTTCGCGTCGATCGCGGTCGGCGGGCTCATGTCGGCGCTCGGCACCTTCTGGCCGCGGCCGACCGCCCTGCTCAGCGGCACGGTCGCCGTCGCGGGCATCGCATTGATCAACTCCTTCGGCAACATCGGCGGGTTCGTCGGGCCGTACGTGTTCGGGTTCCTCACCGATCTCACCGGCGGCGACTACACCCTGCCGCTGCTGTTCCTGACCGCGCTGGCCCTGCTCGGCGGGGGGCTCGCCCTCGCCGTGCGCGCCGCCGCCCGCCAGTGAGCCGATCCGGACCACCGACGTCCCACCGCAACGAGGAGGCCACATGGACACCACCACCCGCACCGACGAGACCACCGCCCGACTGGAGCGACTGTCCGTCGCCGTCGTGGCGGACTGCCTGGACCGGCTCGGCCTGCGCGACCAGGTGATGCACCCGCGCCTGCGGCCGCTCGACCCGTCCCACCGGTTCGCCGGGCGCGCGCACACCGCGGAGGTCGTCCAGGTGGACCGGGTCCCGGAGGACCGGGCCGAGCACTACCGGGGCGAGATCGAGGCCATCGACACCCTGAAGCCGGGGGACGTCATGGTCGCCTCGACCTGCCAGGGCTCGTTCTGGGGTGAGCTGCTGTCGACGGCCGCCCGGTACCGCGGAGCGGTCGGCATCGTCGGCGACGCCTACACCCGCGACGTCCGGCAGATGCTGGAGCTCGGTTTCCCGGGCTTCTTCGCCGGGATCCACGCCGCCGACTCGCTGGGCCGGATCGACGTCGCCTCGGTCGGGACCACGGTGACGTGCGGGGACGTCGTCGTGCACGAGGGCGACCACATCCTGGCCGACTACGACGGTGTCGTCGTCGTCCCGTCCTCCACGATCATCGAGCTCCTGGAGCGGGCGGAGGAGAAGACCGCCCGCGAGACCGACGTGCGCGGCGCGCTCGCCGGCGGCGACACGGTCCGCGAGGTCTTCGACCGGTTCGGCATCCTCTGAGGCATGACCCCACCCACGTCGCCCGAGGCCGCGAGGTTCCCGGCCACGCTGCTCCGGGAGCAGATCCTCCGGATCCTCTCCGCATGGGGCATGCCCGACGACCTGGCCGGGACGACCGTCACCGCCATGGTCGACACCGATCTCGCCGGGATCGACTCGCACGGCATCCAGATGCTGACGTCCTACGAGTCGCTGCTGCGCAGCGGGCACCTGCAACCTGCGGCCAGACCGGAGGTGGTCCGGGAGACACCGGTCTCCGCGGTGATCGACGGGCGGGGCGGCCTCGGCCACCCCGCCGCGGCGGCGGGCATGCAGCGCGCGGTGGACAAGGCCCGGGAGGTGGGGGTGGGGCTCGTCGCCGTGCGCAACTCCCACCACTTCGGCGCCGCGGGCCACTACGCCACGATGGCCGCCGAGCAGGGGATGATCGGCCTGGTCGGCACCACGACCCGCAAGATCGTCATGGTGCCGACCCGGGGGACGCTCCCCCGCCTGGGTACCAATCCCCTCGCCTTCGCCGCACCGACCGGGCCCGGACGACCACCGTTCCTGCTCGACATGTCGACGACCACTGTCGCCGTGAACAAGGTCAGCGTCTACGACCTCAACGAGCGGCCCCTGCCCCCGGGCTGGGTCCTCGACGGCGACGGGCGCTCGCTCACCGACGCCACCGCCGCGCTGCGCCAGATCGACGACGCGCTGGGCGGCCTGACCGCGCTGGGCGGCGACCCGGAACGGGGCGGCCACAAGGGCTACGGGCTCGGCGTGATCGTCCAGATCCTCGCCGGGACGCTCACCGGGTCGTCCTTCGGACCACTCCGCGACGCCGCCGACGGGCGGGCGGACATCGGCCACTTCTTCATGGCGTTCGACCCCGGGCTCTTCCGCGACGGTGCCGAGTTCGAGCGCGACCTCGACGCGATGGTCGACGTCCTGCACGAGACGCCGCCCGCCGACCCCGACCTCCCGGTGCTCGTCGCCGGCGACCCGGAGGCGACGAGCCGGGCCGAACGCGGCCGCACCGGGATCCCCGTCCCGCCGGCACTGATCGAGAAGCTGCGCGGGGTGTGCGAGCGCTGCGGCGTCCCGATGCTGCTCGAGCCGTAGCAGCACTTTCAGGCTCCACGGCTGACCGCCACCGCGTCCGTCATCACCTCGTGCAGTGCGTCGCCCGGCACAGCAACCACTTCGGCCCGGTCATGCCCTACCTCCACGCGGCGGCCAGGGCCGGGTTCGCGTCCATGATCGCGAGCAACGCCACGACGACCATCGCCCCGACGGGCGGGGCCCTGGCCATGCTGGGCAACAACCCGGTGGGCTGGGGGATGCCCTGCCCGGGCGCCGACCCCATCCTCCTCGACATCGCACTGAGCATGGCTGCCCGAGCGAAGATCCGCGCCGCCGCGCGGGAGGGCCGGCCCATCCCGGACACCTGGGCGACCGACGAGCACGGAGCGGCCACCACCGACCCGGCCGCCGCCCTCGCGGGCTTCCTGCTCCCGATCGGTCGGAGCTCCGCGAGGACGTCGAGGACTTCCGCCGGCGCGTCCTCGCCACCCCGGCGGCCGATCCGGACAACCCCGTCCGCCTCCCCGGCCAGCACGAGATCGGGCTGCTCGAGCGCCAGATGCGCGAGGGCGTCGAGATCGAGTCCGAGGACCTCGAGTCCCTGCGGGTCCTCGCCCTCGCGCTCACCAGAAGATGTTCGATCCGGCCGCCGCAAGTATGGTCATGTTGTGCCCGACATAACCACTCCCGGAACGCGGGTGACGACGGCATGGCACGCCCCGGGCGAGCCGGACCGGCCCCGCGGTGTGGTGGTGGCACCGGGTGACGCGGACGGCGAGGCCCCGGACGGTGCGGTCCTCGTGCGCTGGTGCGGCCCCGGGCAGGGGCGCCGGTGGGAAGCGCTGCGCGATCTCGTGTGCGACGAGGTCGAGGGGTAGACCGAGGGCGGTCCCGCCCCTCACCAGGCGTGTGACCTGCATCTCACGGCCGATCCGGGTCCGTGGTGCGGCTCGAACACCGGGCGATCGATCTCCCGGTGGAGAGGTGTCGTTTGCCCGCATCGTCGTCCCTGCCTCGCCTGGACGAGGTGCGCCCGATTCCGCGCCGGCACGGCTCGCCGGCGGGTGTGGTCCTGGTGCTGCACGGCGGGCGCGCGCACAGCGTCGCGAGCGGCGGCCGCAGCCGGTCGACGCGGCTGCGGATGCTGCCGTTCGCGCGCGGCATCGCGGCTGCGGGGCCCGCGACGTTCCTGCTGCGCTACCGCTACCGCGGCTGGAACGCCCCGCGCCGCGACCCGGTGCAGGACGCCGGCTGGGCCCTGCGTGAGCTCGCCGCCCGGCACCCCGGTGCCCCGGTGGTGCTGGTCGGGCACTCTATGGGCGGGCGGGCGGCGCTCGCGGCGGCCGGTGCCCCGAACGTGGCGGCGGTGTGCGCGCTCGCGCCGTGGCTCGACGCGTCCGACCCGGTGGACCAGCTCACCGGCCGCACGGTCCTGATCGCGCACGGCGACCGGGAGCGCTACACCGACCCGCGCGAGTCCTTCGCCTACGCGGTGCGGGCGAAGGGCGTGACGGACCGCGTCGCCCGCTTCGACGTGGCCGGCGCCGGCCACTTCATGATCACCCGCGCCGGGGACTGGCACGCGCTGGTGCGCCGGTTCGTCCTCGGTGAGCTCGGGGTCGAACCGCTGGACCCCCTGATCGCGAATGCCCTGCGACGACCGAGCCCCGAGGGCCTGCGCGTGGCCCTCCCCCGGAACGGAGCAGAGCGATGACGAGCCGTCCCACCGCCGCGGTAATCGGCGCGGGCGTCGCGGGCCTGACCGCGGCGCACGTGCTGCAGCGCCGCTACGACGTCACGCTGTTCGAGGCGGACGAGCGGCTCGGCGGGCACGCGCACACGCACGAGGTGGTGAGCTCCGACGGCGGCACGGCGCACGTCGACAGCGGGTTCATCGTGCACAACGAGCGCACGTACCCGACGCTGCTGCGGCTGTTCGCCGAGCTCGGCGTCGCGACGCAGGACTCGGACATGTCGATGAGCGTGCGGTGCGACGGCTGCGGGCTCGAGTACGCCGGGGCGCGCGGGCCGGGCGGGTTGTTCCCGCAGGCGTCGAACCTGGCCCGGCCCGCCTACCTGCGAATGCTCGCCGAGGTGTTGCGCTTCCACCGGCACGCCCGCCGGCTGGTGGCCGACGAGCGCGCCGGGGACGTGCCGTTGGGGGCGTTCCTCGCGATCGGCGGCTACTCCCGCTACTTCGTCGACCACTTCATGCTGCCGGTCGTCAGCGCGGTGTGGTCGGCGGGCGAGACCGTGTCACCGGCCTACCCGGCCCGGTACCTGTTCACGTTCCTGCAGCACCACGGCCTGCTCACGGTCGGCGGGTCGCCGCGGTGGCGCACGGTCGTCGGCGGGTCGCAGCGCTACGTCGAGCGCGTCGTGAAGAACCTGACGGCCGTGCACGCGGGCACGCCGGTCCGGGCGGTGCGCCGGACGGCCTCGGGCGTCGAGGTCCGCGACGGGGCGGGCACGGCCCACCGGTACGACCGCGCCGTCGTGGCCACCCACCCGGACCAGGCGCTCGCGCTGCTCGCCGAGCCGACGGCGGCGCAGGGCGAGGTCCTGGGTGCCTTCCGCTACTCGCGCAACACGACCTGGCTGCACTCGGACCCGGCCGTCCTGCCGCGCAGGCCGGGCGCGCGGGCGTCGTGGAACTACCTCAAGCCGGCGTGCTCGTCGACCGACGCCCCGGTGCTGGTCAGCTACGACATGAACCGGCTGCAGCGCCTCGTCGAGCCCGACGACTACGTGGTGACGCTCGGCGGGGAGGGCCGGGTCGACCCGTCCCGGGTGATCGCGCGGATGGTCTACGAGCACCCCGTGTACACGCCGGCGTCGGTCGCCGCGCAGCGCAGGCTCCCCGAGCTGGACGACGGCGTGCTCGCGTTCGCCGGCGCCTACCACGGCTGGGGCTTCCACGAGGACGGCTGCGCGGCCGGGGTCCGCGCGGCCCGGTCGCTGGGGGCGGACTGGTGAGGCGGCCCGCCCCGTACACCGCAGCGATGTACGACGTGGAGATCCGGCACGTGCGCCGGCAGCGGCAGCACCGGTCGTTCGCGCACCGGTCGTACCTGTGGCTGGTCGACCTCGACGCGCTGCCGCGGCCGCCGCGCTGGCTGCGGCCGTTCGCCCGCTTCGAGTCCCGCGACCACCTCGGCGACCCGCGCCGCCCGATCCGGGAGAACCTGGACGCCTGGCTCGCGCGCCAGGGTGTCGACCTGCGGGGCGGGCGGGTGCTGATGCTCGCCCACGCCCGCGTGCTCGGGCACGTCTTCAACCCGATCACCGTCTACTGGTGCCACGACGAGCACGACGCCCTGACCTGCGTGGTGGCCGAGGTGCACAACACCTACGGCGGGCGGCACTGCTACCTGCTGCGCCCGGACGCCGCGGGTCGCGCGCGCACCGCGAAGGACTTCTACGTCTCGCCCTTCCTCACCGTGGAGGGCGACTACGCGATGCGGCTGCCGGAGCCGGGCCGGCGGGTGGCGCTGGCCGTGACGCTGCACCAGCACGACGCCCCGGCGTTCACCGCCACCGTGACCGGCACCCGCCGCCCGGCCACCCCGGCCGCGCTGCTGCGGATGCTGCTGCGCCACCCGCTCGTCACCCACCGCACGACGGCGCTGATCCGCCGCCACGGCATCGCGCTGTGGCTGCGCAGGCTCCCCGTCGTGCCCCGTCCCGTGCACACCCCGCAGGAGGGCGTCCAGTGACCGCCTCGACGAGTACGTCCGCCCGCCACGTCCCCCGGCCCGCCGACGGCGTCTGGCCCGGGTTGGGGACGCCGCCGCAGGCGCCGCTGAAGGCCCGCATCGCCGAGGCATTGTTCCGCCGGGCGGTGCGGTCGCTGCCGGTGCGGGTGGTGTTCCCCGGAGGGGAACGCATCGGCACCGGCGGCCCGGACTCCCCCGTCATGCGGATCGTTCGGCCGCAGGCCTTCTTCGCCCGCCTCGGGACCGGCTCGAAGATCGGGTTCGGGGAGGCGTACATGGTCGGAGACTGGACGTCGACCCGCCCGGCCGACCTGCTCACGCCGTTCGCGGCGCAACTGTCGACGCTGATCCCGCCCGCACTGCAGAAGGCCTTCCGCCGGGTCGTCGAGCCCCGCAGGCCGGAGGCCGAGGCGAACACGCTCGACGGGTCACGGGAGAACATCCACCGCCACTACGACCTGTCGAACGAGCTGTTCGCGCTGTTCCTGGACGAGTCGATGTCCTACTCCGCGGCGTGGTTCGCCGACGGCGCCGACGACCTCGCCGCCGCGCAGCTCCGCAAGATCGACGGGGTGCTCGACATGGCGGGCGTCCGGGCGGGGCAGCACGTCCTGGAGATCGGCACCGGCTGGGGAGCGCTCGCCGTGCGCGCCGCGCAGCGCGGCGCCCGCGTCACGACGCTCACGATCTCGGCCGAGCAGGCGCGGCTCGCCGAGGAGCGGATCGCCGCCGCGGGCGTCGCCGACCGCGTGCAGGTGCTGCTGCGCGACTACCGCGAGGCGCAGGGCAGCTACGACGCGGTGGTCAGCGTCGAGATGATCGAGGCCGTCGGGGTGCGCTACTGGCCCACCTTCTTCGCGACGCTGGACCGGCTGCTGCGCCCGGGCGGGCGCGTCGGGCTGCAGGCGATCACGATGCCGCACGACCGCATGCTCGTCTCCCGCGACGACCACACCTGGATCTCCAAGTACGTCTTCCCGGGCGGGGTGATCCCGTCGGTCGAGGCCATCGAGGAGAACCTGCGCGACCACACGGGGCTGCGGATCGTGGAGCGGCGCAGCCTCGGCCCGGACTACGCCCGCACGCTCGCCCACTGGCGAGGCACCTTCCTCGACCGCTGGGAGGACGTGGCCGCGCTCGGGTTCGACGGGACCTTCCGCCGGATGTGGGAGTTCTACCTCGCCTACTGCGAGGCCGGGTTCCGCGTCGGCTACCTCGACGCCTTCCAGTTCTCGTTCCAGCACCGCTAGGAGTCGCACGTGCCCGTCGCCCCGCAGCTCACCGCCCTCGTCGAGCGGGTCCTCGACGCGCCACTGCCCGTCCGGATCCGCGCCTGGGACGGCTCGGAGGCCGGTGCCCCCGACGGCCCGGTCGCCGTGCTGCGGCACCGCCGCGCGTTGCGGCGGCTGCTGTGGAACCCCGGGGAGCTGGGGCTCGCCCGCGCGTTCGTGGCCGGCGAGCTGGACCTCGAGGGCGACCTCGCCGAGGGCCTGTCCCGGTTCTGGCGGCTCGCCCGCGACCACGGGCCCACCCGCCCGCGGCTCGGCCACGTGGGCGCGGCGGCCCGGCTCGCGGCCCGGCTCGGTGTGCTCGGCCCGCGGCCGCGACCCCCGGCCTCCGAGGCACGGCTCGGCGGCGTGCTGCACACGCGGCGCCGCGACCGCGCCGCGATCGCGCACCACTACGACCTGTCCAACGAGTTCTACGCGCTCCTGCTCGACCCGCGGATGGCCTACTCGTGCGGCTACTGGACGCGGCCGGCGTCGGCGTCCTACGGCCTGGCCGACGCCCAGCGCGACAAGCTCGACCTGATCTGCCGCAAGCTCGCGCTGCGCCCGGGGATGCGCCTGCTGGACGTCGGGTGCGGGTGGGCGTCGCTGCTGGTCCACGCCGCGCAGCACTACGGCGTCACCGCCGTCGGTGTGACGCTCTCGGCGCACCAGCGCGCGTTCGGGCTCGCCCGCGTCCGGGATCTCGGGCTGCAGGACCAGGTCGAGATCCGGCTGCAGGACTACCGGGAGATCGAGGACGAACCCTTCGACGCGGTCGCCTCGATCGAGATGGGCGAGCACGTCGGCGAGGCGAACTACCCCGTCTACGCCCGGCAGCTGCACCGGCTGCTGGTACCGCGGGGCAGGCTGCTGCTGCAGCAGATGTCGCGTGGGGCGGCCGGCCCGAACTCCGCGCCGGGCGGCGGGGCGTTCATGGAGCGATACGTCGCGCCGGACATGCACATGCGCCCGCTCGGCTCCACGCTCGACCTGCTGGAGGCGACCGGCCTGGAGGTCGTCGACGTGCACGCGCTGCGCGAGCACTACGTGCGGACCGTCCGGCCGTGGCTCGCCACGCTCGAGGACGAGCGGGACGAGGCCGTGGCGCTGGTCGGCGAGGAGCAGTACCGCGTCTGGCGGCTCTACCTCGCCGGCGCCGCGCTCGCGTTCGAGGAGAACAGGATGGGCGTGCACCAGGTGCTGCTGGTGCGGCCGGACGCCGACGGGCGCTCCGGCCTGCCGCCGGTGCGGCGCGACGTCCTGGGCGAGGACCCGGCGGCCGCCCGGACCGCTGCGGGCGACGGCGCGGCGGCGCCCGCCGTCGTGCCCGCACCACGAGGATGACCGGTGTGCTGACGAACCTCGCCGTGACGGCGGCCGTCGTCGTGACGCTGTTCGCGGGGGCGCTGCTGGTGGCCCTGCGGCGCGGTCGTCACGACGGCATCGACGTGCTCTGGGGTGCCGGGTTCGCGGTGATCGCGGTGGTCACGCTTCTGCTGTCCGACGGGGACGCCTGGCGGCGCTGGCTGATCACCGTGCTGACCTGCGTGTGGGGCCTGCGGCTCGCCTGGCACATCGGGCGGCGCAACGCCGGCCGCGACGAGGACCCGCGCTACCGCGACATCCTCGCCCGCGCCCCCGGCAGCCCGGTCGTGCACGTGGTCCGGAAGGTCTACCTGCCGCAGGCCGTCGTGATGTGGGTCGTGTCGCTGCCGGTGCAGTTGGGCCAGTACGGCTCTGCCGCGGGCCCGCTGCCGACCGTCCTGGCGGGTCTCGGGGTCGCGGTGTGGCTCGTCGGCTTCGTCTTCGAGACGGTCGGTGACACGCAGCTGGCCGCGTTCCGCGCCGACCCGGACAACCGCGGGCGGGTCATGGACCGCGGCCTCTGGCGCTACACCCGCCACCCGAACTACTTCGGTGACGCCGCCGTCTGGTGGGGCCTGGCGCTGCTCGCGCTGCACCACCCCGCCGGCCTGGCCGGGGTGGTCGGCGCCGCGGTCATGACCTGGCTGCTCGTCCGGGGCACCGGCGCGAAGCTGCTGGAGTCCACGATCGCTGAGCGCCGTCCCGGCTACGCCGACTACGTGCGCCGCACCAGTGGATTCCTGCCACTCCCCCCGAAACACCGTGCCCCGGACGATTGAGCCGAATCGCAACTCAGATACTTCGCATCACCCGAATGGTCAGCCTGCGGGCATCAGGACCTTGTCGATGACGAACACGGTGGCGTTTTCGGTCGGAATGTTGCCGCACAGCACCTTCGCCGTGTTGCCCATGCCGTCGGTGACCGTGGGCGCCTCGGCGGTGCCACCGATCGTGACCTGCCCGCCGGCGAGCTCCGTGACCTCACCGGCCTCCACGAGCCCCTCGGCGTCGTAGCGCTGCGGGACGACGTGGTAGGAGAGCACCGCGCCCAGCTTCTTCTGGTCACCGAGCAGCTCGTTGAACGCCTGGTCGCCCACCGCGCTCTGCACCTCGTCGAACGCCCCGTTGTAGGGCGCGAAGACCGTGATCGCCTTCTGCGAGTTGAGGGTGTCGGCCAGCCCGTCGACCTTCCCGACCGCGGTGACGAGGGTCGTGAGCAGCGGGTTCGTGCTCGCGGCGCTGGCCACCGGCTGCGGGCCCATGTTGTTCAGCGACCCGGGCTCGTCTCCTTGCGGGAGCTGCGAACACGCCGGGCCGAACACATCCTCGTTGGTGGTGACCCCGTCGCTCGCGGCCGCGGCCGGCGCGGAGGTCATCGGGTTCATCGGCGTGGCCGGCGCGCTCGGTTCCGCACCCCCCGCCTGCTGCTCCATGCCGCCACCGCAGGCGGCCAGCGTCAGGGTCAGTGCGGCGAAAGCGCCGGCAGCGGCGATTCGGTTGATACGCACGACAAATCCTTCCTCGATCTTCCCCGGCGAACCGGGCTCACCTGGCGTTCGAGGGCGACGGCGGAGCGGTTCAGAAATGCGGGTAACGTTCAGATAACGGCACGGATCAGCCGGCGGTGAAGATGGTGGCGGACCACCCGGATGCACCGTCGGGAACGGGGTCGGCACGCCGAGAACCGATCAGCACGGCGCGCCGCGACGGCCCGGCGCCGCCGGACGGTAGGCGCGACCGGCCGATGCGCGCAGCCCGGCGAGGACCAGCACTGTCATGGACCGTGTTCGACGGCCGCCCCGCTCGCGGTTCGGGTCCGGCCCGGCGGGTCACCCGTCCGGCCGGCCCCGGCTCCGGAGCGCGGCCGCCTCCTCCACGGTGCCGACCACGGTCAGCGCTTCCGCGCCGGTCGTGTGGAGGACGTCGCGCACCTGCCCGATCGGGTGCGCGAGCACGAGCTCGACGTCCCGGCCGCGCAGCCGGGCGGCGAGCTCGTCGAGCATGGTGGCGGCGGTGAGGTCGATGGTCGGGATCGTCTCGCCCGCGATCACGACGACCCGCGTGCCGGGGCCGGCCACCGCCAGTACCCGCTCCCGCACGTGGTCGGCGTTCGCGAAGAACAGCCCGGCCTCGACGCGGACGACGGCGACGCCCGGTATCTCCTCGCCGTCCGCGGGTCCGGCGACGTCCACCCAGGCTCCGGCCCGGTCGCGCTTGAGGCGCGGGACGTTCGGCTGGGACGCACGTTGCAGGAGCAGCACGATGGAGGCGATGACGCCGATGAGCAGCCCGGGCAGGGTGTCGAACAGCAGCACCCCGAGCAAGGCCGCGAGCGCGGCCACGAAGTCGGCGCGGGCGGCGTGGCGGTAGATGCGGCCGAGCCGGGTGGTCCACACCGCGCGGAAGCGGCGGAGCGCGGAAACGTCGACGAGGTCGATCACGGCGGCGATGACGACGGCCGCGAGGGTGGCCTCGGGCAGCTGTTCGAACAGGCCGGTGAGCAGCAGCAGCGTGATGATCGTGAGCGCGGCGACGACGACCCCGCTGAGCTGGGAGCGGGCGCCGGCGCCGCCGTTGACCGCCGTCTTGGAGAGGCTGCCGTTGACGACCATGCCGGAGGCGAGGCCGGCCCCGATGTTGGCGCCGCCCAGGCCGACCAGCTCGGTGTCGGGGTCGATGGTGTAGCCGTGCCGGGCGGCGTAGGTCTTGGCGGCGCCGAGCCCCTCGGCGAACCCGACCAGCGCCACCCCTGCGGCGGGCCCGGCCAGGGCCAGGTAGTCGCCCGGGGAGACGTCCGGGAGGCCGAGCGCGGGCAGCCCGGACCGGATCGGCCCGACGATCTCGACGCCCCGGGAGGTGAGGTCGAACAGGGCGACCGCCCCGATGCCGAGCGCGACGGCCACCAGCGAGCCGGGCACCAGCGGAAGCCACCGGCGCAAAACGATCACGACCGCCAGCGATCCGAGGCCGACCAAGGTGGTCGGCACGCTCACCGTTCCCAGCTCGGTGAGCACGTGCCAGGCCTCGGCGAAGAACTCGCCCTCCCCCTTCTCCACCCCGAGGAGTGCGGGCACCTGGCCGACGATGATCGTCAGCGCCAGCCCGATGATGAACCCCTTGAGCACGGGTTCGGAGATGAACGTGGACAGGAACCCCAGCCGGAGCAGCCCGGCGACGAGTGCGATCAGCCCGGTGACGATCGCCAGTGCGGTCGTGAGCGCGACGTAACGGGCGGCATCGCCGCCGGCGAAGAGCGCGACGGTGCCGGCCGAGAGCGCCGCCGTCGCCGACATGGGGGCGACGACGAGGTGGCGGGAGCTGCCCAGCAGGGCGTAGACGAGGAGCGAGGGAACGGCGGCGTAGAGCCCGATGACGGGCGAGACGCCGGCGATCGTGGCGTAGGCGAGCGACTCCGGCACCAGGACCGCCCACACGGTCAGCCCGGCGAGGACGTCTCGCCGCGGCGAGACGGCGCTCCACCCCCTCAGCACGGCGGCGTCACGATGTGGTGGGCCGCGCGGCACCGGGCAGGGTCCGGGTGTCGCGCTCGGGCTCGTCGCGGTCCGTGCCCTCACCGGGGCCGGTCTCGCCGGCTGTCTGTTCCTCGGAGCGCGCCCGCGCCCCCTCGCCGGGGCGGTCGTCCGGGGCGGGACGGCCGCCGGAGAGCAGGTCCGAGATCCAGCGGGTCTGCGGGTCGACGTCGAGGAGGAGCGCCTTGGTGAGGAGGGTGAGGGGGATCGCCAGCACCGCGCCGAGCGGGCCGATGACGAACGACCAGAACACCAGGGAGAGGAAGGTGAGGGTGAGCGAGAGGTTCACCGAGTCGCTGACGAACTTGGGCTGGATGATCGACTGGATCACAAAGTTGATCACGCAGTAGGCGACGACCACCGTGATCATGAGTCGCGGTCCGCCCTCCAGGAGCCCGAGCAGCGCCGGCGGCACCACGCCGATGATGAAGCCGATGTTGGGGATGTAGTTGGTGACGAAGGCGAGCAGGCCCCACAGCAGGGCCAGCGGTACTCCGACGGCCCAGAGGAACACCGCGTCGATGGCGGCCACGATCAGGCCGAAGACGGTCGAGACGAGCAGGTAGCTGCGGGTCCCGCGGACGAAGCCGCCCAGCGCGGTCACGATCGAGGTCTTCCGGCCCTCGACCAGCTCCAGGCGGTGGGAGAAGGCCAGCGCGTCGATCCCCATGAACAACACGACGAAGATCAGGAACAGCAGGTTGGTGAACGTGCCTGCCAGCCCGGCGAGCAGTTCGGTCACCACACCGGCGACGCGGCCGAACGAGATCTGCCCGATGGCCTGCTGGAGCTGCTCGGGGCCTATCCCGAGGCCGGCGAGCCACGCGCGCAGCTCACCCAAGAGCACGGTGAACCGGTCCTGGTAGAGCGGGAGGATCGTGCCGAGCCGGGCGACCGACAGGGCGAGGGACGCCGCGAGGCCCAGGATGATCGCCAGCACCACGACGAGGGTGATGGTGGCCGCGAGCCAGCGCGGCACGCCCCGCCTGCTCAGGATGCCGGTCAGCGGGTGCACCCCGATCACCAGGACCATGGCCAGCAACACCGGCGCCAGGATCGAGGAGAACTGCTGCAGGGCGAGCGTGCTGACGAGGAGCCCGGTGACCGTCAGCACGACCACCAGACCCCGTGGGATCCCGGCGGGCCCCACCGCGGGAGCGGTCTCGGACATCCTCGCCTCCTTCCGTGTGAGCCCGCCGGGGCGGGCCCCCGGCCGCTCAGCCGCGAACCCGGGTGCTTCAGTCGGGGAGCCGGTGCATGTCCACGAGCTCCAGACCGAGGTCGCTGAACCGGGCCAGCAGCCCGTCGAGATGAGCACGGTCGGTCACCGGCCCGAACAGCGTCGTACCGCTGCCGGGCCGTTCGGACACCTTCAGCTCCGGGAAGGCCGCGACCACGGTCTCGGTCAGCCGGCTGTCGATGTTGAACTCGTATCTCAACCGAACCCCCTCCTCCAGGGGCGGATGGCGCCCGTCCAGCTGGGTCACCGCGAGGGTCACTGTCCGCCGGGCGCGGCGGTGCTGTCCTCACCCGACGTGGACGAGTCCGCGGAGCCTCGCCCGCTCCTCCGGCGGAACGTCAGGTGGGTGCCCGTCCCCGCGACCGGGGAGGCGGGTGGTCCCCGCACACTGCCCTCATCCGCGTCGGACGACGCGCCGCGGCGGTCGGCGCCCGAGGCTCCCAGCAGGCCGTCCCGGATCGGGGGCGACGCGACGTGGGGGAACGGGGACCGTCGTGGACATCATCGCGGCATTGCTGAACACGGTGCTGGTCGTGTTCGTGGTGGCGACCATGCTCTCCGCGGGCCTGCGGACGGAGGTCTCCACGCTGGTCGCGGTGCTGCGCAACGGGCTGCTGGTCGTGCTGGTGCTGCTGGCCAACCTCGTCGTCGTCCCGCTGCTGGGGCTGGCCGTCGGCATGCTGTTCTCCTTGTCCGCCGCCGCGCTGGTCGCGTTGGTGCTGGTGGCCTCCTCACCCGGTGCCCCGTTCGGCGCGAAGATGGCGATGATCCAGAAGGGCGACGTCGTCACGGGTTCGGTGCTGCAGGTCGTTCTCGCCGCGGTCGGCAGCCTCACCTTCCCGGTCACGGCGAACCTGCTGCTGGTGGCGAGCGGCCTCGGCCAGGCCGTCAGCATTCCCGTCGGCCGGCTGGTCCTCAGCGTCGCGGTGCTGCAACTGGTGCCGTTCGCGGTCGGCCTCGCGATGCGGGCGTGGGCACCGGGGACCGCGGCGTCCTGGATGCCGCCAGTGGCGCGCGCCTCGAACCTGACGTTCGCCGGCGTCCTCGCGCTCGGGGTGCTGGGGAGCTGGCAGCAGATCGTCGACCTCATCGGATCGCGCACGCTGCTGGCGGCGGCGGTGTTCACCGGAGCGGGGATCGTGGCGGGGTGGGCGCTGTCCGCCGGCACCGGCACGACCCGGACGACCACGGCGCTGCTCGCGCCCACCCGCAACGCCGGACCGGCGTTCGCCGCGGTCGCGATCGCGTTCGGCAACGATCCGGCGATCCTCGCCGCGGTGTCGGGAATCCTGCTGGTCGGCCTGGCCGTCGAGCTGCCGGTGGCATCGTGGCTGGCCGGCCGCCGGACCACCGGTGAGGCGGACGCGGCCGACCGTGCCGCGGCCGACGAGGCGGGGCAGGCCGAGCTCGGCCGAGCCGGGTCCGACGCCGGGTTCAGAGCAGACTGAGGCGGCGGGCGAGGGAGACGGCGTCGCGGCGGTTCGCGGCCCCGAGCTTGCGGTACAGCGACCGGAGGTGCGTCTTGACCGTGTTGACGCTGACCTGGTGCTCACCGGCGATCTCCTCGGCGGTGAGCAGGGACGGCAGGTCGCGCAGCACCTCGATCTCCCGTGCGGTCAGCGGCGCGGCCAGCACGGGGTGCGGGTCGACGGCGTGGTCGACGACCTCGCCCGCAGCGTGCGCCTCCTGCCAGGCCTCTGCCTTCCTCCACGCCTCGAGCAGCCCCGCCAGGAAGGGCTCGAGGTGGCCCGCTCGCCCGATCGCCGCGATCAGGAGCTCGTGGACCGGTGGCCCGAAGTCGTAGAAGGGGCGCATCACACCGGTGTTCGCCCCGATGGTGAGCGCGGTCAGCAACGCGCGATGGACCGTCTCGCTCATCCCGGCGTGTGCGGCCGTGAGCGCCTCGACGAGCCAGGCCGTGATGAGGCTCGTGACGACGACGGTCGACAGCTCGCCGGCGAGCACGGGCGCGACCAGCGCGCGGGCACGGTCGTGGTGCTGGTGGTCGAGCAGCTCCACGGCGTGGAGCACCGCGACGTCACCGGTGCCCGACAGCAGCTCGTCCGCCCGGGCGGCGACGGCGGCCGCACGGCCCCGGTCGCCGAGGATCAGGCACATCCGCATCTCGGCCAGCTGGGCGAAGGCCGCGAGGGCCGGTGACGGCTTCGCGTCGTGGAGCTGGTCCCAGATCAGGTTCAGGTCCCGCAACGCGCTCCGGCGTTGCGGGTACCGGTCGAACGCGATGATCGCGGCACCGGACCGCACTGCGCACTCCGCCTCCGGCTCGATGGCACCGCCCCCCATCGCGGCCATCGCCAGGCCGACCTGGCGCCCCGCCTCCTCCAGGTCGAGCATCAGGTAGGCGCACCAGCCGGCGACCACGTAGGAGTAGGCCAGCTGGGGCGAGGTCGCCCAGCCGTGCTCGGCCGCGAAGACCGCCGTGCGCCGTGCCCACTCGCCGGACTCCCGGATCTCGCTCAGCCCTCCGGTGGCACCGGTGAGCTGGTTCATGCAGTCCAGCGCGAGCCGGTGGTGACCGCGGCGGCGCCCCAGCTCGAGGCCGGCGCGCAGGTCGGCCTTGGCCCGCGGGTAGTCGCCTGCGGCGATGCGCAGCGCACCCCGGTTGACGAGCACGAGGAGCTCGACGTCGTCGTCGGCCCGGCGGCCGCGGACGGCCGCGGCCGCCCGGTCGTCGACCTGTCCGAGGACGCCGGTGTCGCCGTGCATCCGCGCCTGGTAGAAGCGGGCCAGGTGGAGCAGGCGTCGCGTCCGGGCCGCACCCGGCCCCGTGTCGGCGCCCCGCTCGAGCAAGGCCTGAAACCGGGCCAGGGCCAGGTCACCACCCACCCGGTCACTCGAGCTGAACGCGACGATCGACATCAGCAGGAGGACCTCGGGATCGTCCCCGACCTCGGGTGGGCTCTCCGCGATCACCCGGATGAGCAGGGAGCCCTTGCCCGCCAGCAGCAGTTGGATGCCGTGCCGGGACAACAGCGCGCGGATCATGGCCGGGTCACCCGCCGCGACAGCGTGTTCCAGGGCGCTGCCGGGCAGGCCGGCGTCGTCGAACCACACGGCGGCCAGCCGGTGGCGGGTGCGGGCGGCGCTGAGGTCCCTGCGACGAAGCTCGGCGAGGAGGTAGGAGCGCAGCAGGGCGTGGTAGCGGAACCACTCACCCGAGCGCCCCAGGCGCTGCACGAGGGCGTTCGCCTGCTCCAGCCCGTCCAGCAACGCACCGGCATCCGGTCGTCCCGACAACGTCGCCGCGAGCTCGGCGGTGAGATCGTCGGTCACGCACGTGTCCAGCAGGAACTGTTGGAGGGCCACCGGCAGCCGGCTGAGGATCTCCGCGACCAGGTAGCCGGCGACCGCGCTGTCGTCCCCGGCGAACTCCGCCACGAAGCGCTCGGGATCCGGGTCGTGCGCCAGGCTCAGCGAGGCGAGCCGCACCGCGGCCGGCCATCCCTCCGTACGTCGCCAGAGCATCGTCAGGTCCGTGCCGTCGAGCTGGACGCCCTGCCCGCGGAGGACCTGCTCGACCTCCGTCCGGCCGAAGGCCAGGTCGAGGCCGCGGACCTCGCGCAGCCGGCCGTCGAGCCGCAGCCGGTGCAGCGAGATCGCCGGGTCCCGGCGGGTTCCGACGATCAGGTTCAGCCGGTTCGGCAGGCTCCGGACGAAGTCCGTCACCCCGGCGAGGGTGCCGGGGTCGGTGATCTCGTGGAAGTCGTCGAGCACCAAGGTCATCGGGGCCTCGAGCGCGTCCACCGCCTCGGCGAGCTCGGCGATGAACGCCCGGTCCATCACGGCAGGCGCCGTCAACGAGCCGAAGGGATCCCGGGGCCGCCGGTGGGCCGGCGTACGCCCCACGGCCGCGGTGAGCGCGGCGAGCACGCCCTGCCACAGGTGCGCCGGGTCGGCGTCGTGGCGGTCGCAGGTCATCCACCCGATCAGCCGGTCCTCGCGCTTCAGCCGCTGGGCGTGCAGGGCCAGCAACGTCGTCTTGCCGTACCCGGCAGGCGCGCAGACCAGCACGGCCCGCCCGGCCTCGTCGTCGTCCCAGTCGAGGATGTCGACCAGCTCCTCCCGCCCGATGACGGACGGAGGGATATGTGGCACCTGAATTTTCGACAGAGGTATGACCATAATCTTGTTGGGTCCTCGAACCAGCCCGTGATGGCCCCGTAAATCGATCTGGCAACCGGCAGGCGTTCGACCGTAGCCGCAGGTCCACCGGTTGCACAAGGGTCCGGTCAGCTCAACGGAGCGTAATCAATCAGCGGACAGAATCGCCCGGATGATCACAGTTCCGTTGAGTGAACAATGGGTTGCGAAGATCGTTTCCCCCGATCTCACCCGATCCGGATGATGATTTTCGGGCCGCGGGCCGCGACCCTTCGTCGTCATGACCGAGACGACCGCCACCGGGACCGTTCCCAGCCGCGACATCCTCACGGCCGCGGCCGCCATGGAGGCCCGCCTCCCGTTCGCCGACACCGCCGACCTGCAGGACGCGAACCGCGGATTCGTCGGATCGCGGAGCCCCGGGCAGGTCCGGGCCGCCGACGGGCGGGTCGTCTGGGACGCCGACGCCTGGTCCTCGGTACTCGAGACGTCCCATCCGGCCACCGTGAACCCGAGCCTGTGGCGGCAGGCCCAGCTCGTCGCGCTGCACGGGCTCTACGAGGTCACCGAGGGCATCTACCAGGTCCGCGGCATGGACCTGTCGAACATGACCCTCGTCGAAGGCCGGTCCGGCGTCATCGTCATCGACCCCCTGATCTCCACCGAGACCGCCGCCGCGGCGCTGGCCCTCTACCGCGCCCACCGCGGGGATCGGCCCGTCACCGGGATGATCTACACCCACAGCCACGTCGACCACTTCGGCGGCGTGCGCGGCGTGATCTCCGGCGACGACGTCGACGCCGGGCGCGTCCCCGTCCTGGCACCCGAGGGCTTCGTCGAGCACGCCGTGGCCGAGAACGTCTACGCCGGCACCGCCATGGCCCGCCGGGCGGCCTACATGTTCGGCGCCGCGCTGCCCGTCGGACCGGCAGGCCAGATGGGCGCCGGGCTCGGCATGACCACCTCCACCGGCACGGTGACCCTGATCCCGCCGACCGTCGACATCACCCGGACCGGGCAGGAGGAGACGATCGACGGCGTCCGGATCGCCTTCCAGGTCACCCCCGGCACCGAGGCACCCGCGGAGATGAACTTCCTGTTCCCCGACCGCGGCGCGCTGTGCATGGCCGAGAACGCCACCCACACCCTGCACAACCTGCTGACCTTGCGCGGTGCGCTGGTGCGGGACCCGCACGCCTGGGCGCACTACCTCACCGAGGCGATCGAGCTGTTCGCCGACTTCACCGAGGTGGAGTTCGCCTCCCACCACTGGCCCACCTGGGGCCGGGACCGGGTGGAGCAGCTGCTGTCCGAGCAGCGCGACCTCTACGCCTACCAGCACGACCAGACGCTGCGGCTGCTCAACCGGGGCTACGTCGGCGCCGAGATCGCCGAGCTGCTGGAGATGCCACCTGCGCTGGACACCGCCTGGAACACCCACGGCTACTACGGCTCGGTCAGCCACAACGTCAAGGCGATCTACCAGCGCTACATGGGCTGGTTCGACGGCAACCCCGCACACCTGTGGCCGCACCCGCCCGAGCAGGCGGGCCGCCGCTACGTCGAGGCGATCGGTGGTGCGGACGCGCTGCTGCAGGTCGCGAAGCGGGCCTACGTCGCCGGGGACTTCCGCTGGGTCGCCGAGCTCGTCGGGCACCTCGTGTTCGCCGAGCCCGGCCACGCCGACGCCCGCGAGCTGCAGGCCGCCGCGCTCGAACAGCTCGGCTTCGGCGCCGAGAACGGCACCTGGCGCAACTTCTTCCTGACCGGAGCCTTCGAGCTGCGCGGCGGCACGACCGGGACCCCCACCGAGACGGCCTCGCCGGACATGATGGCCCAGCTCAGCCTCGGGCAGCTGCTCGACAGCCTGGCGATCCGGGTGAACGGGCCGCAGGCCTGGGACCTGCGGGTGGGCATCGAGTGGATGATCACCGGGCCGGACGGGACCGAGGAGCGGCACTGGTCCCGGCTGCGCAACGGCGTCCTCACCCATGGGACAGGTTCCGGCCGCGGCGACGCCGACGCCACGGTCCGGATCGACAGGCAGGCGCTGCTCGCGTTGCTCTCCGGCCGGACCGGTGCCGGGGAGCTGGAGCGGGCGGGCAACCTGACCGTCGACGGGGCACGCGACGTGCTCGACCGGCTCCTCGGCGTCCTCGACACCCCCGACCCGGGCTTCGCGATCGTCACGCCGTAGTCGCCTCACCCCGGCGGCAGGTCGTGGATCCCGCCCACGACGAGCGAAACGCGAACAGGTACGTCGGCGAAGCCCGCCGCGTCGAGGTCACGGCGCAGGGACCCGACGTCGACGGCCGGCGGCGGTCCCACGGCGTCGATGCGGATCCCGTCGTCGGTCCCGCTCACCCCGACGATCTGCCACGAGCCCGCGGCGGCCCAGCGCTCCGCCACGGGCCGGATCCCGGCCACCTGGTTGTTCTGGACCACGGCCTGGACGCTGCCGATGCCCAGGGGCGCCGCGACCAGCACGACGAAGCCGATCACTACCACCAGCGAGCGCGGTCCGAGCCTGCCGACCCGGCGCCCCGCAGCCGCGGCGACCGTCCGGATCCGGTAGGCGAGCAGCAGCAGGGTGCCCGTCGCGATGATCGAGGCGACGTTCGTGGTGAACAGCAGGAACGCCCCGAGCGCCTGCCGCGGCTCGCCCGACTCCAGGGTCAGCCCGACCACCGCCAAGGGGGGCACCAGGGAGACCGCGATCGCCACGCCCGGCAGCGCGTCCGACACATCCGAGCGGACCAGTGCGAACGCGCCGACCACACCGGTGGCGAGCGCGGCGACCAGGTCGATGAGGTGCGGGCTGACGCGGCCCGCGACCTGGGAGTTGCTGTCGGCCACGACGGGCTCGGGCACGAGCAGGCCGAGGAGGAAGCCGAGCGCCACGACAGCGGCGGCACCGGCCACGATCATCGCGATCCCGCGCACGACCCACCGGGGCTCCCCGAGCACCACAGCCAGGGCCGTACCCAGGATCGGGGTCATCAACGGCGCGACGATCATCGCCCCGATTACCGTCGCCGTCGAGTCGGCCACGACACCGGCCCCGGCGATGACCGCCGCGAGAACCAGCAGCGCCCAGAACGCGGACAACTTGCGCCGGCCGTCGAGGAAGAGCCGCTCGACCATCCGGTCGACGTCGGCGCCCGTCACGCCCGACGCGGCGGACGGGTGCGCAGTCACCGCCGCCCCGCGCGTGTCACGCCCATACCCGGATGCTGCGCCGCCGCTCCCGTCGTCGGATCACCCGTCCGGAATGACGTGGCCCGCCGGGCATCCGTCGCACGATCTCCTGGGAACGGAGGCGACCCATGGACACCACGGGACTCGGGCTGCTGGCCGTCGGCCTTCTGCTCTGCTTCGCCGGCGTCAGATCGCTCAACCTCGCCCTGCTGGCGTCGGGCTTCGCGGTCGGATGGCTGCTGACCGAACCGTTCGGCGCCGCCCCCCTCACCGCGCTGGTCGTGGCGGCGGCCGCGGCGGTCGGCGCCTGGGTCGTCGCCCACCTCGTGTTCCGGGTCGCCCTGTTCTTCGTCGGCGGCCTCGCGGGGACGGTGATCGGGGCGAAGGTCTTCGGGCTTCTCCAGCCGGCAGGCGGCAGTGTCGTGCTGGCCGTGCTGTTCATCGCCGCCACCGGCTTCATCGGCGGGATCGCCACCCAGCACTTCCGGCAGCGCGCGCTGGCCGTGGCCTGCGCACTCGGCGGCGCCGGCCTGGCGCTGAGCGGCGTAGCACGGGCGTTCCCGGACGCGCTCGGGTTCCTCCGCGCACCGGGCACGCCATGGCAGTCGGTCGTGACCACCGCGGTCTGGCTGGCCCTCGCCGTCGTGGGCTGGACGATCCAACGGCGGGAACTCGGGGAGAAGGAGACGGCGCGATGACGGGTCGGATCATCCCGTCCGGACGAGGCGGATCCCCCGTCGTTCGAGCATCGTCACGACGGCGAGGGCGAGGAGGTTCCGATGAACCGTCACGGCGCGGATGACACGAGCCCACCTGGTCGGCTCGGGCAGATCGCCGAATCGCCCGGCCTGATGCTCGCCGCGGGCGCGCTGACGGTGCTGATAGGTCTGCTCGTCCTGGCGTGGCCCGGGGCGACCGTCCGGGTTATCGCATGGCTGTTCGCCGTCCAACTGGTCGTTTGCGGGGTCCTCCAGTTGGTCTCGGCGTTCTCGGCCGACCGCGGGCCGGGCGGGCGGGTGCTCTTCATCCTGCTCGGCGCGCTCTCGATCCTCGTCGGGCTGCTGTGCCTGCGCGAACCACTGCAGACCGCGATCGTGCTGGGGTTGCTCATCGGCGCGATGTGGGTCGTGCAGGGCGTCGTGGGCATCGCCGTCGCCCTGGGCGGCGATGGGGGCACGGCCCGGGGCTGGGCGATCGCCTCGAGCGCCCTGTCCGTGCTGGGTGGCGTGGTCGTCCTCGTCTACCCGGGCACGAGCCTCGTCGTCCTCACGTGGCTGTTCGGGATCACCCTCCTTGTCCTCGGTGTCGTGCTCATCGCCCAGGGCGTCATCGCACACCGGGGCCGGGCGCCCGCGGTGTCCGTCGCGCCACAGACCTGAGGCCGCCGGTGGGACGCGCTGCACTGGGAGGGTGCTGCCGAATCGGCTCGCCACACCCGGCCAGGTGGTCGCGGCCGGCGCCCGGGGTTACGCCCGGTCCCATGCGTCGGGGAGGCGCCCGGGTTGGGTGCTGGGGATCACTGCGTGCGCGTGTGAAACTGGTCCTCGGGGCGCCGCGCCCGACCTGCCCGCGATGTGCCCGGGAGGGGGCGCACAGGTGAGGGGCGGCCTCGCACGATGCGCGAGGCCCCTCGCCGCCCAGAGCCACCGGTGCGAGCACGTTCCGCCCCCGGGCCGCGAGGTCGACCACGCCCCGGTTCGGCAACACCCTCCCGGAGCGGCCGGAGAACCGCAAACGCTGATCAAGCCTGGGTAGCGCACCCCCCCCGTAGCCCTCAGCCGGGCAACCGGCCGTCGGCGCGCGCCTTCTGCTCGTGGTAGTCCCAGACCTTGCGTGCGATCTTGGGTGACCAGTTCGTGGTGCGCGTGCGCTCCAGGTTCTTCCCCTGCATCGGCTTCACCGGGCCGAGCAGCGCCGCCTGGTACTGCTTCTCCGCGTTCTGCTCCACGAACACCGCCCTGGCGAAGACGGCCTCGATGTCGGCCTCCACGAGGACGCTCCCGTGGTGCCGAATGGTGATCAGATCGGCAGCGCCCAGCTCGGCCGCGAGCTCCTCGCCGATCTCCCGTGTGTTCACGAGGCTCGAGGTCTCGTAGACGGGCAGGTCGGGGTGCACGAAGGAACCGATGGAGAACACCGGCTCCAGCGGGATCCGGGCGATCCCGAGCACCGTCTGCCAGTGCGGGTGGTTGTGCAGGACCGTGGCGACATCGGGGCGGGCCCGGTAGATCGAGGTGTGGATGTGGAACTCGCTGGGCGGCTCGTCGGCGCCCTCGAGCAGGTTCCCGTCGAGATCGATGGTCACGATGTCGGCCGCGGTCAGCGCGGCACGGCTCGCCCGGCGGGAGTTGATGAGGACCCGGTCGGTGCCCGGAGGCCGGTAGCTCAGGTGCCCGTTCATGTCGAGCAGCCCCGCGCACTCGAGCATCCGGATCGCCGTGGCGATCCTCGTCCTGGCCTCGCTCAGGTCCATGTCGCGTCCCCGGTCCTCTCGGTCGTCGTCATCCGGCTGTGAAGGCCTGCTTCAAGAGCTGCACGTACTCCGGCGGTGCCGCCATCAGCTCCTCGACCGTGGCCTGCACCTCCTCGCCGCCCGCGAAGTCGATGGGGCGCCCCGCCGCCGCGGACTCGGCCGCGAACGCCTCGTCGGTGGCGACGTCGGCGAATGCGGTCCGCAGCTCCGCGAGGAGGTCCGGGTCCATGCCGGGCGGTGCGGCGAACGCCCGGCCGGTCTCGAGCATCCGCGTGTGGCTCTCCAGCAGCGACCGGTTGGCGTCCGTGGCGTAGTCCATGACGGTCGGCACCCCGGCCAGCTCGGGCACCGGCTCCGCACCCACCACCAGCAGCGGCCTGGTGTCACCGCCCTCGATGCCCGGCAGCTGGCTGCTCAGGGAGAGGGCGTGCAGGTCGACGTCGCCCGCCACGACCGAGAGGGACGCCTCGCTGCTCCCCTCGAACCCGGTGACCACCTCGCTGCGGAGGCCGAACAGCGACCCGAGGACGACCGCGTCGATGTACTCGAGGGAGCCCGGGCCACCCGCCCCGAACCGCAGGGGACGGTCCGGGATGCCCGAGAGCACGTCGTCGAACGTCCGGAGCGGGCCGCGCGCACCCGTGACGACGACGTCCGGCTCCTGGCTGATCCGGCCGATGTAGGAGAACTTCGTGGCGTCGTACTGCACCCCGGGGGCGCCGGCCAGGGCGCTGCCGAGGTGGCCGACCATGTTGAGGATGGCGATCGAGGAGCCGTCCGGGCGGGCGTTCCAGAGCTCGTTGGTGGCGAGCAGCCCGCCGGCGCCCGGCTCGTTGACGACGGCGACCGTGGCGCCGAGCCGCTTCTCCAGCGCCGGCGCCAGCTGCCTGGCGTAGGTGTCGTAGCCTCCACCCGGGCTGAACGGCACGACGATCTCGATGGTCTCGCCCGCGAAGCTCCCGGACCCCGCGCCGGACGCGTCCGCGCCGCAGCCGGCGAGGAGCGGCGCCAGCAGGACCCCGCAGGTGAGTGCACCGAGAAGTCGTCGCATGCCGCTGTCCCCTCATCGTCGAGTCGACGACAGCAACCTACGGACGTTCTGTCTCACGGGGCTGATTATTCTGATCTGAGGAACACGACGGCGGAGCACCGCCCGCCATCACCTCGTCGAAGTACCTGCCCGCCGGATGTTCGAGCTCCACCATCACTCGCCGGAACGCGTCCGCGGCGCGGTGCCGCGCGACCGGGCGTGGAAGCAGCCGATCGGGTACCTCCGGGTCGAGGACGGCGAACTGGCGGAAGGTGTGGGCAGCGCGCACGCGGACCATGAACGCGGCCCGGTCGGCGTCCGGTCCGCCCGAACCCGCCGGGACCGCGTCCGCGAACTCGGCGACGAACTGCTCGTAGCGGTCGCACAGGCCCTCGACGTCCCACGCCCGTTCGACGAGGTGGTCGACCGGGAGGTCGACCGGAGAGGTGCCGACCAGCACCCCGATCCGGTCCGCGACCCCGATGCTCAGGGCGACGCCGTGAACCTCGCGGTCTCGGGTGTGCGGTGACAACCAGATCGAGTCCTGCACCGGACGGAAGCCGAGGAACCGCAGGCGACGAGCGAGCCTGTTGCGCTCCACCGGCTGCGACTCCGGCAACGCGTGCCACACCGTCGTCCAAGTGCCGTCCCACTCGGCGCGGTTCCCGAGCGTGAACAGCCGCCGGTCGCCCTCCGCCAGGAGATCGGCGCAGCGCGGGGTGATCTCGTAGTACACGTGCCGCCCGGCGCGCACCCGCGTCAGGAGATGCCGGCCGACGAGACGGTTGAGCGCTGCTCGGGCGGCCAACGTCGAGTAGCCGACCTCGTTCAGCACGCGCACCAGGCCGCCCGACCACAGCCGACGGTCGTCCTGCCGTCCGAAGATCGCGAGCAGCGTCATGACGAACTCTTGTGAGTCGCCACGGTCGGCCCGTCTGTCGTCCATGGTTCCGACCACCTTAGTCAGCCGCCAACAGTTGACACCTGACCGACGTCAGGTGCAGCCTATTCTGCGTGAGAGTCGGCGTGGCACTTCCCACCGCGATTCCCCAGGTCGCGACGAACGAGATCGTGCCGTGGGCCAGGCAGGTCGACGATGGGCCGTTCGCGAGCCTCGCGGTCCTCGATCGGCTGGTGTACGACAGCTACGAGCCGCTGGTCGCGCTCTCGGCCGCGGCCGCGGTGACGTCCCGCGTGCAGCTGGCCACCACGATCCTCATCGCTCCGTTGCGGGGCACCACGCTGCTGGCGAAGCAGCTGGCGTCCATCGACCGGTTGTCCGGTGGCCGCCTCGTGGTGGGCGTCGGCGTCGGCGCACGGCAGGACGACTACGAGATCGCAGGCGCCGACACCGCCCGCCGGGGAGCGATGCTCACCGACCAGCTGGTCGACATCCCGAGGCTGTGGGACAGCGGACGCCTCGGTCCGGGCACCGGGTCGGGATCCCGGCCCCGGTTCCTGACCGGCGGCACGTCCGGCGCGGCCCTTGCGCGGATGGCCCGGCACTCCGACGGCTACATCCACGGCGGCGGCCCGCCGCGCGTGTTCGGTCGTGCGGCGGCCGAGGCGCGCGCGGCGTGGATCGACGCCGGCCGCACGGGCGTCCCGGAGATGTGGGGCCAGGCGTACTTCGCCTTCGGCGCTGACGCCGCCGCAGGCGCGAACTACGTCCGCGACTACTACGGCTTCACCGGCGCGTTCGCCGACAAGATCGCTTCTGGCCTGCTGACGAGCCGCCAGCAGGCCGTCGAGCTCATGCAGGCGTACGCCGAGGCCGGTTGCGACCACCTGGTGCTGCTGCCGGCCGTCGCCGCCCGGACGCAGCTCGACCGGCTGGCCGACGCGGTCGTCGAGGCCGGCGCGGCGCCGGACACCCCGACGACGGCGAAAGCCATGCGATGAACGCCGGGCCGCTCGGGAAGGTCCTGGTGGTCGGCGGTGGCCCTGGTGGCCTTTACGCCGCGGCCCTGCTGCGCAAGGCGTTCCCGAAGACCCAGGTCCGGGTCGTCGACCGCAACCCGCGCGGCGCCACCTACGGCTGGGGCGTCGTGTTCTCCGAACAGACCCTCGGCGCACTGGAGCAGGCCGATGCCGCCACCCACCTCCGGATCCGCGAGAGCTTCGCCCGCTGGGACGCCATCGACGTCTCCTTCCGGGGGGAGCTGCTCCGCGCCCACGGACACGGCTTCTCCGGCCTGTCGCGGACGACGTTGCTGGACATCCTCACCGAACGGTGCGCCGAGCTCGGAGTCCTCGTCGAGCACGACACCGAGCTCACGGACACCTCGGCGTTCGCCGACCACGACCTCGTCATCGCCGCCGACGGCGTGAACAGCGGCATCCGCTCGGCCTCGGCGAGCCATTTCCGGCCGCGTTTCGACACCCGCACCGCGAAGTACGCCTGGTACGGCACCAGCCGGCGCCCGGAGGTGTTCACCTATCTCGTCCGGCCCACCGAGTGGGGCATCTTCCAAGGCACGCCGTACCCGTATGACGACGACCACAGCACGTTCGTCATCGAATGCGGCGAGGCCACCTGGCGCCGGGCCGGCCTGGACAGCATGACCGAGGAACAGTCGCGCCTGTTCTGCGAGAAGATCTTCGCCGACTTCCTCGAGGGCCACCCGCTGCTCTCGAACCGCTCGCTGTGGTCGAGCTTCGTCACGGTCAGGAACCGCACGTGGTCGAAGGACAACGTGGTGCTGGTCGGCGATGCAGCGCACACCGTGCACTTCAGCATCGGCTCGGGCACCAAACTGGCGATGGAGGACGCCATCGCGCTCGTGGACGCCCTCGTGAAGCACGACCGGCTGCCCGAGGCGTTCGCCTACTACGAGAACGGCCGGCTGCCGGTGGCGGAGGCGTTCCAGGACGCGGCCCTGCGCAGCCTGCTGTGGTTCGAGGCGCTCGACCGCAACATGGGCCTCGACCCGGAACAGTTCATGTTCAACTTCCTCACCCGCAGCGGTCGCATCTCCTACGACGACGTCCGGCAACGGGACTCGCGGTTCGCCGACCGGTTCGACCGGTGGTTCGCGCGAGCGGCCTGCTCCTCGACGGCACCGGTGCTCATCGCCCCCGGCCCGCTGTTCACGCCTCTGAGGGTGGGCCCCACCACGGTCGCGAACCGCGCCGTCCTGCCCCTGGGCAACGACATGGCCGGCCCGGACGGCGCCCCCGGACGCCGCCACCGGCGTGCGGTGCAGCACCGCGTCCAGGGCGGCGCCGGCGCGGTGCTGACCGACGTCCTCGCCGTGTGCCCCGATGGTCGGGTCACCCCGGCCGACGCGGGCCTGTGGAACGAGGAGCAGGAGCGTCGGTGGACCACGATCATCCGGGAAGCGCACGAGAAGGGGGCCGCGCTGCTCGTGGCCCGCCTCGGGCACGCCGGGCCCCGAGGTGCGACCGCTGCCCGCGACCACGGTGTCGACAGGCCGCTCCACGGCGAGGCATGGCCGCTGCTCGGCCCCACCGACCGGGCTTACACCTCGTACGGCCGCCGACCGAAGGCGATGGACCGTGACGACATGACCGCGGTCGTGGCCCGGTTCCGCGACGCAGCGCAGCGGGCCCTGCGGGCCGGGTTCGACGGCCTCGAGATCCACGCCGGCCACGGGTACCTGCTGGGCAGCTTCCTCTCCCCCCTGACGAACACCCGCACCGACGGGTACGGGGGCGATCGTGCCGCCAGGACGAGGTTCCCGGTGGAGGTGTTCCGCGCGGTCCGGGCGGTGTGGCCGGAGGACCGGCCGTTGTCCGTGTGCATGAACGTGCACGACTGGGCTCCTGGCGGCGCCGGCGTGGCGGACGCGACCGAGGCCGTGCGCGACTTCGCCGGGCACGGCTGCACGCTCGTCCACCTCGTCGCCGGGCAGGCCACGGCGGACAGCAGGCCCAGCTACGGCCCGTACTTCCTCGCCGGCCTCGCGGAGCACGTGCGGATCGAGACCGGCGTGCCCGTGATGATCCGCGGACGCATCACGTCCGGCGACGAGGCGAACACCGTCATCGCCGGCGGACGAGCCGACCTGTGTGTCCTCGACCTGCCAGGGCTCGCCGAGTTCGACGCGCCCGAACCCGGATCGGAGGTCCGAAGATGACCGACACGGTCCGTCGCGGCTACTGGAACCCGGCCGCCGAGACGATGCCTCGCGACCAGCTGCGCGCGGTGCAGTGGAGCAAGCTCGAGGCCCAGCTGCGGCACGTCTACCGGGGTTCCCCGTTCCACCGCGCACGGATGGACGCCGCCGGATGCCGACCGTACGAGGTGACCGGGCTGGACGACTACTTCGCCCGATTCCCGCTGTCGTACCGCGCAGACCTCCTGACCGCCGAGGCCGCAGCACCGCCGTACGGGACGCTGGCCGCGGTCGACCCCGCGTTGGCGATCGCGCGGCACCAGACCAGCGGCAGCAGCGGCCTGCCCCCGTTGCGCACCTTCGACACGGCCCGGGACTGGGCCTGGATCTCCGACATGTTCGCCCGCGGCCTGTACGGCACCGGGATCCGTCAGGGCGACCAGGTGGCCGTGGTGTTCGGCTACGGCATGTTCATCGGGTTCTGGGCCGGGCACTACGGCCTGCAACGGCTCGGTGCCACGGCCATCGCCACCGGGTCGTTGGACACGCAGCGACGCATCGAGCTCCTCATCGCCGAGGACATCAGGGCGTTGCTGTGCACGCCGACCTACGCACTGCACATGGCCCATCGCGCGGAACAGATGGGCGTCGATCTCGCCACCCAGACCAACATCGAGCTGCTGGTCGTCACCGGCGAACCGCGGCCGCCCACGACTCGTCGACTGATCGAGCGGGCGTGGGGCGCACCGGCGCTCGAGGTCGCCGGTATGACCGAGGCCGGCACGCTGATCATGTTCGAGTGCGGCCCGGACGCTCCCGGCATGCACATCATCGAGACCGACGTGATCGAGGAGGTGCTCGACGCCGACACCCGGCGACCGGTTGCCCACGGTGCACGGGGCGTGCGCGTCATGACCACGCTGGGCCGCGAGAGCATGACGATGCTGCGGTACTGGACCAACGACATCGTCGTGCGGGAACCCCACGACTCCTGCACCTGCGGCCGCACCTGGGACCTCTACCGGGGCGGGATCCTGGGGCGTGCCGACGACGTCAAGAAGATCCGCGGCTGTCTGTTCACCCCGTCGATGGTCGAGGACGTGGCCCGCTCCTTCGAGGAGGTCGAGGAGTTCCAAACGGTTCTGGACACCGTGGGCGCGCTGGACACCCTGATCATCACGTTCGAACCGAAGCCGCACGTCACGGCCGACGTCGCGGCCGACGTCGCGGCGCGGTTCGGCGCGGCGGTAAAGCGGGTGGTCGGCGTGACGCCACGGATCCTGGTCGGCGAGATCGGCTCGCTGCCCCGCTTCGACATGAAGGCCAAGCGGTTCACCGACGTCCGGCCCGCGTTGCGCGAGGAGGTGAATCCCGATGCGTCCCGAGGAGCTCAGTGACGGGGACGAGGCGGCGCTGCGCCGCGCGTACACCGACCTGCGTGCGCTGGCCGATCACCCGGTGCCCGCCGTGCGCGGGCCGGCCCGGCTCGCACTGGCCGAGGTCGCGCAGGTGATGAACACGGTCGGGATCGTCTACGAGCTGTACTCGAACGACCTCGCACCCTGACCGGGCGCCGACGCCACCCCGTGATCAGTGTTCGCGCTGCAACTGGTGATCGACCGCGCGACGGCGCGGGTGGCATCGGTGCTGCCGCTACCGACGGCCGGACAGGAGGTGGAAGCAGTGGCGGCCGAGCTCCTGCCCTTGGATCGCGAGCGCCGGGCGGAGATGGAGGTCTACCTGGCCCTTTTCACGGCCGCGAGCTCGAACGCGGGTCTCCGTGCCGTCCGCGACGCCGCGCACCGGACCACCCGGGACGCCTGTCGATGGATGATCGGCAGGCTCGACGACGCGAGTGATCTGGCCGAGGACGCCGACCGGGAGCTCGAGTCGGTCCGGCTGCACGCCGTGATCGACGGCCTCGCGGCCCACCTGATCTACGAGCCCGCCGACGCCGACCCCGGATGGGCACGTCAGGTGCTGGTACGGCACATCCGATCGCTCCGCGAGGTCGGCCGCGACGGGGCTGATCGCTGAGTCCGCACAGCGACCCCGCAACGGTCGTGCTCCGCGGCGACAGCTACACCGGGATCGCCGGGGTGACCGTCGAGGACCAGGCCGTGACCGAGAGCATGGGCGGCATCGTCGACCGCCGCGCTCAGCCCCGGCCGGGGTCCCGAGCCTCCTCCTTGAGGTCGCCCGCCTTCACCCCGACCAGCAGCAGAACGACGGCCAGCAGGATGACGCCGGCACTGATCTGCAGCCCGAGCGACAGGCTCCCCGTGGCGGACTGGATGAAGCCGAGCAGCGAGGGTGATGCGGCGGCGGCGAACGAGCCCATCGACGTCACCACGGCGATGCCGGTGGCCGCGGCCCGGTCGCTCAGGTAGATGGACGGGATCGAGTAGAAGACGGTCAGCCCCGAGTAGTGGGCGGCCGCCATGATCGCCAGCAGCGCCACGACCAGGGCGACGTTGCCGCCGACCACCGAGATCGCGATCATCGCGAGGGCGGCCACCATCCAGCTTGCCGCGGCGTGCCAGCGGCGTTCGAGGGTGCGGTCGGAGTGGCGGCCGACCAGGAACATGACCAGGATGCCGAGCAGCGGCGGGATCGCGGAGAACAGGCCGAGGTTCAGCACGTCGCCGACGCCGGCGTCGGCGATGATCCGCGGCGTCCAGTACGAGACGGCGTTGGCCAGGGTGTAGGCGCCGCAGGCGCACAGGCCGAGGATCCAGACCTTCGGGTCGCGCAGGGCGAGCAGCAACCCGCCGTGGGTGCCGGCGCGGTCGTGGCCCTTGGTGCGGCCGTCGGCGTCGAGGTCGGCCCGGACGGCGGCCTTCTGGGCGGGCGTGAGCCATGTCGCCCGCTCCGGCTCGTCGACGAGGGCGATCGCCACCACGGCGGCGAGCAGGATCGGGGGGATCCCCTCGAGCAGGAACAGCCACTGCCAGTCCGCGAGGCCCGCGACGCCGCCGAGCGCGTGCATGATCGTCCCGGACACGATCGACCCCAGGACCCCCGACACCGGCACGCCGATGAAGAACACCGCCGTCATCCGCGTTCGCCGGGCCGACGGGAACCAGCGCGACAGGTAGAACAGCGCGCCGGGGAAGAACCCCGCCTCGGCGACGCCGAGCAGGAAGCGGGCCACGTAGAAGCTCGCCTCGTCGCGCACGAACATCGTCGCGCACGTCACCAGCCCCCACGTGATCATGATGCGGACCAGCGTCTTGCGGGCGCCGATGCGCGCCATCAGCGCGTTGCTGGGAACCTCGAACAGGATGAACCCGACGAAGAACAGCGTGACGCCGAGCCCGTAGACCGCGGGCCCGAAACCGAGGTCGCGCTGCAGCCCCTGCTGGGCGATCCCGATGTTCGTGCGGTCGATGAAGCTGACGACATAGCAGATCACCAGCAGCGGCATGACCCGCAGGGCGATGGTGCGGTAGGTCGACGCGCGGTCCACCGTGTCGGCACCGCCGCCGCGGTCCGACCGCCCGGCGACGGCGTGGGGTTCGGCCACGGTTTCTCGACTCCTTCGTCCGGGGGCATTGTCGCCGAGGCACCGGCGGCGACGCCGAGTGTCGATACCTGTGTTGATTTTGTCAACACTCGGGCGAGGATCGCTACGATGCCCCCATGGCGCAGCGAACGGACGGGCGGGACCCCGTACCCATCTCGGAGCTCCTGTCGTACCGACTGTCGCGCACCTCGTCGGCGATGTCGCGGTCGGCGGCCCTGCGCTATCGGCGGGAGTTCGACGTGAGCCTGGGCGAGTGGCGGGCGATCGCGCTGATCGCGTCCGACCCGACGCTCACGCTCAACCGGCTCGCGCGCCGGTCGGGACTCGACAAGGCCCAGATGAGCAGGGTAGTCAGCCGCCTGACGGAGCGCGGTCTGGTCAACCGGACCGCGGGCTCGGGCCGCACGTCCCAGCTCGCGCTCACCGAGGATGGCACCCGCGTCTACCGGGGCCTGATCACCGCGGCCAACGAGCGGGACGCGAGCTTCCTGGAGATCCTCTCCCCCGACGAGGCCGACGCGCTGCTGCGCGCGCTCGACAAGCTCGCCGACCTCGCACTCGCCTTCGAGCAGCGTGAGCGCGAGCACGCGAACCGCCCCGAGTGTTGACTTTATCAACATAGCCGCGTACAGCTGGAGTCATCGACGAGGAGGTGACTCGATGGCGGCGCACGACGTCGTGACGATCTGCGAGTGCTTCGCCCGCGACGGGCTCCAGCACGAACCCGAGTTCGTACCGACTGCGACCAAGACCGCGCTGCTGAACGCGTTCACCGAGGCCGGCTTCCGCCGGGTCGAGGCCACGAGCTACAGCCACCCGTCCCGGGTCCCCGCCTTCGCGGACGCCTCCCAGGTGCTCGTCGAGGTCGGGCGCAGGCCAGGGGTGGCGTTCAAGGCGACCTGCCCCAACCCGCGCGCGGTCAGCCGGGCGCTCGCCGACCTCGACGCCGGGCACGGCGCCGACGAGCTGAGCCTGCTGGTCTCGGCCAGCGAGAGCCACACCCAGCGCAACCTGCGCACCACCCGCTCGGGCCAGTGGGAACGGGTCGAGGAGATGGTCGCGCTGGCCGGTGGCCGGTTCCGGCTGGTGGGGGTCGTGTCGGTGGCCTTCGGCTGCCCGTTCGAGGGCGCTGTCGACCCCGGCCGGGTCGCCGAGGACGTCGCGCGGTTCGTGGACCTCGGTGCGGACCTCGTGACCCTGGGCGACACCACCGGCGTGGCCACGCCGCGGACGGTCGCCGCCATGTTCGCCCGGCTGGGGCGCGCCCACCCCGGTCTCCCGGTCGTGGCGCACTTCCACAACACGCGCGGCACCGGCATCGCCAACGCCGTCGCGGCGCTCGACGCCGGTTGCCGGCACTTCGACAGCGCGGTCGGCGGCGTCGGCGGGCATCCCGCGGGCATCGGCTACGGCGCCGGGCTGACCGGCAACGTCTGTACCGAGGACCTGGTCGGCCTGCTCGACGCGATGGGCGTCGAGACCGGCATCGACCTCGACGCGCTGGCCGCGGTGTCGCGGGCGTGCGAGGAGGCGCTGCAGCGACCGCTCCACAGCATGGTCGCGCGCGCCGGCTTCACCCGCTCCGCGGCCGTGCCCGCCTGATCCGGACCACCACCCTGGAGAGCCCTTCGTGACCGTGCCGACCGAGCCCACCCGCGACGACGTCCTGCTCGTCGAGGACCACGCCGCGGTCCGGATCCTGACCCTGAACCGGCCGGAGAAGCTCAACGCCCTCGACACGGCGCTGACCCGCGCGCTGAGCACCGCCCTGGACTCCGCCGACGCCGACCGCGCCGTCCGCGCCGTGGTGCTCACCGGCAGCGGGCGCGGCTTCTGCGCGGGCGCCGACCTGCGCGAGTTCTCCTCGCTCACCCCCCAGCACCCCGATGCCGTGCTGGAACGCGCCGCGTTGACCTCCCGCCTGCAGGTGCAGATGCAGCGCATGACGACCCCGGTGGTGTCCGCCGTGCGCGGGGTGGCCGTCGGGGGCGGCGCGGGCCTGGCGATCGGCGCCGACATGGCCGTCGCCGCCACCGACCTGAGGTTCGGCTACCCCGAGCTGAAGCACTCGATCGTGCCGGCGCTGGTCATGACGGGCCTGGTCCGCCACCTCGGCCGCAAGCTCGCCTTCGAGCTCGTCAGCACCGGCCGCCTGCTCGGCGCCGACGAGGCGCTCGCCCACGGGCTCGTCAACCGGGTGGTGGCACCCGAGGAGGTCGTGCCGGCGGCGCTCGAGATCGCCGAGCAGTGGGCGGCCGTCGAGCCGCGCGCGCTCGGCGCGGCGAAGGACCTCTTCCACCGCGTCGCGGACCTGCCGACGGACGCCGCGATGCGCGCCGGGCAGGACGTCAACGCCCTGATGCGCGGGTTCCGCGCGTGACCCCGCGGCCGCTGGAGGGCATCACCGTCCTCGACCTCACCCGGGTGCTCGCCGGGCCGATGGCCACGCAGATCCTCGCCGAGCTCGGCGCCACCGTCGTCAAGGTCGAGCGGCCCCGCACCGGCGACGAGACCCGCGGCTTCGAGCCCCGGCTCCCCCACGGCGAGAGCGCCTACTTCTTCGCCTTCAACCGCGGCAAGCGCTCGATCACGGTCGACATCAAGGACCCGCGCGGCCGCGACCTCGTGCGGCGGCTGGCCGCGCGCGCCGACGTGCTCGTCGAGAACTTCCTCCCAGGCACCATGGACCGCCTCGGCCTGGGCCACGCCACCCTCGCGGATCAGAACCCGGGCCTGGTCCACGTCTCCGCGACCGGCTTCGGCCAGACCGGGCCGGACCGCGGGCGCAAGGGCTACGACACCGTGTTCCAGGCCCTGTCGGGCGTGATGGCGATGACGGGCGAGCCGGACGGGCCGCCCGTGAAGGCCGGCGTACCGGTGGCGGACCTGAGCTCGGGGCTGTGGGTGGCGATCGCCGCGCTGACCGGGCTGGCGGGTCGCGCGGCGCACGGGCGCGGCCGCCACCTCGACGTGTCGATGATGGACGTCCAGCTCAGCCTGCACGCGCTCAACGCGGCCCGGCTCTTCGCGCTCGACGAGGACCCCGTCCGCACCGGCACCGAGCACCCCGGCCGGGTGCCGTCCGCGGCCTTCCAGGCGGGCGACGGCCGCTGGCTCCACATCAGCGGCAGCGACCAGCACTGGGCACCGCTCTGCGCGGTGCTCGGGCTGCACGAGCTCGGCGCCGACCCCGGCCTGCGGCAGAACGCCGGGCGCGTCGCGCAGCGCGAGCGCGTCATGAAGTCGCTGCGCGTCGCCATCGTGGGATGGGACCGGGATCCGCTGGTCCAGGAGCTGCTCGCGGCCGACGTCCCGGTCGGCGAGGTCCGCTCGGTGCGCGAGGCGCTCGCCGACCCGCACGCGGCCGCGCGCGACGTCGTCGGCGGCTTCACCCATCCCACCGAGGGCGACTTCCCCGCGCTGCGCACCCCGTTGCGCGAGACCGGCGGGCCCCCACCCCCCACCGGCGTCCCGCCGCTGCTCGGCGCGGACACCGACGCCGTGCTCACCGACCTGGCCGGCCTCACGGCCGACGAGATCGCCGGGCTGCGCACCGCGGGGGTGATCTGAGATGGCCGAGCCGCAGCGGGTCCGGCTCGCCGTCGACGGCGCCACCGCGCACGTCGAGCTGGTGCGTCCCGAGGCCCGCAACGCCGTCGACCTGCCGATGTGCCTGCAGCTGCGCGCCGCGTTCGAGGAGATCGACGCCGACGACGGCATCCGGGTGGTCCTGCTCGGCGCCCGGGGCCCGGCGTTCTGCGCCGGCGCCGACCTGAAGGAGCGCACCGGGAAGGACGCCTCCTGGGTGCGCAGGCGCCGCGTCGCCTCGTTCGCCGCCTACGCCGCGATCGAGCAGTGCCGCCGCCCGGTGGTGGCACTGGTCCACGGTGCGGTCGTCGGCTCGGGCGGCGAGATCACCCTGGCGGCGGACTTCGCCCTGGCCGCGGAGGGCACGACCTTCCGCTTCCCCGAACCGCACCGGGGTACGGTCGGCGCCACGCAACGCCTGCAGCGCGCGATCGGCAAGCGGCGCGCCAAGGAGCTGCTGTTCACCGGACGCCCCCTCGACGCCGAGGAGGCTGCCGCGCTCGGCATCGTCGGCCGCGTCGTCCCCGCGGCCGAGCTCGCCGGCGCCGGCGCCGAGACCGCACGCGCGATCGCCGAGGCGCCCGCACTGGCGATGGCCCTGACCAAGCGCGCGGTCGACCTGGGCGCCGAGACGGACCTCGACCGCGGGATCAGGATCGAGATGGCCGCGATCGAGCAGTGCCTCGCGGACGGCGGCTGGCGGGACCGGTTCGGGAAGGTGGACGAGGAGTGATCGACCTGCACACGGCGTGCCCGCTCACCGCGCACGAGGCCCTGGAGCGCGCCGCATTCCTGGCACCCGACGTCGAGGCCGTCGTCACGGCCGAGGAACGCACCACGTACGGCGAGCTCGCCAGCCAGGTGGCGCGGATCCGGGGCGCGCTCGTCGCCGCCGGCATCGGGCGCGGGGACCGGGTCGGCGTGTGCCTCGGCAACGGCCCGGCCTGGGTGGCGCTGTTCATCGCCCTCGGGTCGGTCGGAGCGGTCACCGTGCCGGTCAACACGCGGTTCACCGCCGACGAGGTGCGCTACACGCTCGCCCACGCGAAGGTCGGCACCCTGTTCGTCGCCGACCGCGTGCTGAACGTCGACTTCGTTGCCATGCTCGACCGGCTCGGGCTCGACACCCTCCCCGAGCTCCGCACCGTCGTCATGCTGGGGAGCGCGGTTGCGCCCGGCTCCACCTCGTGGGCCGACTTCCTCGCCGCCGGAGCAGGCACCACCGCGCAGCCGACGGCGACGCCCGACGACATCCTGCTGGTGCAGTACACCTCCGGCACCACCTCGCGCCCCAAGGGCGTCCTGCTCACCCACCGCAGCATGTGCGCCGACGCGTTCTTCTCCGGCGCCCGGATGGGCCTGCGCCCGGGCGACCGGTTCCACTCCGCGCGGCCGTTCTTCCACGTCGCCGGGAGCACCCTGTCCGTGCTGTCGTCCGTCCAGCACGCCACGACCCTGGTCACGATGCCCCGGTTCGAGCCCGGCGAGGCCCTGCGCCTGCTCGACGCCGAGCGCTGCACCCACTTCTCCGGCAACGACACCATCGCCCTCCTGCTGCTGGGCCACCCCGACCGGGCACGCCACACCCTGCGCCTGCGCGGCGCCTGGGTGGCCGCCTCCCCCACCGTCGTCCGCCGCGTGATCGACGAGCTCGGCGCCCGCGAGTGCGTGGCCGGCTACGGGCTCTCCGAGGCGTCCCCGAACGTGGCGCAGTCGGCGTGGTGGGAGCCGGAGGAGGTGCGCGCCGCGGGCGCGATGGCCGTCCAGCCCGGCGTCGAGGTCCGCATCCGCGCCCTGGACGACAGCCGCGACTGCGGCCCGGACGAACCCGGGTCGATCCTGGTGCGCGGCTGGAACGTCATGCAGGGCTACCTCGACGACCCGGCCCGCACCGCCGAGACCGTCGACCCCGACGGCTGGCTGTCCACCGGCGACATCGGCGTGCTCGACCCGTCCGGGCGGCTGCACTTCGTCGGCCGGACCAAGGACATCATCCGGGTCGGCGGCGAGAACGTCGCGCCCGCCGACGTCGAGGACACCCTGCACCGCCACCCGCTGGTCCGCCAGGCCGCGGTCGTCGGCGTCCCCGACGAGCGGCTCGTCGAGGTGCCCTTCGCGTTCGTCGTGCTCACCGAGCCCGGCGTCACCGCGGAGGAGCTGCTCGCCTGGTCCCGCGAGCGCATGGCCGGTTTCAAGGTGCCGCGGCACCTGCGGATCGTCGACGGGTTCGAGGACATCGGTATGACGGCCAGCTCGAAGGTGCAGAAGAACCAGCTCGCCGCGCACGCCCGCGCCCTGCTCGAGCGGGCCGGCGCGTGACCCGGATCCGCACGCCCGTCACCGAACTGCTCGGCGTCGACCTGCCGATCGTGCAGGCCGGCATGTCCTGGGCCTCGTCGTGCTCGGCGCTGCCGCTCGCCGTCAGCAACGCCGGCGGGCTCGGCGTCGTCGCAGCGGGTCCGATGCGCCTGCCCGACCTGGCCCGCACGCTCGACGAGATGGCCGCCGGCACCGACCGCCCGTGGGCGGTGAACCTGCCGCTCCACCGGGCCGGCGCCGACGAGGTCATCGACCTGCTGCTGGAGCGGCCGCCGCCGGTGCTGATCGCCTCCCAGGGCGGGCCGCGCCGCTACCTCGACCGCTTCCACGACGCCGGCACCCGCTGCTTGCACGTCGTCGCCGCCACCGAGCACGCCCGCAAGGCCGCCGACGCCGGGGTGGACGCCCTGGTCGTGGTCGGCGCGGAGGCCGGCGGCCACCCACCGCCCGCGATGGTCGGCACGCAGGTGATCGTCCGCGCGGTGGTCGCCGCCGTACCGGCCGTCCCCGTGATCGCGTCCGGCGGCGTGGCCGACGGCCGCGGGCTCGCCGCGATGCTCGCGCTGGGCGCGGGCGCCGCCCAGTTCGGCACCCGCTTCCTCGCCAGCACCGAGGCGTCCGTGCACGACGGGTACAAGTCGGCCGTCGTCGCGGCGGGCGTGCACGACACCCGCGCCGTCGGCCGCGGGCTCGGCGTCATCCGCGTGCTCGCCAACGACTTCACCGACCGCATGCTCGGGCTCGAGGCGTCCGGCGCCGACGAGGACCTGCGACGCAGGACCTTCCACGCCGCCACGCTCAAGGACGCCGCGCTGCACGGGGACGTCAACGGGGGCAAGGTCGAGGCCGGGCAGTCGGCGGGGCTCGTCGACGCCGTGCTCCCGGCCGCCCGCATCGTCGAACGGATCGTCGAGGAGTACCGGACGGCCCTGGCCGGCCTCCCGCGGCTGCAGGACCGGCCGACGACGTAGAGGTTGGTGCAGCGACGACGAACGGCACCTTCGTACTGCTCTGTCGAACGTCGACTGAGCGCACTTTCATCGTGATGGGCCCGCCTGGGTGTGGGGCCGCGAGTGGGTGGGGTTGGCGCGATTCTCGACAGCCGTCACGTTCGCCGGTCGGAGACGCGTCGGGGTAGGCCCCGAGCAGGCGCCCGTGGATTCGCGTGGGATGCACCAGTGGACATGTGGCGCGTTGCGCGCTGCGGTACGACGGGGCCGAGTGGGAGAACACCGATACTGTGGGCGCGCTGCGAGATACGCCTCTTGCCTCCCGGACCTGCGTACGAACACTCACCTGCACGAGCAAGGCGACTGGGTGTGGCCACCCTGCGGTCACGATTCGGGACCACAGGATAGTTGCGCGGGCATCCGGCAGCGACGGACTCGTCCAAGACCGCCGTGCCCCCACGTCGGGGACGGCCGCCCACGCCACCACGGGGTCGGTAGTTCCGCCCGCCCAGCCACCCCGCCCAGGTTAGGGATCGACGCGAACGGATGGACTGCGCCGGAGGCAAGGAAGCGGTAGGGAGTGACCGTCCGGCACGGGGCGCCGGGACGGCGCGCCAAGCCGCGGGTTTCATGATCAGATAGACCTCAGCGGGGTTGGCTCAAGATCCAACCCCGCTGGTGTCGACATGATCTTGGACAGGCCCGGCGTGGCCGGGCGTGATCGTTGCGAGACCGCGCTCAGCGCCCTGGTCACGGCGATATGCCGCATCTCGGACCGATCATGCACCCTTGATCGCTGCGAGACCGCGCTGAACGTCCTGGGCAGGGCGATCCGCCGCATCTCGGACCGATCATGCGACCCTGATCGCTACGAGACCACCATGAACGCCCTCGTCAGGGCGATTTCGCGCAGCTCGGATCGATCACCAGGCGCCGACCCACCCGAGCCCCGGCCCTCGCGCTCCAGGGAGTGCTCCTGGTGCACGAGCGGCACCTTCGTCCGAACCTATCGCACGAAGGTGCCGTTCGTACGGTCTGTGTGCCCATTCGCAGGGCGGAAACGGGATATGCCGATCCTCGGATGTGCACCTACCCTCCGGTGATCACGCGAAGCGGAAACCGAAGGGTTCACCGATGCATCCTGCGCCGCCCGCCCCCGACCCCACCAGCACCCGCCGGGTCGCACTGGCCACCCTGATCGGCACGTCCATCGAGTGGTACGACTTCTTCGTCTACGGCGCCGCCGCCGCGCTCGTGTTCGGCAAGCTCTTCTTCCCGGACGCGAGCCCGCTCACGGGCACCCTGCTCGCCCTGTCCACCTTCGGCGTCGGCTTCATCGCCCGCCCCATCGGCGGGGTCGTGTTCGCCCACTACGGCGACCGCATCGGCCGCAAGTCCATGCTCGTCCTGTCGGTGCTGCTCATGGGCGGCGGCACGTTCCTCGTCGGCCTGCTCCCCACCGCCGACACCATCGGCGTGGCCGCACCCATCCTGCTCGTCCTGCTGCGCATCGCCCAAGGCATCGGCATCGGCGGCGAATGGGGCGCCGCCGCCGTCATGGCCGTCGAACACGCCCCACCCCACCGCCGCGGCTTTTTCGGCAGCTGGCCGCAGGTCGGCGTGCCCGCCGGGATGCTCACCGCCAACCTCGCCATCCTCGTCATGTCCGGCACCATGAGCGAGGCGGCCTTCCTCGCCTGGGGCTGGCGCATCCCCTTCCTCGCCTCCATCGTGCTCGTCGTCGTCGGCATCGTCATCCGGCTCAAAATCCACGAATCGCCGGTGTTCGAGCAAGCCAGAGCGGCCGGCCGGATCGAACGGCTACCGGTGCTCGCCGTACTGCGCAAACAGCCCAGGAACGTGCTGCGCGCCGCCGGCCTGCGCTTCGCCGAGAACAGCACCTTCTACATCCACACCACCTTCGTGCTCACCTACGGCACCACCCTGCTCGGCATGCAACGCGACGACCTGCTCCTCGCCGTGATCGTCTCCTCCGCGGTCGGCCTGGTCAGCCTCCCCTTCTACGGCTGGGCCTGCGACCGGTTCGGACGGCGCCCCGTCATCCTCTGGGGTTCCCTGGTCCTGCTCGCCATGAGCTGGCCCTACTTCTGGGCCCTCGACACCCGCTCCCTACCGATCATCATCCTGGCCACCGTGGTGGCGGTGAACGTCGGCAACAGCGCCGTCTACGCACCCCAACCCGCCTACTTCTCCGAGCTGTTCGAACCCGAGGTCCGCTACAGCGGCGCCTCCATCGGCGCCCAGGCCGCCAGCGTCTTCGCCGGCGGCCTCGCCCCGGTCATCGCCACCGCACTGCTGAACGCCACCGGCGGCTACAACATGATCGCCCTCTACATGTCCGCCATGATCATGATCACCATCGTCACCGCGCTGCTCTCCCCCGACCCCTACGGCGCGTCCCTACGACGCCGCGAGCCGGCACCGACCTGAGCGGCCCCCCGCCTGCCAGACTCGGCCGGTGGACCTGCGTCAGCTCGAGTACTTCCTCGCTGTCGTCGAGCACGGTGGGGTGCACCGGGCCGCTGCGGCGCTGCGCGTCGCACAGCCGTCGCTGAGCCAGTCCCTGCGCAGGCTGGAGCGGGACCTGCAGACGGAGCTGTTCCACCGCGTCGGCCGGGGCCTGGTGCTCGCCCCCGCCGGCGAGGCCCTGGTCGGGCCGGCCCGTCAGATGCTGCGCACGGTGGGCTCGGCCTACGACGCGGTCCGCGAGGTCCGCGAGCTCGAGGCGGGGCGGGTCGACGTCGCTTCCCTCGCCGACCTCTCGGCGGACCCGGCCGCGATCTGGGTCGCCCAGTTCCGCGTGGTCAAGCCACGGGTCAACGCGCGCATCGAGGAACGGGGTGGCGTCTCCCAGGTCGCCGAGCTGGTGTCCTCCGGTGAGTGCGAGGTCGGGGTCAGCGTGCTGCCGCATCCGCGGGACGGGCTCGTGCACGAACGGCTGCTCACCCAGCACTTCGTGCTCGTCGCCCCGCCCGGAACCGACGCGGGCTTCCCGGACGCCGTTCGGCCTGCGGACCTCGACGGTGTCCCCCTGGTGCTGGGCGAGCGGCATACCACCACCCGCGAGTGGATCGAGGGAGCCTTGCGGGCCGCCGACGTCGAGCCCCTGGTCTCGGTCGAGGTCCCGCAACGGGGCGCCGTCCTGCCGATGGTCCTCAACGGCGGCGGCGCGGCGATCGTGCCACTGCGCCTCGCGCTCGACGCGTTCCTGCGCGATGCGGTGGTCCTGGAGCTCGATCCGCCCCTGCGACGCGACATCGGGGTCGTCTACCGGCCGGGCCGCATGGCCCCGGCAACGGCGGCGTTCCTCGACTTCACCCGCGACCGGGTGCGTTCCTGGGAGCGCGCGATCGAGCGGCGGATGGCGGCCGGGCTCGGGCGGGTGCAGGCCACGGCGGAGACCGACCTCGCCGTCCGCCGTCGGCAACGCGCCGAGTTCTCCGAGCGCTCCCCGGTCGCGCGGATCGGCCGCGGGCTCCCGCCGAACGATAGGCAGGAGTGATCGGACCACATGATTTCACGTCTTTGACGCTGTCGGTTCGGCCGCCTTGACTGTTGCCCGGACCGACCGCGGGAGACGCCATGGCAGAGACGCCGAGTACCGAGCCTCGAACGGCGGCGACGTCGTCGGCCGGGGCCGAAGGCCTGCGACGGGGTGCGTGGACGGCCACCGCCCTCGCGTTCGCCTTCATGCTCCTGAACTTCGCCGACAAGGCCGCGCTCGGCTTCGCCGGCAGCGCGATCATGCGGGACCTGGGCATCACCCCGGCCGAGTTCGGCGTCGTGCAGAGCGCGTTCTTCTGGCTGTTCGCCGTCGGCGCCCTCGTCGTCGGGGCGCTGAGCACGCGGATCTCGGTTCGGGTTCTGCTGCCCGCGCTGATGGGCATCTGGATCCTGACGATGGTCCCGCTGCTGTTCCCGGTCGGGTTCGGCCTCCTGCTGGTGTCCCGGGTCGTCCTCGGCTTCGCCGAAGGACCCGCCTACGCGCTGGCGACCCACGTCGTGCATTCCTGGTTCCCGCCCGAGAAGCGCGCCCTGCCCGCCGGGGTGATCAGCGCCGGGAGCTCGGTGGGACCGCTGATCGCGGCACCGGTGCTGACCCTCGTGATCGCCACCTGGGACTGGCACGCGGCGTTCCTCGTGCTGATCGTCGCGGGGCTGGTCTGGCTGGTCTCCTGGTTCCTCCTGAGCCGCCCGTCGCCCGAGGAGGCGACGACCGCCCGGCCGGGCACCCGCACCCGCACGGACTGGCGCCTGCTCGCCCGCCAGCTGCGCACGCCGACGATCATGGGGGTCGCCTTGCTGGCCTTCGTCGGCTACTGGACCACCACCCTGCGGGTGTCCTGGTTGCCCCTCTACCTGGAGCAGGGCCTCGGCTACGACGCCGTGACCGCGGGCCGCCTGGTGACGGCGCCCTACGCGCTGGCCGCGGTCGCCGCCGTCGGCGCCGGGTTCCTGTCCAACCGGCTGCTCGCCGCCGGGGTGTCGCGGCGCTGGGCGCGCGGCGGGCTGTCCGTGGCGTTCGTGGTCGCCGGCGGGCTCAGCATGTACCTGTTCACCGCGGTCGCCCCCGGCGCCGTGCAGATGGTGCTGGTCACCTGCGCGTTCTCGCTGAACTCGGCCGCGTACGGCGTCGCGCTGACGATCGTCGCGGACCTGGTGCGGCCCGCTCACCGGGGTGCCGTGCTGGGCTGCCTGGTGGCGTTCTACAGCATGGCGGGGGTGATCGCGCCCCTCGTCCTGGGCTTCTCGATCGGCGACGGTGCCGACGTGGCCTCCGGCTACGGTCACGGCTTCGCGATCAGCGCCGTGGTCATCGTGGTCGGCGGCCTGCTGTCGCTGGTCTTCATCGACCCGGAGCGCGACCTCGCACGGCTCCCCGGCGACGACGAGGTGGAGCCGGCGTGAGGCAGCCGCTCGACGGGGTCCGGGTCATCGACTTCGGGCAGTTCATCGCCGTACCGGCGGCCGGCGCGGCCCTGGCCGCCATGGGCGCCGACGTCATCAAGGTCGAGCCGGTGGGCGGCGAGTCCGCCCGTCAGATCGGCGTCTACGGCCAGGCGATGGTCCGCACGTACAACGGGGACAAGAGGTCGCTGGCGGTCGATCTGCGCGCCCCTGAGGGGCGGGCGCTGGCCCAGCGGCTCGTCCGGGACGCCGACATCGTGCTGCAGAACCTGCGGACCGGGGTCATGGAGTCCTTCGGTCTCGGGTCGAGCGATGTGCGCGCGGTCAACCCGGGCGTCGTCTACGGGTCGGTCAGCGGTTTCGGGCGGCACGGCCCCTCCCGGGACCGTCCGGGGTTCGACATCGCCGCACAGGCGGAGAGCGGCCTGATGTCGGTGACCGGGGAGGCCGGGCGGGACCCGCAGCGCGTCGGGGTGCCGGTGGTCGACGCGGCGGCCGGGCACGTACTGGCCGAGGCCGTTCTCGGGGCGTACATCGGCCGGTTGCGGTTCGGTACGGGCCGCGACGTCGAGGTCTCGCTGCTCGACGTCGCCATCCACCTGCAGGGCACGACGTGGGGCGAGTACTTCCTCACCGGCCGGGTGCCGGAACGGAAGGGCAACGGACAGCCCACCGTGGCCCCGGCCGCCGACGTCGTTCCGACCGCGGACGGGGCGATCGTGCTGTCCGCCTACACCCCTGCCCACTTCTCGAAGCTCTGCGCGCTCGTCGGGCGCCCCGACCTGGCCGCCGACCCGCGGTTCGCCACGAACCCCGACCGGGTGGCCCACCGGGCCGAACTGCTCGCCGAGCTCACCCCGGCGTTCCGGGAGCGCACCAGCGACGACGCGCTCGACCTGCTGGTCGGCAACGGGATCGTCGCAGGCGCGATCAAGACCTACGAGCAGGTGGCGCGGCACCCCGACGTCCGCGCCTCCGGGACGTTCGTCGAGATCGTCGACGACGGCGACGCCTACACGGTGGTGCGCGCGCCCTGGCGAATCGGCGACGGCGACGCGCCGTCCCGCACGCCGGCACCGCGGGCCGGCCAGCACACCCGGCAGATCATGACCGAGCTCGGCTACCCCGCGACCGAGATCGGTGACCTGCTCCGGCGCGGGATCGTGCGGGAGGCGGCGACGTGCGCGTAGGCGTGGACCGCGCGGAGGCCGACGGCATCGCTTCGCTGACGCTGCGCAACGAGGGCCGGCGCAACGCGCTGGCGGTCGATCTCCTCGACGACCTGGACCGCGAGCTGGACGACCTCGAGTCCGCCGCCGCGATCCGGGTCGTCGTGATCAACGGCCACGGATCGGCGTTCTCGGTGGGCGCGGACCTCGCCGCGCCCCCCGAGCGCCGCACGCTGCGCGGCGACTCGGTGACTGCGGACCTGGCCCGGCTGCGCCGGGTGGGGCGCATCGCCGAACGCCTGCACCGGCTGCCCCAGGTCACCGTGGCGGCGGTCAACGGGGCGTGCGCCGGTGCCGGGCTCTCCCTCGCGCTGGCCTGCGACCTGCGGATCGCGACCGAGGCAGCCGTGCTCAACACCGCGTTCCTGAGCGCCGGCCTCTCCGGTGACCTCGGCGGGATCTGGTTCGCGACCCGCATCCTCGGCCAGGCGAGGGCCCGCGAGCTCTTCCTGCTCCCCGGCCGGCTTCCGGCACGGGAGGCACTGGCCGCGGGCCTGGTGACCAGGGTGAGTTCCGACGAGTCCTTCGCCACCGACGTCGCCACGCTCACCGCACGGCTCGCGGCCGCCGCGCCACAGGCCGTCCGGGCGCTGAAGGGCAACCTCCGCGACGCCGACGCGATGCCCCTGACCGACTACCTCGACGTCGAGAGCGAACGGATGGTCGCCACGTTCCACACCGACGACGCCCGCGAGGCGGCACGGGCATTCCTCGAACGCCGAGCACCGGTCTTCACCGGCGCCCCGGCCGAGGCCCGCACGCCACGCGCCGGCCGGGACGGGCGCTGAACCGCACCGCTACATGATCGATCAACGTGTCGCCCCTCACGGCCACGTGCCTGCGGTTGCAGATGCAAGCCTGGATGCAGTTTCATATGCAATTGCGGCTGTCTCGCGGCAGCCCGGGATCTACAGGCACGACCGGAGGGTGATCACAGCATGCAGGACTTCGTTGGGCCGTCGGTCGAGTCGCCGACGTCGTCGGTGGACACGGCGTCGCTCCAGTGGCGGAAGAGCACGCACAGCAACCCCAACGGCTCGTGCGTCGAGCTCGCGCCCGCGCCCGGTCGGCAGGTCGGGATGCGCAACTCACGATTCCCGGACGGAGAGGTGCTCGTCCACACGGCAGAGGAGCTCCGGGCGTTCCTGCTCGGCGTGAAGCACGGCGAGTTCGACGACCTGATGGACGGCGATCGCCCCGGTCTTCGGTGAATCGGATACTGCAGTTCGAACTCCAGCACCGACCCCGGTGATGGCCATCACGTGGAGAGGACGGGTTGCCATCCTCGTCCGCGGATCATGATTCGCTCTACACCCCGTTGGCGTCGTAGGGTGTGCTCCGGTTCGCCCGCCGCCGCAAAGCCCGCGGTACCGTGTGGGCCTGATGCGTGAGATCAGTGGCTTCTCGGGGGTGATTATGGCCGACGGGCAGGACGACGACCCGCTGGAGGGCGCGTTCGCCGAGGCTCGGGGCGGTCCCACGGTCTTGCGCATCCTGGTCGGTGCACAGCTTCGCCGGCTTCGTGAAGCGAGCGGCATCAGCCGTGAGGCGGCCGCCTATGCGATTCGTGGCTCCGAAGCGAAGATGAGTCGCATCGAGTCGGGCCGGGTCGGTTTCAAGCCGCGCGATGTCGCCGACCTCCTCACCCTGTACGGGCTCGCCGCGGGATCGGCCCGGGACGTGGTGCTGGGACTGGCCGAGCAGGCCAACGAGCCCGGCTGGTGGCACCGCTACAGCGACACCATGCCGGACTGGTTCTCGACGTACGTCGGGCTGGAACAGGCCGCCACGATCATCCGTACCTACGAGGCCCAGTACGTACCTGGCCTGCTGCAGACCGAGGCCTACGCCAACGCCGTGGTCGACCTCGGCGAGGCCGTCCGAGCCGATGAGGTCAGCAAGCGCGTCGAACTGCGGATGCACCGCCAGCAGCTGCTCACCGTGCCGAAGCCCCCCGACTACTGGGCGGTGATCGACGAAGCCGTGCTGCGCCGCCACCTGGGCGGCCGGGACGCCATGCGCGAGCAGCTCGACCACATCCTCGAGATCAGCAAGCGGCCGCACATCACCGTGCAGGTCGTCCCCTTCGACCGCAGCGACGTCGCTGCGGTGGGCGGGCCGTTCACCCTGCTGCGCTTCGCGGAGAACGACCTCCCCGACATCGTCTACCTCGAGCAGCTGAACAGCGCCCTCTACCTGAACAAAGACGTCGACGTGAAGAACTACCTCCAGATCATCAACCGGCTCGCCGCCGGCGCGTTGACGCCCCAGCGGTCCACCGAGTTGATCGCGATGGCCCGCGACGCGCTCTGACGTCCGGGGGCCGACAGAGTCTTCTGGTTCTACGGGTCCAAGCATTCACCTGGTATGCCGAAAGGCCCGCGTACGCAATGTACGCGGGCCTTTCGACAATGCCTACAGCCAGTGCGTGCCCGGCCGGTCGGACGTTCCGTGCCGGAAACGTCAGGGCTTGCGGCCCACACCTGCGAGCGTGGGCAGGTCCTTGATGACGTCGCCGGGCGCCGGGCGCCACATCGGAATGCTCACCAGGCCGGGCTCCACGAGCTCCAGTCCTTCGAAGAAACCGGCGATCTCCTCCGGGGTCCACAGCTTGTACGGGACCGCACCGGTGTCGTCATAACCCTGCTGCGCCCGGTTGAACGCCTCGTCCTCGGTGGTGGAATCGGAGAATGCCAGGTAGCTACCCGACGGCAGCTTGGTCATCACTCCACGCACGATCGCCAACGCCGCGTCGTAGTCGTTGATGTGCCCGAGGACGCCGTTGATGGTGACGGCGACGGGCTTGTCCAGGTCCAGCGTCTTCCCAGCCTCGGACAGGACCACCGCGGTGTCCGTCAGGTTGGTGTCGACGTAGGTCGTGACCCCCTCGGGGGTGCTGGTCAGCAGGGCACGCGCGTGCGCGAGCACGGTGGGGTCGTTGTCGACGTAGACGATGCGCGCCGCCGGGTTCGCCTCCTGGGCGACCTGGTGCGTGTTGTCGTTCGTCGGCAGCCCGGTGCCGATGTCCAGGAATTGAGTGACTCCAGCCTCGCCGGCCAGGTAGCGCACGCTGCGGGCCAGGAAGTAGCGCATGCTCCTGGCGATGTCGACGATCCCCGGGAAGACCGCGATGTACTGGTCACCGGCCTCTTGGTCGACAGGGTAGTAGTCCTTGCCGCCTTGCCAGTAGTTCCAGATCCGCGCCGAGTGGGGAACGGACTCGTCGACCGCCGGGCCGGTGTCTGAGCTAGAGAACTCGTTGCTCATGTCGTTGACGCACTCACTCTCTGTGTCAGTAGGCCTCCCAGAGGGTACATGATCACTCATCTCGGTGTGCACCCCGATGCATGTTCAGGAATGTCGGCGCCGACCCGTACCGACGCGGCTCGGGCTATCGCCCCGGCGGTACCAGCCGGTACACCGCACCGGCGTCGTCGTCGGTGATGTAGACGGCGCCATCGGGCCCGGTCACCGCGGCGACCGGCCGGCCCCAGCGCGAGCCGTCCGGGTACTGGAACCCGCCCACCAGGGTCTGCTGCGGGCCCATCGCGCCGTCCTGCCACGGGAAGAACGACACCTCGGGTGCCCGCGGTGGCGACGCGTTCCACGATCCGTGGACGCCCACCAGCGCTCCTCGGGCGTACCCGTCCGGCAGCCCGCCGTCGACGAACGACAGCCCCAGCGGCGCGGAGTGCCCACCGAGCGCCTGCTCCACCGGGGGCAACGTCGCGCAGTCCAGCTTCTCCGCGTAGCGGTTGGTCTGGATGTCCGGGGTGAACGGCACTTCGGACCGGTGCTGCGCGGTGCCCGCGACACCGATCTCCACGTCGGCGTCCGGGTTGCAGTACGGCCATCCAAGGTTCCGGCCGGGCGTGAGCCTGGCCAGCGCCTCGACCGGGTGGTCACGCACGTACTCCTCGATCACCTGCCCCTGCGACGACCCCGAGGCCCCGCCGTAGGGGTTGTCGAACGGGTACTGGATGTTGTCGCGGTTGTTCACCGCCGTCCACACCGATCCGTCGGGGGCGACCGCCAGGCCGGTGCCGTTGCGAACGCCCACCGCGAACGGCTCGGGAGGCCCACCGCCCGGGGGCACGCGCAGGATCGATGCCCGCGGTGGTTTCGCCGTGAGGTCCTCGGCCGAGATGTTGCCCGTCGACCCGACGGACACGTAGACGGCGCCGTCCGGACCCACGGCCACGCTCTTCAACGCGTGCGCGTACCGGCCGCCGAGGTCCGGGCTGCGGGCGTCGGGCAGACCGGTGACGACCGGGCGTGGATCCGCCGCCGCCCCGGCCGCGTAGGCGTAGGCGTCCACCCGGTCGCTCTGCGCGACGTACAGGGTCGAGTCGACGAAGGTGAGCCCGTGCGGCTGGTTCAGGCCCTCCAGCAGCACGGACTCCGTGGCGCCGCCTCGCCCGTCCGGTGCCAGCCGGACCACCGAGCCGTCCTCCGGCACCGAGACGAGCAACGTGCCGTCCGGCGCCCACGCCGCGAGCCGGGCCGACGGGACCCGCGCGAACACGGACATCGTCCAACCGGCGGGAACGAGCACCTGCCTGGGCGAGTCCAGCGGGGCGCCGCCCAGCCCGTCCGGGACGGTGACCGGCACCGGGACCAGACCGGTCGGGACCGCAGCCGTCGGTGCCACAGCCCCGGCAGCCGGCGCGACGGGGGCCGAGGTGCAGGCGGACGCCAGGACCGCGGCCGCCGAGAGCAGCATCGTCGCGGCGCGGCGGTACCGGCTCAACGACCGGCCCAGCGGGGTGGCCGCTTCTCCGCGAACGCCGTGCGGCGCTCGACCATGTCCTGGCTGACCATCAGGGCGTCCGGAGCGGGTGGGTGGTGGCGCACGGCGTCGATCACGTCCGGGATTCTGCGCGTCTCCTCCATGATCTGCAGGGAGGCGCGCACCGAGGTGGGTGACGCTTTGCCACGAAAACCGCGTCATGGCTCCATAACGCTGTTTCGGGGGCTCGCAAAGAGCATTGTGGAGCCACAATGCTGGGGTTCACTGCGTACACGTCCCGCCCCACTATCCGGTCGTCCCGTCACCGCGCAGCACCGCGGCCGAGGCCTCGACCGCGTCGACGATGCCCTGGTACCCGGTGCAGCGGCAGATGCCGCCGGACATCTCCTCCCGGATCCGCTCCCGATCCGGGTCCGGCTCGGTGTCGAGCAGGTGCAGCGCGGTCATCAGCATGCCGGGGGTGCAGAACCCGCACTGGAGGCCGTGGTGCTCGACGAACGCCTCCTGCAACGGGTGCAGGCTGCCGTCCTCGCCGGCGAGGCCTTCGACCGTGGTGATCGAGGACCCGTCGGCCTGCACGGCGAACATCAGGCACGAACGGACGGGTTCGCCGTCGACGAGCACCGTGCAGGCGCCGCAGACGCCGTGCTCACAGCCCAGGTGGGTGCCCGTGAGGCCGCAGTCCTCGCGCAGCGCGTCGGCGAGCGTACGGCGCGGCTCGACGTCGATCCGGACGCGCTCGCCGTTGACGCTGAAGGTCGTCTCCACGTGCTCGCTCCTACTCGATCCCGGCCTGTGCCAGCGCCCGGCGCATCATCTCGGCGGCGATCGCGCGCCGGAACGGCGCCGACCCGTGCAGGTCGGCGGTGGGGCGCAGCTCGTCAGCCGCGGCCGCCGATGCCTCGTGTGCGCTGCCCCCCGCGGCGAGCGCCTGCTCTCCCGCGACCGCGCGCACCGGGACGGCGCCGACGCCGCCCAGCGCGATCCGCACCTGCCCGGCGATCTCCGCGACCACGGCCGTGACCAGCGCGAAGTCGCCCCGCCGGCGGGCGAACTCGGCGAAGCCCCACCGGTCCGGCACCGGGAAGCGCACGTCGACGAGCACGTCGTCGTCGGCGAGGGAGGTCATGAGCGCACCCTCGAACAGCTCCTCCGCAGGCACGTTCCGGGTGCCCGCCGGACCGGCGACGGTGACCGTGGCGCCGGTGCCGACGGCCACCACCGGCAGCTCGGCCGACGGGTCGGCGTGCGCGAGGCTGCCGCCCGTGGTGCCGCGCGTGCGGATCGCGGTGTGGCCGATCCAGCGCGCCGCCTCGGCCAGCAGCGGGTGGTGGGTCTGCCGGGTGAGCGTCGCGTGGCGGGTCAGGGCGCCGACGCGGAGTGCGTCGTCCTCCGGGCGGACGCCGGCGAGCCCCGGGATGCGGTTGACGTCCACCAGGACCGACGGGTGGGCCATCCGCAGGGCGAGCACGGGGACGAGGCTCTGGCCGCCCGCGAGGAGCTTGCCCTCACCGTCGGCGTCGGCGAGCACCGTCACGGCCTCGTCGACGCTCGCCGCGCGGACGTAGTCGAACGGAGCGCACTTCACCCCCTCACCGCCCCTCGAACCGCGGCGCCCTGTGCTCGACGCGGGCGCGCCGGCCCTCCGCGAAGTCCGCGCTCGCCCAGCAGGCCTCGAACGCCCGCAGCAGGGCCGGCTCGTCCTCGCCGCCGGCCGCGTCGACGACGCTGTTCAGGACCTGCTTCGAGTAGGCGACGGTGAGCGGCGCGAGCTCGGCCGTCTCCGCGGCCCAGCCGATGGCGTCCTCGACGTCGCCGAGGCGGTCGGCGAGGCCGCACGCGTGGGCCTGCTGGGTGTCGAGCCGGGCGCAGGCGAGCAGCACCGCACGGGCGGTGCCGTCACCCGCGATGCGGGCGAACCGGCGGATCGTCCACGGGTCGACGGCCAGGCCGATCTTCGCCGTGGGCATCGCGAACACCGCGGTGGGCGCGGCGACCCGCAGGTCGGCGGCCAGCGCGAGCTGGGTGCCCGCGCCGATGGCCGGCCCGTTGACCGCCGCCACCACCGGTACGGGCGCATCGGCGACGGTGTGCAGCATGTCGTGGAGGGCGTCGCGGAACGCGTCGGAGTACACGCCGTCGAGGTCGGCGCCGGAGCAGAAGCTCGTGCCGCTCCCGGTGATCACCAGCGCTCGCGCACCGTCCTTCGTGGCCGTTCGGACGGCGTCGCGCAGCCGCTCGCAGAGCTCCGCGGTGAGCGCGTTGCGCTTCTCCGGGCGCTCCAGTGTGATCACGGCGACCCGGTCGCGGGTGGTCAGCTCGATCAAGAGAGCTCCGTCCAGACGGCGGCCGGGGTGATCGGCAGCGTGGTGATCTCGACGCCGAGCGCGTCGGCGACGGCGCCGGCGAGCGCGGCGTTCGGCCCGAGCGTGCCGCCCTCCCCCACCCCGCGGACCCCGAGCGGGTTCGCCGCCGGGTGGGAGACGTGCCCGATCACGAGGTCGGGGATCTCGGCGCTGGTGGGCATCAGGTAGTCGAGCAGGGTCCCGGTGGTGAGGTTGCCGTCCTCGTCGTAGACGAGGTGCTCGTAGAGCGCGCCGCCGATGCCCTGCGCGATCGCGCCGGCGATCTGGCCGTCGACGATCTTCGGGTGCAGGGCCGGGCCTGCGTCCTCGACGCACGCGTACGCGAGGATCCGCAGCGCGCCCGTCGTCCGGTCGACCTCGACCGCGGCCACCTGCGCGCCGGCGGCGAACGCGCCCCGGATGGGGTCGTAGAACCGGGTGGCCTGCAGGCCGGGCTCGATGCCCTCGGGCAGCCGGTGGGACTCCAGGTAGGCGACCCGCGCCACCTCGGCGATCGAGAGCCGCGGCTTCCCCTCGCCGACCACGCCGATCCGGCCGTCCTCGATCCGCAGGTCGGCGGCGTTCGCCTCGAGCAGCCCGGCGGCGAGTTCCAGGACCTTCTCCTTGACGGCCTCGGCCGTGCGGTGCGCCGCTCCCCCGCCGATGACGGCCTGGCGCGAGGAGAACGCGCCGAAGCCCCAGAGCGACTCGTCGGTGTCGCCGATGCGGACGTCGACGTCGTCGTAGGGCACGCCGAGGCCGTCGGCGACGATCTGCGCGATCGTGGTCTCCAGGCCCTGCCCCTGGGACGTGACGCCGGAGAACACCGTGACCCGCCCGTCGGGGTTGACCCGCACGGTGCACGCGTCGTGCCCGGTGCGGAACGGCATCCGCGGTCCGGCGCTGGCGGCCCGGCCCAGCCCGGTCAGCTCGTTGTAGCAGGCGAACCCGATGCCGATCGGCGGCTCGCCGGTGCCGCGCCTGCGCTCCTGCTCGGCGCGCAGCCCCTCGTGGCCGACGGCGTCCAGGGCCTTGGTGAGGCACTCGTCGTAGTGGCCGGAGTCGTCCACCAGCCGCGACGGCATCCGGTACGGGATGTCCTCGGGCCGGATGAGGTTCCGCCGCCGGATGTCCACGGCGGACATCCCGAGCTCGCGCGCGCCGGCGTCCAGCACGGACTCCATCGCGAACACGCTGGCCGGGCGGGCGACCCCGCGGTACGGGCCGGACGGGGCCGTGTTCGTGGCGACGCCGCGCACGGTGCAGCGGTAGTTCCCCAGCCGGTAGGGCCCCGAGAGCAGCCCGCCGGCCATCAGCGGCTCGATCCCGGCCGTCCACGGGTAGACCGAGTACGCCCCGACGTTGCACGTGACGTCCGCCGCCACCGCGAGCAGCTCGCCGTCGGGCGCGAACCCCGCCTTCACGACGTAGCGGTGGTCGCGGGCGTGCGACGCCGCGGCCAGGTGCTCGACGCGGTCCTCCACCCACTTCACCGGCACGCCCGGCATCGCCATCGCGATCATGCACAGCGCGACGTCCTCGGCGTAGAGCACCGCCTTGACGCCGAACCCGCCGCCCACGTCGGGGGCGATGACGCGCACCGACCCCTCGGGCAGGTCGAGCAGCTCGGCGACCATGTTGCGGACGATGTGCGGCACCTGGGTGCCGGACCAGAACGTGAGCTTGCGGTCCGCCGCGTCCCACCGGGCCACGCCCGCGCGGCACTCCATGGGGTTGCCTGCGTGCCGGTTCGTGATCAGCTCCCGCTCGACCACCACCGCGGCCGCGGCGAGCGCGTCGTCGACGGCGCCCGCGTCGAACGTGCGCTCCAGCAGCACGTTGTCCGGCGCCTCGGCGTGCACCGGCTCCCGCGGCGGCGCCCACGCGCACACGGCGGGTGGCAGCGGCTCGTACTCCACGTCGACGAGCTCGAGGCCGTCCTCCGCGTGGTACCGGTCGGCGGCGACGACGGCGGCTACCGGCTCACCGGCGAAGCGGACCTTGGTGTGGGCGAGAACCGGCTGCTCGGTCTCGACGTACGACGGGAGCGCCGACCGCGCCCGCAGCGCCACGTGCGCGAGGTCCGCGCCCGTGAACACGCGGTGCCCCGCCGCCACCGCCTCGGAGGTGTCGACGGCGCTGATCCGGGCGTGCGCGAGCGGGCTGCGCAGGAAGGCGACGTGGCGCATGCGCGGCAGCTGCAGATCGCTGACGTAGCGGCCGTGGCCGGTGACGAGCCGCTGGTCCTCCTTGCGCCGGACGCTGGTGCCGAGCGAGCTCATGGCATTGCGTACCCGCCGTTGACCGACACCACCTGGCCCGTGGTCCAGGACGACAGCGGCGAGGCCAGCAACAGCACCATCGGCACGATGTCGTCGGGCCGCCCCAGGCGCCGCAGCGGGTACTGGGCGAGGATCTTCTTCATCCGCTCGTCCTCGGCGCCGCCCGCGTGCGCGTCGAAGTTGTCGGTGCGGACCAGCGCCAGCGAGACGGCGTTCGACCGGATCCCGAACCGGGCCAGCTCCCTGGCCAGCGACCGGGTCAGGCCGACGGTGGTGGACCGGGCGGTCGCGGTGACCAGCAGGCCGGACTCGCCCACGCGCCCGGAGTCGCCCATGAGGTTCACGATCGACCCGGCCCCGCGCTCCGCCATCCGCTTCGCCACCGCGTGGGTGATCTGCAGCGTGCCGGTGACCGTCACGTCGATCTGCGGGGCCCAGTCCTGCGGCGTCGAGTCGAGGAAGCGCTGGACCTTCGTCGCCGCGGCGTTGTTGACCAGCACCCCGATCGGCCCGAGCTCGGCCTCGACGCGTTCGACGAGCGCGGCCACGGCCGCCTCGTCGCGCAGGTCGCCGCCGACGGCGATGGCCTGCACGCCCAGCTCCGCGGCCTCCGCGGCGGACTTCTCCGCACCGTCGGCCGACGAGTGGAAGTGGAAGGCGACGTTCGCGCCCTCCCGGGCGAAGCCGAGCCCGAGCGCGCGGCCCAGCCCTTGCCCCGCGCCGGTGACCAGCACGGTCGTGCCCGCCAGTTGCAGATCCATGATGTCCTTCCTAGACCGACCGGAACGTCCGGTCGCCGGAAACCGTGACGACGCGCCCGAACCGCAGGTCCGGGAAGTGCGCCCCCACGACGAGGTCGGGCCCGTCGGCCACCTCGTCCGCGATCGCGTTGCGCACCGCCCGCGCGGCCACCGGGTCGACGTCGAACACGGCCTCCCAGTCGGGCTCGCCGAGCTCGACCACCGAGTGCACGACGTCGCCGAGCAGCAGGGCGCGCTCGCCACCGTCGGAGACGACATAGGCGGTGGAGCCGGGGGTGTGCCCCGGCGCGTGCCGAGCGTCCAGCCCGGGCGCGAGCGGACCGTCGGTGGTGAACGGCTCGAGCCGCGGCGCGAGCGGGGAGAGCTTGCGAACGGCACCGGGCTCGGCGTCCGGGGCCTCGACGAAGTGCGCCCAGTCGGCGGCGTGCACGCGGTAGGTGGCGTTCGGGAAGACGATCGCGCCCTTCTTCGTGGCCCACCCGACGTGGTCGAAGTGCAGGTGCGTGAACACGACGTCGGTGACGTCCTCCGGGGTGACGCCGAGACCGCGCAGCGAGTCGAGGAACCCGCCGCCGGCGTACTTCCCGTTGTCGATCGTGCCGACGCCCGCGTCCACGAGCACGGTGCGGTCACCGGTGCGCACCAGGAAACCGCCCAGCGGCAGCACCAGCGCGCCGTCCGCGTCGAGGTGCTCGGCGTGGCACGCCCACGCGTCGGGCACGCCCGGCCGGGTCAGCACCTCCGCCGCCACCTCGCGGCCGGTGCCGTCCAGGACGGGCAGGACCTCGATGTTCCCGATCCTCACGAGCGTTCACCCAGCCGCTGCCGGAGCCGGTAGCGCAGGATCTTCCCCGAGCCCGTGCGCGGGATCTCGTCGATCTCCACCACGTCGGTGGGCACCTTGAAGTGGGCGAGGCGCTCCCGGCACTCCGCGAGCACCCGCTCGCGGTCCAGCGCGCCCGGTTCGCGCGGCACGACGAACACTACGGGCACCTCCCCGAGGGCCTCGTGCGGGACCCCCACCACGGCGGCGTCGGCCACCACGTCGCAGGCGAGCACGGCGTCCTCGACCTCGGCCGGGTAGATGTTCTCGCCCCCTCGGATGATCAGCTCCTTGGTGCGGCCGCTGATCCGCAGGAAGCCGTGCTCGTCGCGGCGGCCGAGGTCGCCGGTGCGGTACCAGCCGTCCACCAGCACGGCGGCCGTCGCCTCCGGGAGGTTGTGGTAGCCCGGGGTGACGCCGGGTCCCTGCACCCAGAGCTCGCCCTCCTCTCCCGGGAGCACGTCGCGCAGGGTGGACGGATCGACCAGCCGCACCGTCAGGCCCGGCAGCGGGAGCCCGCACGAGCCCATCACCCGCGCGCCGGTCGGCCAGTTCATCGTCACCATCGTGGAGGTCTCGGTGATGCCGTACCCGTCCAGCAGCGGCACGCCGAACGCCTTCTCGAACCCCTCGTTCAGGGCGGCGGGCATGATCGCGCCCGCCGACATGCAGATCCGCAGCGACGACGATCCGAGCCCGGTGCCACCGGCGCGGTCGAGCAGGTACTGGAACATCGTCGGGACGCCGGGGAAGACCGTGGCCGGCCCCTCCCGCCCGGGCTCGCGGAAGCGGCGCAGCACGTCCTGCACGGAGAACCGCGGCAGGATCCGCTCGGTGGCGCCCACGGCGGCCACCCCGAGCACGCAGAGCACCAGCGCGTAGGAGTGGAAGAGCGGCAGCGGCGAGAGCACGACGTCCCCCGGGCCGAGCCCGAGGACCGGCGCGAAGCTCGCGGCCACCACCCACAGGCACCCGCGTTGGGTGAGGTGGACGCCCTTCGGCCGGCCGGTCGTCCCGGACGTGTAGAGCATCCACGCGGTGTCGTCGAGCGCGAGGCGGTCGCGCGGCGCGGGGCCGGCGGTCGCCAGCAGGTCGGCGTAGCGCAGCTCCCCGCAGGCCTCCCCGTCGCCGGCGAGCACGACCGTCAGCCCGGGCCGGTCGGCCACCAGCGCCCGCACCGCGTCCTGGTGCGCGGCATCGGTGATCACGATCCGGGCCCCGCTGTCGTCGAGGACGTGCGCCACCTCGGCCGGGGCGGCCGCCGGGTTCACGCACACCCCGATCCCGCCCGCCCGCGGAACGGCCAGGTAGGACTCGGCCGTCTCCACCCGGTTGTCCGTGTAGACCAGCGCCCGGTCGCCCACCTCCAGGCCGAGCCGCTGCAGGTGGCCGGCGAGCCGGGCGGTGGTGTCGCGCAGCTCGCCGTAGGTGATCGCGCGGCGGTCGTCGACGAACGCGATCACGTCGGGCCGGGCCCGGGCGTGGTGGTCAAGGAGCTCCGGGATGGTTCGGATCAGGTCCGTGCGCAGCACCGCGCCTCCTCCTGTCGTCGTTGGGCCGCGTCAGTGCGCGGCGACCACCTCCCGCGACGACCCCGTCCTTCAGCGGGGAGAACACCGACTCCGACAGCCGCAGGTAGCGCCAGGTCAGCAACCAGGCCAGGACGAACTGGCTCAGCCCGAGCAGGAAGCCGACGGTCATCCCCGCGACGACGACCTGCCCCGCGACGGCGGGTGCCGCGCCGATGAGCACCAGGAACACGGCGAACCACCCGGGCTGCGCCAGCACCGCCGTCCGCACGAACCGGCCGCGGACGCTCGCGAGCCGGCGGAACTCAGGCGAGGCGTACACGGCGTGCCGGTCGACCGGCGCGTCGCTCCTGCTGTCTCACCATCGAGGCCTCCACGAAGGGCAGGGTGACTAGCTAACGCTGATTCGTCGCGGAGACTAGCTAACGCTAATTCGTAGGGCAAGGTACAGTCCGGGCCATGGGGGCCGTCAGATCGGAGCGGCGGGCGGACTCGGGGCGCAGCACCGTCACCAGCGAGGACGTGCTCGACGCCGCGCTCACGCTCTTCGCAGCCCGGGGCTACCACGGCACGGCGCTGAGCGGCATCGCCGAGACGCTCGGCATCCGCACACCCAGCCTCTACAACCACATGCGCTCCAAGCATCAGCTGCTGGAGACGATCGTCGAACGCACACTGGACGACGTGCTGGCCGACTTCCACGCCGCCGCGGCCGGGGTCGCCGACCCCGCCGAGCGCCTGCGCCGGGCCACCCGCGTCTACGCCCTGCGCCACGCCACCCACCGGCGGGCCGCGCTCGTCGTCAACCGGGACACCGCCAACCTGGCCGAGCCCGCGCGGTCGCGCCTGCGCACCCGGCGCCGCGACCACGAGCGCGAGCTGCGCGCGATCATCCTCGACGGCGCCGGCGCCGGGGCCTTCCGGGTCGGGTTACCGGCGCTCGCCTCCTTCGCGATCCTCGAGATGTGCGTGAGCATCGCCCGCTGGTTCCGCGACGGTGGGGAGCGCCCGGCCGAGCAGGTCGCCGACACCTACAGCCGGTTCGCGCTGCAGATCGCCTTCGGCGCCGGTGCACCCGCGGCCGGTGGCTACGGTGGGGATCCGCCGGAACGGCAGGAGGAGGAAGCAGCGGTGCCAGCGACACAGGCTCGGGCCACGGTCACGAGCGAGGCGGTCGTCGACGCCGCACTGACCCTCTTCGCGCAGTACGGCTACCACGGCACCGCGCTCAGCCAGATCGCCGAGGCGCTCGGCGTGCGCACCCCGAGCCTGTACAACCACATGCGTTCCAAGCACGAGCTGCTGCGCACGATCGTCGACCGCACCACCGCCGGTGTGCTCGACGACTTCCACGCGGCCGTCGACGACCTCACCGACCCGGTGGAACGGCTGCGCCGGGCGAGCCTCGTCTACGCCCTCCGCCACGCCACCCACCGCCGTGAGGCGATCGTCGTCAACCGGGACACCGCGAGCCTCGAGGAGCCGCACCGCACCGAACTGCAGGACCGCCGCCGCGAGCACGAGCACGCGCTGCGGGAGATCATCGGCGACGGCGTCGGCGCGGGGGTCTTCCAGGTGGACTCGCCCGCGCTGGCGTCGTTCGCGATCCGGGAGATGTGCGTGAGCATCGCCCGCTGGTTCCGCGAGGACGGCCCGCTGCCCGCCCAGCAGGTGGCGGACCAGTACAGCCTCTTCGCCCTGCGGATCGCCGGCTGCGACACCAGCCCCTGACGCGGTTCACCCCTCACGCAGGAGCTCGGCGAGCACCACGGCGTTGTTGTGCTCCTCGTCCCGCGCGGCGTAGACGACCGTCACCCGGCCCGCACGCGCGCGGCGGCGCAGCTCGTCCAGCTCGGGTGCATGGGACACCAGCTCGTCGCGGTACCGCGAACGGAACTCCCCGAACCGCTCGGGGACGTGGTCGAACCAGCGGCGCAGCTCGTCGCTGGGGGCCAGCCCGCGGGCCCACTCCCCCAGGTCCGCGCGCTCCCGCGACACCCCGCGCGGCCAGACGTGGTCGACCAGCACGCGGTAGCCGTCGCCGCGCTCGGCCTGCTCGTACACCCGCTTCGCTCGAACGTCGAGGCTCATCGCCCCAGCCTGCCCCGGCCGTCAATCGATCTCGCGCAGGTCGTGGTCCTTGCCCTCGCCCGCCACCAGCAGCGCGATCAGGCTGATCGACGACATGCCGATCCAGGCCAGCGCGACCAGCCAGAGCGAACCCCCGCCCAGCAGCACCAGCGACGACGCGATCACCGGCATGAGCCCGGCACCGAGCGCGGCCGCGATCTGGTAGCCCATCGACGTTCCCGTGTACCGGATCCGGGTCGGGAAGAGCTCCGCCGCGAACGCCCCGTAGGGCCCCGCGACGAAGCCCTGGATCACGGCCAGGCCGAGGAACAGGGCGAGGAACACCGTCCAGACGCTGCCCGAGTCGAGCAGGAACATGATCGGGAAGGCGAGCAGCACGGCGGCCACGTTCCCGCCGAGCATGACCGGCCGGCGGCCGACCCGGTCCGAGAGCCGCGCAGCGACCACGACCATCGCGATCACGCAGACGCCGGTGAGGGCCTTCACGTTGAGCACGCCGGTGGGCGCGAGCCGGAGCTGGGTGACGGCGTACGACAGCGCCCACAGGCCCATCAGGCCCTGCGCGGCCTGCCCCGAGATGCCGGCGGCGATGGCCAGCAGCAGCCGGCGGGGGTAGCGGGTGAGGATCTCGCCGACCGGGACCTGCTTCGCCTCCGTCGCAGCGACGGCCTCCTGGAACAGCGCCGACTCGGCTGTCTTGAGCCGGATGACCAGCCCGACGGCGGCGAGCACCGCGCTGAACAGGAACGGGACCCGCCAGCCCCAGGACAGGAAGTCGCCCGGGGGGAGCGTGGAGGCGGCGCTGAGCACCAGCGTCCCGACGATCGTGCCGGCCGGGGCGCCCATGTAGGCGAAGGAGGCGGCGAACCCGCGGGACTCCTTCTTCGCGCGCTCGAAGCCGAGCAGCGTGGCACCGCCCCACTCCCCGCCGACGGCGATGCCCTGCAGGATCCGCAGGAACACCAGCAGCAGCGGGGCCGCGACGCCGATCTGCTCGGTGGTCGGGAGCAGGCCGATCAACGTGCTGACGCCGCCCATCAGCACCAGGGTCACGACCAGCATGGACTTGCGGCCGAGCCGGTCACCGAGGTGGCCGAACACGATGCCGCCGAGCGGGCGGGCGAGGTAGCCGGCGGCGAGCGTCCCGAACGCGAGGACCTGCGCGACGCCCGGGCCGACGCCGGTGAAGAACACCGTGCCGAAGACGATGCTCGCGGCCGTCGCGTAGAGGATGAAGTCGTAGTACTCGATCGCGGTTCCGACGAAGCTGGAGGCGAGGATCCGCCGCATCTCCTTCGGCGTCGCCTCGACCTGGCGGGCGCCCGCGGAGCTGTCGGTCTCCGTCATCGGGCCACCTCCGTCCGGCGGCGGGCGGCGCGGCTCGGGAACGCGATGACGTCCAGGTCGTCGGGCACCGACAGGGGGCCGTGGAAGGTCTCGGCGGCGGCCGCGGAGAACGCCGTCGCCGGGGCGTCGCCGGGCACCAGGTGGTGCAGGGCGAGCGCTCGGGCACCGGCCTCGGTGGCGAGCTCGCCGGCCTGGCGGGCGGTGGTGTGGGCCCGGCGGTGGTGGGCCATCGTCGCCTGCCGCACCGCCTCGTCGGCATAACGGCGGCCCATCGCGGAGAGGTCGATGGCCTCGTGCAGCAGCAGGTCGGTGTCCCGCGCGAGGCGGACGACGTTCGCGCAGGGCGCGGTGTCACCGGAGATCGTCACCGAGCCGTCGGCGGTGTCGAACCGGAACGCGAAGGCGGGGGCGGTGGGCGGGTGCTCGACCAGGATGGCCGTGACGACCACGTCGCCGTCCCGGTGGATCTCGAACGGCTCCATCGGCGGCGCCACCCGGGTGTCGGGGTCGAAACCGGTGCCCGGGGGCAGGGCGATGTCGCGGACCGCCCACTGGTCGGCGGGCCGCCGGGTCAGCGAGTCGAAGATCCGGTCGTTGAGGTCGCTCGCGTGCGCGGCACACAGCAGGTCGATCATCTCGGCGGTGCCCGGTGCCGGGTCGGCCGGCGCCACCGGTTCCGGCAGCTCGGTGGCGTGCGGGGACAGCGGCGGCAGGCCGCCGCGGGAACCGGGACCGCGCACCACGATCGGCGCCGCGGCCGGGTCCCGGCGTTCGAACAGGCCGAAGAGCAGCAACGGCACCAGGTCGGCGACGTGGTCGGAGTGCAGGTGGGTCAGGAACAGCGCGCGGACCCGGTCGAGCGGCAGGCCGGCGCGGGCGAGCTGGCGGCCGGTCCCCTGACCGGCGTCGACGAGGTACACGGCGTCGCCGACGACGACCGCGGTGCCGATCCCGCTGCGCGCGGCGGCGGCGCCGGGGCGGTCCCACCACCGCGGGCCGCCCGCCGTCCCGAGGGTCACCACGTGGGGGCTGGACATGACACTCCTTCGTGTCGTGCTGGTGTCGGTCGCCCAGCACTGTCGCCCCACTACCGGCATCAGGCATAGCTGATTCTGCTGAGGCAAAGCATAAGCTCCGCCTATGAAGGACGTGACGCTGCGCCAGCTCGAGTACCTGGTCGCGATCGCGCAGGACGAGTCGATCTCCCGCGCCGCCGTCCGCTGCCACGTCTCGCAGGCCGCGATCAGCCAGGCGTTGCGAGAGCTGGAGAGCGCGCTCGGGGTGCAGCTCGCCGTCCGGCGCACCGCGAAGGGCGTCCACCTGACCGCCGCGGGCCGAGCGGTGGCGACCCGGGCCCGCGGGGTGCTGCACGACGTGCGGCAGCTCGCCGGGCACGCCGGCACCGGGCGGCTGGCCGTGGGGTGCTTCCCGTCGGTGTCCGCGCAGATCGTGCCGGAGATCGCAGGCCTGCTGCGGGACCGGTTCCCGGACGTGCGGCTGGACATCGTGGAGGCCTCGGCCGCCGTGCTGCAGGAGCGCATGCTCCGCGGCCAGGTCGACGTCTGCTTCGTCTACGAGATGCAGCTCCAGCCCGAGGTGGAGCCGATCGTGCTGCGCGAGCGGCGGTTCAAGGTCGCGGTGGCGGCCGACCACCCGCTCGCCGCCCGCCCCGACGTACGCCTCGCGGACCTGGCCGATCACCCCGGCGCGCTGCTCAACCTCGAGCCTGCGAGCTTCCTCAACGAGGCCATGCTGGCCAGGTTCGGGGTCGTCCCACGGATCGACTACCGCAGCACCGACGTGATGACGGTGCGCGCACTCGTGGGCCGGGGACTGGCCTGGTCACTGCTCATGACCGAGGTGGCCGCCAGCCACGACGGGCGGCCGCTGCGGTTCCTCCCCATCGTCGACGACGTCGGGACCAACTCGCTCGTCGCCGCCCTGCCGCGCGGGGTCCGGGCCACGGGCCTGGTCGAGCGGGTCATCCGGCACTGCCGGGAGGTGCTGCCTCCGTAGCGGCCCCGCGCAGCACCGCCTCGATCTCGAGGGCGATCCGCACCTTGTCACCGACGACGACGCCACCGCCGTCGAGCGGCAGCTTGATGTCGGCGGTCATTCAGCCCTCCGGCGGAGCCGCCGTAGTTCCTCCTCGACGTCGCCAAGTCGCCAACGCGGGTGGCCACCAGGTGTGTACAGAGCGGGTGTCAGCTTGCCCTCCTGCGCCCACCGGGCGATGGATCGTGCCGACAACCCCAACTCACGGGCGACTTCCCCCGTGGTCAGTAGGCGTTCGGCACTCACCGCCCGACCGTATGTCGGCAGGTCCGACCAGGTCAGCCGTTGTGGCAGACATAGCAGCACTCGCCGAACTGGCAGATTTAGCAGTATTGTCGGGCCGTGGCGTTTTGGTGGACAGAGACCCCGGGAGGCGGTTGCGCTATGGGCGAGGCGGCGGACGAGGCAGACGCGCGGCTAGAGATCGCTAAGGCGCAGGGACGAGCGTCGGTCAACTTCTGTGAGCGCTCCGGCCGGTTCCGCTGGACCGTCGTTCTCGACGGCGGCAAGTCGTCGCACGGGTGGGCTGACACCGCGGAGGACGCATGGTGGTTCGTGAAGGAAGCGGTGAACCGTCCGTTCCGCGGGACGCACCACCGGAAGCCGCGCGGCCTGTGGACCCTGCCGCCCGTGTAGCCCCGGCAACGCCGTCACGTGATCGTGTAGGTGGCCTGCCCTGTGGCAGGCTCGGGTCCGTGCCCACGCTCGACGAGCTCGATCCGCCGGCATGGGGAGAGCCACCCGTCAACACCTTCCTGGTGCTACGCGTGCACGAGCTGCGCCGGATGCCGGTCGAGGAGTTCGACGTCGAGGCGCTGCGCCTACTGATCGGGCAGCAGATCGCGCTACCGGTGCTGATGCCGCGGGCTCTGGGCGTGCTGGATGCCGATCCACTGGCGGCAGGCGACTTCTACCCTGGAGACCTGCTGCGCTCGGTGTTGGAGGTGGACCGCGAGTACTGGGCCGCCCATCCAGAGCAGCACGCCACCGCCACCGCGATCGCCACGAAGACTCGGACCGACGACGTCCACGTGCTGGACGCCGTGGCGACCTTCCTCGGCCGGTGACCGCCGGCGCCGAGGGGAGATGTGCGACACCAGCACTCCGGCCTGCGGGACCCCAACCGATCGCGAACCCGGCGGCTCACTCCCGGTATGGCCGGCGGAGCGGACAGCGGGTGGCGAGATGGGGCGCGGCGCCCGGCGGTGTACCGATCCGCCCTGTTCGGGGTCGCGGTTGCCGGCGCACTGGTCCTGTGGAATCCCCTCAACCTGGAACGCGGGCCCTCTGCACCCGTTTGGGACCTGGTGGTCACCGTCATCGCCGTGGCCGGCCTGGTCGTCGGGCTGCACTCGTGCCTGGGCCCCGGGTTGCTCCGGAACGCGGTGCACATCCTCGGGGGCTTCGCCATCGTGCTGACCGCCTACTACGGCTTCGTCATCACGGCGTTCCGCATGTCCGAGAGTCCGACCGACCGTGCCGTCCTGGCGGTCAAGGGGACGTCGCAGCTCGTGGCCGTCGAGTTCCACCCGGCCGACGCGAACACAAGGTACCGCGTGGAGCTGCGCCGCCGGACAGGCCCGATCCACCAGGCGAGCGTCGTCTGGCGAGGCTTCGACCCGCCGATCGCCGCTGCGTTCGTCGATCCGGACGGCGTGGTCGTGACGAGGCCCGGCTACGAGACCCCGACCTGCGACGAGCACAGCCGGATCGAGTCGATCAGCCTCTCCACCGTCGCCGAGCAGGGCCACTCCTGCTGATCCCGGGCCGGAAGTGGGTGGACGCCGCCCGGCAGGGTGGGCTCAGGGCGTGGCCTTCTCCCCGTTCGGGGTGACCGCGAACCACTTGCCGTCGGCGCCGTTGGACCCGGTGCCGTCGTGGGCGCCCTCGTCACCCGCGACCGTGTAGAGGGGCCAGCCGGCCAGCGTGACCTGCAGGGCGCCGTCGTCGCGGCGGAGCGTGCCCACTCGATCGTGCTTGATCCCGAGCAGCTCGGGCTCCTGCCCGTCGGGCACGGTGACCGGCACCCAGTGCTGCGTGCAGTCACCCGTGCAGGTCGACGCGGGCGGGTTGTTGCTGTCGGCGTCGGAGCGGTACAGGATCCGGCCCGCGCCGTCGAGCGTGACGATCCCGAGCGACGCGGTCTGGGTGGCCCACAGCTGGAGGCCGTCGCCGCCGTGGTGGTGCTGCGGGGGCTGCCCCTGGCCGGGCGGCGGCGCGCCCTGCTCGTGGTGGTGCTCGTGCGCCGCGGCCTGGTCCGCGGGCTGCTCCTCGGCGGGCGCGCCACAGGCCGTGAGCACGGCCAGACCCGCCGCGGCCGCAGCCAGGGCCAGGCGCGCGGAACGACGGTCGGCCATCTCGCTCCTCTCGGGGACCAATGCAGCCCAGCACAGTAGGACGCTGCCTTCCGGGTCCGGATCGGAGCACCGGTGGTTGGGCCCGACGGGTGCGTCGGGACACCCCTGTTCGGCGGTACCGACCCGCGGCGCACGAGGGTGCCACCATCAACGCATGACGTCGACCGGGGAGCGGGGACTGGTCCTGGTGGCCGAGGACGACCGGGCGATCGCCGAACTGGTGGCGCTCTACCTGCGCCGGGACGGCTTCGGGGTGCTGACCGAGACGGACGGTGAGGCCGCGTTGGCCGCCGTTCGCCGGCACCGGCCGGTGGCGATCGTCCTCGACATCGGGCTCCCCGGGCTGGACGGGATCGAGGTGTGCCGGCGGCTGCGCGCGGCGCAGGACCGGACGCCGGTGCTGTTCGTGACCGCCCGCGACGACGAGGTCGACCGCATCCTCGGACTCGAGATCGGCGCCGACGACTACGTGACCAAGCCGTTCAGCCCGCGGGAGCTGGCGGTCCGGGTTCGCACCGTGCTGCGCCGGGCGCGTGCCGCGGACGGTGGACCGCTCGTCGTCGGCGGCATCCGGCTGGACGTCGACCGGCGGCGGGTGCACGCGGGTGACGAGGAGGTGTCGCTGACCGCCACCGAGTTCGACCTGCTGACCCACCTGATGCGCGCGCCGGGCCGGGTGTTCTCCCGCGAGCAGCTGCTGTCCGCGGTCTGGGGCTACCCGACCGGGGCCGGCACGCGCACCGTGGACGTGCACGTCGCGCAGGTGCGCGCCAAGCTCGGCCCGGCCAGCCCGATCCGCACCGTGCGCGGCGTCGGGTACGCCGCGGACGCGCCGTGATCGGGCGGCCCGCGTCGCTGGCCTGGCGGGTCACCGCGGCCTGCCTGGTCGTCGCCCTCGCCGCGGTCGGGGTCGCCGCGGTCGTGTCGCTCCAGCTGGTGACCATGACCGCGCGCCAGGTGACGCGGGAGGCGCTGGCCCAGCAGGCCGACGTGGTCGCCGCCCAGCTGGCCGAGGGCCCGGTCCGGCCGCGCGGGGTGGCGGGCCTCGGCCGGGTGGTCGAGGTGCTGCGCGCCCAGGACGTGGCGGTGGTGCGGCTCGGCACGCCCCGCGCCGCGAAAGGGCCGGTGGGTACCGCGCTGAGGCGCGCCGACGCGGACCGCGCGCAGGCCGGGACCGCCGTGTCCGGCTCCGCCGACGTCAACGGCACGGCCTACCTGGTGGAGGCGCGCCCGAGCCCGTCCGGCGCGTTCGCGCTGGTGCGCTCGGTCGACTCCGGACCGGTCGGGGCGTTCCGGCGCAACATCGGGCTGGCCGTGCTCGTCGGGATCGTGGTCGCGGTGCTGGTGGGGGTCGCGGTCGGCGGGTTGTCCGGGCGCCCGCTGCGCGCGGTCGCGGCGGCCGCGCACCGGCTGCGCGGCCGCGAGCGCGACGTCCGGGTGCCGGTCCGCGGGCCGGCCGAGGTCGCCGAGGTCGCCGGCGCCGTGAACGAGCTGGCGGACGCGCTGGCCCGCAGCGAGGAGCGGCAGCGCCGGTTCCTGCTCTCGGTGTCGCACGAGCTGCGCACTCCGCTGACCGCGGTCCGCGGCTTCGGGGAGTCGCTCGCCGACGAGGTCCTCACGGGGGCCGACGTGGCGCCGGCCGGCGCGACCATCGTCCGCGAGGCGGACCGGCTGGAGCGCCTGGTCACCGACCTGATGGAGCTGGCCCGCCTGGAGGCCGACGACTTCGCCGTCGACCTGGTCGACGTGGACCTCACGACCCTGGTGACCGAGGCCGGGCACGTGTGGGACCTGCGCGCCCGGGACGCCGGCGTCGAGCTGCGGATCGAGGTTCCGGACCGCCCGGTGCCCGTGCTGGCCGACCCACGCCGGCTGCGCCAGGTGCTCGACGGCCTGGCCGAGAACGCGCTGCGGGCCACGCCGCGCGGTTCCCCGCTCGTGCTCGCCGCGCTCGACGAGGGAGCGCTACAGGTGCGCGATGGCGGGCCCGGGCTGTCCGACGAGGACTACGCGGTGGTGTTCGAGCGGGGCGCGCTGCACGACCGCTACCGCGGCAAGCGCCCGACCGGCGCCGGAGGGATCGGTCTGGCCCTGTCCCACGCCCTGGTGCAGAGGATGGGCGGCACCCTGAGCGCGACCCCAGCAGAAGAGGGCGGGGTGAAGTTCACAGTCACAAACTTCCAGGACAGCATCATGGAGCCGTAGTGGGCGCTCCTGACTGATCCGTGGGTCGCGGGGCGCGCCTGTGTAGGCGGCACGCCGCTCCCGCTTAGGTTCCTGAACTGTCGAGGATCAGGTGCCATAGAGCGGAGAGCGGTGTGCCTG
>NZ_JBRERS010000016.1:0-169158 GCF_054486945.1 Pseudonocardia wallangbongensis
GCCGCGGCAGCCGGGCCGACCCACCGCCACTGCGGGTCGGGGACGTGGTCTCGATGACCGTGCAGGGCATCGGCACCATCCGCAACCGGGTCGTAGCCGGCACCGACCCCCTGCCCATCCCGGCAGCACGGCGCGCCGGCAGAGCCCGGACCTGACCGCGACGACCGGACCCGTCTGCTGCGTCAGTGCGTGAAGCCCAGCGCCGACGAGAGGCGGGCAGCGGTGTCGCGGAGCGCGAGGACCTTGCCGGAGTTCAGGTCGGGGGACAGCGTGTGCACGGTGCCGATGATCGCGGCAGTGGCCACGATCACCCCCTCGTGGTCGAGGACCGGCGCCGCGATGACGCGCACGCCGACGTTGATCGTGTCGCTGACGGCGACACCTGTTCGCCGCACGTCGTCGATCCGCCGGCGGATCCGCTCGGCCTGGGGGTCGTCGAGCTGGTCGAGGAGCGCGTCGACGCGGTCGGTCCGGTGGGCGAGGAAGACCGCGGCCTGTGCGGCGTCGAGGTTCAGGGTGCGACCGACCCGGATCGAGATGTTGAGCACGCGGTTCTCGGGTTCGTGGCAGCGTACGACGACCGGACTGCGGCCCGCCCACACGCTGAGCACGGCGGTCTCCTCTGCGACGTCCGCCAGGTCGCGCAGGTAGGGGTCGGCGATCTCGACCACCCCGAACCCGTTGAGCGCCAAGGTTCCCACGTGTGCGAGCAGGGGGCCCAGGCCGTAGCCGCGGTCGCCGTCCCGCTCGAGGAAACCCGCGTTCGCGAGTGACGCCAGGTACCGGTGGGCGGTGGTGCGCCCGACGCCGAGCTCGGACGCCACTTGCGCCACCCGCACGGTGCGGTCCTCGTAGGAGAACATCCGCACCACCTGCGCGCACCGGGTGACCACCTGGATATCGGTGCCACCGGCTTCGGTTGCCTCGGTCATGTTCCGCATCATGGGGGATGAGCGCGCAGATTGTCCACGATGAGGATGCCATCTCCGCAAACGTGTGATGTGTTCGTCGCATTGTGGTCATTGCATCCGACAGGCGATACAACGTCTCGCGTAGAGCAGAGAGACGAGGAGCCTTCCAGTGACCGCGATCACCGACATCCTCTGGGGATCCGTCGACCTCCACGTGCACTCCGGGCCGAGCCCGTTCCCCCGCCGCTTCACGCACGCCGAGGCCGCCCGTGACGCGGGTGAGCGGCTGGGGATGCGGGGGATCCTGTGCAAGTCGCACCACCACAACACGGTGATGGACATCCTGTCGATGAAGGACCAGCTCGCCGGGTCGAGCTGCCGAGCCTTCGGCGGGATCGCGATGAACAACCAGGTCGGCGGCGTCAACCCGTTCGCCGTCGAGATGTCGCTGCGCATGGGCGGCAAGGCGGTCTGGCTGCCGACCTTCTCCTCGGGCCGGCACATCGACTGCCACCCGGAAGGCACCGGCTTCCCCACGGCGACCGTCGAGCTGCGCAACGTCGAGGTGCCCATCCGCACGGAGGACGGCCGCCTGCTCGACGAGCTCCACGACGTACTGGGTCTCGTCGCCGAGAGCGGCGCGCTGCTCTCCGGCGGGCACATGGACCCGGACAGCATCGAGGAGGTCTTCACCGAGGCGAAGGCGCGCGGCGTCCGGAGGCTGGTCGTCAGCCACCCGAACTTCGTGATCGGGGCCGAGCCGGAGCAGGCCCGCCGGATCGTGGCGCTCGGGTCGTACGTGGAGCACGAGGTCTCCATGTACGACCCGAAGGGCACCAAGAGGTGGGACCCGCAGATCCTCAAGGACTGGATCGACGCGATCGGTCCGGAGCGCACCGTGCTGGCGTCCGACCTGGGGCAGGCCAACCGGGAACTGCCCGTCGACGCGTTCCTGCGGGTCGGCGAGATCCTGCTCGACCTCGGCGTCGAGGAGAAGGACCTGCAGCGCATGACCCGGGACAACCCGGCCTTCCTCCTCGGGCTGGAGGACTGATGGCGTACACGTCGAGCGATCCGCGCTCCCAGCTCGCGACCGCCGACCGGCAGGCGGGTGACGAGGGCATCGCAGCCCCGGAGTTCGCGGACTTCACCGCCACCCCGCCCACCGCGGTGAGCGACCTCGGCTCGCGCACCTGGTTCGTGCGGGCGCAGAACGTCGTGCTCGCCCACACCGAGGCGGTGGCCGGCGAGGTCCTCGCCCGCACCGGCGACACCGACGAGTACGTGGTGCTGCTGCCGCACGAGATCTCCACCGCCCGCGTCCGCGCGGGCGGTGCGGAGGTGGAGCTGGCCGGCCAGGGCCTGATCGTCGTGCCGCCGGGGGACAGCGAGGTCGTGGCGGCGGCCGCCACGCACCTGGTGCGGCTGTTCCGGCCGGACGCCCCCGGAGTGGCGGCGGCAGCCGCCAACGCCGCGTCGTACGCCGAGCCGCACCCGCGGGTGGCGATCGAGGACCGCTGGCCCGCCCCGGTGGACGGCGACCGGCTGCGCGTCTACCCGGTCGGGGAGATCGGACGCAGCCCCGACCGCTTCGGCCGGATCTTCCGGACCCGTTCGTTCATGGTGAACTTCCTCTACCCGCACCAGGGCCCGCGTGACCCCGAGAAGCTCTCGCCGCACCACCACGACGACTTCGAGCAGGTCTCGCTGGCGGTGCGCGGGGAGTTCACCCACCACATCCGCACGCCGTGGACGACCGCCCGCTCCCGCTGGCGCGAGGACGTCCACGAGACCCTCCCCAGCCCGTCGGTCACGGTGATCCCGCCCCCGACGGTGCACACCAGCGAGGCCGTGGGCGCCGGGCTCAACCAGCTGGTCGACATCTTCGCGCCACCGCGGCGCGACTTCTCGGCCAGACCGGGCTGGGTGCTCAACGCCGACGAGTACCCCGCGCCGTGAGCGACGTGCTGCCGGCACCGGCGCTCGGGACGTGGGTGAAGCTGAGCTCCGCGACCACCGTCGAGATCATGGCCCACGCCGGCTTCGACTTCGTGGTGGTCGATCTCGAACACACCTTGCTCGACCTCGGAACCGTCCAGACGATGATCTCGTTGGCCCGCGCGTCCGGGGTGCTGCCGTTGGTGCGCGTGCCCGACCACACCGCGTCGACGATCCAGCGGGTGCTCGACTCGGGCGCCGCTGGTGTCCTCGTGCCGCACGTGGACACCGCGGACCAGGCCGATGCCGTGGCCCGCGCGTGCCGGTTCCCGCCGCACGGCACGCGCGGAGCGGGTTCGACCGGTCCCGCGGGCTGGTGGGGTCGGCTGTCCCGGGCGGAGTACGTGCGGTACGGCAACGAGCAGGTGCTCTGCATCCCACAGCTGGAGAGCGGCCGGGCGATCCGGGAAGCCGGGCGGATCGCCGCCGTCCCGGGCGTCGACGCCGTGTTCCTCGGCGCCGCCGACCTGGCGATGGACGTCGGCACCGGCGACGTGGCCGACCTGCTGGCCGCCGCGCGCGCCGCCGCCCGGGACGCGGGCGTGCCGGTCGGCTCCGCGGCGGCCTCCGCTCCCGCGGCGGGCGCGGCCCTCGACGCGGGCGACGCCTTCGTCGTCTGCTCCAACGACACGTCGATGCTGGCCGCCGCCGCGGTCGACACGGTCGCCGCCGTCCGCCGCGCGTCCGCGGCCACCTCCTAGCCCTTCTCGAGCAGACTGGAGTCACTCCATGAACGCCCCCTCGACGACGACGTCGTGGAACCAGCAGCGTCGAACCCTCATCCCCGCGACCGTCGTCGGCACCGTCCTCGAGTGGTACGACATGTTCGTCTACGCGCAGGCGGCGTCGCTGATCTTCGCGACGATCTTCTTCCCGTCCTTCTCGGGTTCCGCGGGCACGCTGGCCGCCCTCGCGACCTTCGGCGCCGGGTACATCGCCCGGCCGCTGGGTGCGATCGTGTTCGGCCACATCGGCGACAGGTTCGGCCGCAAGACCGCGCTGAGCCTGACCCTGGTCATGATGGGCCTGTGCAGCACCCTGATCGGCGTGCTGCCGACCTTCGAGTCGGTGGGGATCCTCGCCCCGACCCTGCTGGTCGCGCTGCGGCTGCTGCAGGGCCTCGGCTCGGGCGCGGAGTTCGCGGGCTCGTTCGTGATGGTCGCGGAGTTCGCCCCGGCGAAGCGGCGCGGGTACTGGGCGTCGTTGCCCGGCACCGGCGTGTACGGCGGCATCATCCTGGCCACGATCGTCGGCCTGACGGTGTTCCAGCTGCCGGACGAGCAGCTGTACAGCTGGGGCTGGCGGCTGCCCTTCCTGGTCAGCTTCGTGCTGGTCATCATCGGCCTGGTCATGCGGTTGCGGCTGTCCGAGTCACCGGTGTTCAAGGATCTGCGGGAGCGCAAGGAGTCGCACAGCATCCCGTTCGTCGCGATCTTCCGGAAGTCCCCGAGGACCCTGTTCCTCGCGGTCCTGCTCACCGCACCGATCGCCTTCAACGCGCACGTCAGCTCCACCTACTCGCTCACGTTCGGGGTCGAGCAGGGGGTGAGCCGCACCGGCGTCCTCCTCGGCTCGCTGCTGGGTGCGATCGCCGCGTTCGTCCTGGTCCCGGTGGCGGGGCGGCTGTCGGACCGGTACGGGCGCCGCCCGGTGTACATGGTCATGACGGCCCTCGGCGCCGTGGGGAGCTTCCCGTACTTCATGCTGATCCTGGCCGGCGCCGACGTCTCCTTCTGGGCCGCCCACGTGCTGATCATGGCCCCGTTCACCCAGGCGCTGACCGGCGCGCAGGCCGCGTTCCTCGCCGAGCTCTTCGAGCCCCGGCACCGCTACACCGGCGTGGCGCTGTCCCGTGAGCTCAGCACCGCCCTGCTCGCCTCGATCGCCCCGGTCACGGCGTTCGGCCTGATCACCGCGGCGGGTGGGAGGCCGTGGCTGCTGGCGACCTTCATGTCGGTGCTCAGCCTGGCGGCGTTCGCCGCTGCGTACCTCCTCCCCGAGACGCGGGGCAAGAACATGCTCGCCGACGACACCGACGATGCCGCAGCACCCGCGGCGGAACCCGCCGAAGGGGTGGTGCCGTGATGACCCCGACGTACGACGAGCTGCTCGCCCGCACCGACGCGCCCGCGGGCTCGGCGTGGGGCCTGTGGGGCGGCGACGACCAGCTGGGCACGCTCAACTTCCTCACGCCGCAGCGCGTGGTGCGCGCCGCGGGGTTGGTTCGCACCGGGACGCGGTTCAACCTGGACTTCCCGGTGAACGCCTTCGAGCCCTACCCCTCCGGCACCCGCCATCCCGCCCGGCACCACACGTTCGCGAACAACCCGTACCACCGCGACGACTGGGTGGACTCCTTCTACCTGCAGTCGTCGTCCCAGATCGACTCCCTGCGCCACGTCGGGCACCCCGAGCACGGCTTCTACGGCGGCCGGGCGAAGGAGGAGATCACCGACGACGGCGACACCCTGGGGATCCAGAACTACGCGCAGGCCGGGATCGTAGGCCGCGGCGTGCTGCTGGACGTCGACCGGTACCTCGCGGCGCAGGGCAGGCCGTTGCAGCTCAACGACCCGACGGCCTTCGACGCCGACCTCCTCGACGCCGTCGCCGACGCCCAGGGCGTCCGGCTCGAGGAGGGGGACCTGCTGCTGATCCGCACCGGCTGGGCCGGGCGCTACCTGGCGTTGACGGAGCGGGAGCGCGCAGCGCTCAACTCCGCCCGCTCCACGCCCGGGCTCGCCCAGACCGAGGCGGTGGTGCGCTGGTTGTGGGACCACCGGGTCGCGATGGTCGCCGCGGACAACACCGGCGTCGAACGGTTCCCCGCGCAGGACTCCGACTTCGTCGTCGACGGGCTCCCGAAGCCGGAACGCGGCCCCGACCACAACGGGATGATCCACCGCCCGCTGATCGCCCTGCTCGGCATGGCGATGGGCGAGCTGTGGGCCCTGGACGAGCTGGCGGCCGACTGCGCCGCGGACGGGCGCTACGAGTTCCTGCTCACCGCGTCCCCGCTCAACCTGGCCGGCGGCGCCGGCTCGCCGAGCAATGCGATCGCGATCAAGTGATGCGCCTCGGACTGGCCCTGGACCTGGGCAGCGACGCGGCGGCGGGACCCGTCGCCGCCCAGGTCCGGGCGGCGCAGCCGCTGCTGCGAACCGCTGAGGTGGCGGGGTTCGACTCGGTGTGGCTCGGCGAGAGCTACCACCCGCGACCGGAGTCGTTCCACCTGCCGTCACCGCTGCTGGTGCTCGCGCACCTGGCGGCCCGCACCACGCTCGGGCTCGGGACCGGGGTGCTGCTCGCCCGTGCGCAGCACCCGGACCGGCTGGCGGTGGAGGCCGCGCTGCTCGACCAGCTCGGCGACGGTCGGCTCACGCTCGGGATCGGGCTGGGTGGCGACGCGCTGCGCGGCGCGTTCGGCGGCCCGGACCTGCCGGGTGGCCGGATGCTGGACGAGCTGCTGGTCCGGCTGCGCGAGCTCTGGCAGCGCCCCGACGTGGTGCCGGGTCCGCGACGATCGGGCGGCCCCCCGGTGCTGGTCGGCGGGCGCGGGCCGGCCGCCGTCCGGCGGGCGCTCGGGCTCGCCGAGGGCTGGTACGGCGCGACGAACTACTCGGACCGGCTGGTGGTGGCGCAGGCCGCGGCGTACCGGGCCGCAGGCGGCACGGGCGAGGTCGCGGTGAACCGGCTCTGCGTCATCCACGCGGACGGCGGGCGGGCCCACCGGTACCTCGACCGGGTCCGCGCCTACTACCGCGACCGGGCCGCATGGGACATCGGCGGCGAGGCGGGGGACGCCGAGCCGGTCCTGGTCGGCAGCCCCGACGAGGTGCGGGACGGGCTGGAACGCCTCCGCGAGGCGGGTGTGAGCAGCGTGCAGTTGCGCGTCGCCCCGCTCGGCGTCCCCACCGACGTGGCGCTGCAGACCGTCGAGGCGATCGGCGACCGCGTCCTGCCCGCGCTCGCGCCCGTCCGGTCCGAACCCGGCCGAGCATCCCGCCGTGGCGTGTGAGGTCGCGAGGCTCGTGGACCTCCCAACTCGGCCGACTCGGTGAAGTGACCGCGGTTGTCACCGACGCTCGGGCCACAACCGGGGTCGCCTCTCAGCGGTATCCGCACCGGGCGTGTCGTGGCGCGCGAGGGGGCATGGGCGGCACACGGGGAGCTCGGTGGTGTGAGCGTGGATCAGGTCGGGCTGCTTCCAGTCGGGCTCGGAGAAGTACCTCGTGGTCTCCGTGACGACGATGCCGGACAGCACCAGCAGTCCGAGCAGGTTGGGCACCGCCATCAGGCCGTTGGCTACGTCGGAGAACGTTCAGGCCAGGCTCAGCTCCGAGGTGGCGCCGACGTAGGTGATCGCGACGAAACAGCCGCCCTCGAACCCGTCCCCACGGCGACACGGGCGGCGTCGGCCTGACGGGCGATCCCGTCCAGCACCGCGATCCGCGCCTCGGGCACCCGCACGTCCAGCGTCAAGGTGCCATCGGCGGCGGTAAGCCGGAAGTCGAAGAACGAGCAGCACGAGGACTCCCGCACGGTCAGGTCCCCCGTCCTGGCCTCCACCCCGGGTCCGGCATCGAGGCTCAGCCGCAGCCACGTCGGCGCCGGCCGTGCCATCCCGCGCAGCGACGTGGCGAACAGCGCGGCGAACTCGGCCTCCCGCAGCGGCCTTTCCGCGGTTGGCAGCGTGCACGCGTCAGCGGGTGCCCACGCCGCCGGCACTCGGACGGGGTCGCCCGTCGGGCGGTCCTGAACGACCGGCGTGTGCAGCTCCCGGACGGCGTCCGCGGGCGGTGCCCCCACCAACGTCCCGACGAGCGGGCGAGCGCGGAGATGGCCGGGCTCGTGATCGCTGACGCGGGCCAGAATCAGAGGGGTGAGGTGCGCATCCTGGCCGGCGGGCGGATCTCTGGGGGTCAAGGGGACGCAGGTTCAAATCTTGTCCTGTCGTCCCGACCGTGTTCGCGCTGCTCGTGGGCTGCGCCGTCGGGGCGGTGGCCATCCCGCTCGTCGGGAAGCTCTCCGACCGGACCGGGCGCAAGCCCATCTACCTCGCCGTGTCGATGTTCTGCGCCCTGATCTCCTTCCCGTTCTTCTGGCTGCTCGACATCGGCAACACCGCGCTGATCGTCCTGGCGTTCGCGTTCGCCCTCGGCGGCGGCTGCCTCGCATGTTCGGGTCGCAGGCGGCCTTACTTCGCTGAGCTCTTCCCAGCGGCGTAGCGGTTCAGCGGGTTCGCCCTCGGTCGGGAGATCCCTGGCGCCGCACTGGCCGGGCCCGCACCCATCATCGCGGTCGAGCTCGTCGCGGCGGCCGGTGGTGCGCCATGGCTCCTCGCCGTGGCTCTGGTGGTCGTCGCGCTCGCGAGCGCGGTCGCCGTGGCCGTGCTGCCGGAGACGCGCGGTGTGGAGCCGGCTCCTGTGGTCGCCGTCGGGCTGGAACCTGCGGGTGAGGCAGGAACAACTGCGGATGTCCTGACCAATCAATGATCAAAAGTGAATGACTGATTGCACAATGGTCTGAGACGCCTGCTGCAAGTTGCTGGTACTGCCCGCTCGTGGCGGCGATCCACATCTCCGCGCTCAGCAACCGGATGAGCCCGGCGGAGGAGGCGGAGCTGCTGGCGGCGGCCCGCGGAGCAGCCGTGCAGGTCGAGCGGGACCTCGGCCGGATGCACGGCGACACGTGCGCCGCGGGCCTGCGCGCTCCCGGGTCACCGGGTGCTGACAGGACACACATCGCCAGCCGGCAACGCCGGGCGCAACTTGACGTCTGACGTGGAGCGCAGCTGGGCTTCGTAGTGGGTGAGGATGTCGGGGTCGGCGCGCCGGATGGAAGGTGGCTCGTGAGCGGAGGCGCCGACCCTGCCCTGTCCGAGGCCATGATCCGCTGGGCCGCGATCAACACCATCACCCGACGGCTCGCCCGCGGAGGACCCGCCGCCCGGGCGCAACAGCGCACTTTCCGCCGCTGAAGTTGATCTCCAACCGGCACTCTCCCAGTTTGATCTTTAGCTGTTCGTAGCCAAGGAGTAGACGGGCGTGCGCGGACTGGGCTCGCAGCGGTGTCGATCAGGCCGCGCCGCGGTAGGTGCCGAACGTCCAATGGTTGCCCTCCGGGTCGCGCACCGAGAACGTGTGCGAGCCGAAGTCGGTATCCTCCAGCTCGCGGGTCACGTCCGCGCCGGCCGCGCGGGCCCGCGCGTACACGTCGTCCACGTGGTCGGTCACGACGTACACGAATCCCACACCAGAGCGCATCTCCTCGTGGCCGCCCTCGGTGTGCTTCGTGGAGCCGAACATCACGGCGCCACCCTCGGGCCAGCGCAGCTCGGCGTGGGTGATGTCACCGCTGTCGTCCGGTACCACGAGCGCCTCACGGAAACCGAACACATCGACGAGGAAGCGCAGCGCGGCGGGTGCGTCGTCGTAGCGCAGCGCAGGCCATACGGTGGGCTGAGTATCGGTCATGCGGCCTACGTTGACCCACCCATGACCTCAGTGTCTTGGAGAAACGGGAACTCCTCGACGAGCCAGGTGCGCGGCGTGCAGCCGGCCATCGATCGCCACTCGTTGGTCAGGTGCGCCTGGTCGACATAGCCGCAGCGCTGCGCGACGTCGGTCAGCCCGCCGAGCGGCAGGCGGCGGAGCAACTCTGCCGCCCGCCCAAACCGGACCACTCGGGCGGCCCGTTTCGGGCTGAGCCCGACCTCCTGGGAGAACCGTTCGGAGAAATGCCGCCGACTCCACCCCACTTCGGCCGCGAGCTCAGCAACCGGCAACCCACCACCAGTCCGCACCAGACGCTGCCAAGCCCACCCGATCTCCTCCAGCGGCAGACGCACACTGACCCGTGTAGCCGAAGCGAGCAACACCTCGTCCAGGACGCGGAACCTGGCGGCCCAGTCCGGCGCCGCGCGCAGCCGGTCGGGAAGGGTCGCGAAACCCGGTCGGCCCAGGTCCCCGAGGTCGACCACCCTGCCGGTCAGCTCGGATGCAGAGACCCCGAGCAGCGTGCGCACGCCCAGCGGGTTGAGTTCGAGGTGCACCCCGGCCTGCACACGGTCCTGGGCGATCAGCACCCGATCGGCGTGCAAGCCGCCGACGAACGCCTGGAAAGAGGCAGGCCCTCGCCCCGAGCCGGGCCCTTCCAACAGCCGGACCGGCTCCTCGAAACTGACGATCACCGTCACGTGCCGGCTAGGCAGACCGCGGTGGACGTCGAGCGTGACACCGTGCTGTCGGTACCCGATGTAACGGGCGATCAGTGCGCACAGCCCCGGATCCGGGCGGCGCACCACCCACTCGACCTCGGCCGGACGCTCGGGCACGGCCCAACGGTACGGGCACGCTCTGCTCGGCTCGACTCCCCCTGGCACGGCAGAAGCCGGAGCCGCCGGGCAGGCAGCCACACAGGCGTAGCTCGAGCCGTTTGGGCGTGAAACCTGACGATCACGGTAGCCGGGTTGGTAGCCACGAGGCTTGCTTTCGCCTGCGATGGTGTGAGACTCCTGCGACAGTAGCCGTGCTGGACGCCGGCGTTCCTGCTGGTCAGCAGGCGATGGGAGAGTCCACGTGAGACGGGCTGTACGCGCAGTGGCTTGTTCACACCGAAGAGGTCACTGGTTCGATCCCAGTATCGCCCACAGCGCGTTTTGCCTGGTCAGACGGCCTGTCGATGATCTTCATCGGCGGGCCGTCTGCGTGTGCGGGGAGCGGACGGGGAGCATCCTCTCGCGCATGGCTGGGGTGACGTGGGCGTAGACGTCGTCGATGTCCTTGTGCTTGTGCCCGAGGTGTTGCAGGCGCAGCACGCGGGGCACCTGGTCTTCGACGAGCCAGATCTCGTGGGGTGTGGCGTAGGTCGTGGAAGTGCATCACGACCCTGGCCATGAGTGTGGCGAGTCTTCGCCACGCGCTCGGTGCCGCTGCCCCCGGCGCCCTACGCTCGCTGCAGTCGTCTGCAGGATCGCGCGGGTGTTCGATCTTCCGGCCTCGTGAACGAGCTTGGTGCAGAGCAGGGCGCGGCGGCGGCGCAACCGAACCCGAGCGGCCTCCGGGCCCGAGTCACAGCTGAGGTGGGCGAGCTTGCGTGCCACTGTGATCCCGCGGGCGGCCGTGGCGGTGCTGGTGGGACTTGCCGTGCTGGTCGGGGCGTGCGCGACACCGGTCTCGGGTGCGGCGCTGCCCGCGCAGCCGGTCGCCGCTCCTCCCGGTGGGGGCCTGCCGCTCGACCCGGAGCAGCAGCGTGATGCCGAGCTGTTCGCACACGTGCGGTCATGGGACATGTGCGCGATGCACGATGTCGCCGCAGCGGCCCGCGTCACCGGTTTCGACCCCGACGAGCTGCTGCCCTACCGCGAGCTCGGCATCTGCCGCCTGGTGATGAAGCAACGGGGCGGGGCGGCGCAGTGGGAGCTGACGCTCGACGTGTTCCGGCTGGTGCCCACCCCCGGCGGATCGCCCATCGAGGCCGGTGGGGCCGAACTGCAGCAGGTGCGCGAGAGCGACGACGTGCAATGCGCCTACAGCCTCCCGATCGGCGACCCGGACGAGAAGCGGTGGGGCATCGAGGTGTCGGTCTACAGCGTTTCCGCGAACAAGCCCCCGTGCGACGTCGCGGGGGAGTACGCCACGGCGATCGCGCCGCGGATGGCCGACCCCCCGCTGCGCAGCGCTGGTCTGACGACCCCCGCGCTGGACCTCGCCGCGAGCGACCCGTGCGCGCTGGCCGCGGCGATGGTGCCGGCCCTGTCCGGTGGCCTGCCGCCCGACGCGGTGGGCGTCGCGGTGGGCGGGATGGAGCCCTTCGGGTGCGACGTGACGGTCACCGCGCGCGGTGCGTCGGGTTCGCAGGGGGTGCGTGGATCGGTCGCGCTCACGCTCGAGTCGGCCGGTGATGTCGGGGGTGACGCCGTTGCCGGCTTCCCGGCGGCCCGCGATGAGCTCGGCAACGTCTGCAAGGTGGTGTTCGCGCCGTCGGACGTGGTGTTGGCCGGCAACCCCGGCATGCCGCCCGACGTTCCGGCCGTCGAGGTCGCCGGAGACTGCGGTCACGTGGACGGGTTGGCCGAGGCGGCGGCCGGGGTGCTGGTGCCCGCACCGCGCGGCGCGCCGCCCGGGCCGCCGCTCGCGCTGGGCGACCTGAACCCGCCGCCGACGGTCGAGTCGGCCGGTGCTCCGTTCGACCCCTGCACCGTCGTGGGCTGGCCGGACTACCCCGCCGGCGTGCGGCCGGCGACGCCGCGCCAACCAGTGCCGATGCCGGTGGGACCCGACGACCCCTTCGCCGTCGGCTGCAAGTTCAACGCCGGCGACATGCACTCGCTCCTGGTCTGGGGCATGGCGGACCAGACGTTCTCCGCCGATCCCGCGGCCCGCCCTGGCGCCGTCCCCGCCCGGTTCGGGGGACGCCCGGGCGCGGAGGAGCTGGGCACCAACGAGTCCAACGACGCACCGGACTGCTACAGCGCGGTTCAGCTCTCCCGCGGGATCGCCGCGATGTCGACGACCACGTCGGGCGACCCGTGCGCGGTGAACCGCGCCGTGCTCGACCAGGTCGCGCAGCGCGTGCCCTGACCGACCGCGCGCAAGGGTGCTCGACCGGGTGACATCGCCAGGTACGGCCGGCGAGGCGTCCTGACGGTTGCCGGCCGTGCCGCGTCGGGGCCCTGCACGGCCATTCGGTCAGGCTGTGGTGGCGTCACCGGGGTGGCTGGGCGGTGCCCCGTGTCCCTGCTCGACGGAGCTCCGGGCGGTGCGCGGGTCGTCGCCGAAGCCGACGACGAGGCGGTGGGTCATGTCGGCGAGCAGGAAGGAGACCTGGTCGGGGGGCAGCAGCTCGGCGAGCGCCAGGCTGACCATGCCGTGGCACATCGTCCAGATCTCGGCGGCCCAGCCCCGCGCCAGGGTCGGTTCGTCCCGGTCGAACCGACCGGCGTCGATGCAGCGGCGGACTGCGTCGACCATGCGGGCGAACGTCTCCGAGCCCGGGTCGTCCTGGTCGACCGGGGGGCGGTCGACGAACATCGCCCGGTACAGCTCGGGGTGGGCCAGCCCGTTGGTGAAGTACGCGGCTGCGCCCGCGGCCAGATCGGCCACCGGGTCCTCCGTGCGCGGCACTGCGTCGAGGTCGGCGTTCAGGCGGGCGAAGCCATCTCGCCGGACCGCGCGGCGCACCTCGTCCATGCTCCCGAAATGGGTGTAGACCGCCATCGTGGAGGTGCCCACCTCGGCGGCCAGGCGTCGCGTGGTCAGCGCGCGGGGTCCTTCGGCGGCCACGACGCGGGCGGCGGTTTCGACCAGGGCCGTGCGCACGGCGGGGTCGGCGGAGCGGGGACTCACTCCTTGACGATACCATCACAGCGATATATAACATTGGTATTGATTTGTGAGCGCAAGCACGACGGGAGAGTCCCGTGAGGCAGCCCTCCGCTTCGCCGTCCGGTGCCCCTCGGCGAGGGAGCGCCTTGTTCGGTCTGGCCTCCGACATCGGTCTCCCGCTGGCGGCCTACTACACGCTGCACGCCCTCGCGGCCTCCGACTGGGCCGCGCTACTGGCGGCCACCGCCGTCGCCGGTCTCCGGCTCGTGGCCGTGGCGGTGTGGACCCGGCGGGTCTCCTGGTTCGCCGCGATCATGCTTGGTCTGTTCGGCGTCGGCCTCGCGCTCGCCTTCGTCGGCGGCGAACCTCGGTTCGTGCTGCTGAAGGACTCCTTCACGACCGCCACGATCGGTGCGGTGTTCCTGGCCAGCCTGCTCGGTGAGCATCCGATGACCCTCGCGGGAGCGCAGGCCTGGAAACCTCACCAGGCCCAGGCCCTCGGCGCGCTGTACCGCACCGAGCCCGGAGCCCGTCGCGCCTTCCGGGTCAGTGCACTGGGCTGGGGCCTCGGACTGGTGGCCGAGGCAGTACTGCGGATCCCACTGATCTACCTGCTGCCGCTGGAGATCGCGGTCGGGGTCTCCACCGCCTCGATGATCATCGCGATGGCCGCGATCGCGGTCTGGAACGCCGTGTACGTCTCCCGGGCAGCCCGCCGCAACCCCGCCCTGTCGGTGCTCCTGCCGGGTGCACGCCGGGTCGGCCCAGGCGACCCGCGCGGGGAACATGAGATCGGCGGCGGGTCGTCCTGATGGCGCTCGGGTTCACGGGGTCGCGGTCGACGGCTGCGCGGCGGCGCCAGGCACCGCCGACAACGATGGCGGCTTTGCCATTTCCTACGCCTCCGGCCTCGGTGCCGGCTCGACCCGGCGATGAGAGTTCTGGAAATGTGATCCTTCACTACTTCGTTAGCCGTCGGTACGGTGCCCGTAATTTGGTGTCTACTGTCCGTCGGTAATCTTCACTGGTCTTCGCGAAGTGCTCACAAAATGCGTCCACCGGTGGCTCCGGCGCGGAAGGAAATAATTCCGGAATGCCTATGAGCGATGAGTTTTGTCGGCGTCTTCTTCCGGTGCTCCCGCGGATCGCGGACCACTTCGGTACTCCGTGTCACATCTACGACGTGCAGGGCGTCCACGGCACCGCCGACAGCTTCAACCGCGCGTTCCGCGGACTGGATTTCCGCGAGTACTTCGCGGTCAAGGCGCAGCCGAACCCCCAGATCCTGCGCCTGCTGGCCGGCCACGGGTTCGGCTTCGACTGCAGTTCGATCGCCGAGCTCGTGGCCGCCCGGCAGGCCGGCGCCGCGGGTGATGACATCTCCTTCACCTCGAACAACACCAGCTGCGAGGAACTGGCCGCCGCGCTCGGTGCGGACGCCATCATCACCGTCGACGACGAGACCGTCGTCGACAAGCTCGTGGCCATGCGGGCGCGGCCGCGATCGGTCTGCTTCCGCGTGCATCCGGGCCGGTCGGCGTCCGTGCAGAACATGCACCTCGGTGGGAGCGAGTCGTCGAAGTTCGGCATCCGGATCGACCGCCTGCACGACGTGGCGGCGAAGGCGTACGGACTCGACGCGCACACGTACGGGCTGCACATCATGCTCGGCTCGCACCTGCAGACGCCCGACTCCTTCCTGTGCAATCTCGACCTCCTGCTCGAAAGCGCGCTCCGGCTCCGGGACGGGGTCGGGGTGCGCATCGATTTCGTGAATCTCGGCGGCGGAATCGGAATCCCGTACCGCCCGGAGGAACGGGAGTTCGACCTCTCCGGGCTGGCGGCCGGAATCCGAGACCGGGTGCTGGCATTCGAGCGCGAACACTCGTGGCACCTGCGGGTCCTGTTCGAATCCGGAAGGTACCTGATGGGGCCGCACGGGGTGCTCGTCACCCGTGTTCTCAACCGGATGACCAAATGGCGGGAGATCGTGGGCGTCGACTGCGGCATGAACGGGCTGATCCGGCCGGGAATGTATCCCGACGCCTACCACCACGTGTCCGTACCGGATGGCGACGGGCGTGGTCTCGAGACCGTCGACGTCGTCGGCTCGATGTGCGAGAACAACGACAAGCTCGCGATCCAGCGGGTCCTCCCGCGCACCGTCGAGGGCGACCTGCTGCTCGTGCACGACACGGGCGCCCACGCGCTGTCCCAGACCTACACGTACGGCGGGCGACTGCGCCCGCAGGAGCTGCTGCTGCACTCCGACGGGGTCGTCGAGCGCATCCGCCGGGCGGAGACCGTCGAGGACTATTTCGCGACCCTGCGCTGCGCCGCGGACCGGCTGGAGGCCGCGGCGGTGCTGCAGTGACCATCCGCATCGCCCGGAACCCGGCCGTCCCGCCGGGTGACGGCCCCGGCCGCGCCCGACCGGGGCTGGTCGACGAGATCGTCGCGCGCGCCGCCGAGCGGCCCTCCGCGCAGGCCCTGGTCGACGGCGACCGTGTCCTCACCTACGGCGAGCTCGTCGCCGCGGCGCAGGGCGTCGCCGAGCTGCTCGTCGCTGCGGGCGTGGGTTCCGGGGAGCCGGTCGGAACCCCGGCGGTCCGCGAGGCCGACAACATCGTTGCGATGCTGGGGGTGCTCCTCGCAGGGGCGGCCTTCGTCCCCCTCGATCCCGCCGACCCGCCGCAGCGGCTCGCGGAGATGGTGCACGACGTCGGCGCCGGCCTGTGCGTCGCCGACCCGGACCGGTACCCGCAGTTCGCGAGCGCCGGCCTGACCTGCCTCTCCGCGCGGGCGGGGGAGAACCCGACCCCGCGGCCCGCAGCGGAGCCCGACCCCGCGGCGCGCACCGGCGAGGCGACGGTGCCCGGCGACGGACTGCCGGCCTACGTGATCCACACGTCCGGCACGACGGGTCGTGCGAAGGGCGTCGCCGTCCCGCTGCGGGCGTTGGAGCACTTCTCCCGGGTGTCCGTCGCGCATTTCGAGATGACGCCCGACGACCGGGCGCTGCAGTTCTTCTCGCTGGCCTTCGACGCGTCGATCGAGGATGTCTTCCCACCCCTGCTCGCGGGGGCGACCATCGTCCTGCGCGACGACGAGATGGTCCTGTCGATCGACCGCTTCGTCGAGCGCTGCGCGCAGCTGTCGATCACCGTGCTCATGCTTCCCACCGCGTTCTGGCACGAGATGGTCGACGCGATGGAGCGGGACGGGCTTCCACTCCCGCCGACCGTCCGCCTCGTCACCATCGGCGGCGAACAGGTGCGGTCGGAGCGGGTGCAGAAGTGGCGCCGCCTGCCGATGCGCCCGGACGTGCGGCTGGTCAACGAGTACGGGCCCACCGAGACCACGGTCACCGCCACCACGGACGAGCTGGCGGGGCCGGGCGCAGAACCCGACGCCGAGGAGCCGACGATCGGCCGCCCGCTGCCCGGCGTCGTCGCGCGGGTCGTGGACGAGGCCGGGAACGACGTCCCCGCCGGCGAGCCGGGCGAGCTGCTGCTGGGCGGCCCGACGGTGGCGATCGGCTACCTCGGGCAGCCGGAGCGCACGGCCGAGCGCTTCGGCACCGACGCCGAGGGCCGGCGCTTCTACCGCACCGGCGACCGCGTGCGCCTGCGCTCGGACGGGCGCCTGGCGTTCTTCGGGCGCATGGACCGGCAGCTCAAGGTCCAGGGCCACCGCATCGAGCGCGCGGGCGTCGAGCAGGTGCTCCTCGGACACCCGCTGGTCGACGACGCGGTGGTGGACCTCGACCCCGTCGGCGGGCTGCTGGTGGGCTACCTGGTCCTGGACGCCGGGGCCGCGGGCCGGGACGACGAGGTGCTCGCCGACGTCCGCCGCCACGCCGGCCGGCGGCTGCCCGCGTACAGCGTGCCCCACCACCTCCGGCGGGTCGCCGTCCTCCCGCGCACCGACCGCGACAAGGTGGACGTCGCGGCCCTGCACCGGGCGTTCGCGCCGGCCGTGGAGCCGGTCGGCGGTGCGGGCACCGGCACCGAGCGCGACGTGCGCGCCATCGTCGGGGAGGTGCTGGGCGCCGAGCCCGACCTCGACAGCCCGTTGCTGGACCTGGGGGCGCACTCGCTGGCCATGGTGCAGATCGCGACGCGCCTCGCGCGTCGGTTCGGCGTGCGCCCCGCGGTGGGCGAGCTGCACGGCGCGGTCACGGTGCGCGGCGTCGCCGCGCTGGTCGCCGGGCGCGAGGCGCCCGAGCCGCAGGCTGCCCCCGCTCGCGCGGCGTCGCGGATGACGGGGTTCCAGCGCGACACCTGGCTCGCGGACCAGCTGCACCCCGGCACCGCCCTGCACACCATCGGGGTGCGGTACCGGCTCGTGGGTGTGACGGATCCCGCCGCGGTCCAGGCCGCGCTCGACGCGGTCGTGCGCCGCCACGACGCGCTCCGCGCGCGCTTCCACCAGGACGGCGACGAGCCCGTGATGGATCTCGGCGCCGAGGCCCGGCCGGTCCCCATCGCGGTGCACCGCGCCGACGGTGCCGACGTCGACGGGCTGCGCCGCGACCGTGGGCGCACCGTCCTCGACCCCGCCGCGGGCGACCTGCTGGCGGCCACCCTGATCCTCGGGAACGGCGAGGCCGAGCTGATCGTGGCGGTGCACCACCTGGTCTTCGACGGCTGGTCGGCCGCCGTTCTGGCCGACGAGCTCGCCGTCGCCCTCGCCGGCGGCGAGCCGGTGCCTGCCGGCAGCTTCGCCGAGCACCTCACGCGCACCTCGCCCGACTCGTCGGGCTACTGGGTCGAGCGGCTCGCGGGGCTGGACACCGAGGTGTGGATCCCGACGGACCGCCCGCGCCCCGCGGTGCGCTCGTTCCGCGGCGACCGGGTCGAGGCGCCGATCGGAGGCGGCCGGTTCCGCCGGATCTCCGAGCTGGCCGAACAGGCGGGAACCAGCACGGCCACGGTGTTCCTCGCGGGCCTGCAGGCGCTCGTCGCGCGCCTGACGGGACGGTCCGACATCACCGTCCTGTCGCCGGTCGCGCACCGCACCGAGCTCGACAGCGAGCGTGCGATCGGCGCCTACCTCACCGTCGTCCCGCTGCGCACCGAGGTCGCCGCCGGAGCGGACTTCCGGGAGATCCTGGCCCGGGCGCACGGCACCGTGTTGGGCGCGCTGGACCACGACGACCCGCCGCTCGCGGATCTCCCTGCTGCCCTGGGGATCCCGGCGCGGTCGGGGCGCAGCCCGTTCGGCCAGGTCAGCCTGATGGTGCACACTACGCCGAGCGCGGTGGCCCGGTGCGGCGACGCCGCGGTCGAGTTCGTGGGCTCGACCCACCCGGGGCGGACCAAGCTGGACCTCACCTTCAGCATCGACTTCCCGGCCGGCGAACCCGTCCTCTACCTCGAGTACGCGACCGAGCTGTACGACCGTGCCACCGCGTGCGGGCTGGTCGAGCAGCTCCTGGCACTGCTCGACGAGGTCACCGCGGATCCCGCGCGGCCGGTCGTCGAGCCGCGGGGGACGGCGGAGGGCGCCGAGCGGGACCGGATCCTGCACGACTGGGGCGCGACCGACCCGGCAGAGCCGTCGGCCGAGGCGCCGCACCGGCTGTTCGAGCGCCACGCCGCGGAGACCCCGGACGCGCCCGCTCTCACCTTCCGGGGCGAGACCGTGTCGTACGGCGAGCTCAACCGGCGGGCCAACCGGCTGGCGCACCACCTGCGGGAACGCGGGGTCGGCCCCGAGGTCCGCGTCGCGATCTGCCTGGACCGCGGCCCCGACGTGTTCGTCGCGATGTGGGCCGTGCTCAAGTCCGGCGGCGCGTACGTACCCCTCGACCCCGACTACCCGGCCGAGCGGCTGCGCTTCATGCTCGAGGACAGCGCACCGGCGATCCTGCTCACCCGGCGGGCGCGCGCGGAGACCATGGTGGTCCCCGCCGGCGTCGAGATCGTCGCGCTCGACCGCGACCGGGAGCGCATCGCGGACCTGCCGGACACCGACCCGGCGCCCGTGACGCGCTCCTGCGACGCCGCGTACCTCATCTACACATCGGGCTCGAGCGGCCGGCCGAAGGGCGTGACGGTGGAGCACGGCCACCTCGCGCACGCCACGGCCATGTGGCAGCAGGCTTACCGCCTCCGCGCCGAGTGGACCTACCAGCAGGCGGCCAGCTTCTCGTTCGACATGTTCGTCGGCGAGACCCTGCGCGCGCACTGCACCGGCGGCCGGCTCGTGATCGTCCCGCGGGAGACCCTGCTGGACCCGGCAGCGCTCTACGACCTGATGCGCACCGAGCGGGTGGCCTGCACCGAGCTCGTCCCCACCGTGCTCCGACGGCTGCTCGCCCACGCCGGGACCCGCCCCGAGCGCCTGGATCTCGTCGAGCTCCTCATCGGCGGCGGCGAGAAGTGGGACGTCCAGGACTTCCGTCGGGCCCGCCAGGCGGTGGGGCCGCGGGGCCGGGTGGTCAACGCCTACGGCGTCACCGAGGTCACGGTGGACAACGTGTACTTCGACGGCGACGTCGACGGCCTGCCGGACGACGCACCGCTGCCGATCGGGCGCCCGTTCCCGGGCAACCGCGTCTACGTGCTGGACGAGCGCCGCTCGCCCGTCCCGGCCGGGGTCGTGGGGGAGCTCTACCTGGGCGGCGACGGTGTGGCCCGCGGCTACCACGAGCGCCCCGAGCTCGACGCCGAGCGTTTCGTGCCCGACCCGTTCAGCCCCGTCCCCGGCGCCCGGATGTACCGCACCGGCGACGGCGCGCGCTGGCGGCGGGACGGCGTCGTCGAGTACCTCGGGCGGCTGGACCAGCAGGTCAAGATCAACGGCTACCGGGTGGAGCTCGGCGAGGTCGAGGCGGTGCTCGCCACGCTGCCCGGCATCGAGGCCGCGGCGGCGGCCGTGCACCGCGGGCCGGGCGGCCACGCCTACCTCGTCGGCTACGTCGTCGGCGGCGCCGACGCCCCGCCCGCCGAGCCGTCGCTGCGGGAACGGATGTCGACGCTCGTACCGGTCCATCTCGTGCCGAGCCGGATCGTCGCCGTTCCCGCTCTGCCGCAGACCCCCAACGGGAAGATCGACCGCGCGGCGCTGCCCGAGCCGGCGCCGCAGCCTCTGGCGGACCGCGAGCCCACGCCCCGCGAGGCCGAGGTGGCCGACGTGTGGCGTGCGGTCCTCCGCCTCGGGGACGACGCGGCCGTCGGCGTCGACGACAACTTCTTCGAGCTCGGCGGCGACTCCTTCTCGGCCCTGCGCATCGTGCGCCGGCTGGACCCGCCGCCGCCGCTGTTGACGCTGTACCAGAACCCCACCGTCGCCGCCGTGGCCGCCTGGATGGACGGGCCCGCCGGTGGCGGTGCGGGGCCGGACCGGCTGCTGCACCGGCTGACCCGCGGGGAGGCGGATCCGGGCGCGGGCGGGGTCACCGTCGTGGCCGTGCCGTACTCGGGCGGCAGCGCGGTCTCCTACCAGCCGCTCGCCGACGCCCTCCCGGACGGATGGGCGCTGTACGCCGCCGAGCTGCCCGGGCACGAGTGGGCACGTCCCGACGACCCGCTGCTCGGGGTGGACGAGACGGCGGCGCGCATCGCGGACGAGGTGCGCGCGCTCCGCGGGCCGGTGCTGCTGTACGGGCACTGCCTTGGCGTGGCGATCACGGTGGACGTGGCCCGGCGCCTCGAGCGGGACGGGGTCGAGCCGGCCGGGGTGGCCCTCGGTGCGGCGTTCCCGACGGCGCGCCTGCCCGGGCGGCTGTTCGACCTGTTCTACCGGCTCGTCCCGCAGGACCGGCTGGTGTCGGACCGCGCATACCTCGCCTACCTGCGCGGCCGCGGCGGTTTCACCGATGTCGGGGGGCCCGAGCAGCAGGCGTTCGTGCTGCGCAACGTCCGGCACGACGCGCAGGGGGCCGAGGAGTACTTCACCGCGCTGTTCCGGCGGGCGGGCCGGACGCGGCTGCGGGCCCCGGTGCTCAGCCTCGTCGGCGGCCGGGACCGGGTCACCGAGATGTACGAGGAGCGCCACCGCGAGTGGGAGCCGCTGGCCGAGAGCGTGGACCTCGCCGTCATCCCGCGGGCCGGGCACTTCTTCGTCCGCACCCACGCCGCCCAGCTGGCGCAGGCGCTGCGCGCGCACGCATCGCCCCCCTTGACCTCGGCGGGGCCGGGCCCGGACGAGCCGGCGCCCGCCGGCCGCGAGCCGCGCGGCGGCCCGGACCCCGGCCTCCGCCGGTTCGCCGCGGTGGCGGGCGGGCAGCTGGTGTCCATGCTGGGCAGCGCGATCACCGCGCTGGTGCTCAGCATCTGGGTGTTCCGCGAGACCGGTTCGATCACGCAGTTCGCCGTGGTGTCCGCGCTCGGGATGCTGCCGGGGATCGTCGCCTCGCCCTTCGCCGGCGCCGCCGCCGACCGGTGGGACCGGCGAAAGCTCATGCTGGCCAGCGACGTCGGCGCCGCGGCCGCGATGGCGATCGTGGGCGCGCTCGCTCTCGGCGGAGGGCTGCGGCTGTGGCACGTGTACCTCGCCGTCACGGCCGCCTCTCTGGCCACCGCCTTCCAGCGTCCCGCGTACCTGGCCGCCGTCGCCCAGCTGGTGCCCAAGCGCTACCTGGGCCGGACCAACGGGATCAGCCAGCTGGGCGCGGGTATGGGCGTGGTCTTCGCGCCGATGCTCGGCGTCCCGCTGATGCACGTCATCGGGGTCGGCGGCGTGATCGCCGTCGACATCGGGTCGTACCTCGTCGCGATCGCGACCGTCCTCGCGGTGCGCTTCCCGGACCGCCTGTTCCGGCGGCGCGAGGAGCCGTTCACGAGCGAGATCGCAGGCGGCTGGCGGTACGTCGCCCGGCGGCCGCCGCTGCTCGCGTCGCTGCGCTACTTCATCGTCGACAACGTCTTCTACCTGCTCGGGTTCGCCGTCATCATGCCGCTGCTGCTCAGCGAGCAGAGCCCCGTCGCGCTCAGCGCCGCGCTGACGGCAGGCGGCCTGGGCGCCGTGAGCGCAGCCCTCGTGATGGGGCTGTCCGGCGGCACCCCGCGCCGGGCCGACGGGATGCTCCTGTTCATGGGCGTGTGCAGCGTCGGAATGGTCGGCGTCGGCGTCAGCACCTCGCCCGTCCTGATCGTGTGCGGGATGTTCCTCATGGCCTTCGGCGAGTCGATGGCGACCGCGCACTGGATGACCCTGCTGCAGGTGAAGGTCGGCTTCGAGCTGCAGGGCCGGGTCCTGTCCTTCTTCCTCACCGTGATGCTGCTGACCGAGCCGCTGGGCTACCTCGTGGTGGGGCCGTTCGCGGATGCGGTGGTGCGGCCGCTGCTCGAGCCCGGCACGCCCCTGGCGCACCTGTTCGGCCCGCTGCTGGGCACCGGCGCCACCCGCGGGCTCGCCCTGCTGCTCGTCCTCAGCGGCGTGCTGCAGTTCGCGTGGGCCGTCCGCGGCTGGTTCCTCCGGCCGGTGCGGCGCATCGAGGACCTGCTGCCCGACGCCATCCCGCCCGACGAGCTGGGCGACCGCGAGGACCTGCAACGCCTCGCCGACAGCAGCCTCCCGAGCCGCAGCTGAGTTCCCGACGAACCGAGGACCCCCACATGACGGACGCGTCACCGACCACCCCGACCGCGCCGATCGACGCCTACGGCACGCCCCTGTACGACGTGTCCGCGCTGACGCCGGGGGCGCATGTGGTGGTGAAGGACGAGACCAGGTACGTCTCGGGCAGCCACAAGGAACCGGCGGCGCGCGCCGTGGTCGCGGATGCGCTGGCCGACGGCTACCGGCACATCGTCCTCGCCTCGTGCGGCAACTACGGGCGCGCGACGGCGATCGCGTGCCGCGACGCCGGCATCGCGTGCACGGTGACGCTGCCCTCCGGGTGGAGCGACGGCGGCGCGTGGATGCGCTCGGCCGGCGCGCGCGTCGAGCTGGTCGAGGGGAGCTACGAGGACGCTGTCGACGCCTCGCGCCGCCTCGCCGCCGACGGTGCCGCGCGCGGCATGGTGGACGGCAACGTCGACGGCCCCTACCAGGACTCGGTGCTGCGCGGCCACGGCATCGTCGTCGACGCGCTCGCGGCGGCCCTGCCCGAGCCGCCGGCCGCGCTGTGGATCCCCGCGGGCAACGGTACGACGATCGTGGCTGCGCACCGACGGATTCGGGCGTTGGGCTGGCAGACCGTGATCAACGGTGTCGGCTCGGAGGGCAACAACCCGCTGCTCACCAGCCGGCCCGGCGCCTACCGCACGCTGGACCCCGGGTCCGTGCGGGTGACCGACCACAACCAGCCGCTGGTCAACTGGCACGCGCTGCAGGGGCCCGAGGCGCTCGAAGCCGTCGCCGAGACGGGCGGCGCGTTCCACGGCGTCGCGGACAGGCACCTGCGCGCCGCGGCTGAGGCGCTGCGTCCCCTCGGTGCGGAGCCGACCTCCGCGGGAGCCGTCGCGCTCGCCGGTCTGCTCTGCCACGCCCGCGACGCCGGGCTCGAGGACGGCACCCACGTCGTCCTGCTCAGCGGCCGCGACATCCCCCCGGCGAGGCCCCGCCATGAGTGAGGTCGCGCCGCGAACGCGCCAGGACCGGCCCGATCCGCTGTTCGCCCGCGCGCGTGTCTCCGCGGCCGACGAGCGGGTGTTCCTGGCCAAGCTCGTGATCCTCGTGGTGCTGACCGCATCCGGGATCGTGTTCGCGCTGGCGGAACACCCCCTCGCGATCGCCGTCGGCGTGGTCCTGCTGGCCGCGATGTTCACCCACGCCGTCGAGCTGCAGCACCAGTGCCTGCATCACTCGGGCTTCCGCCGCTCCGGTCCGCACCGCCTCGTCGGCGTCGCGCTCGGGCTCCCGCTGCTCGTCGTGTACAGCCACTACCGGGTGCGGCACCTGCAGCACCACCGTTACCTCGGCACCGCGAACGACACCGAGTTCTTCGGCTTCGACACCCGCTCGCCCCTCACCGCCCGCCACCTGCTGGTCGGCCTGTTCGACTACGCACGGCTGTGGCACGTCGGCCGTGACCTCGCGCGCGCCGCCACCGGGCGGTGGCACTACGAGTACGGGCCGATCGCCGACCACATGCGCCGTAAGATCGTGCAGGAGTACGTCCTGGTCGGGGCCGTGGCCGCCATCGCGCTCGCGGTGGCGCTCGCGGGCGCGGGGGCCTACCCGCTGCGGCTGTGGCTGCTGCCGCTCGTCCTGGCGGTGCCGATGCACTTCCTCGTCGAGCTGCCCGAGCACATCCTGTGCGACCCGAACACCACCGACGTGCTCCGCAACACCCGCTCCATCCGGGGCAGCCGCCTCAGCACCTGGTTCACGAATGGCAACAACCTGCACATCGAGCACCACGCGGCGATGAGCGTGCCGATCAACCGGCTGCCGGAGCGGCACGGCGAGGTCGTGCGCCGGGCGCTGTACGTCCAGCGCACCTACCCCGAGTTCTACCTCCTGCTCTGGAGGGCGCTCCGCGAAGGTGCGGGGTCCCGGTGATCCCATCTCGCAGCTGCGCCGTCCGAGTGCGCTCGCCGCGACCGCGGCGAGGCCCCGGTCGATCTGTGCCGCCACCGCGGCCGACCGCTCCGGCGGCAGCCCGCGTGTGGTCCGGACCTCGGCGAGCGTCGGCCCGTCGACGAACCGGGACGAGCGTGTTGCCAGCCCAGACGTCCCGAACACAGGTCATGTAGACGAATCCGGCAAGAAAGCCACCGCCCGAGTCCTGGTCGAGTTTCAGTTCGATCCAGCCATTCGCGCCGGAGTGGCCGCATGCTGAACATCGGTCGCCAATGATCGGCCGAAGTTGCACGCAGTTGGCTTGATCACCTTTTTGATACGTTCGCCAGACATCGGAACTTCTAGAGGTGTGCCCAGAGGATCACACTGGCAGATACTCGCCAATCCAGCCTCCCGGCAGAAGACCGTCCGGCACGCTCCGGTCAGGCGGAAGTGGCGTCCACCGGAGTGTCGTGTCGAGCACGCAGTATCGGGCCACGCCGGACGGCCGCTCGGGTATACGCCGGCTCCACCCCGATGGCGCCCTGCTTGGGCACTGCGGGCAAGGTGATGTCCGTGAGTTCGAGGCCGAGGTTGCATCTCACGGTCGGCTTGCCCGGGGCGGGCAAGACGACCCTTGCTCTCGAGCTGGAGCGGGCGAGCGGTGCCTTGCGGCTGACGCCCGACGAGTGGATGGTGCCGCTGTTCGGGGTTCGGTGGGTCGAGTTCGGCGGGAAGCGCGAGGTTCTGGAAGGGCGGCTCATCTGGGTTGCCCACCAGGTGTTGCGCGCGGGCGGGTCCGTGATCCTCGACTTCGGCTGCTGGTCCAGCGAGGAGCGGTACGCCCTGCGGGCGATCGCCGACCTCGCGGGCGCCGACTTCGAGCTGCACTACGTGAGTCTTCCCGAGGATGAGCGCAGGGAGCGGGCAACGGCGCGGTGGCGCGCGGCTCCGGAGGAGACCTTCGAGATGACCCTCGACGACCACGAACGGTTCCGTACCTCGTTCACGCCACCCACGACCGGCGAGCTCCGAGGTTGCTCACCTCCTCCGCCGCCGGCACCGTTCGAGAGCTGGCCCGCATGGGCTTCCGACCGGTGGCCCACGCTCCCGCGCCTGGACATCATCTGAGCGCGCCGAGGCGGCTCGGGCGTGCCGTCGCGGCGGACGGCCGGCGTCACCTCGGAGGGCCGGAACCGGCTTCCTCGGCGGCCGCCGACGCAATCGACCGTTGCGCCCACGCGACGTCGTGCCACCGGCCGTTCTTGCGCCCGACCTCCCGGAACGTGCCGACGGGTTCGAAGCCCAAGGCCCGGTGCAGCCCGACGCTCGCCTCGTTGGGAACGGTCATGCCGGCGACGGCCGTCCGGTAGCCGCGCTCGGCGAGCCGCGCCAGCAGCGCCTCGTACAACGCCCGGCCGGAACCGCGGCGTCGGCTGCCGGCCTCGATGTAGACGCTGGTCTCGCACGTGCGCCGGTAAGCGGAACGTGAGCGCCACGGGCCGGCGTAGGCGTAGCCGACGACGCGGCCGCCGGACTCCAGATCCTCGAGGACGAGCCAGGCATGTGTGCGCTCCGCCGCGGTGATCCGTTCGCCCATCTCGGCCGGTGTCGGCGGCTCGGTCTCGAACGAGATCGCCGTGTCGGTGACGTACGGGGCATAGATCGCGGCGCACGCCGCGGCGTCCTCGGCGGTGGCCGCCCGAATCTTCATGGTGAAGATGGTAAGCAGAACTGCCCCTATAGTGGTACGGGTGCCCGACACCCTCTCGGCCTCCCTCGCGGAGGCGCTGCTGGCGGCCCGGCAGGCGCGCGGGCTCTCGGTGAACGCGCTCGCGGAGCGGTCCGGGGTATCCCGCGCGATGATCGCGAAGGTCGAGCGCCGTGCGGCGCAGCCCACCGCCGTCCTGCTCGCCCGCCTGGCCGCCGGGCTCGGCATGACGCTCTCCGAGTTCGTGACGCGCGCCGAGGACGGTGCCGGTCGGCTCGTGCGGGCCGCGGACCAGCCGACCTGGACCGACCCGGCCAGCGGCTACCGGCGTCGTGCGGTGTCACCGGCCGGTGGGCGGCCGCTGGAGCTCGTCGAGATCGAGCTCCCGGCCGGGACCCGGGTTGCGTTCCCGCCCCTCACCTCCGAGCTGGTCCACCAGCAGATCTGGGTGCTCGACGGACATCTGAGCCTGCACGAGGGCGCCACCGTGCACGAGCTGGACGCAGGGGACTGCCTCCAGATGGGGCCGTCCGCCGCACGGGAGTACATCAACCCGACCGACCGGGTCTGCCGGTACCTCGTGGCGCTCACCCGCCGGTGACAGCGTTCGTCGCCGCGCGCGGCGCCGAGCTCGTCGTCGCGGCCGTGCCAGCCGCTGCAGCCATGCGCCGTCGCCGTATCCGACGCCGATCTGGCCGAGACCACCCGCCGCCGTCACCGCCGCGGCGAGCGCCCCGCCCGCGACGGTGCCCATCGGCGCGCGGAGGACCGGGTGGCGCACGTCGAACCGGGCGGTGAACCGCGTGGAGAACATCGGTCAGGCCGCGAGGAGCTGGCCGATCACGACCATCACGACCCCGCCGGCGAGCACCAGGTAGGGCAGCGCGCCCGCTCGCCTCGTCGGCGCCACCGCGGCCCCGTCCGCTCCGGTCTCGTACATCGAGTCCGGGAACTCGCCCCGGTCCCGGTAGTAGTGGCGGTACGCGAACACCGGGACGATCAGCGCGGCGGCCACGAGGCCGGTGAGCAGCGCACCCGGTCCCCACACGTTCGCACCCCAGCCGAGCAGCAGCGCGTTGACGAACGCGAGGACCGCGCCGGCGGCGATGAGGGCCGTCGGTGCCCGCCACGGCCGCGCGAGGTGCGGGTTGTCCCTGCGGTGCAGCCATCCGGCGTTGAGGTTGAGGAAGTTGAAGATCATGTAGCAGACCGTGGACGCGGCGAGCACGAACACGTAGTCGCTCATCAGCAGCAGCACCAGGTTGAACACCAGGTCGGTCCACATCGCCCGGGCCGGTGCGCCGTGCCGGTTGGCCTTGCCGAGGTAGCGCGGCAGCCAGCCGTCGATCGAGCCCTGGTACAGCGTCCGCGACGAGCCGGCCATCGTGGTCATGACCGACAGCAGCAGCGCCAGGATCAACATGACCACGAGCAGGTTGCCGACGACCGCGCCGCCGCCGACCATCTCGACCATCGCCGCGGCCACGCCGTCACCTGCGACGATGTCGTCCTGCACCAACCGGTCGAGGCCGAGGGCGCCCTGGAACGTGAACGGCACGAGGGTGTAGACCGCGAGGCAGAGCAGGCCCGCCGCGAAGATGGCCCGCGGCGTGTCCCGGCCCGGGTCCTTGAGCTCCCGGGTGTAGCAGACCGAGGTCTCGAACGCGTAGGCCGACCAGGCGGCCAGGAACAGGCCGCCGGCGAAGAGGGTCCAGCCGCTCCCGTCCCACGCGCCGGACAGCGGCACGAACGGGGCGAAGTTGTCCCGCATGACGTCGCCGGTGAGCAGCGGCACGACCCCGACGACCACCAGCGGGACGAGGACCGCGATCCCGACGATCGTCTGCACCCGTGCGGCCCGGAGGACACCGTGGTGCTGCAGCAGGAACACCACCAGCAGGAACGCGGCGGCGATGAAGAACTGGGCGTTGAGCCGCAGTTCCAGTCCGTCCTTCAGGGCGGAGAGGTCGACCAGGCTGACCGACCAGGTGTTGATGGCGGCGTCCGCCGGGAACAGCGCGGTGATCAGGTAGCCCGCGCCGAGTCCCGACCCGATCGTGAGCACGGGGGACCACGCGAGCCAGTTGCACCACACGGAGACCGGGGCCACGAACTTGGAGTACGGCATCCACGCCATGGCGCCGTACACCGAGGCGCCGCCGGCCTTCTGCGGGTACATCCCCGCGATCTCGGCCCAGGTGAAGCTCTGGATCAGCCCGAACACGACCGAGACCGTCCAGACCAGGACCGAGGGCGTCCCGACGGTGGCCGCGATCGAGCCGATCGAGAACAGCACGAGTGCCGGGACGCCGCTGGCGATCCAGAAGGCACCCTGCCAGCTGATGGTGCGTTGCAGACCGGGGTCGGCGTGCGCGGACCCTCCGGGGGGAACTGCCGGACGTGCGGTGTCGGTCATCACAAAACTCCCGAGAGTCCCCTGGCTTCAGCCGAGGGGAGGAAGGGGGGTTCACACGTTCTCTTGTTTATCGACATGGCGCGGACGACGCCAAGGTGGCGCCGCCAACCGTGGCGACGAAGTAGGAGCGGGTCCACACGGTCGGAAGTCGGCTCCGCGGCGTGGCGAACTCCTCCCAGAGGACCCCGTGAACTGCGGCCCCGGAAATGCCCGGCCGGCGGGTGGACGCCGTACTGTCGATCCGCAGTGACGAGCAAATGCACTTGGTCTGGCTTGGTCTCCGGTTCGACGGTCGGCGCAAAACCAACCGGATGATGTCTCTGAGGTGGTCCTCGATCCGGAAAGTGTCGGGGGTGGGCTGGATAGTGACAGGTGTGGAGGAGATCGTGCGTTACACCTACCGGCTGCGCCCCGGCATGCAGGCCAAGCGCGCGCTCCTCGACGAGTGGCACCGCTGCCGGTTCCTGTGGAACGAGGCCGTCCACCAGCAAGAGACCGGCCGCACACCGACGGTCGGGGAGCTGTCCCGGCAGCTGACGGAAGCCCGCGCACGTACCCGATGGCTCCGCGCCGGGTCGCAGGTTGCCCAGCAGCAGACGCTGCGCACCTACGCCACCGCGCTGGCCGACGCCTACCGGATCAAAGGTCGTGGCAAACCCAGGCTCAAGGGGCGGAGGAACACGCTCCCGTCGCTGGAGTACACCACCCGCGGATTCGCGGTCCGCGACGGCCGGCTGCGGCTCCCCAAGAGCGTGTCCATCCGGGTGGTGTGGTCGCGCGAGCTGCCGAGCCGGCCGACCTCGGTGCGGGTCTACCAAGACTCCCTGGGGCACTGGTACGCCTCGTTCGTGGTCCGCCGCGAACGCGTGCCGGCGCCGCACGCCGGTGGGGCGATCGGCATCGACTGGGGCGTGTCCACCACCGCGACCACCACTGACCCGGCCTACGACCTGCCCCACCACGGATATCGGCGACGCTGCGCCGCGGAGCTGGCCCGTGCCCAGCGGAAGATGAGCCGCCGCCGTAGGGAGCGCGGGCAGGCCCCGTCGGCGGGTTACCGGCGGGCCCGCCGGCGGGCCGCCAAGCTGGCGAAGAAGGCTCTCCGGCAGAACTCGCACACCGCCCGGTTGTGGGCGCGTCGCGTCGTCGCCGACCATCAGATCCTCGCGGTCGAGGACTTTCGGCCACGCTTCCTGACCCGATCGAGCATGGCGCGCAAGGCGGCCGACGCCGCGATCGGCGCGGCCAAGCGGGAACTCTTGGAACGGGCCCAGCGGGCGGGCCGGAGGGTGGTGTTGGTGCCGCCCGCCTTCACCACGATGACCTGTGCGAGCTGTTTCGCGAGAGCCAAGCAGCGGCTCGCGCTGGCCGAGCGAGTCTTCCGGTGCGCGCACTGCGGGCACACCGCCGAGCGTGACCGGAACGCCGCCAGGGTGATCCTGGCCGCGGTAGATCCCGACCGTGCCGGTGCTGACGACGTAAGACACCGTTCGCCTCCTCTCGGGGATGCGGTGGTGCGGTCCGAGCCGGACATCCCCCGGCCGTAGCCGTGGGAAGGGTTAATGGAGTGGTTTCTCCCAACCTTCGAGCTCGCTACGCGCGTAGTTCTCGCCGACCGTCGGCGAGCCCGAGAGCCAGGACCCGAGCTCGGGCTGCGCGAACTTCGCGTGCCGGTGCTTGAGCCAGATGCCGTACGAGTTGCCCTCTTGGAGGTGCGTGATCAGGACCTTCCGGGCGTACTCGTCCTCGCGGCCCTCCGGGATGTCGAAGTAGATCTTCAGGAAGGCGTTGGTGTAGCGGTCGAAGACGGCGTTCATGCCGTCCTCCTGCATCAGGTGGATGTCCTCCAGCCAGTTGATGTCGTCGCCGGGCGTCGCCGCGTCGAGGTCGACGTCGTCGACGAGCGAGCGCTCGAACTGGTACGGGAAGGTCCGCCCGGTCAGCTCCTCGGTGTCGATGCCCTGCCGGGTGCTGAGGTGCCGCTTCGCCGGGTCGAACTGGATCTCGACGGGCACCGGTTCAGACATCGCGCACCGCCCGCCCGTCGTTCGCGACGTGCTTCTCCAGCAGGTGCTTGATCTCGGCCAACGTCTGCTCCTCGGTGACGCCGGGGACGTAGGAGGTGCCGGCCAGCGGAACCCGGGCCATCGCGGCCGCCTCCGTGGTGAGGGCGCAGAGGTCCTCCGGCTCGAGGCTGTGGATGTTCGTCTTCCCGCAGGCCCGGGCGAGCATCTGCACCTCGAGCGTGAGCGTGTGCAGGAAGTTGTAGACGCGCTCCGCGGCCTCGTCGACCACGAGCCGCTTGCGCAGCTCCGGGTCCTGGGTGGTGACGCCGACCGGGCAGCGGCCGGTGTGGCAGTGGTAGCACCTGCCGGCGGGCACGCCGATCGTGCCCTCGTAGTCGGTGACGCCCGGGATCTCCTTGTTGCAGTTCAGCGCCATCAGCGCGGAGTGGCCGATCGCCACCGCCTTGGCGCCGAGCGCGATGCACTTGGCGATGTCGGCGCCGTTGCGGATGCCCCCGGCGACGACGAGATCGACCTCGTCGGCCAGGCCGACGTCCTCCAGGGCGCGGCGGGCCTCCGGGATCGCCGCCATCAACGGGATGCCGGTCTCCTCGGTGGCGATGTGCGGGCCGGCGCCCGTGCTCCCCTCGGCGCCGTCGAGGTAGATGATGTCGGGGCCGCACTTCGCGGCCATCCGGACGTCGTCGTAGACGCGCGCCGCGCCCAGCTTGAGCTGGATCGGGACCTGGTAGTCGGTGGCCTCCCGGATCTCCTGGACCTTGAGGGACAGGTCGTCGGGACCGAGCCAGTCCGGGTGGCGGGCGGGGCTGCGCTGGTCGATGCCCGCCGGGAGCGAGCGCATCTCGGCCACCTGCTCGGTGACCTTCTGGCCCATCAGGTGCCCGCCGAGACCCACCTTGCAGCCCTGGCCGATGAAGAACTCCACGGCGTCGGCGAGCATGAGGTGGTGCGGGTTGAACCCGTACCGGCTCTGGATGACCTGGTAGTACCACTTGGTCGAGAGATCGCGCTCCGGCGGGATCATGCCCCCTTCACCCGAGCAGGTCGCCGTGCCGGCCATCGACGCGCCCTTGGCCAACGCCATCTTGGCCTCGAGCGACAACGCTCCGAAGCTCATCCCGGTGATGTAGACCGGGATGTCGAGTTCGAGCGGTCGTTTGGCGAAGCGCGCGCCGAGGACCGTCTTGGTCTGGCACTTCTCGCGATATCCCTCGATCACGAACCGGGTCAGCGTGCCCGGCAGGAACATCAGCTCGTCCCAGTGCGGGATCGGCTTGAACATCGAGAAGCCGCGCATGCGGTAACGGCCGAGCTCGGCTTTCGTGTGGATGTCGTCGATGACTTCCGGCGTGAAGATGCGGCTCTGCCCGAGCAGGTTCTTCGGCTTGCCGTTGGGCGTGCTCATCCGAGGACTCCTTGTGCAAAGGAAACGGGAATGCGGAACCCGGCTACAGGACGAGCTTGCGCTCGTTCGGTTCGAGGTTGTCGTAGTTCCAGAGCTTCTTCCCGCAGACGAACTTGCGGAACCGCTCCGGCCGCTGGAGCCCGTAGATCCCGAACTTGCGGTCGATGAGCTCGTCATCGGCCGGGGTCATCTCGCTCTCGACGCAGTCGACACCGAGGGAGGCGACCTCGCCACCCACGTAGATCGCGCCGTCGTACATGGAGTCGCCGAGACCGTGGCCCGCGTCGCCGCAGATGATCTGGCGGCCGCGCTGCATCATGAAACCGGTCATCGAGCCGGTGTTCCCACCGACGATGATCGTGCCGCCCTTCTGGTCGATCCCGGTGCGCGCGCCGACGTGCCCGCGGACGACGAGGTCGCCGCCGCGGAACGCGGCGCCGGTGAGCGATCCCGCGTTCTTGTCGATCACGAGGACGCCGGACATCATGTTCTCGGCGACCGACCAGCCGACGCGGCCGGTGATGTGGATCTCCGGGCCGTCGATCAGCCCGCAGCCGAAGTAGCCCAGGCTGCCGTCGATGCGGATCCGGCACCGGGTCAGCAGCCCGACCGCGATCGAGTGCCGCGCTCCCGGGTTGCGGACGACCACCTCGGTGACGTCCTCGGTGTAGAGCAGCCGCCGCAGCTCGAGGTTGATCTGCCTGGTCGTGAGGTCCGCGGCGTCCAGCTCCGCCGATGCGCCCGTGACGACGGCGGTCTTCGGGGCCGTCGTGTCGGGCTCGGCGAGGCCGCGCTGGTCGACCCGTGCGGTGGCGGTCGTCTCGGTCATCGGCTCCACACCAGCACCTCCCGCTCGTAGGGGTCGTAGGTGTCGATCTCGCGGTTGACCACCGCGCGGATCGCGATCTCCTCGGACGCGAGCGCCACCATGTCGTCCGCCTCGTAGAGGACCAGCGGCTTCGCGGCCATCTCGTCCTTGGCCACGCCCAGCTGGTCCTCGGTGACCACGAGGTAGGTGAAGACGCCGTCGAGGTCGTCGAGGCTCTGCTTCATCGCGGTCTCGAGCGAGAGCCCGTCGGCCATGCGCTGGGCGATGTAGACGGCGATGATCTCGGAGTCGCACTCGGACTGGAACCGGTGGCCGAGGCGCTCGAGCCGGCGCCGCCACTGGTGGTAGTTCGTGAGCTGCCCGTTGTGCACGACCGCCACGTCGGAGAACGGATAGGCCCAGTACGGGTGAGCGCCGGCGATGTCGACGTCGGACTCGGTGGCCATCCGGACGTGGCCGATGGCGTGGGTGCCGCGGAAGTCGCCGAGGCGGTACTGGGCCGCGACGGCCTCCGCGTTGCCGAGGTCCTTGACGATCTCCAGCGAGTTGCCGAGCGAGAGCACCTCGGCACCCGGCACGTCCTCGACGTAGTCGGCGAGCGGCTTCAGCTCGCCCGAGTAGCGGAACGTGGCCCGGTAGGCGTACTCCGACTCCCCCTGGACGCGGTCGATCGTCGCGCCGAGCTTGGCCAACCGCGCCTCGACCTCACGACGGTTGCGCTCCAGGCGCTCGCTGAAGTCGAAGTCGCGCTGGTCGGTCGGGTCGGCGAGCTTGAAGCGCATCACCAGCAGATCGGTCGGCTCGCCGTAGAGGGCGTAGCCGGTGGAGTCCGGCCCGCGATGCCGCATCGACTGCAGCATGTGGGTCATGTCGCGCCCGACGTCCCCGGTGCGTCCTCTGTAGATGATCCCCGCGATCCCGCACATGGAGAGCCCCTTTCCTACGGGAGGATGTCGAGGTATTCCTTGACGTCCCAGTCGGTGACGGCGGCGCAGAAGCGCTCCCACTCGTCGCGCTTGTAGTGCATGAAGACCCGGTACATGTCGCCGGGCAGCGCGCTGCGCATGACCTCGTCGGCCTCGAGCGCGGCCAGCGCGTCGCCGAGCGTCATCGGGATCTTGCGGACCTGCTTGCCCTCGGAGATCGCGTCGTAGATGTTGCGTTCCTCGGGCGGGCCGGGGTCGAGGTTGCGCCGGATGCCGTCGGCCATCGCCTTGATCAGCCCGGCCATCGAGAGGTACGGGTTGACCGCGGAGTCCACCGAGCGGTACTCGAAGCGGTCCGGCGAGCTGACGCGCAGCGCGGTGGTGCGGTTCTGGTAGCCCCAGTCCGCGTAGAGCGGCGCCCAGAACCCGGTGTCCCACAGGCGGCGGTAGGAGTTGACCGTCGGCGAGGTGAGGCAGGTGAGCGCGTTGAGGTGCTCGAGGACGCCGCCGATGGCGGCCAGCCCCAGCTTGCTCGGCATCCGCGGGTTGTCCCCGTCGGGCAGGAAGACGTTCTCGGCGTTGTCGCCGTCGCCCTGCCACAGCGAGATGTTGTGGTGGCAGCCGTTGGCCGAGACGCCGGTGAACGGCTTGGGCATGAAGCACGGGAAGGCGCCGAACTCGCGGCCGACCTGCCGGCAGACCTGCCGGTAGGTGGTCAGGCGGTCGGCCGTGTGCTCGGCCCGGTCGAACTGCCAGTTCAGCTCGAGCTGGCCGGGCGCGTCCTCGTGGTCGCCCTGGATCATGTCCAGGCCCATCGCGGTGCTGTACTCGATGACCCGGTGGATCAGCGGCTGCAGCTCGGAGAACTGGTCGATGTGGTAGCAGAAGGGCTTGGTCATGCCCTCGACGGAGGGGGTGCCGTCGGGGTTGAGCTTGAGCCACATCATCTCCGGCTCGGTGCCCGCCCGCAGGTGCAGCCCCGTCTCGCGCTCGAAGTCGGCGTGGATCCGCTTGAGGTTCCCGCGGCAGTCGGAGGTGAGGTACGCGCCGGGGTCCTCCTCCTCCTCGGGGCAGCGGAAGAGCGTGCAGAAGACCCGTGCCGTCTTGGGGTCCCACGGCAGGACGCAGAAGGTCTCCACATCCGGTAGCCCGACGAGCTCCCGGGCCTCCGGGCCGTAGCCGATGTACTCACCGTGCCGGTCGGTGAACAGGTTGGCGGTCGAGCCGTAGACGAGCTGGAAGCCCTTGCGGGCGAACCGCTCCCAGTGCGCCGCCGGTGCACCCTTGCCCATGATGCGGCCGGTGACGGATGCGAACTGGTAGTAGATGTACGTGACATCGGATTCGTCGATCAGGCGACGTACCCGAGCGATCTCGTCGTCGCGACCGTCCTGTGCCAGGAACTGATCGAGATCGGATTCCATGGGCCCCTCCTCTACGAGCGCCGGTGCTCTTGCGGGGGTGGTTTATCCACAAGCAGTAAACAGTGTCCCGCGTCACGACACAACCCCGATCGGCTAGCGTTGGTGCAGGCGGGGTCGGCCCGCCGTCCCCGCGGGCGCGCCCGCGCCGATATCCCGGAGCCGAACATGACCGCTGAGTGGGTGGGTGTCGAGGAGGCGGAGGCCGTGGACGGGCAGCCTCCCGTCGGGGTCGAGGAGTCGCTCGCGACGGTGATCGCCGAGCGCGTCCGGGAGATGCGACTGCGCCACGGCTGGACCGTCGGCAGGCTCGCCGACGAGTGCGGCCTGTCCAAGAGCATGCTGTCCAAGATCGAGAACGCGCAGTCGTCCCCGAGCCTCGGCACGCTGGCCCGCCTCTCCGAGGCGCTCTCGGTCCCGGTGACGGCGTTCTTCCGCGGCCTGTCCGAGGAGCAGGACGTCATCCACGTCAAGGCCGGGTCCGGACTGGTGATCCAGCACCGCAACTCCGCGCACGGTCAGCGGTACCAGTCGCTGGGGACGATGCGGGCGCCGCACGACAGCCTCGAGCCGATGCTCGTGACGCTGACCGAGCGCGCCGACGCGTTCCCGCTGTACCAGCACGCCGGAACGGAGCTCATCTTCATGATCAGCGGGAAGATGGAGTACTGCTGCGGAAGCGGTCGCTACCTGCTCGAGGCCGGGGACACCCTCCAGTTCGTCGGCGAGGTCGCCCATGGTCCGGGCGAGCTCATCTCGCTTCCGATCCAGTTCCTCGCGGTGAAGTCGCTCAGCTCTCGAGGTTGATCCACTCCGTTCACTGAGGATGGACAACGTCTCCTCTCGTTGAGTATGGTCCGCATCACTGTCGCGTAGGGGCGCCGGTCGCGCCTCGTTCCCAGCGGGATCTTCGGAGGCGGGCGGCGTGATCGCAGACAACGACCGGAACGGTTCGACGAACGGGCGCCGGAAATCACCGAGGTACTCGGCGTTCAGCCTCCTCAAACACGGCGTGGTCTCCACCGAATGGCCGCGAGCATGGCGCAACCACGAGGTGCGCCCGAGTTACGACGTCGTGATCGTCGGCGGCGGCATCCACGGGTTGGCCACGGCCTACTACCTCGCCGCGAACCACGGCATCCGCAACGTGGCGGTCCTCGACAAGGGCTACCTGGGCGGCGGGGGCTCCGGCCGCAACACCGCGATCCTGCGCTCGAACTACCTCACGCCGGAAGGCGTGCGGTTCTACGACCGGTCGCTCGAGCTGTACCGCCACCTCGCCGCGGACCTCAACTTCAACGTCATGTTCTCCCGGCGCGGGCACCTGACCCTCGCCCACAACGACAGCTCCCTGCGCACCATGCGCTGGCGCGCCGAGGTGAACAAGCTCGTCGGCGTCGACTCGGAGGTGATCGACCCCGGCCAGGTCAAGGAGCTGGTCCCGCACCTGGACACGACCGCGGACACCCGCTACCCGATCCTCGGCGCCCTCTACCACCCGCCGGGCGGGATCATCCGGCACGACGCCGTGGTGTGGGGGTACGCGCGGGCCGCCGACGCGCACGGCGTGCACCTGCACCAGAAGACCGAGGTCACCGGCATCGAGGTGGAGCACGGGCGGGTGGCCGGCGTGCGGACGAACCGCGGGCGGATCGCGGCACCGATCGTCGTGAACAGCACGGCGGGCTGGTCGTCGACGATCTCCGACATGGCCGGCGTCCGCACGCCGATCCAGACGTTCCCCCTGCAGGCCGCGGTCACCGAGCCGGTCCGGCCGTTCCTGCACGCCGTCGTGGTGTCCGGGACGCTGCACGTCTACGTCAGCCAGACCGACCGTGGTGAGCTGGTGTTCGGCGCCAGCGTCGATCCCTTCACGTCCTACTCCATGCGCGGCTCGCTGGAGTTCGTCGAAGGGCTCGCCGGGCACGTCCTCGAGCTGATGCCGTCGCTGTCGAAGATGCGCCTGCTGCGGCAGTGGGCCGGGCTCTGCGACATGACCCCCGACTACTCACCGATCATGGGCGAAACGCCCGTCGACGGCTTCTACGTCGACGTCGGCTGGGGCACCTACGGGTTCAAGGCGGGCCCGGTGTCCGGCGAGGCGATGGCCGAGGCCATCGCCACGCGGCGGACGCCCGAGATCATCGAGTCGTTCGGGCTCGACCGCTTCGCGCAAGGAGAACTGGTGGGCGAGAAGGGTGCCGCGGCGGTCGGCCACTAGACGCCCCCACCGCCGAACCCACGAGAGGACCTACCTCTGATGATCGAACTGCCGTGCCCGTGGTGCGGGCCCCGCAACGTGTCCGAGTTCCGGTACTCGGGCGAGGTGACGCCGCGGCCCGACCCCGCCACCGCCACCCCCGAGCAGTGGCGCGACTACCTGTACCTGCGCCGCAACCGGCGCGGCTGGGTGGACGAGACCTGGTACCACACCGCCGGGTGCCGCCGGTTCTTCCGGGTGGAGCGCGAGACCGAGAGCAACCGGATCCGTGGGGGAGCGACCCGATGACCGTCGAGCAGTCCCGGTCGGCCACCGCTCTCGCGAGCCATCGCCTCGATCCGCAGCCCGGCGAGGTGATCGACCGCAGCCGCACCCTCCGCTTCACCTGGAACGGGCGTCCGGCCGCCGCCCACCCCGGCGACTCGATCGTCTCCGCGCTGGCGGCGGCGGGCGAGCGGGTGTTCTCCCGCAGCTTCAAGTACCACCGGCCCCGCGGGATCCTCACCGCGAGCTACCACGACCCGGGATGCATCCTGCAGGTCGACGACGAGCCGAACGTGCGGGCCGCGCACCGCCGGGTCGTCGACGGCATGCGGGTGTCGTCGCAGAACACGTGGCCGTCGCTGCGGTTCGACGTCAAGGCCGTGAACCAGTTGGCCGGCCGCTTCCTCGCCCCCGGCTTCTACTACAAGACGTTCATCAAGCCGGAGCGCCTGTGGCCGGCCTACGAGAAGGTGCTGGCGCGCTTCGCGCACGCCGGGTCGATCTCGCCCGACACCCCCCACGTCCACCGCGACAAGCGCTACGCCCACCCCGACGTCCTGGTCGCGGGCGGCGGTCCGGCGGGAATGGCCGCCGCCCTCGCCGCGGCGCGGGCCGGCGCCTCGGTGCTGCTCGTCGAGGAGGAGCACGACCTCGGCGGACACCTGCGCTGGGGCGACCCGGCGCAGCTCGCGCTGCTCGCCGAGCTGCGCAGCACCGTCGCCGCCACCGCCGGGATCGAGGTCCTCACCGACTCGGTCGTGCTGGGCCGCTACGACGACAACTGGATCGCGGTCGCCGAGCGTGCCGGGGACGGGTCGGAGCGGCTGGTCAAGGCGAGGGCGGGGACCCTCGTCGTCGCGGCCGGGCTGATCGAACGGCCGTACGTGTTCGCCGGGAACGACCTCCCCGGGGTCATGCTGTCCACCGCCGTCCGGCGGCTCGTGAACCTGCACGCGGTGCGGCCGGGCGAGCGCGCGGTCGTCCTCACGGCCAACGCCGACGGCGACGCCGCGGTCGACGACCTGCGCTCCGTCGGGGTCGACGTCGCCGAGGTCGTCGACGCCCGGCGCGGCGGCGACGTCGTGCGCGTGCGGGGGCGGTCGGGGGTGCGCGCCGTCGAGCTCGGGGACGGGCGCACCGTGGCGGCGGACCTCCTCGTCACCGCCACCGGCTGGACCGCGCCGACCGCGCTGCTCAACCAGGCGGGCGCCCGCCCCGTGTACGTGCCGCAGGCGGCCCGCTTCGTCCCCGGGGACGACCTGCCCGACGAGGTCATGGCGACCGGCGGGATCGCGGGCGACGGCAGCGTGGACGAGCTCACCGACCACGCCGACGCCGTCGGCCGCGAGGCCGCCCGCCGCGCCCTGGCGCGGCGCGCGCGCAAGCTCGCCCACCTCCCGACGCGCGCCGCGCCGGCACCCGCCGTCGCCGAGCAGCCGCCCGTCGAGGTGCCGGAGCTGGTCATCGAGGACCACCCGGAGCTGTTCCGCGGGCGCAGCCACGGCATGGTCGACTTCTCCGAGGACGTCTCCTCCAAGGACATCCACGTCGCGGCCCGTGAGGGCTACGACTCGGTGGAGCTCGTGAAGCGCTACACGACGGTCACCATGGGTCCCGCGCAGGGCAAGCTCGAGACCGTCAACGCGGTGGCGGTGCTCGCCGAGGCCACGGGGTCGACGATCGCGGAGACCGGCACGACCACCTGGCGGCCGATGCACGTGCCGGTGACGCTCGGGGCGCTCGCCGGGCGGAGCTTCGAGCCGGTGCGGCACTCGCCGATGCAGCCCGCGCACGAGCGCCTCGGCGCGCGCCCGCTCGTCGCGGGGCAGTGGATCCGGCCGGACCACTACGGCGACCCGGCCGCCGAGGTACGCGCGGTGCGCGAGGGCGTGGGGATCATCGACGTCACGCCGATCGGCAAGCTGGACCTGCGCGGGCCGGACGTGTCCGAGCTGCTCAACCTGCTCTACGTGAACAAGTGGTCGAAGCTCGAGGTCGGCCGGGTGCGCTACGGCGTGATGTGCGCCGAGGACGGCGTGGTGTTCGACGACGGCGTCACCGGGCGGCTGGCCGACGACCGCTACCTGATGTCCACCACCTCGTCCGGCGCGGGTGCCGTGTGGGAGTGGGTGGAGAACTGGCTGCAGACCGAGCACCCGGAGTGGAAGGTGCACGTCACGCCGTTGACCACGGCGTACGCCAGCATCAACGTGGCCGGTCCGCGCTCGCGCGAGCTCGTGGGGCGGCTGGCCGAGGGCGTCGACCTGTCCGAGGAGGCGTTCGGCTACATGAACGTCCGCACCGGGCGGATCGCCGACGTCGACGACTGCGTGCTGTGGCGGATCGGGTTCACCGGCGAGCTGTCCTACGAGCTGCACGTGCCCGCCGCGTACGGCCTGCACGTGTGGGAGGCGCTGCTCGAACACGGGCGCGACCTCGGTGTGGCCCCGTTCGGGGTGGAGGCCCAGCGGATCCTGCGCCTGGAGAAGGGCCACCTCATCGTCGGCCAGGACACCGACGGCCTGACCCGGGCGTACAGCGCGGGCCTGGACTGGGCGATCAAGCTCGACAAGGACGACTTCGTCGGCAGGCCGGAGCTCGCGTGGCAGCAGGAGAGCGGGGGCGGTTCGCGGCTCGTCGGGCTGCAGCCGGTCGACGGGGCCGTGGTGCCCGCCGAGGCGAGCCAGATCGTGGAGGGCGAGAAGCGGATCGTCGGCCGGGTCACGTCCAGCCGCATGTCACCGACGCTGGAGCGCTCGGTGTGCCTCGCGCAGCTCGACGCGGCGTTCGCCGATCCGGGCACCGAGGTCACGGTGCTCCTGCCCGACGGCCGGCGGATCGCCGCTCGGGTCACCGACCACCTGGCCCACGTCGACCCCGAGGGGCAGCGCCAGCGGACCGCGACGGATGCACCGGCCGGCCCGCCGAGGCACGTGGGGCCGCCGGTCGCGCGCAGCCCGATCACGGTCGGGCCCGCCGCGGCGTGCGCCGGGGCACTGACCGTCAGCGACCTCAGCGCCTCGGCCAAGGTGCACGTCAGGGCCCCGCACGATGGCGCCGTGGCGGCGGCACTCGGCCGATTCGGCCGGGCGGAGCGCGACGCGGACGGCGCGCTCGTGGTCGGCTCCGGCCCGGGGGAGTGGCTGGTGATCGACGCGCCCGGCACCCAGGACGCGGTGCGCGGCCGGGTCGAGGCGCGCGCCGGTGCGCCCGACGAGTTCGTCACCGTCGTCGACCTCACGCACGGGCGGGCGATGCTGCGGGTCCGCGGCGAGCGCGCGACCGACCTGCTCGCGAAGGTCTGCGGCATCGATCTCGCCGACGACGTGGTCCCGAACGGGGCCGCGCTGCGGACCTCCGTGGCGAAGCTCGTGACGGACGTCGTACGCGACGACGTGGACGGCGTTCCCAGCTACCTCCTGCACTGTGAGCGCTCGTCCGGCCAGTACCTCGCGGACACGCTGCTCGACGCGGGCGCCGAGCTCGGCGTCGAGTTCACGGCCGAGAACACCACACCCTAGGAGCCGACCGTGCCCTTCCCGAATGACCTCGAGATCGCCCGCGCCGCGAAGCTCAAGCCCATCGAGGACGTCGCGGGGGAGATGGGCCTCGGTCCGCACCTTCTCGAGCCGTACGGCCGGGACGTGATGAAGATCCGGCTGGAGGCGATCGAGGAGCTGGCGGAGCGGCCGCGGGCGAAGTACGTCGTGGTGTCCGCGGTGACGCCGACGCCGCTGGGCGAGGGGAAGACGACCACCACGGTCGGCCTCGGCCAGGCGTTCAAACACATCGGCAAGCGCGCCACGGTGGCGGTCCGGCAGCCGTCCATGGGCCCGACGTTCGGGATCAAGGGTGGCGCGGCGGGTGGCGGCTACGCCCAGGTGGTGCCGATGGAGATCCTCAACCTGCACCTGACCGGGGACTTCCACGCGGTGACCGAGGCGCACAACATGCTGTCCGCGCTGCTGGACAACCACCTGTTCCAGGGCAACCCCTCCGGGCTGGATCCGCACAACATCACCTGGCGCCGGGTGCTGGACGTCAACGACCGGGTGCTGCGGAACGTGATCGTCGGTCTCGGCACGCACACCGACGGGAACCCGCGGCAGACCGGGTTCGACATCACGGCGGCCTCCGAGGTGATGGCGATCTTCGCGCTCGCGCGGTCGGTGCGGGAGATGCGCGAGCGGTTCGGGCGTGTGGTCGTCGGCTACAGCGAGGACGGCACGCCGGTCACCGCGGAGGACATCGGCGGTGCGGGCGCGATGACCGTGATCATGCGTGAGGCGCTGAAGCCGAACCTGCTGCAGACGCTGGAGAACACGCCCGTCCTGGTGCACGCCGGCCCGTTCGGCAACATCGCGCACGGCAACTCCTCGGTGGTGGCCGACCTGATCGGCATCCACGGCGGTGACTACCTCGTCACGGAGGCGGGTTTCGGCGCGGACATGGGAGCGGAGCGCTTCTTCAACATCAAGTGCCGGGCGTCGGGGCTGACCCCGGATGCCGCCGTGGTGGTGGCGACCGTGCGGGCGCTCAAGGCCCACTCCGGGCGGTTCCGGATCGTGGCGGGCAAGCCGCTGCCCGAGGCGCTGCTGGCGGAGAACCCGGACGACGTGCACGCCGGGGCGGCCAACCTGCGCAAGCAGATCGAGAACATCCGGCTGCACGGTGTCTCCCCGGTCGTGGCCATCAACGCGTTCCCCGACGACCACCCGTCGGAGCACGAGGCCATCCGGGAGATCGCCGAGTCGGTGGGCGCCCGGGCGGCGGTGTGCCGGCACTTCGCCGAGGGCGGCAAGGGGGCCACCGAGCTGGCCGAGGCGGTCGCGGAGGCCGCGAACGAGCCCTCCGAGTTCCGGTTCCTCTACCCGGACTCCGCCTCGCTTCGGGAGAAGATCGAGACCGTGGCGACGAAGGTGTACGGCGCCGACGGGGCCGACTACGACCTGGTGGCGGCTCGCCAGCTCGACCGCTACGAACGCAACGGCTTCGGCCACCTGCCGGTCTGCATCGCGAAGACGCACCTGTCGATCTCGTCGGACTCCTCGCTGAAGGGCGCGCCGACCGGCTGGCGGATGCCCGTGCGCGAGGTCAGGGCGTCCGTCGGCGCCGGGTTCATCTACCCGATCTGCGGCGACATGCGCACCATGCCCGGCCTGGGCGTCAACCCGGCCGCCCACCGGATCGACATCGACGCGAACGGCGAGATCGTCGGGCTCTCGTGACCTCCTGCATCGGGGTCTTGCCGAGTCGGCCGCGCAGGCGTTCGCCGATCAAGGGGAAATGGTCGCCAAACGATCTTCGGGAGCGACCATCAGCCCTTGATCGCGGCCCTGGCCCGACGGGGGAATTGCCCATAGGGAGATACGCGACCATATCTGAATCGTTCCGAATGGGCTGAGAGCCGAGAAATGTCGCAGATTCGGGCAGTTGCATCTCCATGGAGGGTGTACAAGTCCGGATCGGTCGGCGATGATGTGCATCACAGGGCAGGACGGGGCGTCGCGATGGCGCCTCCCGCAGTGCGCACTCACGCATCGGATTGCCGATCCACCGTTCTCGACGGCGTGCGCCCGCCCGGGCGCCGGATCTCCTGAGGAGCCGCCATGCTCGAAACAGGGAAGGCCCAGCAACTGCGTCTGGAGTACCGCAACCGGCAGGTGCGGTGGGGTTTCATCTGGGCGATCTGGTGCGCTGTGCTGTGGGGCGCCTGGTACGTGCCGGGGACGGTGATCTACTCGGAGGTCCCGTTCGTGGATCTTGCGGGTTCGACGGGTGACTACCTGTTGGCGGCGATGGTGATCACCACGTTGAACGCCGTCGCGGTGCTGCTGGCCATGTACCTCTGGGTGGCGGTGCTGGGCAAGACGGGTGAGTACGTCCGCACGATGCGGCGGGTGCGCATCTCGCGCTGGTATGCCCCGGCGGGGTTGGCGGGCATGTTGGCGATCTTCGGTTCGATCCTGGCGATCGCGTACGTGGGGGCTGCGTTCGCGGCGGTCGCCGCGTTGCTGTATCCGATCATCGGGGCGGTGTTGGCCAGGCTCTGGTACAACGAGCGGATCACGCGGCGGGCGGTCGTGGGAATCCTGGTGATCGTCGCGGGCGGTGTGATCATCTTTGCGCCGGGGATCGTCGGGGAGCTCGCGGGTGCGGGGACCGGGGGCCTGCTCGGCTACGTGGGTGGCGCGTTGGCGTTCATCGGGTGGGGGATCGAGGGTGCCATCGCGGGGCGCGCGCTGGATGTCAGCGACCCCGATGTCGGTCTGACGTTGCGTTTCACGGCGGAGGTGGCGTTGTGGTTGGTCGTTGCGGTGCCGATTGCTTGGGGGCTTGCGGGTAGCCGCTTGTGGGAGGTCACGGGTGCTGCGTTGGCGAATCCGAACAACTTGTTGCTGCTGGTTCTGCTCGGGTTGACGTTCGGGTTCTGTTATGTGTCCTGGTACAAGTCCTTCCCGTTGATCGGGGTGGGTCGGGGGCAGGCGATCGCTGCGTTGTACGGGCCGTTGGCGTTGGTGTGGCTGTATCTGTTCACCTTGGAGGCGCCGGGTGTCCAGTTCGTCATCGGTGGGCTGATCGCCGTGTTCGGCAGTTTCGTTCTCTTCACCGAGAAGCGTGATGTGTTGGAGGTCGTGCGGGCGGTTCCGGGTGCACATTCCCGCGCGGCGACCAACTCCTGAGGGGAGGCACGACCATGCACATGAAGGGCTACATGCTGCAGTTGCTGGCGCGGCGTGGTCCGTTGTGGGACTACGACATCGCCGCCGAGGTGATGCAGGCCTACGGGGTGTCGGGGGAGTACTGGTTCGGCACGGTGCGGTTGACGCTCACCGACCTGTTCTCCAGCGGTCTGCTCGACGAGGTCGAGTCGACCGTGGACCCGGACAAGTCCGGCGGGGTGGAGAAGGTCCTGTTCAAGTTCGGCCTCAACGACTTCGGGCGCAGCCGGATGCGGCAGTCCGGACTGATGGGAGCTGCGTGATGAGTGACTTCTTCGCCTATCCGGCCGGGCCGGTGCTGATGGTGATCCTGATGATCGGGCTGCCCCTGTTGGCGCTCTACCAGGCGCGGACGTTCGTCAAGAAACTCTGAGGCAATCGTGAAGGTGTGGGGTGACCGGCCGTTCTGGGGCGTCGGGGCCGAATGGGACCCGGACTGGCTGCTCACCGCGCGGCAGCGGGAGCTGCGCGAGACGCTCATCGAGTTGTGCGAGCAGGAGATCCGCGACAACGCCGAGCGCTCCGACGACGAGCTCCGGTTCCCGCGCCGCAGCCTGGAGCTGCTCGGCGAGCACGGCTTCCTCGGGTTGACGGTGCCCGAGGAGCACGGCGGGCTGGGCGGCGACCACACCACGTTCGCCATGGCCTGCGAGACGATCGCGCGGTACGGCTGCGCGTCCACCGCGATGTGCTACGTGATGCACGTCGTCGCCGTGCAGGCGATCATGCTGCGAGCCACGCCGGCGCTCATCGAGGACTACATCCGCCCGTTGAGCGCGGGGCGCATCGGCACGCTGTCCTACTCCGACCCGGCCACCGGCGGGCACTTCTGGTACCCGATCTCCTCGGGGGCGGAGCGGGTGAACGGGGCGTTCCGGGTGCGGAAGAGATCGTCGTGGACGACGTCCGGCGGGTTCGCCGACTTCTACGTCGTGCAGACCACCAGCCCGGGCTTCACCGGCTACGACGACCTGTCGGTGTTCGTGGTCGACGCGGGCGACGTCCGGGCGCAGCCCTCGCTGTGGGACGCGCTGGGGCTGCGGGGCAACCAGTCCGGTGCGATCGAGGTCGACGACGCGCTGGTGCCCCCCGAGCACCTCGTCGGGCCGGTGGGCGACGGTGCGGAGTCGAACGACGAGGTGGTCGACCCGTGGTTCCTCACCGGCTCCTCGGCGGTCTGGAACGGGATCGCGATGGGGGCCGTGGACATCGCGAGGCGCCACACCCTCGGAAAGGAGCACCGCGACACCGGGCGGCGGGTGGCGGACTACCCGGCCGTTCAGGACTACATCGGCGAGGCCGTGATCGACACGAACGCGGCCCGGCTCGCGGTCTACTCGGTGGCCGACGCCCTCGACCGGGCCACCGCGGGCAACCAGCGTGTCCTCGAACCGGGCACCCGGGCCCGCGCGGACTTCCTGCACTGGTGCTGGCAGATCAAGTTCACGGCGGCGAAGAACGTCGCCGCCGTGGTCGACCGGATGCTGCACGCCTGCGGCGGCTCGGGCTACCGGCGCGATCTCGGGCTCGAACGCTACCTGCGCGACGGCAAGGCCGGATGGGTGATGGGCCCGTCCAACGAGGTGCTGCGCCAGTTCGTCGGCCGGTCGGCGCTGTTCGGGTTCGCTGCCGTGGACTACTGGAACCGCACGGTCGACGAGCGCGCCTTGCGGAACGAGACCGGGAAGCTCGACCCGGCGGCCAAGCGGGCCCTCGCCGCGCGGCTGCTGGCCGAGGCCGACGAGTCCGACGAGTCCGAGCAGACGACCACGCCCGGAAGGTGACGTGCCCATGACCCTCGCCCTCCCGGCCCCGCGGCTCCTGCTGCCCGGCCTGGTCCCCCGCGAGCCGGGGCTCGAGACCTACTGGGTGCGCCCGGGCGGTGTCACCGCGGTGGCGCTCGCCGGCGGAGACCGGATCGACGTCGTCGACCGGCAAGGGCGGCAGCCCGCCGAGCTGACCGTGCTCGGCGGCCCGCACGCCCTCGACATCCGGCAGGACGCGCCGGCGGGCACGGTGCGGGCGATGGTGCGCACCGAGGGCGCAGGCGACGGCGCGCAGGCCGTGCTCGCGGTGCTGGCCGAGCACGGGGTGGACGCGTCGACCGCGACCGCCGCCCGGCTGTTCGGCGAGTGGTCGCCCGCGGGTGCGCGCGAGTCGTTCACCGCGACGGACGCGGCCGTCGTCCTCGTCGCCGCTCCTGCCGTGCCGATGCCCGTCGACGCCGAGTCCGCGAACCCGCCCTCGGACCTGCTGCTGGAGGTGCGGCGGGCGGCCCAGCGCCGGGACGCCGCGCCCCGCCTGCCGGAGCCCCTGGCCGAGCCGGTGCTGGACCTGCGCATCGACGCCGCCACGGCGTGCAGCTACGAGGTCCGCGCCGGCCAGTACATCCAGGTCGTCGACGTCGAGGGCAGGCAGTGCTCGGACTTCCTCGCCTTCGGCGCCCACCGCCTGGCCGACGGGGTGGAGCGCGGGCTGGATTCCACGACCACGCGCTACCTGATGGGCAACGCCTACCCGCAGCCCGGCCTCCACGGAAAGTTCTACGACCAGGACGCGCAGCCGCTGGTGGAGATCGTGCGGGACACGGTCGGGCGCCACGACACGTTCGGGCTCGCGTGCAACGCCAAGTACTACGAGGACATGGGCTACCCGGGCCACGTGAACTGCACGGACAACTTCAACGCGCGACTCGCCCGCTACGGCGTGGCGGCCCGGAAGGGCTGGCCCGCGCTGAACCTCTTCTACAACACGATGTTCGACGACCACAACCAGCTCGTGTTCGACGAGCCGTGGTCGCGGCCCGGCGACTACGTGCTCATGCGGGCGGCCACCGACCTCGTCTGCGCCTCCTCGGCCTGCCCGGACGACATCGACCCGTCCAACGCCTGGGTGCCCACCGACGTGCACGTGCGGGTCTACGACGCGAGGAGGAAGTTCTCGATGGCCATCGCCCATCGCGTCACCCCGGAGTCGGAGGCCACGCTGACCCGGCAGACCGGATTCCACGAGCGCACCTCCGCGCGGACGCGGCAGCTCGTCGAGTACCGCGGCTACTGGCTCCCGCAGAGCTTCGACGGGCACGGCGCCCAGGAGGAGTACTGGGCCTGCCGGGAGCGGGCCGCGGTGATGGACCTGTCGCCGCTGCGCAAGTTCGAGGTGCTCGGCCCCGACGCCGAGGCGCTGCTGCAGGCCACCGTCACCCGCAACGTCCGCAAGCTCTCGCACGGCCAGGTCGTCTACTCGGCGATGTGCAACGAGACCGGTGGCATGATCGACGACTGCACGGTCTTCCGGCTCGGTGACACGAACTTCCGCTTCGTCGGCGGCGACGAGTACGACGGCGTCTGGCTGCGCGAGCAGGCCCAGCGCCTCGGTCTGGACCGGGTGTGGGTGAAGCACTCCACCGACCAGCTGCACAACATCGCCGTCCAGGGGCCCGCGAGCCGCGACCTGCTCGCGTCGATCGTCTGGACCCCGCCGACCCAGCCGCCGTTCCCGGACCTGACCTGGTTCCGGTTCGCGATCGGGCGCATCGGCGACCACAACGGCATCCCGCTGCTCGTCTCGCGCACCGGCTATTCCGGCGAGCTCGGCTACGAGCTGTGGACGCACCCGCGCGACGCGTCGGCGCTGTGGGATGCCGTGTGGGAGGCCGGCCGGTCCCACGGCCTCACGCCGCTCGGCCTCGAGGCGCTGGACGTCCTGCGGATCGAGGCCGGCCTGGTCTTCGCCGGGTACGACTTCGACGACCAGACCGACCCGTTCGAGGCGGGGATCGGGTTAACGGTGCCGTTGAAGACGAAGGAGGACGACTTCGTCGGCCGCGAGGCGCTGCTCGAGCGAAAGGCGCACCCGCAGCGCACGCTCGTCGGCCTGGAGCTCGCGGGGAACGAGCCCGCCCAGCACGGCGACTGCGTCCACGTCGGGCGCTCCCAGGTGGGCGTGATCACGAGCGCGACCCGGTCGCCGGTGCTGCGGAAGAACATCGCGCTGTGCCGCATCGCCGTGCAGCACGCGGAGATCGGCAATGCGGTGGAGGTCGGGAAGCTCGACGGCCACCAGAAGCGGATACCGGCCCGCGTCGTCCGGTTCCCGTTCTACGACCCCGACAAGACCCGCCCCCGTTCCTGATACCACCGACACCAGGAGGAGACATGGCACGCGTCGCCGTCATCGGTGCCGGCCCGAGTGGCCTGGCCCAGCTGCACGCTTTCGAGGAGGCGCGTCGCAGCGGGGTGGATGTTCCCGAGGTGGTCTGTTTCGAGAAGCAGAGTGACTGGGGTGGGTTGTGGAACTACACGTGGCGTACCGGGTTGGATCAGCACGGTGATCCGGTGCACGGGAGCATGTACCGGTACCTGTGGTCGAACGGGCCGAAGGAGTGCCTGGAGTTCGCCGATTACACGTTCGACGAGCATTTCGGCACGTCGATCCCGTCGTTCCCGCCGCGGGAGGTGCTGTTCGACTACATCACGGGGCGGGCGAAGAAGAGCGACGTCCGTCGGCACATCCGGTTCGACTCGGCGGTGCGGTGGGTTTCTTTCGACGCCGCCCGGGATGTGTTCGAGGTCATGGTGGAGTCGCGTGGGGACGGTGTGACCCGTACCGAGGAGTTCGACCACGTCATCGTCGCCACCGGCCATTTCTCCACCCCGAACATGCCGGAGTACCCGGGGTTCGCCACGTTCCCCGGGCGGGTGTTGCACTCGCACGACTTCCGGGACGCGCAGGAGTTCGCGGGTAAGGATCTGCTCGTGCTGGGTAGCAGCTACTCGGCGGAGGATGTGGCGCTGCAGTCGCGCAAGTACGGGGCGCGTTCGGTCACGATCTCCTACCGGAACGCGGCGATGGGGTTCGGGTGGCCGGAGGGGATCTGCGAGGTGCCGGGGCTGGAGCGTATGGAGGGGAGGACGGCGCATTTCGTCGACGGCACCAGCCGTGAGGTGGATGCGATCGTGTTGTGCACCGGGTACCGGCACTGGTTCCCGTTCGTCGAGGAGGGGCTGCGGCTGCGTACCGCGAACGTGCTCTACCCGCCGGATCTGTACAAGGGTGTGGTGTGGACGGGGAACCCGAGGTTGTTGTATCTGGGGATGCAGGATCAGTACTACACGTTCAACATGTTCGATGCGCAGGCGTGGTTCGCGCGTGATGTCGTGCTCGGTCGGGTCGCGTTGCCGGCGCGGGGGGAGATGGACGTGGACGTCGCGGCGTGGCGGGAGCGGCAGGAGTCGCTGGGTGGTCCGGTGGATGAGATCGACTTCCAGACCGACTACGTGCGTGACCTGCTCAAGGGTGTGGACTACCCGGGGTTCGACCTGGACCTGGTGTGTGAGCATTTCAAGACGTGGGAGCACCACAAGGAGGAGAGCATCACCGGCTACCGCGACCGGTCGTTCTCCTCGCCGTGCACGGGCACGGTCGGTCCCGTGCACCACACACCGTGGTGGGACGAGCCCGACGACTCACTGGCCACGTTCCTGGGCACCGAGTAGGTGGGTTCCCCATCTCCCGTACGAGCGGCACCCTCGTCCGATAGAGCGGTACGGGAGTGCCGTTCGTTCAGTCTGAGGCGGGTGTGGGTCAGAGGGCGCGCGTCAGCGCCTGCGCGCGTTCGAGCAACGGGTCGATCGCGGCGCGCATGGCCCGCGGCGTGAACCGCCCGCCGGGGCCCTGCACGCCGAGCGCAGCCACCAGCGCGCCGGTGCTGTCGAGGACCGGCACGCCCACGGCGTTCAGTTCCTCCTCGCGCTCGCCGACGGCCTGGGCCCAGCCGCGCTCGCGCACGCGGCCGACCTCCACCGCGACGGCCTCCCGGTCCGTCGTGGTGCGTTCGGTGTAGGCGGTGAGCTCGCCGTCGGGCAGCGTGCCGCCCCACGCCAGGAGCACCTTCCCGACGGCGGTCGCGTGGGCGACGCTGTTGCGGCCGATGCGGGCCACGCTCTGCACCGACCTCGGGCTGGGCACGAAGTCGATCGTGATCAGGTCGTGGGCCGCGGGCAGGGAGAGCGTCGTGGTCTCATCCGTGATGGCGGTGAGCTCCTCGAGGAACGGCCGGGCCAGCTGGCGGATGTCGAGTCTGTCGCGGACGGCGTTCGCCAGCTGCATGATCCGGATACCCAGCCGGTACCGGCCCGTCGACGGAACGTACTGGACCAGCCCGGCCGTGGTCAGCGTCGACAGGAGCCGGGAGATCGTGCTGACGTTCACGCCGGTGCGGCGGGCGATCTCGTTCGTACCGAGCTCCACCTCGGCCTCGGCCAGCGCCTCCAGCACCTCCACGGCGCGCTGAACCGATCCCACCTGTCGCGCCGCTGGTCGGCCAGTGCGAACCATAGTATCGTCACCCTCGCAGCAGTGGAGATGGTATCTCCCTATTGGCAATAGTAGCCCAGAGGCTGTGCCATCGCTCCTGCCCCTCGTCCGACGACCTCGCCTGGAGTGAGTCAGCATGAGCGAGCACGCCCGCTACCTGATCATCGGTGCCGGGATCCACGGCCTCTCGACCGCCTGGAACCTCGCCCGCCGCCTCCGTGCGAGCGGCCAGGGGGACGGGGAGGACGTCCTCGTCCTCGACAAGACCGCCATCGGCGCCGGGGCGTCCGGTGTCGCCTGCGGGGTCGTGCGGAACAACTACTTCCAGCCCGCCATGCGCGAGCTGATGGCGCACTCGGTCGGGGTGTGGGAGTCCGACCCGGAGGCGTTCGCGTACCACGGCGTCGGGTACGTCCAGATCGCTCCCGAGGTCATGCGGACCGACGTCGAGCAGATCTACGCGGAGCAACACGCCATCGGCTACGAGTCGGAGCTGGTCGTCGGCGAGCAGGCGTGCCGGGAGTACATGACGGGCATGTTCTCCGACTGGCAGGCGCCGGGGATCTCCGTCGTGCTGCACGAGAAGCGCGGCGGCTACGCCAACAACGTCGCGTCGCTCAAGGGGCTCGCCGCCAAGGCCGAGGCCGAGGGCGTGCGGATCCGGACGGGCGTCCGCGTCACCGGGCTGAGCGTCGACGGCGGCGCGGTGACCGCCGTCGAGACGGACCGCGGGCCGATCACCTGCGACGAGATCGTGATCGCCGTCGGTCCGTGGATCCGCGACGTGTGGTCGATGCTCGACCTGCCCGAGCGGATCCCGGTCACCGGCCCCGACGGCGTCGTGCACCCGGACCGCGCGATGTGGACCTACTGGGCGCTGCAGGAGGGTGTGCTGGAGGTCGATCCGGGGGAGTTCCGCGACAACCACGGCGGAATGCCGCCGGTGCTGCACGTCGACTCCGACCAGCCGCTCCACGACGACTCCGACGGCAGCCTGATCACCGATGAGCTGTGGGGCATCTACTACAAGCCCGACTTCTCGTTCGGCGGCGTCCAGGGCGGTGCGGCGCCGGTGCCGGTGCAGCGACCCGCCGCCGACGTCGCCGTCGACCCGTACGGCCCGGCGAGCCCGGAGTTCGCCGTGGGTGCGGACTTCGCGCGGATGTGGACGTCCGCGCTGGCGCACTGCCACCAGCGCTTCGAGGGCAAGGGGCACTTCTACCGCCGGGAGCCGTCGGGCGGGCTGGGTGCCTTCACCCCCGACAGCTTCCCGGTCTTCGACCGGTTCCGGCAGAACGCCTACGTGATCGCCGACGCCAACCACGGCTACAAGATGATCGGGGTGGGCGACCTGGTCGCGGGAGAGCTGCTCGGGCAGGAGAGCGCGCTGTTGCGGCCGTTCCGGTTCGCCCGCTACGAGACCGGCGAGCTGCACCCGACGAGCAACTCGCCTTTCCCCTGGAGCTGACCGTGCGGGTCCTGCACGTCCAGCACCAGGCCGGGGCGCACCATGGAGCCGTAGTGCTGTTCTGACGCCTTCCAGACAGCGTTATGGGTCCATGATGCTCCACATGGGAACGGACGACCGCGCCGCGCGGCTGTCCGAGCACGTCATCGCCTACGTGTCCGGGACCGGGGAACAACGTCATTAGGATCGGAGGCCGATCCGAGGGGGCCGGGGGTGGGGCTGACGGGCACGTTGGCGGAGGCCGAGTGGGAGTCGCATCGTCCGGCGGTCTTCGGGGCGGCGTACCGGATCCTCGGCAGCGTGGTCGAGGCCGAGGACGTGACGCAGGAGGTCTGGCTGCGCGCCGAGGCCGCGGACCTGTCCGAGGTGCGGGACGTGCGGGCCTGGCTGCTCACCGTGGCCGCCCGGACGTCGTTGAACGTGCTGAAGTCGGCGCGCGTCCGGCGCGAGACCTATGTCGGGCCGTGGCTGCCCGAACCGCTCCTGACCGGCCCCGACGTCGCCACCCAGGTGCTCGTGGACGAGTCGGTGAGCACGGCGATGCTGGTGGTCATGGAGGCGCTCAGCCCTGCCGAACGCGTCGCGCTCGTGCTGCACGACGTGTTCGACTTCCCCTTCACCCAGGTCGCGGAGGTGCTCGGCGGCACGCCCGCCGCCAGCCGCAAGCTCGCCTCGCGGGCACGGGCGCGCGTCGCGGCGGTCGAGGAGCGGCCCCGCGCGACCAGGGCCGAGACCGAACGCGTGCTGAAGGCGTTCAGGGCGGCCGCCGACGCCGGTGACATGGCCGGGCTCGTGGAGCTGCTGCACCCCGAGGCCGTCTACGTCGCGGACGGCGGCGGCAAGGTGATCGCCGCTCGCACACCGGTCCGCGGCTGTGAGCGGATCGCCCGGCTGCTCGTCAAGCAGGTCGAGGTCAGGCGCCCCGAGGGGTTCCGGGTCGTCGAGGTCAACGGCCTGCCGGCCCTGGCGACCTTCCACCGCGGCGACCTGGTCTGGCTGGACACCGTGGAGATCGCCGGCGGTCGGATCACGGAGTTCCGCAGGCTGGTCAACCCCGACAAGCTCGCGCACCTCGGTCACACCTGAGCGCGCCGGGTTGTCTCACTGCCGAACCCTCGGATCCGGGGGGCGAGGCTTGGGGAGAGGACGGCATCGTGGCACACGTCGTGATCATCGGAGGGGGTTTCGCCGGCGTCTGGAGCGCGGCGGGAGCGGCGCTGGCACGCGGGGACGCGGATCTGCGCGTCACCGTCGTCGCGCCGAACGAACACCTGGTGCTGCGGCCGCGGCTGTACGAGCCCGAACCCGACCTGGCCACGGTGGAGCTGCGCAGGATCCTCGAACCGATCGGCGTCGCGCACGTGCGGGCCTCGGTGAGCACGATCGACACCGACCGCCGCGTGGTGGTGGCCGGCAGTGAGCAGATCGGCTACGACCGGCTGGTGCTGGCCGCGGGCAGCACGCTCGTCCAGCCCCACGGCCTGCCCGGCGCGGAGCGGCTCTTCGACATCGACACGCTCGACGGGGCCCGCCGGCTCACCGATCACCTGCGCGACCGGGAGGGGTATTCGGCCGTGGTCGTCGGTGCCGGGTTCGTCGGCCTGGAGGCCGCCACCGCACTGGCCGCGCGGGGTCGCGTGCTGCTGGTGGACCGGTCGGACGTGGTGGGGGACCAGCTCGGCCCGGGGCCGCGCGAGGAGATCGAGTCGGCGTTGGCCGAGCTGGGCGTCGAGACCCGCCTCGGCACGACCGTGACGGAGGTCGCCGACGGGTACGCCATCCTCTCCGACGGCGCCAGGGTCGATGCGGACGCGGTGGTCTGGTCCGTGGGGATCCGGGCCAGCGAGCTCACCCGGCAGATCGCGGACGAGCGCGACCACCTCGGCCGGGTGCCGGTGGACCACCACCTGCGCGCCCTGCCCGAGGTGTTCGTCGCCGGGGACACGGCCGCGGCGGTGTTCGACGCCGAGCACACGGTCATGCAGGCCTGCCAGCACGCCACCCCGCTGGGCAAGGTCGCCGGGTACAACGCGGCGGCCGACCTGCTCGGCGTGCCGCTGCGCGACTTCACCCCAGGCCCCTACGTCACCTGCCTGGACCTCGGTGGCGCCGGCGCGATCTTCACCCGGGGCTGGGACCGCAAGGTGATGGCGTCGGGTGCCGACGGCGCGGCCATCAAGAAGGGGATCAACCAGGCCATCCACCCGCCCGTCGACGACGCCGCCGAGATCCTCGCCGCCGCCGACCGCGTGTACCTCGAGTTCCCCTTCTTCCCCCGCGACGACGAGGAGGCACCCGCCGCATGATCCTGGTGATCGGGGCCACGGGGAACGTCGGCCGGCACGTGCTCTCCCGGCTGAAGGCGGCGGGCACGGCCGACGTCCGCGCCCTGGTGCGCCCGGGGGCGACCGCGCCGGCCCCTGGGGTCGACGTCGCGAGCGGTCGCCTGGATGACCCGGACGGGCTGGTCCCGGCACTGGCCGGGGTGACGACGGTGTTCCTGGTGTGGCCGTTCCTCACGACCGACGGTGCGCCTGCGGTGCTGGAGGCGATCGGGCGGCACGCCCAGCGCGGAGCTCGTGGCGCGGGTCCGGCTGACGGCGGAGGACGCCGACCTCTCGATCGGCGACGGCCCGGAGGTGACGGGCACCGCCCTCTCGCTCCTCCTGGCCGTGTCCGGTCGGCGGGTGGCGCCGGACGACCTCGACGGGCCGGGTGCGGGGGCGCTGGCGTCCGTCAGGTGATCGCCGTTCGTGCGGCGTCTCCGGTTCGGCGCGACGCCTGGTGCAGGAGGCGCCTGGCGCGGCGGGCCGCGGTGGCGACCCGGCCCGGCCGGAGGTGGACCGTGTCGACGGGGAGGTGCTGCGCGCGCAACGCCGCCCGGGTGGCCGCGGCGTCGTAGGGCTCGGCGAAGAAGCGCACCTGGGCGCGGTCGAGGTCGAGGAGGGCGAAACGGGCCCGCGGGACGGGTTCGCGCTCGCGGGACTGGCCGACCGAACCGGGGTTGACCAGGTACCGCTCGCCCGCCGGGAGCGGCATCGCCGCCGATCCCGGAGGTGCGTCCGTGGGGAACACGGTGCCGGCGTTCGCCCCCGTGAGCCAGGGGCGGTGGGTGTGGCCCAGTACGAGCAGCCGCCCGGCCGGGAGCGATCCCAGCAACGCCGCCGCCCGCTCGTCCGTGCGGACGTACTCCTCGGGGTCGTCGGGCGAGCCGTGGGCGAGGGCGACCTCTCCCACGGTCGCCGCGTGCGGCAGGGCGGCGAGGTGGGAGCGGACGTCGGGCCGCACGACCTCGCGGGTCCAGGCGATGGTGCGGCGGGCGAGCCAGCCGGCGCGGGTCACCGGCAGGGCCTCCAGGAGCATCAGCTCGTGGTTCCCGGCCACGCAGGTGGGCTCGAGCTCGGCGACGGTCTCGACGCACTCGTTGGGGTGCGGGCCGTAGCCGACCAGGTCGCCCGCACACATCCACGTGTCGACCCCCTCCGCGCGGAGCCGGGCGATCGCCGCCCGCAAGGCGAACAGGTTCGCGTGGACGTCGCTCAGAAGTCCGATCCGCATTCCTCACCCCGGGGCGGTGGTCGACGGGAGACGGCACCCTTGAGCCGCACCCCGATCATGCCGAGCAGTGGCCCGGGATCGTCCCACTTCCACACGCCGGTGACCGGCTGGGCGCGCCACAGCCACGAGAGCCACTGCGTCGTGGAGACGCCGTGCGCGCGGGCGGCGAGCACGTCCTTGGGGTGCACCCAGTCGAGGCGGGCGCGGCGGGCGGCGTAGCCCGGGCGCGGCCGGCCGGTGAGGTCGGCGTACATGATCCCCGCGAGGTTGACCCCCGCCCGAGCGCCCGGATGGGCCCAGAGGGTGAGTCGAGCGTTGATCTCGAAGAGATACAGGCACCCGTCGGGGCCGTACTTGAAATCGATCTTCGCCACCCCGCGCAGGTCCAATGCCTTGCAGACCATTCGGCCCAGTCGCGTGACCTCGGCATCGTCGGTGATCGTCAACGACGCGGTGTGACCGTACTCGACCGGAATGGTCCGGATCTTGCGCCCGGTGAACTCGCCCGCGATCTCGCCGTTCCCGTCGACGTAGACGTGGTAGCTCACGACCGCGGTCTCGGGTCCCGGGATGCTCTCCTGGGCGATGGCCGGCTTGCTCAGCCCGCGCAGCCGCGGCCAGAACTCCAGCAGCTGTTCCTTGCTGTCGATCCGGATCGCCTTCACCGAGCTGCCGACGGCCGCGACCCAGGTGTGGTCCCGGGCCGTCGGCTTCACGATCATCGGCAGTCCGAGGTCGAGGAGCTCGGCCGGCGGCTCCGGCTCGCAGGCGTCGAGGACGACGGTCGGCGGCACCGGCAGCGCGTTCGTCGTGGCCAGGTCGGCGAACCTCGCCTTGTCCTCGGTGGCCTCGACCAGCGCGGCGTCGGGCACGGCGAAGCGGAAACCCTCGGCGAGCCGGCGGCGGTGCCGGGAGACGAAGATCATCGGCTGGTCGGAGCAGTACATGAGGACGGGCGGGGTGGGCTGCTGCCGGGCGAAGCGGACGAGCCGGTCGGCGAGAGCCTCGTCGTGCCGCTCGGCCGGCTGCATCCAGTCCCACGTCATCACGTTGCGGGCGTAGCGCGACCAGCGAGCCGGGTCGCCGGTGGGGGTCACGACCCCGACCGGTATGCCCTCCATCGCCAGCGATCTCACGACCTCGATGACGCGTGCACCCAGTACCACAGCCATGGGCGTTTCTTCCACGCGCCGTTCCCCCGTTCACGACGAAAAGGGCGAAACTCGGAGCCGCCTCGACGGGGCGAATCCGGACATTTCGACCGGTCATTGGTCTCACCGTTCTCAGTAAGATCAAAGACCGGATCCCGACATTACCGGATCCCCTCCGAATTACACGGTCTATCCGGTGAGTGGCACCATCCGTTACTCGGCCCGGGTCCCGCACGCGCGCGTACGCCAGGCCGAGCACATCGGGTTCCGGGGTGTCGAGGGCCGCGTGTCCACCCACGACCTGGCCGGCAAGGGGCGGTTCTGCCTGCTCACCGGCATCTCGGGGGAGACGTGGGCGGAGGCGGCGGCCAAGGTCGCCCAGGACCTCGGCATCGAGCTCGCCGCCCACGTGATCGGCCCCGGCCGCGAGCACATCGACCTCTACGAGGACCGGGCCAGGGCACGTGAGGTCGGCGAGGACGGCTGCGTGCTCGTGCGGCCGGACCTGCACGTCGCCTGGCGGTCGGCCGGGCTCGTCGACGACCTCGGCGAACCCGTCCCGGGGCTCTACGGTGTCGGGAACTGCGTCGCGTCGGCGTCCGCCCAGGCGTACCGGGCGGGCGGCGCGACGCTCGGCCCGATCATCGCCTTCGCCCACCGCGCCGCCACCGCGGCGCACGCCGGCTGATCAAGGAGGATCACGTGGCACTCACGACCGGGACCATGACCGACGAGCAGCGCAAGTCCGTCGCGCTGGAGTACCTCAAGGCGTTCGACAACGGGGGCACCACCAGCACCGGCGGCAGCATCCTCGACCTCTTCGCCGCCGACGCCCAGGTGTACTTCCCGAAGTGGGGCATCGCGGAGGGCAAGGAGCAGATCGGGCAGATGTTCGGCGAGGTCGGCGGCACGCTCAAGGGGATCAAGCACGACTACGCCGGCTTCAACTGGATCTTCTCGGGCGGCGACACCCTCGTGGCCGAGGGCACCAGCTCCGGCGAGCACCAGGACGGCCCGTGGCGCGCGGGGTCGCCGGACTGGGGCGCCGGCCGCTGGTGCGACGTGTTCGAGATCCGCGACTTCCTCATCCAGCGGGTGTTCATCTACCTCGACCCGGACTACGCCGGACGAGACACCGAGCGCTATCCCTGGATCGCCGGACGCTCGTAAGCTCCGGGACATGTCGCGGGTCAATGACGTCGGCGGTCAGTCCGGATTCGGGCCGGTCTCCGTCGAGGACGACGAGCCCCAGTTCCACGCCGACTGGGAGGCACGGGTCTACGCGCTCAACGTCGCGATGCTGCGGCAGGGCGTCTACAACCTGGACCAGTTCCGGGACGCGATCGAGCGGATGCCGCCCGCCGAGTACCTCGCGGCGTCCTACTACGAGCGCTGGCTGCACGCCGTCGAGACGCTCACGGCAGCCGCGCGCCGTGGGTGAGCCGCGGTTCGCGGTCGGCGACCGCGTGCGCACCAGCACCGTGGACCCGCCCCACCACACCCGGCTGCCGCGCTACGCGCGCGGCCAGGTCGGCGAGGTGGTGGACGTGCAGGGCACGTGGCCGCTCGCCGACGACCGGGCGCAGGGGTTCGGCGACCCGCGCGTGGAGGCGGTGTACACGGTCCGGTTCCCGGCCGCGGACCTGTGGGGCCCGCCGGGCGGGCACTGGGTGCAGGTCGAGTTGTGGGAGTCCTACCTGGAGGTCGTGACGTGAGTGACCACCACTCCAACTCCGAGATCGCGGTGCGGGTCCGCCGGATCGAGGAGCAGCTGATCGACGCCGGGCTGACCAGCGACGACCGGCTCGACGCCATCATCGCGCGGGTCGTGTCGGGTACGCCGGCGAACGGCGCCCGCGTGGTGGCGCGCGCGTGGGTCGACCCGGCGTTCCGCGAGCGGCTGCTGGCCGACGCGAACCCGGCGCTCGAAGAGCTCGACCTGTCGATGAGCGGCGGACCGCAGCCGCAGCGGTTCACCGTGGTGGCGAACACCCCCGCGAGGCACAACGTCCTCGTCTGCACCCTGTGCTCGTGCTACCCGATCGGCCTGCTCGGACCCTCGCCGTCCTGGTACAAGAGCGAGGCGTACCGGGCGCGCGTCGTCCGGGAGCCGAGGACCGTGCTGGCCGAGTTCGGTCTGGAGCTCCCCGCCGACACCGAGATCGTCGTGCACGACACCAGCGCGGAGAGCCGGCACATGGTGCTCCCCATGCGCCCGGACGGCACCGGCGGGCGGGACGAGGCCGAGCTGGCCGCGCTGGTCACGCGGGAGGGGCTGATCGGCACCGCCTCTGTCTAGCTTGCTCGGGCCGAAGAAGCCGGTGTGATCGAGTCGAGTTCGGTACTCGCGGTGCGGCGCTGTCGGCGCGATGTCCAACCCGGGTTCGGGCCTGCTCAGGCGGGGGGTCGCGTTCCGCGGAACGCGAAAATGATTATCGGGTCGGTCTGACCAGGGGATTCGCTGCCGGTGGGCGCGCCGTACCCGGCTCGTAGCGCGCGGCCCCCGTCTCGATCTGGTCCGGGGCGCGTTCCCTCCGGTTCGCCTCGTCCCCGCCACCTTTGCGGGGTGGCCGGGTTGGCGTCACCACCGTCCCCCGGGGTCACCCGGGCGGCCGTCCCCGACCTGCCGGCACGCCGGTTCGCGACCAGACCTGTGGCTGGCGACCACTCGACCGGCGGTGGTGCCGTTCCCCGGGCCGCTCAGACTCTGGCGTCGGCACCGAGTGTCCTGCCGGCCGACGGCCGGCCTGGAACGACCCGAAATGGGGCATGATCAGCGGAAACGGGACCTGACGTGCATAGGGAGGCTGTTGCCAGATCCAGCCGCCGGGCGGCGGCCCGCGATCAGCGGTATCGGTTGTCCATGGTTGTGGCAACGACGATGTGCACCCGATAACGGCAGGTCAGGGCGGCGATCAAGGGAGGATGGTCGCTGTTGAAGATCGACTAGCGACCATTTCGCCTTGATCGCCGAACGCCGCCGCGGCCGATTCGGCAGCACCCTCTGTGTGAGCGTGATGTCCCGATCCTGCCGATCACGGCCCGCTGGGTGTCGACCTCGGGGTTGTTCGTGGGGTCGCCCAGTGTCTGAGGAGTGCAGAAGGGGCCGGCGGGACCACCGCCGGTCGAGTGGCCGCCAGCAGAGGCGGTCTCGTCGAGACTGGCGTGCCAGCAGGCCGGGGACGGCCGCCCCGGTGACCCCGGGGGACGGTAGTGGCGCCAACCCGACTACCCCGCGGGGTGGTCGGGGCGGTGGACGGGCGTGGCCGCGCCCGGGACCGGGTCGATGGGTGGGCGATCGGGCTACGAGCCGGGTACGGCGCGCCCACCGGCAGCCGATCCCGCGACGAGACAGACCCGACCGCCAGGCGCCGGATCATGCCCGCGCATCGACGGGCATCGGCCCCCGCGCCGCCGCGTGCGCAGGCCCCCCGTCCAGCCGATCAGGTCTGCTGGGATGAGCTGCCGCGCAGCCGGGCCGACGACCCGCCGCCGACCAGCAACATGATCACGATCTACCCCCCTCCGTCTGGAGCGGCGCCTGGTGCAGCGCCGTGTCGGTGAGAGGGTGGCGGCGTGACGACTCATGCCGCCCTGGACGTGCCGGCGCTGCTGGCGGAGCTCACGCTGGAGGAGAAGGCCTCGCTGTGCTCGGGCGCGGACTTCTGGCACACCAAGGCCGTCGAGCGGGCGGGGGTGCCCGCGGTGATGGTCACCGACGGCCCGCACGGGCTGCGCAAGCAGGCCGGCTCGGGCGATCAGGTGGGCCTCGGCGAGTCGGTGCCGGCCACCTGCTTCCCGCCGGCCGTGGCGCTGGGCTCGTCGTTCGACGCCGGGCTGGTGGAACGGGTGGGGCGGGCGTTGGGTGCGGAGGCGCGCGCCGGGCGGGTCGCGGTGCTGCTGGGGCCGGGCATCAACATCAAGCGTTCCCCGCTGTGCGGGCGCAACTTCGAGTACCTGTCGGAGGACCCGCTCGTCAGCGGTGTGCTGGGCGCCGCGCTGGTGCGGGGGATCCAGAGCGCCGGCGTCGGTGCCTGCGTCAAGCACTTCGCCGTGAACAACCAGGAGACCGACCGGGCGCGCGTCAGCGCCGAGGTCGACGAGCGCACGCTGCGCGAGATCTACCTGGCGGCGTTCGAGCGGGTCGTCACGGAGGCGAGGCCGTGGACGGTGATGTGCTCCTACAACAAGGTGGGCGGCACGTACGCCTCGCAGCACCCGTGGCTCCTCACCGACGTGCTGCGCACCGAGTGGGGCTTCGACGGCGCCGTCGTCTCCGACTGGGGTGCGGTGGACGACCGCGTCGCCGCCCTGCGGGCCGGGCTGGACCTGCAGATGCCGGCGGCGAGCGGCCACGCCACCGACGCCGAGATCGTCGCCGCGGTCCGCGCCGGAGAGCTCGAGGAGGCCGTTCTGGACCGGACCGCCGAGCGGCTCCTCACCCTGCTCGCCCGCTCCGGGCCGGCGGTCCGGGACGGCGGCACGTTCGACGTGGCCGCACACCACGCGCTCGCCCGCGAGGCGGCGGCGGGCTGCGCGGTGCTGCTGAAGAACGAGCCGGTGGACGGCACGCCGGTGCTGCCGCTGGACCCCGCGGCCTCCGTCGCCGTCATCGGCGAGTTCGCGCGGACCCCGCGGTACCAGGGAGCGGGCAGCTCGCAGGTCAACCCCACCCGGCTGGACGACGCGTGGAGCGCGATCCGGGGGATCGCGGGGGAGCGGGCGGTCTTCGCGGCCGGGTTCGGGCTCGACGACACGGTCGACGCGGCGGGCCTGCGCGCCGAGGCCGTCGAGGCGGCCCGCGGCGCCGACGTGGCCGTGCTCTTCCTCGGCCTGCCGGCGTGCGCGGAGTCGGAGGGCTTCGACCGGGAGCACATCCTGCTGCCCGCGGCCCAGACGGAGCTGCTGGAGGCGGTGGCGCAGGTCAACCGGCGCGTGGTCGTGGTGCTCTCCAACGGCTCGACGGTGCAGGTGGCGGGATGGGGCCACCACGCCCCCGCGATCCTCGAAGGCTGGCTCCTGGGGCAGGCGGGCGGCGGGGCGACCGCCGACCTGCTCGTCGGGCGCGCCAACCCGTCGGGCCGGCTGGCCGAGACCGTCCCACTGCGGCTGCAGGACAACCCGTCGTACCTCAGCTTCCCCGGAGAGCTCGGCGTGGTGCGCTACGGCGAGGGGGTCTTCGTCGGCTACCGGGGTTACGACGCGCGCGAGCAGGAGGTGTCCTACCCCTTCGGCCACGGCCTGTCCTACACGAGCTTCGATCACACCGACCTGGAACTGCTCCCTGACGGGGAGCAGGGTCTCGGCGTCTCGGTCACCGTCACAAACACGGGAGCGCGGGCCGGCAAGGAGGTCGTGCAGGTCTACGTGTCCGCCCCGGACTCCCCGGTGGCCCGTCCGGTGCGGGAGCTGAAGGCGTTCGCGAAGATCGCGCTGGAGCCGGGGGAGTCCCGCCGGGTGCAGCTCGCCCTGACCCGTCGCGACCTGTCCTACTTCCACGTCGGGCAGCGGCGGTGGGCGTTCGAGGGCGGGGAGTTCGGCGTCGCCGTGGGTGCCTCGTCCCGGGACCTGCGCCTGCGCGCGACCGTCACCGTCGCCGGCCCGGCACCCGTGCCGCCGCTCGCCGGGGACGCCAGCCTGCAGGAGTGGCTGGCCCACCCGGTCGGATCGCGCCTGCTGGAGGAGCGCCTCGCCGCGGCGGGCCCGAACAAGCTGTCCGACCCGGAGATGCGCACGCTGGTGGGCAACTTCCCGCTGGCGAGGCTGGTGACGTTCCCGGACATGCCGCTGACGCCCGCCGACGTGGAGGACATGCGGGACGCCGCACGCTGAGCCGGGATCACGTCGCCCGGGGCGCGGGACCGGCGAGGAGCGCGCGGAGCCCGGCCGTGGTGACCTCACCGTCCTCGGTGTGCTCGGCCCCGATGCCGGTGAGCGTGTCGAGGGCCAGCCCCCAGTTGTGGCGCGCGTCCGCGTGCCGGCCGAGGGCGCGGTGGGCGTGGGCGAGGCCGTCGTGGGCGTTCGCCTGGTCGGCGGGCTGGCGGAGCCCGGTCGCGAGCTCGAGCGCCGCACCGTGGCAGGCGAGAGCACGATCGTGGTCCCCGGCCGCGAAGTGGAGCCTTCCCAGCCCCTGGAGCGCCTCGAACTGCAGGTTGCGGTTCCCGATCGCCCGGCTGAGCTCGAGGGTGTGCTCGAGCGTCGTCATCGCGTCGCGGTGCCGGCCCTCGAGACGGTAGGTCGATGCGAGGCCGTTGAGGGCGTTCAGCTCGCCCTGGCGGTTGCCGATGGCCCGGGCGATCTCGAGGGCCTGCTCGAAGGAGGTGCCTGCCTGCTCCCCACGGCCCTGCTGGCGGTGCAGCCAGCCGAGTCCGGTGAGCGCGTCGAGCTCACCGCTGCGGTTGCCCGTCTCGTGGGCGATCCCCCGCGCCCGGGAGAAGTCCTCGATCGCCTGCTCCCCACGGCCCTGCTGGCGGTGGAGCCAGCCCAGTCCGGTGAGCGCGTCGAGCTCGGCGCCGCGGTTGCCGGTGTCGCGCGCGATGCGCCGGGCCCGGGAGAAGCTCTCGGCCGCGTCCTCGTACCGACCCTGCAAGCGCTGGGCGTGACCGAGTCCGGTGAGCGTCCACATCTCGCCCGGGCGGTCGCCGGAGGCCACGGCGATCGCCAGCGCCTGCGTGTAGTGGTCGGTGGCCTGGGCGGTCCGGCCCTGCTGGCGCTGCGTGTGGCCGAGGCCCGTGAGAGCGAGCAGCTCGGCGGCGCCGTCGCCGGTGGCGCGGGCGACGGCCAGCGCCAGGTGGTGGAGGGTGTCGGCGGTGGTGTAGTGGGCGCGCCCGCGGAGATGGCGGTGCAGCGTGCCGGACAGGTGGGTGGTGTGGTCGGGCCATCCGTGGTCGGCGGCGTGCCGGGCCACCGCGAGCAGGGTGGGTAGCTCGACGTCGAGCCAGGCGATCGCGGCGGCGGGATCGTCGAGAGCGGGCGGCGGGGTGCCGGACGGCGGGACGAGGGGGCGGCGTTCGCGCTCGTAGGGATAGGCGACGTCCATGGCGATGGCCGCACCGTGGCGGTAGTGGTCGAACAGCCGGGTGAGCGCGGCCCGCACGTCGGCCTCGCTCTCGTCCGCGTCGGCCCTGGCGATGCTGTGGGCGCGGACCAGGTCGTGGAACCGGAAACGCCACGGGGTCGGCTCTTGCAGGAGGTGGGAGTCGAGCAGGCGGTCGATCAGCCCTTCGGCCGCCGGCACGGTGCTTCCGAGCAGCGCGGCCGCGGCGTGCGCGGTCAGCTCCGGCCCCGGATGCCGGCCGAACAAGCGGTACGCACGCTGCTGCTCGGCGGGCAGCTGCTCGTAGGACACGTCGAGGGCAGCGGTGACGGTGCGCTCGCCCGCCTCGAGCTCGGCGAGCAGGCGCCGCCGGACCTGCAGGCGTTCGAGGAGGTGCGACACCGTCCACGAGGGGTGTGACCGGAGCCGTGCCGCCGCGACGCGGATCGCCAGCGGGAGCCGTCCGCACAGCTCGACGGTCTCCCGCACGGGCGCCGCCGGTTCGGCGCGCACCCGCCGCTCCCCGGCGGCCACGGCGAACAGGGCGACGGCGTCGGGGAGCGGGAGCAGGTCGAGGGAGACGGTGTGGCTGTCGTCCAGCCCCGGGAGCCGGCGGCGGCTGGTGACGAGCAGGAGGCATCCGGACGTCCCGGGCAGCAGCGGCGCCACCTGCGACTCCGTCGCCGCGTTGTCGAGCAGGATCAGGGCGCGGCGCCCCGCGAGCCTGCTGCGGTACAGGGCGGCGCGGTCGTCGAGATCCGGAGGTATCTGCTCGGCCGGCACCCCGAGGGAGCGCAGGACCCGGTCGAGCGCCTCGCCGGGGTCGACCGGCCGCCCGCCCTGCGTGTACCCGTGCAGGTCGAGGTAGATCTGCTCGTCCGGATACCGGGACGCGACGTCGTGGGCGGCGCGGACCGCGAGCGCGGTCTTGCCGACACCCGCCATGCCGGCGATCGTGGCGATCATGAGCCGGCCGGCGTCGCTGATCCGGTCGAGTTCGGCGAGCTCGCGTTCCCGGCCGGTGAACAGGGGCGGTGGTGCCGGGAGCTGGCGCAGCCGGATCGCCGAGGCGGTGGCGGCCGGTTCGCCGGGTTCGCGGGTGTCCGCCACCAGCATCGCCCGTTCCTCCGGGCTCAGCCCGAGCGCGTCGGCCAGCAGCCGGATCGACGCGCTCTGCGCCCGCCCGCCGGATAGGCCCCGCTCGTACCTACGGATCGAGCGGACGCTGACGCCGGCCCGCTCGGCGAGCTGCTCCTGCGTCAGCAGCGCGCGCTCCCGCCACAGCCGAAGCCGCCTTCCGAGATCCGCCACAGTGCTCCTCGTTGCCGCGTACACGTCGCTGCGGCATCTCACCAGAAGCGGCGGATCCCGATCAGCGCGCGGTGCAGCCACCGTCCAGGATCAGCACGGTGCCGGTGGCGTAGGAGGCGCCGGCGAGCCACAACACGGCGTCGGCGATCTCGGCGGGCTCCGCCTTCCCCGGCGCCACGGCGTTCACGCGTACGGCGTGCGGGGCGAGCTCCAGCGCCGCGGCGCGGGTCAGCCCGTGCACGCCGTGCGTCGCGGCGGCGCCGGCGGCGTGGCCCGCCATCCCGGCCGTAGCGAGCACCGAGGACGTGTTGACGATGCAGCCACCGCCGGCCTGGGCGATCATCTGCCGGGCCTCGAACTTGAGGCAGCGCCACACGCCCAGCAGGTCGACGGCCAGCACCGCCGAGAACTCCTCCTCCGCGCACTCCCAGAGCGGCCGGCCGGGCCCGGTCACCCCGGCGGTGTTGTGCGCGACGTCGAGCCGGCCGAACGCGGCCGCGGTGCTCGCGACCGCGTTCTCGACGTGGTCCTGGTCGCGGACGTCGGCGACGATCGGCTGGATCCGCCCGTCGGACTCCTCCGGCAGGCTCGCGAGGCCGGCCGCGTCGGCGTCGACCGCCGCCACCCGCGCGCCGGCGGCGGCGAACGCGAGCGCGCTGGCCCGGCCGATGCCGGACGCGGCCCCGGTGACGAGCACGGCGGCCCCGGAGAGGTTTCGTGCCATGCGAGCGCACTCAGCGAACCCGATCCGGGCGTTACGCCCGGTCAGTCGGACTCGTCCTCCACGACGTGGTCGGGGGAGACCGCGTGGACGCCCAGCACGCCGGGCAGCTCCGTGAGCTCCGCGGCGAGCTCGTCGAGAAGGCCGGTGCCGCGCAGCTCCACGAGGACCGTGACGGAGTCGCCCACCGGGTCGCCGCCTCCCACCACCTGCCGGACGTCGTGCCGGGTGGAGAAGCGCGCCACGACCCACCCACGCCCGGTGCAGCTGGCCAGGACGTCGCGGAGGAGCCCCCGGCCGTCCTGGTAGGTGACCTCGATCAGCTGCGACCGCGGACGGGACCGCTGGATCCGCGTGCTGAGCGGCGTGAGGCCGTAGACGACCAGGAAGTAGCCCGCCGTGGTGGCGACGGCCAGCACGAGCAGCCCGGCGCCTGCGGCCATTCCCACGGCCGTGGTCAGCCAGACCGCGGCCGCGGTGGTCAGCCCGCGCACCGCGTCCCGCTTGACGAAGATCAGCCCGCCGCCGATGAACCCGATGCCCGAGACGATCTGCGCCGCGACCCGGGACGGGTCCAGCGTGATGTGCTCGCCCAGGACGTCGGTGAACCCGTACTTGGACACCAGCATGATCAGCGCGGAGCTGAAGCCGATGAGGGTGTGGGTGCGCAGGCCGGCGCTCTTGCGGCGCAGCTCCCGGTCCAGGCCGATGAGCGCGGACAGCACCAGGGCGCTGCCGAGCTCGAGGATCTGGACCCAACCCTGGCCGGTCGGCTCGATCAGCAGTGAACCCATTCCCCCGACGGTAGCCCGATGCTCAGGCCCCGCCCTGCGGCTGGTCCACGGCGGGAACCTGGATCCAGTCCAGGTGCTTCCCGATCCGGTCGTCGCCGGAGGAACGGCCGCGCAGCCGCCGGTGGATCCACGGCAGCACGTGCTCCCGGTAGTAGCGGGCCTCGGCGAGGAGCCGGCGGGCCGCGGGCGAACCGGCGCTCGCCGCCATGGCCGCGGGGCCCGCACCGAGGGCCGCGAGCACGAGCTCGGCCACGCGCTGGTGCCCGGTGGCGTTCAGGTGCAGCCGGTCGGCCGACCAGTACTCGGGACGGCGGATCTCGGTGTCGTGGAAGACGTCGACCAGCTCGACGCCGGAGGATCTCGCGAGCGCCGCGACGCCCGCGGTCAGCGCGGCGGCGCGCCGGTGGACGCGGCGCCCGAACGGGAGCCGGTCGGACGGGTCGGCGCCGGAGAGCAGCACGAGACGCACGCCCGCCTCCGCGCAGCGCCGGACCGCCCGCTCGGTGAGGGCCACCAGGTGGGAGACGTCGACGCCCGGCCGCAGCATGTCGTTGCCACCGCCGTTGAGGGTGATCAGCGTGGGCGCGGGCGTGAGGGACAGCGCCGCCTCCAGCTGGCCGGTCACGATCGGGGCGAGCAGCCGCCCCCGGACCGCCAGGTTGGCGTAGCGGACGTCACCTGCCCGGGTCGCCGTGAGACCCGCGGCCACCCGGTCGGCCCACCCCCGCACCGCCCCGTCCGGGAGCTCGTCGCCGACGCCCTCGGTGAAGCTGTCCCCGATCGCCGCGTACCGCACCGCACCTCCCCGCACGAAACCCTGCATGACAACCCTGCATGACAACCCTGCTGCCAGTTGACCACGATGAGCGGATGGATCTCGAGTTCGGTCTCTTCGACTGGGTCGACGCGGTGCCGGGAACGTCGGTGGCCGAGGTGTACGACACCCGGCTGCGCATCCTCGCGGAGGCGGACACCGGCGGCTTCGCCACCTACCACCTGGCCGAACACCACGGCACCCCGCTGGGGCTGGCGCCCTCGCCCGCGGTGTTCATCGCCGCCGCGGCGCGCGTCACCGAGCGCATCCGGCTGGCGCCCACGACGTTCGTCGTGCCGCTGTACGAGCCGCTCCGGCTGGCCGAGGAGATCGCCATGCTCGACCAGCTCAGCCACGGCCGGCTCGACGTCGGGGTGGGACGGGGGTCCAGCCCGTACGAGATCGCGATGTACGGGCTGGACCCCGCGGACGCGGCGAACCGGTTCCAGGCGGCCGTCCCGGCCGTCCTCGAGGCGCTCGAGACCGGCGTGTTCCGGGGGCGGGCCGACCCCGTCGAGCTGTCCGTGCCGGTGTACCAGCGACCGCACCCGCCACTGTGGTACCCGACATCCAACCCGGACTCGATCCCGCGCCTGGGCGACCAGGGCTACAACGTCCTCTTCGGGTTCGGTTTCGCGTCCCCGCCGCTGGACCTCGTGCGCGAGCAGAGCCGCACGTTCTTCGCGCGGTTCCGCGCGTCCGAGGAGCGTGGGGCGGCCCGCTGCAGCCTGCCCGGCCGGCCGCCGCGCTTCGGGGTGATGCGGCACGCGCTCGTGGCACCGACCGACGAGGAGGCCCGCACGTTGGCGAAGGCGGCGTTCGCCGACCACTACGCGAGCTTCTCCCACCTCTGGCGCGCGCACGGCAACGACCGGTTCTCGACGCCCCCGGACCTCGACGAGCTGGCGCGGGAGGGGAAGGTGTTCGTCGGGTCGCCCCGGACCGTCTCCGCGCAGGTCGCCGAGGCGGTGACGGTCGGGGAGCTGAACTACGTCGCGTGCGCCTTCGCGTGGGGGTCGCTGGACGTCGACGCCGTGCTGCGCTCGCTGCGGCTGTTCCGGGACGAGGTGGTGCCGGCGGTCGGCCAGAGGGCCGGGAGCACGTGAGTCAGTCCTCGTGCACGACGACGCCGCGGATGAGCTTGCCGTCATCGAGGTCCTGGTACCCCTGGTTGATCTCGTCGAGGCCGTACCGGCGCGTGATCAGCTCGTCGAGCTTCAGCCGGCCGGCCCGGTACATGTCGAGCAGCCGCGGGATGTCGAGCAGCGGGTTGCACATCCCGAAGACGTGCCCCTGGATCCGGCGCTGGTAGCCGACCAGCATCCCGTTGGCCGCGAGCTGCACCTGGACGTCCGTGCTTCGGCCGACGGAGGTGACGGTGACCTGCGCACCCTTCCCGACGATCGCGGCGGCCTGGGACACGACCTCGGCGCTCAGCACGCCGACGGTGCAGATGGCGTGGTCGGCCAGCTGCCCGCGGGTCATCTCGACGACGGCCTCGTGCGCCTCGGCGGCGTCGGCGAAGGTGTGGGTGGCGCCGAACTCCAGCGCCTTCTCGCGCTTGAACGCCACCGGGTCGACCGCCACGATGTTCCGCGCGCCGGCGTGCAGCGCGCCCTGCACGGCGTTCGACCCGACCCCGCCGACGCCGAAGATCACGACGGTGTCGCCCGCCCGGACCCCAGCCGCGTACACCGAGGTGCCCCAGCCGGTGGGGACGCCGCACCCGGTGAGCGCCGCGACCTCGAACGGGATGTCGTCGTCGATCCGCACGCAGGACGCCTGGGAGACGACCGCGCGCTGCGAGAACGTGCCGAGCATGCAGAACCCGCCGAGGTCCCCGCCCCACTCGTCGTGGAACCGGAACGTGCCGTCGGAGAGCATCCCGGTGGCCATCTGGGCGCCCTGGTCGCACAGGTTCTGCCGGCCCGAGGAGCAGTAGCGGCACGTGCCGCAGGCCGGGATGAACGAGCACACGACGTGGTCGCCGGGCCGCACCCGGGTGACGTTCGGGCCGACGGCCTCGACGACGCCCGCGCCCTCGTGACCGCCCACGATCGGCAGCCTGCTCCAGGAGTCGCCGGTGCGCAGGTGCTCGTCGGAGTGGCACATCCCGGAGGCGGCGAACTTGATGCGGACCTCGCCCGCGCCGGGTTCGTCGAGCTCGAGATCCACCAGCTCCCAGGGCTTGCCGGTCTCCCGGATGATGGCTGCTCTCGTGCGCATGGCCCTCCCGTCGTCGCTGACCAGGCGATTCCCAGTGAGCGACGCTAGGCAGGCCGCGCAGCCGGTGCGATCGACGCATGGCGGCGGGCCCTTACGTCATGCGTCGTAGCCGTTCAGCGCCGGCGCGCCCACGGGGGCTCCTCCTGCCCGCGCCTGCGGGCGGCCCTGGAGAACGCGACACCGAACCCGTACAGCAGCCCGCCGGCCAGGAACGCGCCCACCGCCGCCGGGGCGAGCGGCACGCCGGGCTCGAGGTCCGGGGGCGCCGCCGGGCCGAACCCGGTGAGGATCAGGTACATCCACCCGGAGAAGCCGGCGAGGGCGACGACGATCCCCACCCACGCCAGCACCTGGCCGGGGTGGGGGTCGTTCGCGGTGACGTCCCGGCCGGCCACGATGCCCCTGCCGGAAACCTGGACTCCGGTCCGGGCCCGGACCTGGTTGACCAGCCGCCAGCCGCCGTGCTTGTCCAGCTGCCTGCGCAGTCGCCCCAGCTCGCGGCCGAACCGGGAGTCGTGGCGCGCCACCGCGTCGATCGCGCGGGTGACCTCGGCGAGGGTGGCGCCGTCGTACGGGTCCTTCGCGAGCTCGGCCGCCGGCCGCGGGCCGAGCCTGCGCGCCACGCCGTCCGTCAGGCGGTCGAGCGCGCCGTCGACGACGCGGTCGAGCGACCGCCGACCGCCCCGACCCACCGCCACCGCGAGGTACGCGGCGATCACCCCTCCGTCGATCATGAGCTCACCTCCGCCCGGTCCGCATATCCGAGAGCAGGCAGGGGAGCGGCTTGATACGTGCTCACCGGCCGTTTTCACTGGTCCCATGACGACAGGGCTCCCCGTGGGTGTCGTCGGGCCCGGGGTCATGGGATCGGCGATGAGCGCGCACCTGCTCGCCGCCGGCTTCCCGGTGCTCGGCTTCGACGTCGACGCCCGCCGCACCGCCGAGCACGCCGAGCGGGGAGGGGCGGTGTGCGGGTCCCCGGCCGAAGTGGCCGCGGGCGCCGAGATCGTCGTCACGTCCCTGCCCGGTGCCGGGCCCCTGTCGGGCGTGCTCGACGGCCTGCGCGGCGGCGCGCGGGGGGTGAGTGCAGCGAGCGCCGCACGGAAGGGCGGGCTGCGGCGGTTGTGTGGCCTCACAGCCTTTCGCGCCCTGGTTTGTGGATGATCCGCACCCGGGGAGCCGCCGAACTCCGTATGGTCAGTCCACCGCCGGCGAGAGGTGGGTCACATGCGAACCCGTGCAGTCATCCTGGCTTGCGCCGCCGTGCTGCTGGCGTCCTGCAGCGGCTCGGTGGTGGGTGGTTCCGGCGGGGGAGGAGGGGAGTCCGGCGCCCAGCCCCTGAAGATCGGCCTCATCACCAGCCTGACCGGCGCCTACGTCCAGCTCGGCGAGGAGCAGCGCAACGGCGCCGAGCTGGCCGTCCAGCTGCTCGGCGGCCGGGCGGGCGACCGCCCGGTCGAGCTGATCGTCCGCGACGACCAGCTCAAGCCGGACGTCGCGCTGCGGGAGGCGCAGTCGCTGGTGCAGGCCGAGCAGGTCGACTTCCTCGCGGGCTGCGTGTCGGCGGCCACGACGCTCGCCATGAACCAGATCGCGAGCCAGGCGGGCGTGCCCTACCTCGGGACCTGCCAGACCGAGCAGCTCAACCGGCCGCCGAACTACAACCCCGCCACCACGTACCACCTCGCTCCGACCACGTCGATCCCGGTCAGCGCGGCGGTGCCCTACATCTGCGGGAACCTCGGCAAGAACCTCTTCCTGCTGCTCCCGGACTACGCCTTCGGCCACGAGCAGGAGGCCGGCTACACGAAGTCGGTCGCCGAGCAACAGGGCTGCACGATCGCGGGAACCGCCTACTTCCCGCTCGGGACGACGGACTTCAACCCGTACATCCCGAGCATCGAGGGCTCCGGCGCCGACGTGCTCGTATTCGGTGGGGCGGGCCGGGACCAGGTCGGCTTCATGCGCCAGGGCGCCCAGTTCGGGCTGAAGGACCGGATGCCGCTGTTCCTCAACCTCGAGGACCTGAGCTTCGACGAGGAGCTGGGCTTCGACCTCATCGACGGCACCTACGCGCTGTCGGCGTTCTACTGGAACGTCGACGACCCCGGCGTCCAGGAGTACGTGCGCGCCTACCGCGACGCGTACGGGAAGCCGCCGGGCGGATACGGCGTCTACGCCTACAACGCGGTGAACCTGATCGCGGAGCAGGTCGCCGCCGGTCAGGGGGCGCCGGAGGAGTTCCGCACCGCGGTCGAGGGCCTGGACGTCTCGCTGGGCCAGGGCCCGATGACGATCCGGGAGTGCGACCACCAGGCGCTCGGCCCCGTCTACATCCTCGAGGGCCTGTCGGCGCAGGAGGCGGCGAGCCGCGGCGGTGACCCGCAGTACGGGTTCCGGGCCGTCGTGCAGGCCGTGCCCGGCAGCGCGGACCTGGCCCCGACCTGCCAGGAGGTCACCTCCGAGTTCCAGCGGGTCGGGTCGTAGAGCCGTGGACCAGCTGGCCTCCCAGATCGTTCTCGGGCTGGTGAGCGGCGCGCTGCTCGTGCTGCTCGCCCTCGGGCTGAACCTCATCCTCGGCCTGCTGGAGTTCATCAACTTCTCGCACGGGGCCCTCTACATGCTGGGTGCCTACGTGGCGTCCTACCTCGTGGTGGCCACGGGCAGCTTCTGGTGGGCCCTCCTCGTCGTCCCGCTCCTGATGGGTCTCGTCGGGGCCGGGCTGGAACGGTCGCTGATCCGGCCGCTGTACGGGCGCGACCAGGTGGACGCCCTCCTCCTCACCTTCGGCCTGACCTACGTGATCATCGAGGGCGTCCGGGTGATCGCGGGCTCCGGCGGCCGGAAGGTGGCCGCGCCGGAGCTGCTCGACTTCCAGGTCCCGCTGGGCGTCGGGCGGCCCGTGCCCGCGTACCTGCTGTTCGTGGTGGTCGCGGTCGGGCTGATCGTCGGCGGGCTGTGGCTCTTCCTGCACCGCACGAACGTCGGGTTGATCGTGCGGGCCGGGATCCGGGACCAGGTGATGATCCGTGCCCTGGGCGTGCGGTTCGACCGCTACCGCACGCTCGTGTTCGCCGTGGGCATCGCGGCGGCCGGGCTCGCCGGTGTGCTGACCGGCCCCATCACGGGCGTCTACCCGGAGATGGGCGCCGACATCCTGGTGCTCACGTTCGTCGTGGTGGTGGTCGGTGGGATGGGCAGCTTCTCCGGCGCGGTGCTCGCCGGGCTCCTCATCGGCGTCGTCGTCTCGCTGACCACCCTGTACGCGAGCATCTACGCGGGGATCGTGCCGTTCGTGCTGATGATCCTCGTGATGAGCCTGCGCCCGCGCGGCCTGCTGGGCGCGGCATCGTGACGGACGTCGTGCGCCCCGCTCGGGTGAGCACCACGGCACCCGCGGTCGACGGGCCGGTGCGGTGGCGGTGGGGGCAGCTCCTGCTGGTCGCGGGGCTGGCCGTGGTCGTCATGTTCACGGTGCCCAACCCGAGTCTCGCGATCGGGATCCTGATCTACGGCCTCTGGGCGGCGAGCCTCAACCTCCTGGTCGGGTACGGCGGGCTCGTCTCCTTCGGGCACGCTCTGCCGTTCGCGTGGGGCGGGTACGCGAGCGGGCTCGTGCTGCAGCACGTGACCACCAGCGCATGGGTCGCGCTGGCCGTGTCCACGGTGGGCATGGCGGTGCTCTCGGTGCTCATCGGGGTGGTCTGCCTGCGCCGGAGCGAGATCTACTTCTCGATGCTCACGCTGGCGTTCGCCCAGCTCGGGTTCTTCATCGCGCTGCAGTGGGTCTCGGTCACCGGCGGCGACGACGGCCTGTCGAGCATCCCGGTGGCCACGCTGTGGCTGCCCGGCGCGCAGCTGCAGCTCAACGCGATCGGCGACCCGCTGGTCTTCTTCGTGTTCACGGCCGTGGTCGTGCTCGTGGTGTTCGCGGGCCTCATCCTCTACACCGAGTCCCCGATGGGCCGGCTCCTGCAGGCGATCCGGGAGAGCGAGGAGCGTGCCCGCGGGTGCGGGTACAACACCCGGCTGGTGCAGCTGGCGACGTTCGTCCTCGCCGGTGCGGTGGCCGGGCTCGCCGGCGGCATGTTCGCGATGCTGAACAACTTCGTCGGACTGCAGCCCTACTGGCTGCTCGGCGGCATCGTGCTCGTCATGGCGATCCTCGGTGGGCGCGGGTCGCTCTTCGGGCCGTTCCTCGGTGCGCTCGTGTACCTGGTGCTCGAGAGCACCCTCAGCGCGCGCTTCGCGTCCTGGCAGCTGATCGTCGGGGCGATCTTCGTGGTGTGCGTCCTGGTGTTCCCGCAGGGGCTGTGGGGCCTGTTCACGTCGTCCGTGCCGCGCCGGCTCCTGCGGAGGAAGCGATGAACGATCCGATCCTCCGCGCCGAGGGGCTGGAGCGGTCCTTCGGCGGCATCCGGGCCGTGGCCGGGGTGGACCTGGAGATCCCGCGCGGTGGCCTGCACGCCGTGATCGGGCCCAACGGCTCGGGCAAGACCACGCTGTTCAACCTGCTCACCGGCCACACGCGGCCGGACGCGGGCCGGGTGCGGTTCGACGGGCACGACATCACCGGCATGCCCTACCACAAGGTCGCCCGGCGCGGGCTCGCCAAGTCCTACCAGATCACCACCGTGTTCCCGCTGCTCACGGCGATGGAGAACGTTCGGATCGCGGCGCAGTCCGCCGCCCACGCCTACGTCTTCTGGCGGCCGGCCGACCGGATCGGGCGGGTGGTCGCGCACGCGGAGGAGGTGCTCGCCCGCGTCGGGCTCGCCGACCACCGCGAGGTGGTGGCGAGCAACCTCTCGCACGGCGACCAGCGCCGCCTCGACCTCGCGATCGCGCTGGCGACGTCGCCGACGCTGCTGCTGCTCGACGAGCCGACCGCGGGCATGAGCCCGGCGGAGACCGCGGCCACGGTGGAGCTCGTCCGCGACCTGCGCCGTGACGTCACGATCCTGATGATCGAGCACAAGATGGACGTCATCCTCGGCATCGCCGACCGGATCATGGTCCTGCACCAGGGCACCACGCTGTTCGAGGGCACGCCGGACGAGGTGCGGTCGCACCCGGAGGTCCAAGAGGTCTACCTCACGGGGAGCAAGTAACCATGGCGGCGGTGCTGGAGCTGGAGGACGTTCACGGCTACTACGGCCTGGCCCACGTGCTGCAGGGCGTGTCGCTCACCGTGCAGCCGGGCGAGCTCGTCGCCCTCCTCGGGCGCAACGGGGCGGGCAAGACCACCACGGTGAAGGCGATCATGGGGATGGTGGCCGTGCGCGGCGGGCGCATCCGGTGCGCGGGCCGCGAACTCGTGGGGCTGGCCACCGAGGTGATCGCGCGGTGCGGCATCGGCTACGTGCCCGAGGACCGCAGGATGTTCCCCGGCCTCTCGGTCAGGGAGAACTTCCGGCTGGCCGCGCTGGGGGCCGGGGAGCGGGGGACGGCGCAGCGCCGGGCGCTCGACGTCTTCCCGCAGCTGGAGCCGCACCTCGACCGCGAGGCCGCGCGACTGTCCGGCGGCCAGCAGCAGATGGTCGCGGTGGGCCGGGCCCTGATCTGCGGCACCCGGCTGCTGCTCGTCGACGAGGTGACGCAGGGACTCGCCCCCGGCCTCGCCTCGGACATGGCCCGCACGCTGCGTCGCCTCGCCGACGACGGGCTCGGTGTGCTGCTCGTCGAGCAGAACAGCCAGCTGGCGTTGGAGATCGCCGACCGGGTCTGCGTGCTCGACCAGGGGACGGTCGTCGCGGCGGGGGAGGCGGCCCACGTGGGTGGGGACGTCGAGCAGTACCTGAAGCTCTGAGCGGAGCCGGTTCACCCGGAGGCGTGACGCCGTGGGACGTGACACAGTGCACGCGTGGTCGTGTCGGAGGTGCCGGCCTCGCTGCGGTCGTGGATGTCCGCCGTCAGCGAGATCGCGCGCGCCGTGAACGCCGCGGAGCCGCTTCCCGACCTCCTCACCCGCGTCGCCCAGCAGGCGTGCTCGCTGATCGGCTTCGAGTACTGCGCGGTGATGCTCGCCGACGCGCGCGGTGAGCGGCTGCAGGTGGCGGGGTGGAGCGGGCTCAGCTCCGACTACCTCGCGCTGGTCAACGGCAGGTGGTCGCTGCTCATCCACCCGCCGGACCGGCAGCACGACTCGCCCGCGGCGGCCGCCTACCGGGAGGGGCGCACGATCGCGGTGCCGGACGTCCACGCCGCCCGGGACTACGGCCGGCTACGGGACCTCGCGCCGGCGCAGGGGTACCGGGCGCTGGTCGTCTCCCCGATGCCCGCGTCGGACGAGGGCTCGGCCGAGGGGCCCGCCGAGCCGGCGGGTGTGGTGGTCGGCTACTCGGTCGCCGCCCGCGACTTCACCGCGTCGGAGCTCGAGCTGATCGAGCTGCTCGCGGGTCAGGCCGCGCTGGCGTTGGAGACCGCCCGGCTGCGCGCGGCGCAGCAGCAGGTCATCGGCGAGCTGTCGCGGGCGAACGACGAGCTGCGCCACGGGCGCGCCGTGCTCGACTGGGCCGAGCAGCGCCACCGCGAGCTCATGCAGATGGTGCTCGACGAGGTCGGGTTGGCCGGTCTCGTCCGGGCGCTGGCCGCCACGCTCGACGCGTCCGTCACGGTCGAGGACGCCGGCGGCGAGCTGCTGGCGTCCGCGCCGGACGAGGGCTACCGGCCCCCGCCCGACGCCGTGGCGCGGCGGCGCCGGCCCGCGCGGGCGGCGCTGGAGTCGATGACCCACAGCTACGACGTCGTGCAGGTGCCGATCGCCCGCCGCGGTGGGAGCGAGAAGGCGTGGGTCGCGCCCGTCGTGCTGGGGCACGAGCTGGCGGGCCGGCTCTGGGTCACAGCGCCGTCCACGGTGCCCGCGCCGGTGCAGCTGCGGGTGATCGAGCGGTTCGCACTGGTCGTCGCGCTGGAGTTGCTGAAGCGGCGGCACCTGGTCGCGGTCGAGGCCCGGCTCTCCGGAGACCTCATGGCCGACCTGCTCCGCCCGGGCGGCCCGGCCCAGCCCCAGGCGGTGCTGGACCGCGCCGCCGCGCTCGGGCACGACCTCGCCCGCCCCCACGTCGTCGCCGTGCTGGCCGTGGACGGCCGGATACCGCCCGGTATGCGGCTGCCCGAGCTGGTCCGGGCCGTGACCGACGCTCCCGCGCTCATCGGCACGTACGACGAGGACTGCGTGCTCCTGCTTCCCGCCGACCCGGACCCCGGCGTGATCCTGGCCCGGGTGCACGGCCACGCGGTGCGGGTGGCCCGGCGCCGCTGCGCGGTCACCCTCGTCGCCGGGCCGGTGGCGGGCGAGCTCGCCGACTACGCCACGGCGCACCGCGTCGCGCGCGGCGCCGCCCGGCTGCGCCGCGCGACCCGGCCCGGCGGTCTCGTCGACATCCGCGGGCTCGGGCTGTCGGCGCTGCTGCTGGAGACCGGGGCCCCGGACGCCCTGCGCCGCTTCGCGGACGCGCTGCTGGGCCCGCTCGCCGTGCACGACGAGCGCCGCGGCGGCGACCTCGTCTCCACGGTGCGGGTGTGGCTGCGCGCAGGCTGCTCGACCGCGGCGACCGCGGAGGAGCTCGTCGTGCACCCCAACACGGTGGGCTACCGGCTGCGGCGCATCGAGCAGCTCACCGGGCGCAACCTGCGGGGCGTCGACACCCGGCTCGAGCTGCAGCTGGCGCTCACGGTGCGGGACATCGTGGTGCTGGCGGACTGAGCCGGCGCGCCGTCACGGGTGGGTTCCGAGCACGCCGCAGCGGTTTTTGATCAGTAGGTCGGCGCATTCCCGGGTCGAATGGAGGGTGTTGCCGGCAGGCCCCGGGTTTGATCAGCCGGTGGGTGCACTCGCGGCCACATGTGGCCGCCCGCGCACCGAAGCCGTGATCACGCCGGCACCCGCCTCCGGTGGCGTCATGGCCCGCCGGGCAGGGGGTTGTACCGCTACTGGCGATCACCGTGCGCCCGCTTTCGCGCCGAAGTGGTGATCAGGTCGACGTCATGCGTCCCCGGTGCGCCGGCGACGTGGGCGAGCCCGATTCACCTCGTTCACGCACCGACAGCAGACCATCGAGCATGAGGCTGACGACTCGAGCGAATTGCTCGTCGTTCGATTCAGGCTTGGCTGCTGAGGCTTCAGCGAGGACGGCGGCCAGTCGTGGGTGTGCTCCGTCGGTGGCGGCACGGGCAAAGATCGCGGCTCTGCCCTTGGCGAACTCGGGGTCGAGCACGCCGCCGCCGGGACGCTCGTTGCGGAGGTACGTCTGGACCAGGCCGCCCAGCACGCCGATCGCCTCGAGCTTGGCCATCCCCGGGGCGGGATGGTCGCGCAGCTGTTCGAGGGTGTGCTCGAGCAGCCGAATGACTGCGGGGCCGATGGGTGGCCGTTCGAGGACGGCATCGGCGAGCCACGGCCGTGCACGCATGTAGCGGACCCGGTGCAGTACCTCGGCCACGAGATCCTCTCGCCACCCGCCCGTGACCCGGGGCGGCCGGTACCGGCTGAAGGCCGTGTCCACCATGAGGTCGAGCAGGTCCGCGCGGTTGGCGACGTGGCGGTAGAGAGAGGCCGAGCCCGTGCCGAGCTGCGCCGCCACCCGTCGCATGGTCACCGCCGCCAGCCCATCGCGCCCGGCCACCGCGATGGCCGCGCGGACGATCTGCTCCCTGTCCCATTCGGCGGGCCGGCCCGTCGCGTGGGCCGGCCGCTCCGGGCGAAGCCAGATCGGTGTGGGCACACGCGATCCTAAACAGGTTGCGATCGGCGATCGCAAACAGCTAGGTTTGCGATCGCTGCCCGCAAACTTGGATGCAGGCCGGCGGAGGGGAAGTGATGGACAGCTCGATCGCGGAGTTGACGCCGTTGCAGCAGGCCTGCCTGCTCACCCTGCGTTGGCGCGCGCAGGACGCGCGCTCGGAGACCCCGATCCTCGGGGATGCCCTGTCGCTGCAGGTGGCCGAGAGCCTGGGACTGGACCTCACGTCGAAAGTCGTGCGCAGCAATGTCCTGGTGAAGGCGGTGCGCGACAAGATGCTCGATCGTGTCGTGTCCCGGTTCATCGCCGAACACCCGACGGCAGTGGTCGTCGATCTCGGGTGCGGACTCGACACCCGCCGCCAACGCTGCGCCCCGCCACCCGGCGTCGACTGGTACGACGTGGACTTCCCGGCCGTGATCGCGCTACGACAACGTCTCCTCCCCGACGGAGCGCACCTGGTCGGCGCCGACGTCACGACGACCACGTGGCTCGATGACCTGCCACGCGACCGACCCACGATCGCGGTCAACAACAGCCTCATGCTGATGATCACCGCCGAAGCGTTCAGAGCGATGGCGCGCGCGATGACCTCGCACGTCCACCGCGGAGAGTTCACCTTCAACGCCTACAGCCGATTGGCGATCCGCAACAGCCGCCGCATCAGTGGCCGCGTCAAGAGTGGCCGCTGGAACATGCCCCCGGCGGTCGGCGAGGGGATCGACGACCCGCATGAAGCGGAGACCTGGGGCGCAGGGCTCTCGCTGATCGAGGAGCAGTTCATGGCAAACGCGCCAGAGGTCGACCGCTGGCCGCCCTTCTGGAAGGCGGTCGCCCGCCTCAACGCCCGGAGCGTCCGCTTCGCCCGCAGCGCTGATCGAGTGCTCCACTACCGATTCTCCCGGGGATAGCTTCGCCGAAGATCTGTCGACGAGCGGCCGCATCAGGCGCGCGTGAATGCGTGCAGCCTGGTGGGCGTGATCACGATGGCCTCGGAGAACATCGCGGCGAACCGTTCGGGGGTACCGAAACCGGCCGAGGCGATGTGTTCGCCGTACTTCGCCACGTGCTCCTCGACGTCGAACGCCGGCGGATGGTCGGGGACGTGCTTCGCCGTGCCCTCGACCCGGACGACATCGGAACCCGATGCGGTCTCGTCGAGCGTCAGCGTCACCCTGGGGTTCGCAGCGATGTTGCGGAGCTTGACCTTCCCCGGCTCGCTGAAGACGAGGATCGTGTCGTCGTCCTTGACGACGAATCCCACCGGGACACTGTCCGGCTGCCCGCTCGGCCGAACGGAGGTGAACCAGGCGACGAGGTTCTCCCGGAGCCGGCGCTCCACGTGCTCACGCAGTGCGGCGGACAGATGGGACGTGAACTCCACGATTCTTCCCTTCGCCGTAGCTCGGGTCATGACCGGCGGTACCGGCCGGGTGTGGTGCCGATGAGGTCGGCGAAGGCCGCGATGAAGCTGCTGGGGTTCGCCCATCCGCAGGCGTGGGCGACGTGGGTGGTGTCGTGGCCGTCGGCGAGGAGGACCAGTGCGTGGTGGACGCGCAGCTGGGTGCGCCACTCGTAGAAGGTCATGCCGAGCTCGTCGTGGAACAGCCGGCTGAGGGTCCGGGCGCTCGCGCCGATCATCCGCCCGAGCCCGGCCAGCGAGGTGCTGTCCGCGGGGTGCTCGTAGAGGACCCGGGCGAGGGCCTGCAGCCGGTCGTCGCGCGGTTCCGGCAGCTGCAGCGGCTGCTCGGGGGCTTCGCGGATCTCGTCGACGAGGACGCGGCGGAGGCGGGTGCCAGCCGAGCGGTCGCGGTCGCGGGCGGAACCATCGTAGTGGCGCGGGCCCGTGAGGGTGAGCAGGACCTCGCGGGCGAGGTCGGAGGCCGTGAAGACGGCGGGGTGCCCCGGAACGAGCCGGGCGTGGGATGCCGGCAGGAACACGATCCGCATGTCGGTGTGGCCGTGGGCGCGGTGGTGGTGCCCGAACCCGGCCGGGATCCATGCGACCCGGTTGGCGGGAACGATCCACGTGCCACGTTCGGTGTGCACGGACAGGACACCCCGGGCCGCGTACACCAGGTGCCCCCGGCGGTGGGAGTGCACGGAGCTCGTTCCACCCGACGGCCAGAGGTGCACGCCGCCGGACGGCCACAGCCGTGACGTGGGACCGGGCCGGGGAGGTTGGCGGCCAACGGGCATGACGTGGCAATCTACCGGTGGTCGGCCGCGCCGCGTTCCGGCGACAGTGCACGCATGAGCGATTCGGGTACGACGATGCGTGCGGCGGTCTGTGTCGGGGCGGGTGCCCCGGACGTGCTGCAGATCCGTGAGCTGCCGGTGCCGGCGGTCCGGGAGGGCTGGAGCCTGGTGCGGGTGAAGGGCGCCGGCCTGAACCGGTCGGAGCTGCGGACCCGCCAGGGGCATTCCCCGAACGTGGTGTTCCCCCGAGTGCTCGGGATCGAATGCGTGGGGATCGTGGCGAACTCGACCGACCCCACGTTGCCGGACGGGACGACCGTCGCGGCGGTGATGGGCGAGATGGGCCGGGAGTTCGACGGCGGCTATGCCGAGTTCGCGTTGTTGCCGAACTCGCTGCTGATGCCGATCACCACCTCGTTGCCGTGGGACGTCCTGGCCGCGCTGCCCGAGACGTACCTGACCGCGCGGGGCGCGCTGGACGCGATGGGCGCCCTGGCGGCGGGCCGGGGGCGGTTGCTCATCCGCGGCGGGACCTCGTCCGTGGGCATGGCCGCCGTGTCGATCGCGTCGGGCCACGGCGTCGAGACCGCGGCCACGACCCGGCGACCCGGCAAGGTCGACGCGCTGACCGCGGCCGGCGCCGACCACGTGCTCGTCGACGACGGTCGGTCGCTGGCGGCGAGCGTGCACGCGCTCTGGCCCGAGGGCCCGGACCACGTTCTGGATCTCGTGGGGGCGAGCACGGCGGTGGGCTCGCTGCACCTCGTCCGTCGTGGCGGAACGGTGTGCGTGGCGGGTTCGCTCAGCGGGTGGGCGATCCCGGACTTCGAACCGATCGCGATGATCCCCTCGGGCACCACGCTCACCGCCTTCCACAGCGACGACGTGAAGGGCGGTGCCGGCGCGGCCGTGTTGCAGCGGGTCGTCCGCGAGGTCGAGGCCGGCGCCTACCGCGCGAACGTGGACCGCGTCTTCGGCCTGGACGACATCGTCGCCGCCCACCGGTACATGGAGAGCGACGGCGCCACGGGGAAGCTCGTGGTGGTGCCGTAGCCGGGTTGTGCACCAGCCCAGCGGACCCGCGGGGTTCCTGGGCACGGCGACATGGTTCGCGGCGGGCGTCGCGAGCACGATCGAGTTCGTGAGTGCCACCCCGCCCGTCGCCGTCGTGACCGGCGCCAACCGGGGCATCGGGCAGGTGATCGCCACGGCCATGGCGGCCGACGGCTTCGCGGTCGCCGTGACGGCCCGGGACCCGGAGACGCTTGCGGAGACGGCCGCGCGGATCGACAAGGCGGGCGGTACGGCGCTGGCGCTCGCCTGCGACGTGCGCGACGAGGCGTCGGTCGAGGCGATGGCCCGGGCCGTGCTCGACCGGTTCGGCGGGGTGCACGCCGTCGTGGCCAACGCGGGCACCGCGGGCCCGACGGCGCCGATGCACCGCATCGGCCTCGCCGAGTGGCAGGACTGCGTCGCCACCGACCTCACCGGCGTCTTCCTGACGTTCCGCGCGTTCGTGCCGTCGATGATCGACGCGGGGGAGGGGTCGCTGATCGCGATCTCCTCGATGACGGGGAAGCGGCCGCTCACCGGCCGCACCCCGTACGCGGCGGCGAAGATGGGCGTGATCGGGCTCGTCCGCACGCTGGCCCTCGAGCTCGGGCCGCACGGGATCCGGGTCAACGCGGTCTGCCCGGGTGCGGTCTCCGGCCCGCGGATCGACGACGTCGTCCGCAAGCAGGCCGCCGCGCGCGGGATCACCGAGGTCGAGGCGCTGGCGGCGTTCACCGGGTCGTCGCCGCTCGGCCGGCTGGTGGAGGCGGACGAGGTCGCGCGTGCGTGCGCGTTCCTCGCCTCCGACGGGGCGGCCGCCATCACCGGTGAGGACGTGAACGTCAGCGCCGGCGTGGTCATGTTCTAGGGAGGATGCGTTGCGGATCGTCGACCTGTCGCAGGACATCTACGAGGGGATGAAGGTCTACCCCGGGCACCTCAAGACCGTGCAGTTCGAGCACGCCACCCACGAGGAGACGGCGCCGCGGTTCGACAGCGGCTTCTCGTTCCAGACCACCGGGTTCATGCTCAACGACAACGGCCCCACCCACGTCGACGCGTTCTCCCACCTCGACCCGGACCCGTCGGCCCAGACGATCGAGGCCATGTCGCTCGACCTGTTCTTCGGCCCGGCGGTCTGCCTGGACGTCAGCGACTTCAAGCCGCAGACCGACATCACCGCGGAGGACCTGGACCGGGTGGAGTCGGAGTCCCCGGTGGACGTGCGGCCGGGCGACATCGTGCTGTTCCACACGGCCACCTGGAACCGGTACTCGGGCCGCAAGGAGTACCTGAGCGAGTTCCCCGGGCTGGGCGAGTCGGCCAGCGAGTGGATCGTGCACCGGCAGGTGAAGACGTTCGGGGTGGACAGCCCGACCCCGGACAACCCGGTGAGCACCAGCTACCCCTGCCACATGATGTGCCGCCGCGAGCACATCACCCACTACGAGAACCTCGCGCACCTCGACGAGGTGGTGAACACCCGGTTCACCTTCGCCGGCTTCCCGCTCAAGCTGCGCGGGGCCCACGGCGGGCCGACCCGGGCGGTCGCGCTGGTCGAGTAGTACTACAGCTACAGATCGTGATCATGTCGCTGGTCGGCGGCGCGGGGCCGATGCCCGTCGATGCGCGGGCATGATCCGAAGTATCGGTTGTTCACGGTTGTCGCCGCAGCCATGGCCAACCGATACCGCGGATCTTGAACGTGACCGCGGCCTGGCCCGCATGGTGCTGATCCCGGTGCGGCTGCTCGCGCCGACCATCCTGTACCTCTCGTGTTCCTCATGCTCGGCCTGGGCGTCGCCGTCTCAGTGCTGTCACGGCCGTCGGATACGTCGCGGTCATGCCGATCGCGGGCTTCTGGATCACGAGCGCCGTCGTCATCGTCGTGCTGTCGGTGGTGCTCGCCGAGTTGCGGAACCTGCGGACCGCGCTGGTGTCGGTGGCGGCCGCGGTCGCGATCTGCGTCGTGTTCACGTCCCGGGTGACGGCCTGACGCCCGACCGGGCAGGATCGAGACGTGCCGCTTCTGATCGACCACCGCCCGTCGGCGTCGCCGTACGTCGAGCGCGTGTGGCGCAGCCGCAGCGAGGACGTCGCCCGGATGACGGCGATCGCGTCGCCCCGGTGGAGCCTCGTCTTCTGGGAGCAGCGCGGCCGGACGTACGGCGCCGTGCAGGGCCCGGGGTCGACGGCGACTACCGCGCCGGTCCCCGAGGAGTCCACGTTCTTCGGGATCGACTTCGCGCTGGGGGCGACCCTGGCCCGCCTTCCCGTCGGTGGGCTCGTCGACGGGTACGCCGAGATCCCCGACGTGACGCGCACGTCGTTCTGGCTGGACGGGTCCGCGTGGCACCTCCCGGACTACGAGAACGCCGAGACGTTCGTGGGGCGGCTCCTGCGCGAGGGGGTCGTGGTCCGGGACCCGCTGGTGGCGGACGTGGTTCGCGGGGCCGAGCCCGACCTGTCGGACCGCACCGTCCAGCGGCGCTTCCTGGTGGCCACCGGCTTCACCCGGGGCGCGGTCCGGCAGATCGACCGCGCGCGGCAGGCCGCGATCCTGCTGCGGCAGGGGGTGCCGGCGGGCGAGGTGGTCCATCGGCTCGGGTACTTCGACCAGCCGCACCTCGCGCGTTCGCTCCGCCGCTTCATCGGGTGCACCGCCACATCGCTCCGGGACGGAGCCGGCGGCGAGCCGTTGTCGCTCCTGTACAAGACCTGAGCCCGCCGGCGCCTCTAGCGTTCTCCTCCCGGAGATCAGGATCAGAGGGAGACGCGGTGCGCAAGCTTGTGGTCGGGACGTTCATGACGCTGGACGGGGTGGTGCAGGCGCCCGGTGCGCCCGACGAGGACCTGGACGGTGGATTCGCGCACGGCGGCTGGACGGTGCCGCTGTTCGACGACGAGCTCGGGCAGCGCATGGTCGAGCTGACGGGGCGGTCCGAGGCGCTGCTGCTGGGCCGCCGGACCTACGAGGAGTTCGCCGCCAGCTGGCCCCTGGTCGGCGACGAGGACCCGATCGCGGCCAAGCTCAACAGCATGCCCAAGTACGTCGCGTCGCGCACGCTCGAGACCGGCGAGTGGGCCAACACCACCGTGCTGTCCGGCGACGTCGCCGAGGAGGTCGCGAAGCTCAAGGAGCAGCCCGGCGGGGAGATCCACGTCTCGGGCAGCGGCACCCTCATCCAGACGTTGCTGGCGCACGGGCTCGTCGACGAGTTCGTCCTGCTGGTGTTCCCGGTGGTGGTCGGTCCGGGCAAGCGGCTGTTCGGGGACGGGACGCTGCCGGGCTCGTTGGAGCTCGTGGAGACCACGTCCACGGGGGCCGGCGTGGTGATCAGCACCTACCGGCGGCGTGGCGCCCTCGAGGTCGGTGCGATCGGTCCCGAGCAGGAGGCCGACGGCTAGCCGGCGGCCGGCTCACTGGTGGCGCGGTCTCGTGCGGTGACCGTTGACGCTCCTCATCGGTCCCGACGACTCCGGTGAGCGCGGCCGGGGGAGCTCGGGAGCACCGGGGGAGATGGTGTGCAGGGCCGAGACCCGGTGGTCGGCCCGCCAACGGGACACGATGTAGGAGCGGATGCCCTCGACCAGGGGGGCGACGTCCTGCGGAGGACGCACGACGAGGCGCAGGAACTGGCTGCTCATGCCCAGCTTGTTGCCGCATTCGCGGACCAGGACGCCGTGCTGGGAGATCAGGTGGTCGCGCAGCTCGCTGCCGTCGATCCCGTCGGCGAGCTTCACCAGCAGGAAGTTCGCCTGGGACGAGAACACGCTGAGCTCGGGCTGCTTGGCGAGTTCCACCCCCATGCCGAAGCGGTCGCGCGCCAGCAGGCGCAGGCTCTCCTCGTACTCCTGGCTGTGCTCCGTGAGCATGAAGACGACTGCCTCGGCGAGGGAGTTGAGGTTCCACTTCGGGAGGGTCCTGCGCATCGTCGCGGCCAGGCCCGGGTTGGCGACCAGGTAGCCGAACCGGATCCCGTGCAGGCCGAAGTTCTTGCCGAGGCTCTTGAGCACGACGACGTTCGGACGAATCGTGGCCTCCGTCGCGACGGACGGGTTGTGCTCCGCGTCGACGAAGTCGATGAACGACTCGTCGATCACCACCAGGTCGAGGTCGGCGAGCTCGTCCATGAACCGGAGGACCTCGCGGTGCGGGAGGTAGCCGCCGTCCGGGTTGTTGGGGTTGCACAGCACGGCGACCCGCGACCCACGGGCCCGGATGAACGCGATGTAGCGATCGACGTCCAGCTCGAAGGCGTCGCGTTCCTGCAGCGGGAACATGTCGACCCGCTTGCCGGTCTCCATCGGCTGGTCGGTCCACCTGCCGAACGTCGGGATCGGGATCGCGAGGCTCTCGGCCACCCACAGGTGGTCCATCCACGTGATCAGCTCGGTCGACCCGTTGGACATGGCGATCGTGCTCGGGTTGAGCCGCAGGACCCGCGCGAGCTGCCCGATGATCGTGTCGGCGTCGCTCGGATAGAACTTGAGGATGTTCTCCAGGTCGCCGGCGAGCTGCTCGAACATGCCCCTCGTCGGGAAGTACGGGTTGCACGGGATGCAGAAGTCGATCAGTTGTCGGCCGGTCTCGCCCATGCGTCTGGACAGCTCGAAGTACGACGGGCTGTGTGCGGTCCCCTGGAACAGCTGTGCATCCACGCCGTGTCCATTCGCGCCGTGTCCATTCGCGCTGTGTCGCACACGATCACTTCCCCTCGCTCGCGCGCGCGGTTTCAAGGTCACCGGCAGGCACGTGCGCGGGCGGGAAGCGGTTCACGGAATCGGGCTCGGGCGGGTGAGCGGGCGGTTGCGTGCGGTAAGGATCCCGGAGGTGGGTGCGAATTGGCGTACCCGTTCCGGCGAACGGGTGTCACCGAGCGGATCGCGCGTCCTGTAGCTCGGCGTTCGCGACGGCGACGTCCAGGTCGCCTTCGGCGGTCACCGTCACGGTGGCCGCGGTGGCGGCGGGCAGCGCGACCGTCGCGACCGCGGCGGCGGCCGGCACGATCCCGCGTGTGGAGCCGTGCTCCGTGGCCACCGTGACCGCCGCATCGGGCCCGCTCAGGTGCACGACGAGCTCGGCGGGCGAGCTGAGCGGTCGGACGACGAACGCGACCCATCCACCTGGGCGGATGCCGAGCATGGCGGTTGCGTCGCCGCTCTCGTCCAGCGGTGTACCGCCGGTCCACGAGAGCCGGAACGCCCCGGGCCGGCCGGGTTGGGTGTTGGCCGCCCGGAACTCGATCGACTCCTCGGCCAGATCGGCCCGCACCAGTGCGCCGTCGTTGCGGGCGCCCGGCGCCACCCAATCCCGCGAGCCCGGCCCGGGCAGGTTGACCGCCGTTCCCGGCGGCACGGCGGCCACGGCGATTCCCACCCCGTCGGCGCCCCGGACGTCGTCGAGCGGCTGCTCCGGCGCGACGGAAGGCGTGTTCCGGGTCGTGGCCCGGTCGGGTTCGGGGAACGTCGAGATGGTCACCACACCGAGCAGGCCCGAGAGCAGCACGGCCACGATCGCGACCGGATGCAACCCGGTCGCGCGAACCCTGGCCACGCCGGCCGCCGGGGCCGGTGGGTCGGGCTCGCGCTCGAGGGGCTCACGCTGGAGCGGGACGAAGAGGTCGGCAGGCGGCCGCGCCGCGGTCCCGGTGCGGGGGGAGACCTGATGGGTGGGCACGATCCTCACTCCCGGTCACACGGTCCTGCCCGCGGCTCGGTTCAGTGGGCGGGCGGGGACGCGCCGGGGTGCACACTTGTATGGTCCGGCATCCTCGTGGATACGATGTTCGCCCTGCGGAAGGGGGGAGGTGACCGTGGCCGGTTCCGCGCGCGGTGGCGTTCCCGACCCGTACGCGCAGCTCAAGGAGTCGATCTACCTCGGGGACCTGCAGCCGGGAGAGCACCTCGTCGAGACCTCCCTCGCGCAGACCTTCCAGGTGAGCCGCACCCCCATCCGGGAGGCGCTCACGCGCCTCGAACAGGACGGCCTCGTCGTCCGCACAGCCTCCGGCCTCGTGGTGCGCAACCGCACACCGGGGGAGGTGCTCGACATCTACGAGGTGCGCATCCTCCTCGAGGCGCAGGCCGGGCGCTCCGCCGCCGAGCGGCGCACCAACAACGACGTCATCGCCCTGCGCCAGGCCCACCGCCGCTACGTGAACGCCACCGAGCTCGACGCCCGCGGGCGCGTCGCGGCCAACCGCAACTTCCACCAGGTGCTGTGGCACGCCACCCACCAGCTGGCGCTCATCGACCTGCTCCAGCGGGTCGAGGTCCAGCTCGGCCGCTTCCCCCTCACCACGCTCTCCTACGAGGGGCGCTGGGAGGAGACGGTGCAGGAGCACTCCGAGCTCGTCGAGGCGATCGACGCCCGCGACGGCGACCGGGCGGCCGAGGTCGCCCACCGGCACTTCAGCGAGGCCCGGGACATCCGGCTCAAGCTCTGGGAGACCGAGGAATAGCGGCCATCATTGCGTCGTGGCCTTTCTGCAGCTCACCGCGATCCTGGTCGAGGACTACGACGACGCGATCACCTTCTTCACCGGCGCACTGGGGTTCGAGCTGGCCGAGGACTCGCCGGCCCGCACGAACGACGGCCGGGCCAAGCGTTGGGTGGTCGTCCGCCCGCCGGGCGCGGAGACCGGGATCCTCCTCGCCCGCGCCGACGGCGAACACCAGGTCGCCGCGATCGGCGACCAGCACGCCGGTCGGGTCGGTTTCTTCCTCCGCGTCGATGACTTCGACGCCCGCTACCAGCGCATGCGCAGCGCCGGGGTCGAGTTCCTCACCGAGCCCCGCACCGAGCCCTACGGCCGGCTCGTCGTCTTCCGCGATGTCGCCGGCAACCGGTGGGATCTCCTCGGCCCCGCTGCCGCCTCTCCCTGATCCCCTTCAGCGGCTGCCGGATCCGGCCGTGTGCAGGTGTATACCGCGGCTGTTAGGGTGCCACCGAGTCACCGACGTGGGTGAGGTGGGCTGCACGTGAGTCGCACGGTCGCGACGGTCGTCGCCGAGTACCTGTCCGCGGCAGGGGTGTCGCACGTGTTCACCTACCCCGGCGATCCCACGGTGGAGTTCCTGGAGGCGCTGCGCCGCCAGGGCACGGAGATCGTGCTGGGGCGCCGGGAGGGCACCGCGGCCTTCATGGCCGAGGGCCTCGCGCAGGCCACGGGCTCGCTCGGCGTCTGCGTCTCCACTCTCGGCCCCGGGTCGACGGCCCTGGTGAACGGCGTCGCGGCCGCGCAGTGGGACCGGGTGCCGATGCTGGCGATCTCCGGCCAGATCGAGGCCGCCCGCGAGCAGTTCTTCACCCACCAGGTCGTCGACCACGGCCGGCTCTTCGGCCCGATCACCAAGTGGGCGGGGCGGCTGGAGACCGCGGCGCTGGGGCCCACGGTCCGCAAGGCCCTCCGCACGGCCGTCGCCGAGCGCCCGGGCGCGGTCCACCTCACCGTCGGCGGGGACGTGTTCAAGGCGCAGGCCCCGGACGAGCCGGTGGCGCTGCCCCCGCTGACGGAGCGCGCCCTGGGGGTCCGGGTGCACGGGGACGCCGCCGACCCGAGCGCCCGCCTGGCCCGCAGCCGCAGGCCCGTGATCCTCGCCGGCATCGGCGCCGTGCGGGCCGGGGCCGGCAAGGAACTCCTCGCGCTCGCCGAGACGGTCGGGGCCCCGGTCGTCGTGTCGCCGATGGCGAAGGGCGTGGTGCCGGAGGACCACCCGTACTTCGCGGGGGTGCTCGACATGGCCTGCAACCAGGTCATGTGGGGTCACCTCGCCGAGAGCGACCTGATCCTCGCCGTCGGCTTCGACGCCGTGGAGCTGATCAAACCGTGGTCGCTGTCGGTGCCGGTGCTGCACATCGACGCCGTGCCCAACACCGACCAGGTCTACCGGGCCGAGACCGAGCTCGTCGGGCCGATCGGCGACATCGCGCGCTGGCTCGCCGACGAGTGGCGCGGCGAGCCCCGCACCGGTGCCGCCGAGGTCGCCGCCCACCGGGAGCGCCTGCGCGAGGCGTACTACGCCGGTCGCGTCGCCGGCCGGCTCAACCCCACCGACGTGCTCGACGTCGTCCGGGCGGCCATGAACGCCGACGCCGTGGTCAGCTGCGACGTCGGCTCGCACAAGCTCCTCGTCGGCCAGGGCTGGACCACGCCCAACCCGCGGGGCGTGCTCATGACCAACGGCCTGTCCACGATGGGGTTCGGGGTGCCCGCGGCCATCGCCGCCAAGCTGGCCTTCCCGGACCGGCCCGTCGCCGGCCTCGTCGGCGACGGCGGTTTCGCCATGGCGGCCACCGAGATGCGGCTGGCGGCGAGCCTGGGCGTCAACGTCGCGATGGTCGTCTTCGTGGACCAGAGCCTCAACCGCATCGAGCTCAAGCAGGCGGTGGCCGGCTACCCGAGCACGGCCACCCGCATCGAGGCCACCGATCTCGTGAAGCTCGCCGAGTCCATGGACTGCGACGGCGTGCGCGTCACGTCGGTGGCCGAGCTCGAACGCGCGACGGAGGGGATCAACGACCTCGGCCGCCCCCTCGTGATCGAGGCGATCATCGACCCCGCCCAGTACGAGGCCCAGTTCTGATGAGGACGGCTCTCCTCTTCACCGGCGGCGCCTGGCGCGAGGGCGCGAGCGTCGAGACCCTGCACGACAAGTTCGACGGCTCGCCGCTCGCCGAGGTCCACGTCCCGGACCGCGCGCAGGTGGATCGCGCCGTCCGGGCCGTCGCGGCCGCGCAGGCGGCGTCCGGGCTCACGGGCTACGAGCGCGGCCGGGTGCTGATGGCTGCCTCGGCGCTGATGCGCGAGCGGAGGGACCGCTTGGTCGACGCGGTCGTCGCGGACACCGGCTTCACGCTCACCGACGCCGAGCGCGAGATCGACCGCGCCACCGAGACGCTGCAGCTGTGCGGCGAGGAGGCCAAGCGCGTCACCGGCCGCACGGTGCCGGTGGAGGGCGGTCCGGGTGTCCGCGGCCGGATCGGCTTCACCTTGCGCAAGCCGCTCGGCGTGGTCTGCGCGATCACGCCGTTCAACGCGCCGGTCAACACTGTGTGCCACAAGATCGGCCCGGCGCTCGCGGCGGGCAACGGCGTGGTGCTCAAGCCTGCCCCCGAGACCCCGCTGACGGCGGTGGCGCTGGTCGAGCTGCTGCTCGACGCCGGCCTCCCGGAGGGGCTCGTCGCCCTCCTGCCCGGCGGCGCCGAGGTCGGCCAGGCGCTGCTGGACCACCCGGTGCCCGCCTTCTACGCGTTCACCGGCAGCACCCGCGTGGGCGAGCACATCGCCCGCAGCGCGGGCATCCGCCGCACCCAGCTGGAGCTGGGCAGCCTCGCGAGCACGATCGTCTGCGCGGACGCCGCCCTGGAGAGCGCGGCCGGGCTGTGCGTCAACGCGGCCTTCCGCAAGGCGGGCCAGGTGTGCACGTCCGTGCAGCGGCTGTACGTCCAGCGCGAGGTGGCGGAGGAGTTCGGCCGGCTCGTCGCGACGGGCCTCGCCGACCGGCCGGCCGGTGACCCGCGACTGCCGGGCACCTTCGTCGGTCCCGTGATCTCGCCGGCGTCGGCCGACCGCATCCAGTCCTGGGTGGGCGAGGCCGTCGAGCAGGGCGCCGAGCTCGTGCACGGCGGCACGCGGGAGGGCTCGGTCATCGCGCCGACGGTCCTCGGCAACGTCGCGAAGACCATGACCGTGATGACGAGCGAGATCTTCGGGCCGGTGGTCGTCCTGCGGCCGTTCGACGACCTCGCGGACGCCGTCGCCGAGGCGAACGACACCCCGTTCGGGCTCGCGGCCGGCGTCTTCACCGCCGATCTCGACAGCGCGCTCATGGTCGCGCGCGAGCTGCGGGTGGGCACCGTGCACATCAACGAGACGTCGAGCAGCCGCGTCGACCTCATGCCGTTCGGCGGGGTCAAGGCGAGCGGAACCGGCCTGGAGGGGCCGCGCTACGCCATCGAGGAGATGAGCGAGGAGACGCTGGTGACGGTCGGCCCGGCCCGCGGGTAGGCCGGGCGGTTGACCCCGCCCGGGTCCCGTGAAAGCATCGGAATCCCGTTGTACACAACTGGCTACAGTTGTCCACGATGCAGGAAGCGGCTCATCGACGAGCAGGAGGCAGGCCCATGGACACGGGCATGCAGGAGGCGCGGTCGTCCCGGGCGCCCGACCTGGCCGCCGCGGCCGCCGTGTTCGCCCTCGGGCTCGCCGCCTTCGTCGGGGCGCTCGGCCTCGGCTACTGGACCCGCGGACCGGGGCCCGGGTTCTTCCCGCTGTGGCTCGGCGCCCTGCTGATGCTGCTCGGTGGCGTCTGGGCCGGGCAGGTCGCGCGGGGGCGGAACGTCCACGCGTCCGAGCCGGTGGCGCCCGGCGGTCCGCGCGCCGTCGCTCTCGTCCTCGGCGCGCTGCTCGTGACGACCCTCCTGCTCGACGTCGTCGGCTACCAGCTCGCGATGACGGCGCTCGTGCTCTTCCTCCTGCTCGTGGTCGGCAAGCGGCACCTCGTCGAGTCGATCGTGGTGGCGCTGGTGGCCGGGTTCGGCGTCTACGCGCTCTTCGCCAACGTCCTTCAGGTCTACCTGCCCACCGCCGGGGTGCCGTTCCTGGCCGAGATGGGTCTCTAGTGGACTTCTCGCAGCTCCTCGCCGGCTTCGCCGCCGTCCTCACCGTCCAGAACCTGCTGCTGGTGGTCGCCGGCTGCCTGCTCGGCACGCTCATCGGCGTGCTGCCCGGCGTCGGCCCCGTCGCGGGTACCGCGATCCTCATCCCGCTCACGATGGACCTCGACCCGGCCGGGGCGATCATCATGCTGGCGGCGATCTTCTACGGCTCCCAGTACGGCGGCACGATCACCTCCGTCCTGATCAACACGCCCGGCGAGGCGTCCTCGGCGATCACCGTCCTCGACGGCTACGAGATGACGAAGAAGGGGCGCGCCGGCATCGCGCTCGGCATCGCCGCGATCGGCTCTTTCGTCGGCGGCACGCTCGCCACGATCGGCCTCGCCGTGGCCGCCGCGCCGCTCGCGACGCTGGGCCTGCAGGTCGGCCCGCCCGAGTTCTTCGGCCTGATGGTGCTGGGCATGTCCCTGCTCGTGGGCCTCGCCGGGAGGTCGATGACCAAGGCCCTGATCTCGGCCGCCATCGGGCTCCTGCTCGCCATGGTCGGGCTCGACCCGGTCGAGGGTGCGCCGCGGTTCACGCTCGGCATCGCCCACTTCTTCGACGGCATCGAGTTCGTCGCCGTGCTCGTGGGCCTGTTCGGGCTCGGCGAGATCCTCGCGACGCTCCTCGAGAAGCGCCGGGCGGTCGAGCAGGTCACGGTCGGCAGGCTGTTGCCCGACCGCGCGGACCTGCGCGACAGCGCGGGCGCGATCGGCCGGGGCAGCCTCATCGGCTTCCTGCTCGGGCTCGTGCCGGGTGCCACCGGTTCCGCCAGCTCCCTGCTCGCCTACGGCGCCGAGCGCAAGTTCGGCCGCAACAAGGCGGCGCTGGGCACCGGCGCGATCCAGGGCGTCGCGAGCCCCGAGTCGGCCAACAACGCCCACGCCAACGCCGCTCTCATCCCGCTCTTCACGCTCGGTGTGCCGGGCTCGCCCACGATCGCCGTGCTCATGGGCGCCTTTCTCATGAACGGCCTGACCCCGGGGCCGACCCTCTTCCAGACCGACGCGGACGTGGCCTGGACGGTGATCGCCAGCCTGTTCGTCGGCAACGTCGTCTGCCTGGTCCTCAACCTGCCGCTGATCCGGGTCTGGACGATGATCCTCAAGATCCCGCAGGAGCTGCTGACCGCGATCATCATCGTGTTCCTGGTGGTCGGGTCCTACAGCATCAACAACAGCACGATCGACGTTCTCGTGATGTTCGCCTTCGGGATCGTCGGCCTCGCCTTCCGCCGCCTCGACATCCCGCTCGCCCCGCTCGTGCTCACGCTGATCCTCGGCCCGTTCATGGAGAGCGCGATGCGGGAGTCGCTCGACATGTCCCGGGGCGCGATGACGATCTTCCTGACCCGCCCGATCACGCTCGCCCTGCTGCTGGTCGCCGCCGCGATCATCGCCGTGCCGGCGGTCCAGGCACTGCGGCGCAGGCCCGGCCCGCTCGCGAACCGTCCGCGTGAGGACGTCGAAGTCTGATGGAGGAAATGTGAAGAAGCGCCTCGCCATCGCCGTCGCAGCGCTGCTCGCCCTCACCGCGTGCGCCCAGCGGGGTGGCGGCGGCTCCGGCGACACCCCGGACGACTGGCCGGCGGGGGAGACCATCACCCTGCTCGTGGGCTACGCCGCGGGTGGCACCACGGACGTGATGGCCCGGTCGCTCGCGTCGTCCCTGGAGAAGGAGCTCGACGTCCGGGTCCAGGTGGAGAACAAGGACGGCGCCGGGGGCCAGCTCGAGTACACCGAGCTCGCCGGCTCCGCGCCCGACGGCCTGACGATCGGCACCCTCAACTACCCGACGATCCTCACGACCATCCTGGACGAGGAGAAGGGCGCCACCTACACGCTGGACGACTTCCAGCCGCTCGCCAACCACGTCAACGACCCGCGCATCACGATCGTGCAGCCCGACAGCCCGTTCCGGAACGCGGCGGACCTCGTCGAGTACGCGCGCTCGCACCCCGGCGAGCTGCGGGGCGCCACGTCCGGCCTCAGCGGCGGCGGCCACTTCTCGATGATCAAGCTCGAGCAGGCCACCGGGACCGACTTCACGCCCGTGCACTTCAACTCCGGCCAGGCCGACGCCAAGGCCGCGTTCCTCGGCAAGCACGTCGAGGTCTACTTCGCGTCCATCGGTGACGGGCTCGAGGTCGTCAAGTCCGGCGGTGGCCGCGCGGTCGGCGTCGCCGACGACAAGCGCAGCTCGCTCCTCCCGGACATCCCCACCTTCAAGGAACAGGGCATCGACATCGAGGAGGCGGGGATGCGCGGCTACGCGCTGCCCGCCGGGGTCCCACCGGAGCGCGTCGAGCGCCTCGCCGCCGCCTTCGAGAAGATCATCACGAGCGACGAGCACCAGAAGACCCTCGCCGACATCTCCCTGCAGTCGGACTTCATGGGCCCCAAGGAGTACACAGAGTGGTTGAAGGCACAGGAGCCCGAGGTAGCGCGGGTGAACGAGATCTCGAAGTCCGACCAGTGACCAACCCATCAGCGACCGACCTCCGCATCGTCGTCCTCGACGACTACCTCGACGCCGTCACCGGTTGTGCCGACTGGTCGGCGCTGCCGGCCGAGGTCGTCACGATCAACCGGCACATCGGCGCGGAGGACGAGCTCGTCGCCGCGCTGGCCGACGCCGACATCGTGGTCGCGACGAGGGAGCGCACCCGGATCGGGAGATCGGTCCTCGAGAAGCTGCCCCGGCTGCGGCTGCTCGTGACCACCGGCATGCGCAACGCCGTGATCGACCTCGACGCGGCCACCGAGCGCGGGGTGCTCGTCTGCGGCACCCGAGGCAACAAGCGGTCCACCGTCGAGCTGGCCTGGGGGCTGATCCTCGCGGTCACGCGGGACATCCCCCGCCAGGAGGAGTCGCTGCGCGCGGGCCGCTGGCAGAGCTCGCTGGGCGTCAGCCTCGAGGGCAGGACGCTCGGCCTGCTCGGCCTGGGCAGCATCGGTGGCGAGATGGCCCGGATCGCCCGCGCCTTCGCGATGGACGTCGTCGCCTGGAGCGCCAACCTCACCGACGAGCGGGCGGCGGCTCACGGCGCCCGCCGGGTCGAGAAGGACGAGCTCCTGGCCCAGGCCGACATCGTGTCGATCCACCTCGTGCTGAGCGAGCGCACCCGGGAGCTCGTCGGCGCCCGCGAGCTCGCGCTCATGAAGCCCGGCGCCTACCTGGTCAACACGTCCCGCGCCGGGATCGTCGACACCGACGCGCTGGTCGCGGCGCTGCAGGACGGGGCGATCGCGGGCGCCGCGGTCGACGTGTACGACGTCGAGCCGGTGCCCCCGGACGCGGCGCTGGTCGGTGCCCCGCGCACCGTCCTGACCCCGCACATCGGCTTCGTCACCGCGGAGGAGTACCGCCTCTTCTACGGCGACGTCGTCGAGGACATCTCCGCCTGGCTGGCCGGTTCCCCGGTGCGGACGCTGAACGAGCCGCCGGCGATGCCGTGACCCTGGAGCAGGACGACCTGCGGCGCACCGTCGAGGCCCTCGCCCGCGACCGGCTCGCCCCGGGTGCCCTGGCGCGGGCGCACTCCCCGCAGTACCCGTGGGACGTCGCGCGGATGCTCGCCGGGGCGGGCCTCCTCGGGATCACGATCCCGGAGGAGAAGGGCGGCCAGGGCGGCACCCTGCTCGACGCCGTCGTCGCGATCCAGGCGGTGGCGGCGGCCTGCCCGCGCAGCGCCGACGTCGTGCAGTCGGGCAACTTCGGCGCGATCCGGACGGTCGCCGAGTACGCCACGGCCGAGCAGCGCGAGCGGTTCCTGCGCCCGCTGCTCGCCGGCGAGCAGGTGATCGGGCTCGGGATGACCGAGCCGGAGGCCGGCTCCGCGCTCACGGACCTGCGGACCAGCGCCACCCCGAAGGGCGACGGTTTCGTCATCGACGGCACCAAGGTCTTCTCGACCCACTCCGCGGAGGCCTCGGTGTTCCTCGTCTACGTCCGGTTCGGACCCGGCGTCGGCGGGATCGGCTCGGTGCTCGTCGAGCGGGACACCCCGGGGTTCACACAGGGCAAGCCGTCGGCGTTCATGAACGGCGAGGAGTGGTGCCAGCTCTACTTCGACGGCTGCGCCGTCCCCGCCGGGAACGTGCTGCTCGGGCCGGGCGGGTTCAAGCGGCAGATCGCGGGCTTCAACGCGGAGCGCATCGGCAACGCCGCGCGGTCGCTGGCCGTGGGCCGCTACGCCTTCGAGGCCGCGCGCAGGCACGCCCTCGAACGGGAGCAGTTCGGGCGCCCGCTCTGCGAGTTCCAGGGCCTGCAGTGGATGTTCGCCGAGACCGCCGTGCAGCTGGACGCCGCCCAGCTGCTCCTCGAGCGCGCCGCCACCGAGCTCGAGAACGGCCTGCCGAAGGGCTACGACACGGCCGTCGCGAAGCTCGCCGCCAACCAGGCGGGCTTCGCGGCCGCCGACATGGCCGTGCAGGTCATGGGCGGCACCGGCTTCAGCCAGGAGTCGCTCGTGGAGTACTGCCTGCGCCGCACCCGTGGATGGCGGATCGCGGGCGGGTCGTCGGAGATCCTGAAGAACCGGATCGCCGAGTCCGTCTTCGGCCGCCGGTTCTCCCAGCGCGGGGCCCGCACGTGAGCCTGCGGCAGTCCCTGCTGTCGCCGCGCAGCGTGGCGCTCGTCGGCGTCTCCGACGACGTGGGCAAGACCGGGGCGCGGCCGTTGCAGTTCCTGCGCCGCGCCGGGTGGCCCGGCACGGTCTACCCGGTCAACCCGCACCGCGCGCAGGTACAGGGTGAGCGGGCGTGGCCGTCGGTCGAGGCGCTGCCCGAGGTGCCCGACCACGCCTACGTCCTCGCCGGATCCGACGCCGCCGTGGAGATCACCCGCGAGTGCGCGCGGCTCGGCGTCGCGGTCGTGACGATCATGGCCGACGGGTTCGTCGGCCCGGACTCCGCCACGCAGGCCCGGGCGCGGGCGCTGGCCGAGATCGTCGCCGAGTACCCGGTGCGGGTGGTGGGGCCGTCCAGCCTCGGCGTGGTCGACCTGCACGAGCGCCTCACCCTGACCGCGAACGCGGCCTTCGCCGAGCCGGACCTGCCGGTCGGCGGGCTCTTCGTGGCCTCGCACTCCGGCAGCGTGATCGGCGCGCTCGTCTCGCGCGGCAAGGAGATGGGGATCGGCTTCGCCGGTCTCGTCTCGACCGGCAGCGAGGTGGACCTCACCCTCGGTGAGATCTGCCTGGCCACCGTCGACGACCCGGCCGTCGACGGCTACGCCCTCTTCCTCGAGTCCCTGTCCGGAGGGGACGACCTGCGCGAGTTCGCCCTCGCCGCCGCCGAGCGCGGCAAGCCGGTGCTGGCCTACAAGCTGGGACGTTCCGACGCCGGTGCCGACCTGTCGGTCTCCCACACCGGCGCACTGGCCGGCGACGACGCCGTGGCCACCGCCTTCCTCGCCGACCTCGGCATCGGGCGCGTCGACTGCTTCGAGGCGCTCCTGGAGGGCCAGCAGCTCGCGCGCGCGGTGCGGCCCCGGGCCCGCCCGACGCGCCGCCCGCGGGTCGGGGTCGTCACCACCACCGGCGGCGGCGGTGCGATGGCCGTCGACCGGCTCGCCGTCGCCGGCGCCGTGCCCCAGCGGCCGAGCGAGGAGACGCGCAAGGCGCTCGCGGCGCGGGGCATCGCGGCCGCCCACGGCACGCTCGTCGACCTCACCCTCGCCGGCACGCGCTACGAGGTGATGTCCGCGGCGCTCGAGGTCATGTGCGCCGCGCCCGAGTTCGACGCCGTCGTCGCGGTGCCCGGCTCCTCCGCCCGATTCCACCCCGACCTCACGGTCCGGCCCATCGCCGACCGCGCGGGGACCGGTAGCCCGCTCGCCGCGTTCGTCGTGCCGGAGGCGCCCGAGGCGTTGCGGCTGCTGCGGGCCGCGGGGGTCTCGGCGTTCCGGACACCGGAGTCGTGCGCGGACGCGGTCGTCGCGGCGTTCGCGCGGCGCACCCCGCGCCCCACCGCGCCCGCCGCGCCCCCGGCCGGTGTGCCGGAGGTGCTCGACGAGGTGGCCTCCTACGCCGTCCTCGACCTCGTCGGCGTGCCGCACGCCCCGTTCACGCTCGTCGCACCCGACGGCGACCCCCCGGACGTCGCGGGCCCGAGCGTGGTGAAGGCGGTGTCGGCGAAGCTGCCGCACAAGTCCGACGCCGGCGCCGTGGTCCTCGACGTGCGCGACGCCGTCGGGGTCCGGCGGGCCGTCGGGGAGGTCGCCGCGGCCGTCGCCCTCGCCGGGGTCGACCTCGGGACCGTCATGGTGCAGCCGATGGTGCCCGGTCTCGCCGAGGTGCTCGTCGGCTACCGGCGCGATCCCGACGCGGGCCCGATCATCGTCCTGGCTGCCGGGGGAGTGCTCGCGGAGCTCTACCGGGACCGCTCGGTGCGCACCGCACCGGTCGACATCGACACCGCGCGGGAGATGATCGACGAGGTGGTGGCCCTGCGCGCGCTCGCGGGTTACCGGGGGGCGCCGCGCGGGGACCTGGCGGCCCTCGCACGCGCCGTCGTCGCGCTCTCCCGGGTGGCCGGGATGCCGGAGGTCGTCGAGGCGGAGGCCAACCCCGTGATGGTCCTGCCCGAGGGGCAGGGCGTCCTCGCCGTCGACGCCCTCGTGCGGCGCCACTCCGGCGGGGTCAGCAGTCCGGCGCCCCGCCCGGAACCTGCTTGAGCACCGTGGGCGGTCGGGACTCCTCCGGCCACAGCGTGAGCTGGTAGCGGGTCGCGCGGTCGAGACCGTTCGGGGCCGCGGGCAGGATGCCCTCGAACGTGGCGCGGACGCGGTAGGTGCCGGCCGGCACCCGCAGTTGGGCGTCCTCGTCGTTCAGCATCGTCGCAACGGCGATCGTGCCGTCGGTGCTCAGGCTGGCCTCCGCGACGTGGTCGTACCGGGCCAGGTCCTCGTCGGCAGGTGCCCCGCCCTCGACGTCGATGGTGAGGGTCCCCTCCGAGCGGTCGGTGGCGATGCCGACCGCGTCGGACGACCCGCTGGCCACGAGGTCCCGGGGCAGGGCGTCCAGGTAGGGCGCGTCGGCCGGTACGCCGATCCCGGTCCCGTCGGTCAACGCGAAGTGGCAGGCGTAGGGCAGGAAGGCCTCGAGCTCGACGTGCGTGCTCCAGTCGCCTTCCCCGAGCGCCGTGGCCGTCTCCGCCGGGTCCGGCGCGCACGCCGTGAGCGTCAGCACCACGGCAGGGAGCAGGACGGCTCGGCTGTGCGTCCGCCGCACGCTCATCAACAAGAATCCCCCTCGTAACACAGTCGAACACGATCGTGTTCTATTGTATACACTGCGGTCCAACAGTGGCCGGCGACGGCCCCCGACCGCCTGCAGGAGTCGATGAGGTGACCAGCCCGAGCACTGCGCCCCCCAACAACGCCACCGAAGTCCTGGCCCGTGCGGCCGTGGACGCGCGCACCCGGGCCCTACCCGATCCCGCGGTCCGCGCCGCCTGCGCGGCCATCGTGGACTGGACCGCGGTGACCGTGGCCGGCGCTGCCGCCGAGCCCGCCGAGGCGCTGCGCAGGGCGCTGCTCACGGGCGCCGGCCCGTGCCGGCTGCCCGGCACCGGCGCCACCGCGTCCGCCGAGACCGCCGCGCTGATCAACGGCACCGCCGCGCACACGCTCGAGCTCGACGACATCTACGCGCCGGGCCTCTACCACCCCGGCGCGCCGACGATCGCCGCGGCGCTCGCGGCCGCGGAACGGCGCGGGGCCGGCGGGGCGGACCTGGTGCGTGGCGTCGCCGTCGGGTACGAGGTGGGCAACCGCGTGGCGAGCACGCTGGGCGCCGCCCACTACCGGTACTGGCACAACACCGGCACCGCGGGGGCGATCGCCGCGGCGGCCGCGGCGGCGGAGATCCTGCGGTTGGAGCCCGTGCCGTTCGCCCATGCCCTCGCCCTCGCCGCCACCACCGGCGCCGGCCTCCAGCAGACCTTCCGCAGCGACTCGATGGGAAAGCCGCTGCACAGCGGGCACGCCGCCCAGGCCGGCACGGTCGCCGCGTTCGCGGCCTCCGCGGGCTTCACCGGCACCCCCTCGGCGCTCGACGGCGAGATCGGGATGGGCGCGGTCATGTCCGACTCGCCGTCGTGGGAGGCGGCGGGTGCCCCCTTCGGGCCGGCCTTCCTCGTCGAGCGCACGTCGGTCAAGCCCTACCCGTGCTGCGGGCACGTCTTCGCCGCCATCGACGCCGCGCTCGAGTTGCGGGAGGCGGGCGTGCGTGCCGAGGACGTCACCACCGTCGCGGCCGAGTCCTACTCCGCCGCGCTGGCCGTGGCCGGCAACCCCGCGCCGACCACACCGTTCGAGGCCAAGTTCTCCATGCCGTTCGTCGTCGCGCACGCCCTCGTCCACGGCGAGGTGGCCGCCGGGGCGTTCACCGACGGCCTGGCCGACGACCGCGTCCTCGACCTCATGAAGCGGGTGGCGCTACGGCCGGGGGAGGAGTTCGACGCGGCCTTCCCGGCGCGCCGCGGCGCCCGCGTCACCGTCGCCGGCCGGGACGGCGCCGAGCGGTCCGCCAGCGTGCCCGACCGGCGGGGCGACCCGGCCAACCCCGTCACACCCGAGCAGCTCGACACGAAGTTCCGCTCGCTCGTCGAGCCGGTGCTCGGCGCCGACCGGGCGGCCGAGCTGGGCCGGCTCCTGGGGGATCTCCCGGCGGTGCCGGACGTCCGGACGCTGCCCCTCGGCGTGCGCTGACGTCGGGGGGTCACGATCAGGCGCACGATCTTGTGACCTGCGGCTCTTGTCTGCGTCGAGATTGTCTGACAGCCTGACAGGCGGGTTCGCCTGAAGGGAGCGCGATGACCTCGTACGAAGTGCTCGCCGTGCGGTACGGCACCCGGGTCGCCACCAAGGCCGAGAGCTACCTCAACTTCCACATGTACGGCGAGCCGGACGAGTCCTTCGAGATGGACTACTACTTCTGGCTCGTGCGGGGCGGTGGCCGCACCGTGTTGGTCGACTGCGGGTTCGGCGAGGAGCCCGGAGCGCGCCGCGGCCGGCAGACGCTCGTCGACCCGGTCGTCGCGCTCGCGGGCCTGGGCGTCGACGCGGCCGCGGTAGACCAGATCGTCGTCACCCACGCACACTACGACCACATCGGCAACCTGCACCGCTTCCCGAACGCCGAAATCGTCATCGCGCGGCGCGAGTACGAGTTCTGGACCGGCCCGTACGCCCGGCGGTTCCAGCTCGCCCAGCCCACCGAGACCACCGAGCTGGCCCACCTCGGCGAGGCCGGGGCGCAGGGGCGGCTGCGGCTCGTGGACGGCGCGCTCGACCTGGCGCCGGGCATCGAGTTGGTGGTGGTGGGCGGGCACACCCCGGGCCAGATGGTGGCGCGCGTCGGCTCCACGGTGCTGGCCGCCGACGCCATGCACTTCTACGAGGAGCTGGAGCGCGACCGCCCGTTCTTCATCGTGGCCGATCTCCCCGACATGTACCGGGGCTTCGACGTGCTGCGGGAGATGTGCGAGGAACCGGGGAGCGCGCTCGTCGCGGGCCACGACGCCCAGGTGCGGCGCCGGTTCCCCGACCGCGTGGGCGGGTTGCCGGCGGACCTCGGCGAGCTGGTGGTCCGCCTGAGCGGGAAGGAGTCGGCATGACGGGTGAGCGGACGGTCGGGTTCGTCGGCCTGGGCAACATGGGCGGGCGGATGGCCCGGCGGCTGGTCGACGCGGGGGTCGAGGTGGTCGGGTTCGACCCGCGCGCCGACGCGGTAGCGGCCTGCGGGGCTCGGCCGGCGGCGAGCCCGGCCGAGGTGGCCCGCGGGGCTGCTGTGGTGTTGATGTCGTTGCCGGACAGCTATGTGGTGGAGCCGGTGGTGCGGGGCCCGGACGGGTTGCTGGCCGGTGCCGGGCCGGGTGCCGTCATCGTGGACCTGTCGACGTCCTCGCCGGCGTCGACCACTGCCCTGCACGCCGAGGCGGAGGCTGTCGGTGTCCGCTACCTGGACGCGGGGATCTCCGGTGGTGCCGCGGCGGCGGAGAAGGGCACGCTCACGATCATGGCGGGCGGCGACGGGGAGGCGTTGGCGGAGATCGGCTGGGTGTTCGCGCCGATCGCCGCGCACGTGCACCACATGGGCGCCTCCGGTGCCGGGCACACGGCGAAGCTGCTCAACAACTTCCTCAACGCGGTCAGCCTGGCGGCTACCGCGGAGGTGATGGTCGCGGGTCGTAAGGCGGGTCTGGACCTGGCGCAGCTGTTGGAGGTGGTCAACACCAGCAGCGGGGTCAACTTCGCGACCCAGAACCGGTTCCCGCGGATCGTGCAGGGTGACTACCTGGAGGGCGGGTTGACCGGCAGGCTGATGACGAAGGACGTCGCGCTCTACGTCGATCTCGTGGGCCGGCTCGGTGTGCCGAGCCTCAACTCGGCCGGACCTCTTGCAAGCTTCGGGCTGGCCGAGAACCTGGGGTACGGCGACCAGATCAGCAACCGGGTCGTGGACGCGATCGGCGATGTGGCCGGCGGCGTCCGCGTGCACGACACGACGGGAGGATGAGCGAGCAGTGCAGATCGTCCGGGGGCGGGCCCCCGACACCACCCCGACCCAGAACCGCAGCGAGACCTTCACGGGCACGGTGTGGGGTGACCCGGTGCTGCCCACTACGGAGGGCAACACGATCAACTCGGTGACGTTCACGCCGGGTGCGCGGACCTACTGGCACCACCACACGAACGGCCAGATCCTCGTGGTCACCGCCGGTCGGGGGTGGGTGTGCCCGCACGGTGAGCGGCCGCAGGAGATCCGGGCAGGTGATGTCGTGTGGGTGCCTCCGGGTGAGCGGCACTGGCACGGCGGCACCGCCGGCACGATCATGACGCACCTGGCCGTGTCGCTCGGGCCGACGGTCTGGCTCGACGAGGTGACCGAGGACGAGTACCGGGGAGTGCCGGCGTGACGGACGAGCGGTATGAAGAAGGCCTCGCCGTCCGCAAGGAGGTGCTGGGCGAGGCGCACGTCGAGCGTTCGCTCGCCGCGGTGAGCGACTTCTCCCGCCCGGTGCAGGAGTTCGTCACCCGTGCCTGCTGGGGCGATGTCTGGGGCCGGCCGGGCCTGGACCGGCGCACCCGCAGCCTGCTCAACCTCGTGATGCTCACCGCGCTGGGGCGCAACCACGAGCTGGGTGTGCACGTCCGCGGGGCGATCACGAACGGGGCCACCGAGCAGGAGATCCAGGAGGCGCTGCTGCAGGCCGCCGTCTACTGCGGGGTGCCGGCCGCGCTGGAGTCGTTCCGGGTGGCCGAGCGGGTGCTCGGCGAGATCGCCGCCGCGAACGGCGCCGGTAACGGCGCGGAGTCGGGCGATGGCTGATCCGACCTGGTCGGCCGACCAGGTCGGCCGGGTCGCCGCGCCCCTGCGCGAGCAGGTCGTCACGCTGGTGCGGGACGCGATCCTGGGCTTCCGGCTCCAGCCCGGCCAGCGGCTCGTCGAACGCGAGCTGGTGGAGCAGCTGGGCATCTCCCGCCCGACCGTGCGGGAGGTGCTGCGCCAGCTCGCGGTCGAGGGCCTGGTCACCGTCGTGCCGCAGCGCGGGGCGGTCGTCACGGCACTGTCCCCGGACGACGCCGCCGACCTCTACGAGATGCGGGCTTCCCTCGAAGCCCTCGCCGTGCGGCGGTTCGTGCAGCGCGCCCGGCCCGAGCACGTCGCTGCGCTGCGCGGCGCCGTCGACGAGATCGAGCGCACCGCGCGTTCCACGGAACCGCAGGAGCAGCTGCAGGCCAAGGACCACTTCTACGAGGTGCTCTTCACCGGCTCCGGCAGTGCCCCGCTCCAGCAGACCGTCGCCGGCCTGCAGGCCCGCGTCCGGCTGCTGCGGGCCACGTCGCTGTCCGAGCCGGGACGGCCCCAGGAGGCGGCGGCGGAGCTGCGGGCCGTGGTCGACGCCGTGGAGGCGGGCGACGCGGACGCAGCGGCGGCCGCCTGCGCCCACCACATCGAGAACGCCGCGCGCACCGCACTCGCCCGCCTGCGCAGCCCCGTGACCCAGGACTGATCAGAACGCGGGAGGCGGGGTCGTGCCCGTCGAGCACGCCCCGCGCCCCCCGGGTCGAATCAGGAGTCGACCTCGACGACGGGGGCGCCGTCGGCGGCCTTCTGGACCGACTCGCACCCCTTCAGCGCCGACGCCTTCGTCTCGTAGGCCTCGCCGGTGGCGACGACCTGGCCGTTGGACGCCTTCAGCCGGAACCGGAACTTGCCGGCGCGGTCCTTGTACACCTCGAACTTGCCCGCCATCTTGGTCCCCTTCACTCTGCGTAACGCTAGCGACGCGGAAGGTAGTAGAGGTGGGCGACCGGTCCCGGCGACGCGCCGGACCCGGACGGGGGACGCGATCGCACTCCGGTGCCGAAGGGATCCACCACGAGCCCTCCTCACATCCGGGCGCTGGCCGCCGTGTTGGCCTCGACCGGCGGGCGCCTGCGTTCCTCGTACCGGGCGAGAGCGGCGTCGATGCCCTCCGTACCGCGGACCTCCTCGGCCAGCGCCACGGCGTCCTCGAGCGCCATCGACGCCCCCTGGCCGGTGGCGGGCGACGCCGCGTGGGCGGCATCCCCGACGATCAGCGCGCGGTCGCGGTGCCACACGCGGACGTCCGCCAGGTCGTACGCGTTGGTGACCAGCACCCGCTCGGCGGCCGCCACGATCGACCGCGGGCCGGGCTCCGCACGCAGCACGTCGGTCAGTAGCGCCGACCAGCCGTCGGTGGTGCCGGCGGAAACCTCGTCCGGGGTCAGCTCGGGCCCGATCACCCGCGCGAACCACCAGGTGCCCTCCCGTTCCGTGGCGATGAACCCGAAGGCGACGGAACCGGCGGAGGTGCTCCGGACGAAGTGGATCCGGTCGATCGGCTCGCCCGGGGGAGCGCCGGGCGTGCTGCCGTAGAAGATCTGCGATCCGACGTACCGCGGCGGGGCCGCACCCGGGTCCAGCTGCGTGCGCACGGCCGACCGGAGCCCGTCGGCGCCGACCAGCAGGTCGCCGCCCGCCCGGGAGCCGTCGGCGAAGACCGCGACGACGCCGTCCCCGGCCCGCTCGGTCGCGGTCAGCCGCTCGCCGTGCCGCAGCGGGATCCCGCGGCGGCGCACCTCGTCCTGCAGCACCGTGCACAGCCGGGCCCTGGTGAGATAGCGGAACCCGGGGCCGCCGGGTTCGCCGAGCGGCCGGCTCGCGATCTCGGCGCCGGCCCCGTCGGAGACCTGCATGGTGCGCAGCGGAGCGCTCGCCCGCCGGACGGCCTCGCCGGCCCCGATCGCCTGCAGGGCCCGTACCCCGTTCTCCGCGAGCGTCAGGAACGCCCCCGCGTCGGTGAACGTGTCCGGGTGCGCCTCGTGGACCACGACGTGCGCGCCCGCCCCGTGCAGCGCGAGCGCCGCGGCCGACCCGGCGATGCCGGCTCCGACGACGTGGACCACCAGCGTCATGCCCCCGAGGCTAGCTCTCGGCCGACGCCGCGCCGCCCAGCCACCGGCCGATGTCGCGCAGGTGCGCCAGCACCTCGGGGGAGGCGTCCAGCCGCGTACCCGGCCCGAGCGTGACGACGTCGCGCACGAGGTGGTCGAGCGAGTCGGCACCCAGCAGCACCGTGCAGGACGTGTCGTCGAGCGGCTGGATCCGCGCGGAGATGGACATCGGCAGGCGGGCGCGCACGACGTCGGCCGGCACCGGGACGGTCGCGCGCACCGTGTAGCGGTAGGGCGTCGACGTGATCGTCCGGCGCACGTGCTCGGCGGGGTCTCCCGCGGGCAGCTCGCGCGGTGTGAACCGCAGCCGCACCGACTCGGGGCGATCGATGCGGTCCACCCGGAACGTTCGCCAGTCGCCCGCGCCGGTGTCGAAGGCCACCAGGTACCACAGGCCGTACGTGGCCACGACGTGGTGCGGTTCCACCCGCCGCTCGGTGGCGGTGCCGTCCCGGCGGCGGTAGCCGAACCGGACGATCTCCCGGTCGCGCACCGCGCCCGCCAGCACCGCGAGCACCCCGGGCTCGATCCGCGCGCCGCGGTGGTCGGGCACGGACACCACCGACTCACCGACGGCGGAGACGCGCCTGCGCAGCCGGCCGGGCATCACCTGCGTGAGCTTGGCGAGCGCGCGTCCCGCCGTCTCCCCGTCGCCGAGCGTGCCGAGCAGGCTCGTGGCGATCGCCACGGCCTCGTCGTCGTCGAGCAGGAGGGGCGGCAGGTCCTCGCCGGACGTGAGCCGGTAACCGCCCGCGGTGCCGGTGGTGCCCTCGACCGGGTAGCCGAGCTCGCGGAGCCTGCCGACGTCACGGCGCACCGTCCGGTCGGTGACGCCGAGCCGCTCGGCCAGCTCGGTGCCCGCCCACTCGCGCCGTCCCTGCAGGAGGCTGAGCAGCCGCAGCAGCCGCGCCGGGGTGGAGAGGGTCACGGCCGATCTCTACGGCAGGACCGGCTCCCGGGCAACTCGAACCGCCGGGCGCCACCGCACCGCCACCGCGGCCGCGCTCAGGGCGACCAGCGCGGCGCAGGTGCCCATGGCCGGGCCGAAGCCGTCGACGAAGGCGGCGGGGGAGGCGTAGCTGCCCGTACCGGTGAAGACGGCGACGAACACCGCGAGCCCGAGCACGCCCCCGAGCTCGCGCAGCATGGCGTTGACGCCCGACGCCGTGCCGATGTCCGCAGGCGGGACGGCGCCGAGCACGGCGTTGGCGGTGGGGGCCAGCGCGATCGACCCGCCGATGCTCGCCAGCAGGAACGGGACGACGAGCTCGCCGTAGGGCATCCCCGGCCGGGCCACGAGCGCGACCCACGCGATCCCGGCGGCGGTCGTCAGCAGCCCGGTGACGATCAGCGGCCGGTTGCCGATCCGGTCGGCCAGCCTGCCGGCGAGCGGGCCCAGCACGATCAGCGTCGACGTCCACGGCACGAGGCCGATCCCGGCCTGCAGGGGACTGAGGCCGAGGCCGGTCTGCAGCAGCTGGGCGTAGAAGAACAGCCCTCCGAAGATCGATGCGAAGAGCCCGGCCGTGGCGACGTTGCCGGCGATGAAGCCGTGGCAGCGCAGCAGCCGCATCGGGAACATCGGTGCCGCCGCGCGCCGCTCCCAGCGCACGAACGCCAGGAGCGCCGCGCCGCCCACCGCGAACGCGCCGAGCACCTCAGTACTCGCCCAGCCCACCGCGTTGCCGCGGGCGAGGGCCCAGACCACCCCGAGCACGGCCGCGCTGACCAGCAACAACCCCCGCACGTCGAGCGCGGTGTGGGCGCCGCGGCTCTCGTCGCACTTCGCGAGGATCAGCGGCAGCACGACCAGGCCGATCGGGACGTTGAGCCAGAAGACGAACTCCCACCCCACGCTGTGCGTGATCGCGCCGCCGAGCCCGGGACCGGCCAGCACGGCGATGCCGGAACCACCCTGCAGGAACCCGATCGCGCTGCCCCGCCGCTCGGGCGGGAAGGCGGCGCTCACCAGCGTCATCGCGAGCGCGCTGACGAACGCGGCGCCCGCGCCCTGCACGGCCCGTGCGAGGACGAGAACCCCGACGTCGGGCGCCGCCGCGCACGCCGCCGACGCCGCGGTGAACAAGGCCATCCCGAGCGCGAACATGCGGCGCCGCCCGTACCGGTCGCCGAGGGCGGCCGCCGGCATGAGCAGCACGGCCATCACGAGGTTGTAGCCGTTGACGGTCCACTCCAGCTGCTCGGCGGTGGCGCCGAGGTCGGCCTGGATCGAGGTGAGCGATGCGGACACGACGAGCGCGTCCAGCGCGGTCATCAAGGATGCGACGGCCGCGAGCGCCAAGACCCATGTCCTTCGGTGCGCCATGATCGTTCCTCTCACTGTGAGCAGTGCCGCCATGGCGACAATCGGAACGGCCCCGGATCGACATCGGGCGGGGGCCGGCGTCCTCCGTTACGGTCACCCGGACGGGTTCGGGGGGCGCCGTGGCGGATCGTGACGTGATCGCCGGGCGCTACCGCCTCGACGCCGAGATCGGCTCCGGTGGGATGGGCGAGGTGTGGCGCGCCACCGACCGCGAGACCGGCGTCACCGTCGCGCTGAAGCGGGTCCGCCTGTCCCACCTCGCGCCCGGCGAGCGCGACCGCGCCCGGGAACGGCTGCGAGCGGAGGCCGGGATCGCCTCCCGGCTGCGGCACCCGCACATCATCGCCGTGCACGGGCTGGTGCAGCACGACGGTGAGCCGTGGCTGGTGATGGAGTACGTCCCCGCACCGAACCTGGCCGACCTCACCGCGGCCGGGCCGCTCCCGCCGCCCCGGGTCGCCGGGATCGGCGCGCAGGTGGCCGAGGCCCTCACCTACGCGCACGGGTCGTCGCCCGGCGTCCTGCACCGGGACGTGACGCCGCGCAACCTCCTCGTCGGCAAGGACGATCACGGAGAGGATCACGTCACGCTCACCGACTTCGGGATCTCCACGGTCGAGGGCGAGGACACGATCGGCACCGGTGGGCGCCCGTTCGCCGGCGTGGCCGCCTACGTCGCCCCCGAGGTTGCGAGCGGGGTGAAGGGCGGCCCGAAGGCCGACGTCTTCTCACTCGGGGCCACGCTCTACGCGGCCGTGGAAGGGCGGTCCCCGTGGGGCGACGGCGACCTCGTCCAGACCCTCGGCGCCGCGATGAAGGGGACGGTGGACCCGCCGCGCTCGGACCCGTGCTGGTGCGGATGCTGCAGCGCAGGCCGCGGGAGCGGCCCGCCGCAGCCGGACCGGTTCGCCGTGCGGGCCCAGTTCGTCCGGTCGCCCGACGAGCTGCCGGAGGGGACGCGCGAGGAACGCGACGGGATCGTGGTCTTCCGCAGTGGCCTCGTCGACGAGCAGTGCACCCGCCGGCTGCGGTTGCCCGACGGCTACGACGTCTGGATCGTCGCCAGGTCCGAACGCGGGGCCGTCCCGGACCTGTGCGCGGTCGCCGACGTCGCCACCGACAACGCGCTCTCGGTCTTCGCCCGCGGGCCGGTGCCCCGCCGCCAGGTGCCCTTCGACCCCACCTCGCCGGCCGTCGTCGACGCCTGCGGCCTGCTCGACCGGGCGACCGTCGCCACCGTGCGGGGGCTCGAGACCGCTGGTCCCGACCGCGGCGTCGCATCCACAAGCACGGGGTGTCCGGGCTCGTCGCCCCGGAGGTGCCCCGGCCCATCGGCAACCAGCTCAACGACCACCTTCTCCGCGAGCTCATCCGCTCCGCCACCCTCGTCCCCACCGACCTGCACCGGCTCGACGACTGGGCGGACGGGTAGCGTGCGCCGCTGGTACCGGGGCGACTGCCACGTCCACTCGGTGCATTCGAACGGTGGGGAGCTCACGCCGCAGCAGCTCGCGGCCGAGGCCCGTGCGGCCGGCCTGGACTTCATCGCGACGACGGAACACAACACGTCCGTCGCGCACGATGCGTGGGACCTGCTCGCCGGGGACGACCTCGTGGTGATCCGGGGCCAGGAGGTCACGACCAGGACCGGGCACTGGCTCGCGCTCGGGATCGAGCCGGGGCAGGTGGTCGACTGGCGGTACGGCCTGCGCGACGACCTGATCGACAGGCACCTGGCCGAGGTCCATCGCTCCGGTGGCCTCTGCGTGGCCGCACACCCGTACGCGCCCTACCCCTCCGGTTCGTTCATGTACCCCTACCACGGGTTCGACGTGGTGGAGGTGTGGAACGGGCGGTGGACGTCGGACCTGCCGTGGAACGCGGACAACGAGGCGGCGTCGGCCGAATGGGGCCGCAACCTGGCGGCCGACATCCACCGCGGCCGGTGGCGGCCGGCGATGGGAAACAGCGACGTCCACCTCAGCGGGCAGATCGGCACGCCGCAGACCGTCGTGTCGGCCGAGGAGCCGACCGCCGACGCGATCCTCGCCGCCATCCGAGCCGGCCGGAGCTGGATCGCGGAATCGGCCGCCGTCGAGCTGTCGGTCGAGATGGTTGCCGGCGATCGCACGGCGGGGGTCGGCGAGCGCCTGACCACCCGTGAGCGGCCGGCGGTGATGCGGGTGGACGTCCGCGGGGTTCCGTCCGGCGCCGTCACCTTCCACACCGACCGGGGCAGGGTGCACCGCGAGTCCCTGGCCGATGACGGCTCCGGTGCCGTGGAGTGGTGCACGAGCGCGGAGGAGTCGGCGTTCGTCCGCGTCGAGGTGCGGCATCCCGATGGGCACATGGCGGCGCTCAGCAACCCAGTCGTCCTGATCTGAGATGCTGGGCCGTTCGAGTGCCCCAGCTGCGCGACAGCTCGTCCGAGCGGCCCTGATCGGCTGGACGGGGCCCGCGCACACGGCGGCGTGGGGGCCGATGCCCGTCGATCCGCGGGGCAAGATCCGAAGTTTCGGTTGCCCATGGCTGTCCACACGACCATGGACGCCCGATACCTCGGATCTTGACGGGGAAGATCGCGGGTATCGGTTGTTCATGGCTGTCGCCGCAGCCATGGCCAACCGATACCGCGGATCATGAACGTGACCGCCGCCCGGCGGTCAGGACTGTCTCGCCGCGGGATCGGCTGCCGGTGGGCGCGCCGTACCCGGCCCGTAGCCCGAACGACCCACCCCTTCGACCCGGCCCCGGGTGCGACCACTCCCGTTCCCCGCCCACACCTCACCCCGCGGGGTGGTCGGGTTGGCACCGCTACCGTCCCCCGGGGGTCACCGGGGCGGCCGTCCCCGACCGGCTGGCACGCCAGTCCCGACGAGCCCGCCGCGGTTGGCGGCCACTCGACCTGCGGTGGTCCCGCCCGCCCCTTCTGCACTCCCAAGACGCCTGGGCCTGCCCGCTTGTCCGTCGTCCTGGCGTGCTGCAGCGCCGTCGCCGACCTCGTGTCGCGGTGACCGGCCTGCGTCGCCCCGTGTTCGGCGACGCCGCGTGGGTGCCCGTCGTCGACACCGCGCAGCGGGCGTTCGTCCCCGCCCGCCTGCACGACGACCTCCGGCGCGCGAGCGACCCGGATCTGCCGTGGCCCGCCGCGCGGGAGCGGTGGTCGGCGGAACCGGTGCCGGTCACGCACCTGCTCTGGTGGCCCGCGGCGGTCGCGGGGGCGGTCGCCGGGATCGTTCCGGGCGGGGTGGTCGTGCCGGCTGCCGGTGACCTCTTGCGCGTCGTCGCGGCCGCGCTGGCCGTGCGGATCGTGCTGGGGGTGACGGCCCGGCAGCGGGCGCGCGCCTACCGGGCCCCGTGGGCGCGGTGACGCGCGGCGGCCGTCACTTCGGTTGGCAGATCACGTCGACCAGGGCCGGGCCGCCCGATTCCAGGACGTGGGCGGCGGCGCGCCGTACCGCGTCCTCCACGGCCGCGGGGTCCGTGACCGGGCCCTCGGCGTGCCAGCCGAAGCCGGTGGCGATGGTGGCGAAGTCCGGTTCCGGGTCGGAGATGGCCATCCCGATGTGCGCGCGGTCGACGGGGGTGCCGCGCTGCGCGGCGAGCTTCTCCTGGTGCTCCCAGTCGTTGTAGTAGGCGCGGTTGTTGTACATGACCACGAGCAGCGGCAGCCGGTAGCGGCTCGCGACCCACAGCGCGCCGACGTCGAACATCAGGTCGCCGTCGGGTTGCAGGTCCACGACGAGCCGGCCGGTGCCCTTGTGGGCGAGCGCGACGCCCAGCGAGATCCCGATCTGGGTGGCGGTGCCCAGCTGCTTGCCGGGGTGGCGGTGCGGGGCGTCGAAGTCCCACAGTCGCAGCGCCCACTCGGCGGCCGTGCCGGCGGTGAGCACCCAGTCGTGCTCCTTGACGACGTTCCAGACGGCTGCGGCGAGCTGCGCGGTGGCCACCGGTGTCTCCCCGGCGGCGTCGGCGGCGTGCTGCGCCCAGCCGGCCCACGCGTCCTCGTGCACCTCGGTGATCCGGCGGGTCCACGCCGCGCGCTCGGCCGTGCGCTGCTCGTCGTCGCCGGCCAGGAGGGTGCGGCACTCCTCGAGCAGCAGGGGGAGCGCGACGGCCGTGTCCGCGACGATCGCGTGGTCGGCCGGGATCTGCTGGGCGTAGTCCTCGCTCCAGGACGAGATGCCGGTGTCGCCGAAGCCGATCGAGAGCACCCGGGTGCCCGGTGCCAGCCGGGAGACGTTGCGCCGCGCCAGCCGGTCGGTCCGGTGCGTGGGCTTGACCATGTCCTTGACGTCGACGAAGAGCACGCAGTCGGCCTCGTCGATGATGTCGGTGTCGCTGACGCACAGGGGGTGGCGGGTGGGGAAGTTCAGCCGCCAGTGCGTGTCGACGGCGCCGACCCCGACCAGCTCCGCCAGGTCGACGAGGTGCCCGAACGACGCGTCGTCGCGGCCCGGGTAGGCCAGCACCATGACCGGCCGCTTCGCCGCGCACAGCTCCTGTGCGAGCGTCCGCAGCGTTGTGGGGTCGGGAGCCAGCGGGGCGGGCGCGGCGGCGAGCGCGGCGACGTCGTCCACGGGCACCGGTTCCTCGACCTGGTCCTCCTGCAGGCCGGCGTCGAGGGCGACGTACGTCGGGCCGGTGGGTCCGGTGGTGGCGATGCGGTACGCCCGGGCGAGGACGTCCGGCACGGACTCGATGGAGCGCGGCTCGTGGTCCCACTTCGTGTACTCGCGGACCGCCTGGCCCTGCACGTTCGCCGAGTGGATCCAGTCGATGTAGGGGCGTCGGCGGTCGTGGTCGGCGGGGCCGGAGCCGCCCAGGACGAGCACGGGGGCGCGGTCGATGTAGGCGTAGTAGACGCCCATGGTGCCCTGCAGCAATCCGACGAGGTCGTGCAGGATCACGCCCATCGCGCGGCCGGTCGCCTTCGCGTAGCCGTGCGCGAGCGCGACGGCGATCTTCTCGTGCGGGCACTCGATCATCTGCATCTCGTCGCCCGCGTAGTTGACGAGCGAGTCGTGCAGCCCGCGGAACGAGGAGCCGGGGTTGAGCGCGATGTAGGGCAGGTCCAGGTGGCGCAGGGCGTCGACCATGACGTCCGAGCCCCAGACCGGCTTGTCGTAGGGAGCGTGATTGGTCATCGGCTCAGCTCCAGTCGGGGTCGTCGGTGGGGAGCGTGATGGTGATCGTCTTCTCGCGGGTGTAGGAGAGCAGCTCCTCGTGCGCGTTCTCCTTGCCGAGGCCGCTCTGCTTCCACCCGCCGAACGGGGAGCCGGGCGGGCGGCGTCCGGTCCCGTTGACGTAGACGTAGCCGGCCTGCAGCCGGTCGGCCAGCCGGTGCGCGACGCGCAGGTCGCGGGTGTAGACGTTCGCGGTCAGCCCGAACTCGGTGTCGTTGGCCCGCCGGACGGCGTCGTCGAGGTCGGTGAAGCCCATGACCGCCATGACCGGCCCGAACACCTCCTCGCGCGCGATCGGCATGTCGTCGGTGACGTCGGTGAACACGGTGGGCTCGACGAAGTAGCCGCGGTCGAGGCCAAGGGGCCGGGAGCCACCGGCGGCAACGGTGGCGCCGGTGGCCTTCGCGCGCTCGATGTGGTCGAGCACACGCTCGTGGTGGGCGGCGAACGCGACCGGCCCGACGTCGTTGGTCTCGTCGCACGGGTCGCCGACGCGCAGCTCGTGCACCCGCTCCAGCAGGGCCTCGGTGAAGGCTGCGCGGACGGCGTCGTGGACGTACAGCCGGGAGGTCGACCCACAGGACTGCCCGTTGCTGCGGGCGATGTTCATGCTGGCCACCGCGTCGCGGGCGGCCTTGCGCGGGTCGACGTCGGGGCAGACGATCAGCGGGTTCTTCCCGCCGAGCTCGAGCGTGACGTGCGCGAGGTTCCGCGCGGCGGCTGTCATGATCCGCCGACCGGTGGGCACCGAGCCGGTGAACGCCACCCGCTGCACGCCGGGGTGGGAGACCAGCGCGTCGCCGAGGTCGGACCCGGTGCCGGTGAGGACGGTGAGCACGCCCGGCGGGAGCACCGCCTCGGCCACCTCGGCGAGCGCGACGGCCGAGAGCGACGTCTGCTCGCCCGGCTTCACGATCACGCTGTTGCCGGAGGCGAGCGCGGCGGCCGCCTTGCCGCATGCGAACTTGAACGGGTGGTTGAACGGCACGATCCGCACCACGACGCCGTAGGGCTCGCGCTGGGTGTAGGACACGGTCTCGGCGCCGGTGGGCGTGCTGGCGCCGTGGGTCTGCCCGGCGAGGCCGGCGAAGTAGTGCAGCTCGCGGACGGTCGACTCGAGATCCCCGCGCATGCCGGCGATGGGGTTGCCGCTGTCCAGCGTGTCCAGCACCGCGAGCGGCTCGGCGACCTCGGCGACGGCCGCGGCGAGGTCGCGCAGCAGCGCGGCGCGCCTCGTCCACCCCAGCGCCCGCCAGGCCCCGGAGGCCTCCTGGGCGGCGCGGACGGCGAGGTCGGCGTCGGCGGCGCCCCCGGCGGGGACGGTGCCGAGCAGCTCCTCCGTGGCGGGGTCGATGCAGTCCAGTCGGGCCCCGGACGCGGCGTCGCGCCACTGCCCGCCGATGGACATCCGGGCGTGCACCGGCGGCCTGCCCCGGCCGACGTTCCCCAACACCCGTGTCATGCCGGCTCCGTTCTCACGTGCACGACGGCCAGCCGGCCCTCCTGGGCCGCGGCCAGCGCCTTGGTGAAGGCGCCCGCGAGCTCGGCCGGCTCGGTGACGGTGCCCGCCGTCCAGCACCCGTAGGAGGCGGCGAGCCCGTCGATGTCGACGGCCGGGTCGGCGATCCGCATGCCGATCCAGCTGTTGACCTCCGGCCGCCCGCGTTCGCGGGCGACCGCGGCCTGGTGCGGCTCGTCGTTGTAGAACGAGCCGTTGTCGTTGACGACCAGGAGCCCCGGGATCCCGTAGTGGACGGCGGTCCACAGGGCGCCCGCGGCCATCAGCAGGTCGCCGTCGCCGATGATGCCCACGCCGAGCAGGCCGCGGTCGCGAGCGGCCAGGGCCCCTCCGACGAACGCCCCGGGCCCGTACCCGACGCCCCCGCCGCCGGAGTGGCCGAGGTAGCTCCCGGCGCCCGGCAGCTCCCACACCCCCTCCGGCCAGCTGCGGGTGTTGCGGAGGCAGAGCAGGTGCGGGACGTCGCGCACCACCGACCACAGCTCGCCGACGAGCCGGGCGGGCGTGATCGGGCGGGCGTCGGAGGGCGCCGGGAGCGCGGCCCGCGTCGCGCGGACCTGCGCGATCACCCGCTCGCGGCGGTCCGCGTCGCCCGGGACCCGCTCACGCAGGGCGGCGACCAGCTGCCGCGCCCCGGTCAGGGGGTCGGCGAGCAGCTGCGCGGCCCGGGGGAACGGTGTGGAGAACGCGTTGCTCCACGACCGCTGGTCCAGGTGCCCGGTGGAGACGTCGACGATCGCCGGTTGCGTGGTTGCCGCGCTCGCGCGTCCCCGGCCGCGGCGGCGCAGCCGCCCGGGAACGTCGGGCACCCCGATCGCGAGCACGACGTCCGCGTCGGCGAGCCAGCGCGGGTCCCCGGTGCCGTTCTGCGGGTGCGTGGTGGGGAAGGAGACGGTGTTGCGGTCCTCGACGTAGGCGGCCCCGAGCAGCTCCACCAGCTCGACGAGGACGGGCGTGGCCGCCGGGTCCCAGTTCATCGCCCCGGCGGTGACGACGGGGCGCCGGGCGCCCAGCAGCACGTCCACGGCTCGCGCGAGGCTCGCCTCGTCGGCGGCCGGGGGTGGGGCCGGGGCGTGCAGCGCGAGGTCGGGCAGGGCGACCGGCTCGGTCAGCGCCGCCTCCTGCACGCCGGCGTCCAGGGACACGTAGGCCGGCCCCCGCGGCACGCTCGACGCCCGCCGGTGCGCGGTCAGGACGTCGGCGACGAAGGCCGCGGGCGTCGCCGGCTCGGCGTCCCAGGTGACGAAGTCACGGACCAGTTCGGCCTGCGTGGTGGCCGAGTGGGCCCAGTCGATCGGGCGGCGCAGCGCCGGGTCGACCGGACCGCTGCCGCCGAGGACGAGCAGCGGCACCCGGTCGCAGAACGCGTCGTAGACGGCCATCGAGGCGTGCATGAGCCCGACGAGGTCGTGCACCGCGGCCACGCCCACCTGACCCGAGCCCTTGGCGTAGCCGTGGGCGAGGGAGACCGCGATCTCCTCGTGCAGGCACAGCAGGAGCTGCGGGTCGGTGTTGCCGCCGTGGTTGACCAGCGAGTCGTGCAGCCCGCGGAACGACGAGCCCGGGTTGAGCGGCACGTAGCGGGTGCCGAGCGCGCGCAGCAGGTCCACCACCAGGTCGCTGCCGTAGGCGGCAGGGCCGGGGGTGAGATCGAGAGGTCTCTCCGTCACCCCTCGAGGACCTTCACGTTGTCGTAGCCCAGGTGCTTGAAGAGCCGGTTCTGGAAGCTCAGCAGCCGGAGCGGGGTGCCGTCCGCCGCGAAGTGCTGGGCCACGGTGTTCTGCGGGACGTACATGATGTCGCCCTGCTTGAACTCGTGGTGGGTGGGTTCCTTGGCGATGTGGGCGTAGTACCTCTCGGCGATCTCGGCCTGCACCTCCCAGTGCAGCGAGTAGCCGTCGCCGGAGAGGGCGTAGAGCACCTCGTCGGCCATCTTCCAGTAGCGCGGGGTGGACTCGCCGGGCTCGATCGCCCACTCGAACGCGTCCACGCTGAATAGGCGCGCGTTGTCGGTCGTCGGGCTGGTCATCACGCGGATCCGGCCCAACTCCGTGTCCTCCCAGACCGTGTCCCCGACGCCGACGACCTTGGTGCGTTCTAGCACCCCGGGAGTCCAGATCTGCGCCCAGTCCTCGCGGGGGCCGAACTCGTCGGGCCGCTCGACGGGGCCGCCGCTGCCCTGCTGGAGCAGCCCGAGGAACATCCAGCTGCTCTTCGCCTTCACGACGAGGGCGAGTGCCTTCTCGTCGTACGGGTTGTAGTGCCGGTGCACCGAGTCGGTGTGGACGAAGACGAAGTCGTCCTTCTTCCAGTCGTACCGCTGGTCGTCGTGGATCTCGTAGCCGGCACCCTCGAGGATGTAGAACGCGGCCTCGTTCTGGTGGCCGTGGCCGCGGTTGCTGCCGTGCCCGTCGATCTCGACGAAGTGCACCTGCAGCGTCTGGGTCAGGAACTCCTCGTCGCCCGGGCCGATCCGCCACCACGTGCGCGACTTCTTGGTGGTGCTGTTGTGGGCCACCGCGTCGCCGTGGTCGGTGACGAACTTCTCGTCCCGGACCCTCGGATGGGCGAGCTGTTGGCGGCGGAACGCCTCGAGCTCGTACTTGTCGGACTCCAGGCCGCGTACGAACACGCGTCCGTCTTCACCCACGGTGGCCTCCTCGGCGCCGTTCGACGATTAAGGTCTAGTGGTTAGACCAATAGCTGTCAAGCTTGCTACTGTCCCGTGCCATGGCCAAGGACGCGCTCGTCACCGATGACCTCGCGGCGAAGTTCGCCACCGAGAAGGACACCCCGTACACGCGCTGGGTCGCCGCGGAAGGGCTGGAGATCATCGCCGCCCACTACGTGCCCGACCTGCGCACCGCCCCGCTCAAGCCGTGGGCGCGCCGCGGCGGCCTGGGCGTGTTCATCAACCACGAGGCGACGCGGACGTCGAACGACTGCTACGTGTGCGAGATCCCGGCGGGCGGTGAGCTGGCCCCGCAGCGGCAGCTCTTCGAGGAGATGATCCTCGTCCTCGACGGGCACGGGTCCACCCGCGTGTGGAACGACGGCGGCGCCGAGGTCAGCTTCGAGTGGGGACCCGGCTCCCTCTTCGCGATCCCCCTCAACGCGCACCACCAGCACTTCAACGGGTCCGGGCAGCAGGCGGCGCGGTTCGTCGCCTCCACGAACCTCCCGCCCGTGCTCAACCTCTACGACGACGTCGACTTCGTGTTCGGCACGGCGCACGACTTCCCGAACCGCTTCGCGGGAGAGCCCGACTACTTCGCCCCCAAGGGTGAGCAGAAGGGCCTGCTGCTCGACACCAACTTCGTCGCGGACGCGGTCAACCTCCCGCTGATCGAGGCGAAGGAGCGCGGCGCGGGCGGCGGGCACATCCGCTTCGCGATGGCGAAGGGGTCGATGAACAGCCACATCTCGCAGTTCCCGACCGCCACCTACAAGAAGGGGCACCGGCACGGCCCGGGCGCCCACGTGATCATCCTGTCCGGCGAGGGCTACAGCCTCATGTGGCCGGAGGGCGAGGAGCCGCGGCGCTACGACTGGGGTCCCGGCTCGCTGATCGTGCCGCCGAACATGTGGTTCCACCAGCACTTCAACAGCGGCACCGAGCCCGCCCGCTACCTCGCGTTCAAGCACGAGGTGGTGTCGATCCGCAACGCGCAGGGCGTGCCGAAGGCCTGGATCAGCATGCGTATCGGCGGCGACCAGATCGACTACGCGGACGAGGCGCCCCTCGTCCGGGAGACCTTCCGCAAGGCGCTTGCCGAGCACGGCATGGAGCCTCGGATGGACGCGGCCTACGAGGCCGAGCGCGAGACGCTCCCGCCCAGACCGGTCGCGGTCTGAGGTGGAGCCGGTCTACTCCGCCCACGTCCCGGACCACGACCACGATCACGACGACGAGCCCCTGCATCCGATCGATCTGGGGCCGATCGAGGACAACCCGATCTGGCAGCAGGACAACGTCACCCTGGTGAGCGTCGGGATGGACATCGGGTCCTCAGGTACGCAGGTCGTGTTCTCGCGGCTGCACCTGCGGCGGATCGGCGAGGATCTGACCAGCCGGTACGTCGTGGTCCGGCGCGAGACGACCTACCGGTCCCCGGTGGTGCTCACGCCGTACGTGGGCGCTGGGCCGGTCGACGCCGGACAGATCGACGCCGAAGCTCTGGGCGTGATCATCGACAAGGCGTACGCCGAGGCGCACGCCGAGCCGGAAGGCGTCGACACCGGCGTCGTGATCCTCACCGGCGAGGCGCTGCGGCGCCGCAACGCCGAGGCGATCGCCCGGATCCTCGCCGACCGCGGGGGCACGCTGGTGACGGCCACGGCGGGCCACCACATGGAGGCGATGCTCGCCGGGTACGGCTCCGGCGCGGCGAAGGCGTCCTACGACAGCGGCGGGCGCATCCTCCTGGTCGACGTCGGTGGGGGGACGTCGAAGCTGGCCCTGCTGGAGGCCGGGCGGATCGTCGCGACGGCCGCCGTGCACGTCGGTGGCCGGCTCCACGTGGTCGACGAGGCGGGCCGGATCGTGCGTCTCGAACCGGCCGGCCGGGAGCACGCCGCCCGGGCCGGCCACCGGTGGCAGCTGGGCGACTTCGCGTCCGAGGACGAGCTGGAGCGGGTCGCGGAGGCGATGGCGGACGTGGTCGTCGCGGCGGTCACGGGCGGGGCCGCCGCCGGACCGTTCTTCCTGACCGAACGGCTGGGGGACATCGGGCCCGTCGACGGGGTGATGTTCTCCGGCGGGGTGGCGGAGTACGTCTACGGGCGGGAGGAGGCCCGGTTCGGCGACCTCGGGCATCCGCTCGGCAGGGCGTTGCGGCGCCGGGTCGACTCGGGTGCGTTGCCGGGGCCGCTGCTGCCGGCGGGGGAGTGCATCCGCGCGACCGCGCTGGGCGCGTCCGAGTACAGCGTGCAGCTCTCCGGCAACACGTGCTGGATCTCCGACCCCGACGCCCTGCTCCCTCGGCGCAACCTCCAGGTGCTGCGACCGGCGTACGAGCCGGGGGAGGACGTCGACAGCGCGGAGGTGGCGGCCGCGATCCGGCGCCACCTCGCCGCGCTCGACACCGGGACCTCCGACGTCGCGCTGGCGATGTCCTGGACCGGGCCGCCGCGCTACCGGCGCCTCGTCGCCTTCGCCCGCGGCCTGCGGGACGGTCTCGCCGAGCGGATCGCCGTGGGCAGGGCGGTGTACGTGGTGCTCGACGGTGACGTCGCGATGACGCTGGGCCGGCTGCTGCGCGAGGAGCTCGGCGTCGACACCGACGTCCTGGTCGTCGACGGCCTCACGCTGCGCGACTTCGACTACGTGGACATCGGGCGGGTGCGCTACCCGTCGAACACCGTGCCGGTGACGATCAAGTCGCTGGTGTTCGAGGCGGCACCGCCGGGTTGACGGCGGTCAGCCCGACACCCGCGACGCCGTGCGCGTGAGGTGGACGCGCATCAGCTCGGTGGCGCGCTCGGCGTCGCGTGCGGCGAGCGCGTCGACCAGGGCGCGGTGCTCCTCGACGCCGAGGCGGCCGTGGGCGGGCACGCTGGAGCGGGCCTCCTGGAGCGACCGGATCATCGGGTCGTGCAGCGACTCGGCGAGCAGGGCGATCGCGCGGTTGTGGGTGCAGAAGGCGAAGCGGGAGTGCCACTCGGCGGACAGGGAGAGCGGGTAGTCGTCGGACTCGAGGGCCGCGCTGCTGCGGTCGCAGATCTCGTACAGCGCCGCGATGTCCTCCTCGGTGGCGCGTTCGCAGGCGAGCGGCACGAGCCCCAGCTCGAAGACCATCCGCGCCTCGGTGACCTCGAGGGCGGAGAGGCTCGACAGCGAGATGAGGTCGGCGATCCCCTCGCCGACCATGCGGCTGCTCGGTGCGGTGACGAACGCCCCGCCGCGGGCGCCGACGCGGATGTCGACGAGGCCGTTGGCCTCCAGCACGCGGAGTGCCTCACGCACCGTGACGCGGCTGACGCCGAAGCGCTCGCACAGTTCCCGTTCGCTCGGCAGTCGGTCACCCGCAGTGAGCTGACCCGACCGGATGAGAAGGCGGACCTGATCGACGATGACCTCGGAGATGCGACCGACGCTGACCCTGCTGAGCAGGTCACCCTTGTTCGGCGCGGAGCCGCCGGGCGTGGTTGGGGAGGTGGTTCCCGGCCTCGTCACTCACGCATTGTATGCCTTTACGGACAGTCGACAGCGGCGGCGCGGCCGGGCACGAACGTCACGAATCGTGGCGCTGGTCCTCACACGAATGCCGTGGTCTAATGGACAGACCAAGCGAGAGAGGACGTCGCGCTGTGCCGAAGGTGATCTACGTCGGCGACGACGGCGAGGAGTTCGCCGTCGATGCGGTGCTCGGCGAGTCCGTCATGGCGACCGCGGTGAAGAACGGTGTACCCGGGATCATCGGCGAGTGCGGGGGCAACGCGTCCTGCGCGACCTGTCACGTCTGGGTGCGTGAGGAGTTCGTCTCGGCGGCCGGCGAGCCGAACGACATGGAGGAGGACCTCCTCGACCTCGCCGTCTCGGAGCGGCGCGCCGGGAGCAGGCTCTCGTGCCAGCTCGCGGTGAGCCCGGAACTCGATGGGTTGACGGTCGACGTGCCTCCTGTGCAACCCTGAGGTCATGCGGTAGGTATAACGGTTAGTCCACAAGCCTGAGGGGAGGACGCCCGTGCTTCGTCAGGACATCAACGAACTGCTGACCCGCACCGGTCCGGGCACACCGATGGGGGAGCTTCACCGGCAGTACTGGATGCCGGCCTGCCTCGCGGAGGAGCTTCCCGACGACGACTGCCCGCCGGTGCGGCTCAAGCTGCTCTCCGAGCGGCTCATCGCCTTCCGCGACAGCCACGGCCGCTACGGCCTGATCGACGAGTTCTGCGCCCACCGGGGTGCCTCGCTGTGGTTCGGGCGCAACGAGGAGGGCGGCCTGCGCTGCCCGTACCACGGGTGGAAGTACGACGTCGCCGGCCAGTGCCTCGAGGTGCCCTCGGAGGCGGACAACTCGACCTTCTGCCAGAACGTCAAGCTCACCGCCTACCCGCTGGTGAAGGTCGGCGACGTCCTCTGGACGTACATGGGGGACCCGGCGACGCAGCCGCCGCTGCCGGAGTTCGAGTTCGCGCTCGTGCCCCCCGAGCAGACCTACACGTCCAAGCGCCTGCAGCAGAGCAACTGGCTGCAGGCCTTCGAGGGCGGCATCGACTCCAGCCACGTCACGTTCCTGCACTCCGGCGGCCTGAAGAACGATCCCCTGTTCAAGGGCGCCAAGGGCAACGAGTACAACCAGAACGACAAGAAGCCCTTCTTCGAGGTCGCCGACTCCGAGGGCGGGCTCTTCGTCGGCGCCCGGCGCAACGCCGAGGACGGCAAGTACTACTGGCGGATCACGCCGTGGGTGATGCCGTCCTTCACGATGGTGCCCCCGCGCGGCGACCACCCGATCCACGGCCACTTCTGGGTCCCGATCGACGACGAGAACTGCTGGGCCTACAGCTTCGACTACCACCCGGTCCGGGCGCTCACGGCCGATGAGCGGCAGGCGATGGTCGAGGGCCACGGCGTGCACAGCGAGAACATCCCCGGCACCTACCGGCCCGTCGCCAACCGCGACAACGACTACCTGATGGACCGCGAGAAGCAGCGCTCCGGGGAGTACTACTCCGGCGTCAAGGGCATCGCGATCCAGGACGCGTCCCTGCAGGAGAGCATGGGACCGATCGCCGACCGCACCAAGGAGCGGCTCGTGCCCGCCGACGCCGGGATCATCAAGGCGCGGCAGAAGCTGCGGAAGGCGGCGATCGCGCTGCGCGACCACGCCACCACCCCGCCCGGCGTGGACCCCGAACACCACCGGGTCCGGTCCGCGGCGGTCGTGCTCCCGCACGCCGAGGCGTTCCTCGACGCCTGCCGCGAGGACGTCCGGGTGCGCCCCGGCCAGCCGATCGCGTCGGTGTAGCCGCATGGCTCCCAGGACGTTCGTCGACCCCAGCCTGCCGGGCAGCTGCGCCCGCGCGGCCACGGCCGCCGAGGCGCGCTTCCGGATCCAGCGCCCGGTCGCGCCCGCCCGGGCCCCGCGGATCATCGCCCTCGACGGCGGGGCGGTGGAGATCGTCCGCCGCACCGCGACGCTCCGGTGGGCCAACGCCCGCTTCTACGCCTGCGAGCCGACCGGCGGCACGCTGGAGCTGCGCTCGATCGAGGGCCGCCCCGCCACGCTGGCGGACGAGCTGGCCAGCGCCGACGTCGTCGTGATGATCGCGACGGACGACGGCGGGGCGGGCTGCGCCTACACGATCGGCAAGGCCTGCTGGCAGCGCAGCATCATGACGGCGGGCCTGGTCGTCTCCGACGACGACGCCGCGGACCGGGCCGTCGCCGCCCTGCGCCCGCACGCCCGCGTGCTGCTCCCCGGCGCGGACGAGAGCGACGTCGTCGAGCTGCTCACGGCGCTGCGGGCATGAAGGGGCGGCGATGAGCGACCGGACCACCCTCCGCGGCCTCCAGCGGATGAAGGACGAGGGCCGCAAGATCGCCGGCGTCGTGGCGTGGGACTACCAGGTCGCCAGGATCGCCGACCGCGCCGGTGTGGAGATCGTCTCGGTCGGCGACACGGTGGGCGTGAACCTCTGGGGCCACGCCAACCCGTTCGAGATCACGATGGACGAGATGATCGTCGTGTCCCGGGCGGTGCGCCGCGGTGTGTCGCGGGCGCTGGTATCGGCCGACTTCCCGTTCGGCCCGGTACAGGAGGGCACCGCCGAGGCGGTGCGCGCGGCGATCCGGTTCGTCAAGGAAGCCGGCGTGGACCTGGTCAAGGTCGACGGGGCCGCCGACCACCTCGACGCCGTCGCGGCCATCACCCGCGCCGGGATCCCGGTGTTCGCGCAGTTCGGCATCACGCCGCAGACCGCCCTGCGGTACGGCGTCGAGTACTCCGCGACGCCGTCCGCGGCCGACCAGGTCCCGGAGGACCTGACCGGCGAGATGATCGCCACGGCCCGCCGGCTCGAAGAGGCCGGCGCGGTGCTGCTGAACTTCACGAACTCGGGCCCCGTGGTCGGCGCCGCGGTCGCGAAGGCCGCGTCGGTCCCGGTGCTGGGCGGTTTCGGCGGCGGGCCGTGGCTCGACGGCCGGATGCGCATGGCCCACGCCGCCATCGGCTACGCGGCCTCGGCGATCGACGCCCCGGCCGGCTCCCCCGGCACCTACGCCAACGTCGCGCAGACCACCCTCGACGCGCTCACCCGGTACGCGGACGACGTGCGGGCCGCCCGGCAGCTCCCCGGCGGGAGGTGACCGTGCCCACCGCCGTCGCCGACGGGATCCCCACCCGCTACGAGGTGGCGGGTTCGGGCCCGCCGCTGCTGATGTTCTCCCCGGGCGGCTTCGACTCCACCCTCGAGAGCTGGCGGACGGTCGGGATCTACCGCCGGCTCGCCCTGCTGGAGCAGCTGACCGCGCGCTACACCTGCATCACGTTCGACCGGCGGGAGTCCGGCCGCTCCGGCGGCCGCGTCGAGCGGCTGTCCTGGAGCCACTACGTGGCACAGGCGGTCGGGCTGCTCGACCACCTCGGCATCGAACGGGCCCATCTCATGGGCGGCTGCGTCGGCTGCTCGACGGCCGCGGCCATGGCGGTGGAACGTCCGGACCGCGTGCGGTCCATGGTGCTGTTCTCCCCGGCGGGCGGCGTCAGGTACCGGATGCGGCAGCACGACCGGTTCGCCCGGCACCTGGCCCACGTGCAGGCCCATGGCCTGGACGGGGTGGTCGCGCACGTGACAGCCACGGACGCCGGCTTCTCCGCGGATCCGCGGGTGGGGCCGTGGAACAGCGTGATCCGCACCGACCCGGCCTTCGCCGAGGCGTACGCGACGCAGGACGCCGGCCGCTACGCGCTCGTCGTGGGCGGCACCGCACGCCTGATGTTCGACCGGGACACGGTCCCCGGCGCCGAACCGGAGGACCTGCTGCGCCTCGACGTCCCGGCGTTGATCGTTCCGGGCCAGGACGAGTCGCACGCCCCGTCCGCGGCGCGCTACCTGCAGGAATGCCTGCCGCGCGTGGAGTACTGGGACGTCCCGGTGTCCGGGCAGACGCGGGAGACCGCTCCGGCCCGGGTCCTGGAGTTCCTCGACAAACAGTGAGGAGACGCAGATGGCAATGACGCCATCATCGAGGCCATTGCGCGCCGCCGTGGCCGCTGTCGTGCTCGCCGTGCTCGCGGCGTGCGGGACCGGTGGATCGAGCGGGGACAAGGCCGGCCCCTTCGCCGGCGAGGACGTCGACCTCGTCGTCCCGTACGAGCCAGGAGGCGGCTACGACGCCTACGCCCGCGCGCTCGCGCCCTACCTCGAGGACTGCCTCGACGCGACGATCGTCGTGCGGAACGAGCCGGGCGCGGGCGGGCTGGTCGCGACCAACCAGACCGCCGCGGCCGGTGCCGACGAGAAGCGCTTCCAGATCGTCAACACGGTGGGCCTCGTCTCGGCACAGATCGCGCAGGCCGACGGCGTGAGCTTCGACCTGGCCGACCTCAACTGGGTCGGTCGGATCTCCGCGCCGCCGAACGTCGTCGTGGTGGCGCAGGACAGCCCGGTCCACAGCTTCGCGGACCTCGTGAACGCCACGCGGCCGGTGCGGTTCGTGGCGCAGGGTCCGGGGGCGAACGACTACATCGCGCCGAACATCCTGGGCGCCGCCTACGGCTTCCCGTTCGAGATCATCACCGGCTTCGCCGGGTCGGCGGAGGCCCGCACGGCGGTGGTCGCCGGGAACGCCGACGCACACATCCTGCCGGTCGACAGCCAGCTGCCGGCGATCGAGTCGGGCGACGTCCGCCCGATCGTCACGCTCGACGAGGAACGGGACCCGCTCCTGCCCGACACGCCCACCGTCTACGAGGCGGCCCCGCCGGCCGCCGACGCGAAGGCGATGATCGACAATCTGGTGGCGCTGGGGCAGACCGGGCGCGCGCTGATGGCCTCGCCGCAGATGCCGGCCGACCGTGTCGAGGCGTTGCGCGCCGGGTTCGGGTGCGCCATCGGCAACCCGGACCTGGTGGCCGACCTGGAGGAGCAGGAACGTCCCCTCGACCCGCTCGGCGGGCCGGAGACCGGGCAGCTGGTGGGTGACGTGCTCACCGCTCCGGACCAGTTCCGGCAGAAGATCGTGGCGAGCTACTGATCCCGTTCCAGATCCGCGATCTGGTCGATCCTGCGCTGGTGGACGCCGCCCTTGAACGGCGTCTCCAGCCAGGTGGTCACGATCTCGCCCGCGAGGTCGGGCGCGACGACCTTGGCCCCCAGCACGAGGACGTTGGAGTCGTTGTTGCCGCGGGAGATCCGCGCGTGGAACAGGTCCGGGCACAGCCCGGCCCGGATGCCGCGGATCTTGTTGCAGGCCACGGTCTCGCCGAGCCCGCTCCCGCCGACGACGATCCCGCGCCCGACGCCGCCGCCGACGACGTGGCGGCACAGCTCGGCGCACAGGGGCGGGTAGTCGACCTCCTCCGGGCCGTGCGCGCCCAGGTCGATCACGTCGTGGCCGCTCCCGCGCAGCATCGCGACCAGCCCGGCTTTCAGCGCCACACCGTTGTGGTCGGCCGCGATCGCGATGCGCACGGGCGGACCCTCCCCGATTGCCTAGGCCTCGAGCCCGAGCGTCCCGGCGGCGAACACCTTCTCCAGGTCCACCGGGCGCGAGAGGATCTTCTGGTCGACGCCCGTGCGCACCAGCCGCTCCAGCATCTCGCGGTTCGGTTCGATCCCGTAGGGGAGGGGATCGGACCCGGTCAGGTCGAGCACCTGCCGGTTCAGCTCGTCGGTCGGGGTCGGTGACTCGATCCCCCCGTTGTTCAGCCGGTCGACGTAGACCTGCTTGGCGCGGGCGAACGCGTCGAAGATCTCGGCGGCGGCGTCGGGGTGCTGCCGGAGCACCTCGTCGCGGACGACGACGAGGTGGTTGATCGGGTACAGGTGCCGCTCCTGCAGCGCGGTGAGGGCGGCCTCCCTCGCGTCCGGGATCAGCGGCACGACGTCGGGGGCGTCGATGCGGGCGCCGAGCACCGCGGCGAGCTTCCCGCTGCGCAGGAGCTCCTCCAGGCTGCGCGGCGGCTTGACCGGGACGACGTTGGCCGGGGGCCGGTACTGGGCGACGTGCTCGTCGCCCGACAGCACCCACGTGACCTTGTCGAGGTCCAGGCCGTACTCGTCGCGCAGGATCGCGCGGGCCCACACGCCGGTGGTGACGGTGTAGCCGCGGTCGACGCCGACGCGGCGGCCCTCGAGGTCCTTCGGGTGCCGGATGCCGCCCGCGGAGGCCACCTGGGCCACGCCGTGGTGCAGCCCGCGGGCGAGGAAGACGGGCAGCGCGGTGAACTCGACCCCGTGTTCCTTGGCCACGAGGTAGGTGGTCAGCGCCATCTCGCTGACGTCGTAGGCCAGCTCGCGGACCATCCGGCGGAAGGCCGAGACGAGGATCGGGACTTCCTCGAACTCGAGGCGGAACCCCTGGGGAGTCACCTCCCCGTTCTTCAGCGCCTCGTTGGCTCCCTGCGTGCGGGTGACCGTTCGCAGCACGGACCCGGGTTCCTGCATCTCGATCCTCTCTGGTCGCTCACCGACACCCTATGGTATTACCAATAGACCTCAAGCAGAGAGGCGGGGTCGATGCCCGATCAGGTGCTGGCAGCCGTCCGGACAGGTCCGGGGGTGACCGAACTCCGCGAGTTCCCGATGCCCGACATCGACGAGGACAGTGCCCTTCTCGAGGTCGAGGTGGCCGGGATCTGCGGCACCGACGTGAAAATGTACGCGAAGCCACCCTTCACCGCTCCAGTGATCATGGGGCACGAGAACGTCGGTGTCATCTCGCGGGCAGGACGCGGCTTCACCGAGCGCAAGGGTGTGCGCGAGGGCGACCGGGTCTTCGTGGAGCACTACGTGGGCTGCTTCCACTGCGAGTGGTGCCACGCGGGGGAGTACCGGCACTGCGAGCTCACCGACTGGCGCACCAACCCCGGCGCCCGCCGCTACGGCTACACCTCCGCGGACAACCCCGGGCGGCTGTGGGGCGGCTTCTCGCAGTACATGTACCTGCCATGGAACGCGGTGATCCACAAGGTCCCGGACGGCGTGTCGGCCGAGCTCGCGGGCCTGGTCACCCCGCTGTCCAACGGCATCGAGTGGGCCCTGAACGCGGGCCGCGTCGGGTACGCGTCCACCGTGCTCATCCAGGGGCCGGGACAGCAGGGGCTGTCCCAGGTGGTCGCCTCCAAGCAGGCCGGCGCATCGCTGATCATCGTGACCGGCACGACACGGGACGCCGCCCGACTCGACCTGGCCAAGGGGCTAGGTGCCGACGCCGTGATCGACGTGCAGCGGGAGGATCCCCTGGCGCGAGTGATGGACCTCACAGGAGGCCGCGGCGTCGACACCGTGCTCGACTGCACCTCGGGGGCCGGCACGGCGCCGGTCCTGCTCGGGATCGACGCCCTCAAGCGCCGCGAGGGGATCATGGTGACCCAGGGCGAGCTGGCGGCGTTCCCGGACTTCCCGCTGAAGAAGCTGACCGAGAAGTCGATCACACTGGCCAGCGCGCGCGGGCACGGCTACCGGGCGGTCGAACTGGCCCTCGAACAGCTCGGGTCCGGGCGCTTCCCGCTCGAACGGCTGGCCACCCACAGCTTCGGGATCGACCAGGTCGATCACGCGATCCGGGCGCTCGCGGGCCAGACCGGGGAAGATGCGATCCACATCTCGCTGTTGCCGTGGAAGGAGAAAGCGTGAACCTGGTGGTCCGCAACCCACCCCGTACCGACCGCGCGCTGGTCGAGGGCCTCGCGGGGTTCGGCGTGTCCACGATCCACGAGGCGCAGGGCCGCGCCCACCTGCTCGACCCGGCCCTGCGACCCATCTGGCCCGGAGCACGCGTGGCCGGCACCGCGGTGACGGTCAGCGTCCCGCCCGGTGACAACTGGATGATCCACGTGGCCGTCGAGCAGTGCGCCGAGGGCGACGTGCTGGTGGTGGCGCCGACCAGCCCGTCGTCGGCCGGCTACTTCGGCGAGCTGCTCGCCACCGCGGTGGCCCACCGCGGGGTCCGGGGTGTGGTGCTCGACGCCGGCTGCCGCGACGTCGCCGAGCTGCGCGACATGGGCTTCCCGGTCTGGTCCCGGCACGTGTGCGCGTACGGCACCGTCAAGGAGACGCTCGGCAGCGTCAACGTCGGCCTCGTGTGCGCGGGGCAGTGGGTCGAGCCAGGCGACGTCGTGGTCGCCGACGACGACGGGGTCGTCGTCGTGCCGCGGGCGAAGGCCGCCGCCGCGCTCGAGGCCTCGCGGGCGCGGGAGGAGAAGGAAGCGGGGGTCCGGGAGCGCTACGCGAAGGGCGAGCTGAGCCTGGACGTGAACTCGATGCGCGAGGCGCTCGCCGCCAAGGGCCTCACCTACGTGGACACCTACGCCGACGCGGGGGACAAATGATCATCGACATCCACGGCCACTACACGACCGTGCCGGCGGCCCAGGTGGAGTTCCGGGACGCGCAGCTGGCCGCGCTCGCCGACCCGGCATCACCCGCCCCGGAGCCGGCGAAGGTCAGCGACGACGCGATCCGCGAGAGCGTCGAGGGCAACCAGCTGCGGATCCTGCGCGAGCGCGGCGGCGACCTCATGCTGTTCTCGCCGCGCGCCTCCTCGATGGCCCACCACGTGCCGGACCCGGCCACCGCGCGGGCGTGGGCGGCCACGAGCAACGACCTCGTCGCGCGGGTCGTCGACCTGTTCCCGGAGCACTTCGCCCCGGTCTGCCAGCTGCCCCAGACCCCCGGCGGCGCGCTCGCCGACTCCGTCGCCGAGCTGCGCCGCTGCGTGGACGCGGGCTTCGTGGGCTGCAACCTCAACCCCGACCCGTCGGGCGGGTTCTGGAACTCGCCGCCGCTCACCGACGAGTACTGGTTCCCGCTCTACGAGGCGATGGTCGAGCTCGACGTGCCGGCGATGGTGCACGTCTCCGGCTCGTGCAACCCCAACTTCCACGCCCTCGGCGCGCACTACCTCAACGCCGACACCACGGCTTTCATGCAGTTCCTGGAGGGCGACCTCTTCACGCGGTTCCCGACGCTGCGGTTCGTGATCCCGCACGGCGGCGGCGCGATCCCGTACCACTGGGGCCGCTACCGCGGGCTCGCGATCCGGATGGGCCGGCCGGACCCCGCGACGCTGCTCTCCAACGTCTTCTTCGACACCTGCGTGTACCACCAGCCCGGCATCGACCTGCTGGCCCGCGTGCTCCCGATCGAGAACGTCCTGTTCGCCTCGGAGATGCTCGGGGCCGTCCGCGGCGCCGACCCCGAGACCGGCGTCGAGTGGGACGACACGAAGACCTACGTCGACCAGCTGAAGCTCACCGACGCGGAGCGCCACCAGGTGTTCGAGCAGAACGCGCGGCGCGTGTACCCGCGGCTGGACGCGCGGCTGCGCGCGGCGGGGCGGTAGGGGTGGCACGCCTGCGGCTCGCGTTCGCCTGCGGTGACTACGACCGCACCCGGGCGCTCCACGAGGGCACCGTCCAGCCGGACGGGATCGACCTCACCTACCTGCGCCTCCCCGTCGAGGAGACGTTCTTCCGGATGATGCGCCACCGGGAGTTCGAGGTGGCGGAGCTGTCGCTGTCGTCCTACGTGAAGTCGCTCGACCTCGACCCGTCGCCGTTCGTCGCGCTGCCGGTCTACCCGTCGCGCCAGTTCCGCCACGGCGGCATCTTCGTCAACGCGGCGTCGGGCATCGAGAAGCCGGAGGACCTGCGCGGCAAGGTGGTCGGCACCCCGGAGTGGCAGCTCACGGCCGGGGTGTGGATCCGCGGCATCCTCGCCGACCGGCACGGCGTGCCGGTGGACTCGGTCGAGTACCGGACCGGTGGGCAGGAGACACCGGGCCGGATCGAGAAGGCCGCCGTCGACCTCGGCGGGCGCGTCCGGATCGAGCCGATCCCCGCGGACACGACGCTGTCGGCGGCGCTCGCCGACGGCCGGATCGACGCGCTGCAGAGCCCACGGGTGCCCTCGTCGTACCGCCAGGGGAGCCCCGTGCGGCGCCTGTTCGCCGACCCCGTGACCGCCGAGAAGGAGTACTTCGCGGCCACCGGGATCTTCCCGATCATGCACGTGGTCGTCGTCCGCCGGGACGTCTACGAGCGCCACCCCTGGGTCGCGCAGTCGCTCACGAAGGCGCTGCACCTCGCGAAGCGCGCGGCCATGGAGAACCTCTACGACTCCTCCGCGCTGAGGTTCACGCTGCCGTGGGTGATCCCCGCCGTGGAGGAGGCCAAGGCGCTGATGGGCGAGGACTACTGGTCCTACGGGCTCGAGGCGAACGCCGAGACCCTGTCCACTTTCCTGCGCTACCACCACGAGCAGGGGCTGTCGCGGCGGCGCTACGAACCGAAGGAGCTGTTCGCGCCGGAGGCCACCGAGGAGTTCGTGATCTAGCTTGCTGGGGCCGGAGTTCCTGGCGGTGCCCGGCGCAGCGTCGCTGGTGGTGCCCCGCGATCTTCCCCGTCAAGATCCGAAGTATCGGGCGTCCATGGTCGTGGTGACAGCCATGGGCAACCGATACTTCGGATCATGCCCGCGTATCGACGGGCATCGACCCCGCGCCGCCGCGTGCGCAGGCTCCGTCCAGCCGATCAGGTCCGCTCGGATGAGTTAGAGCAGGCTCTTCAGCGGGATGGTCGGGTCCGCGGCCTCGGCGGCGGGGAGCGTCCTGCCCATCGTCAGCGCCTTGCGGACCACCAGGTAGTCGGCGGGGGAGTTCACCGCGTCGACGGCGATGAGCGCGCCCTCGCGGTAGTAGAGGACGGCGAACCGCTCGCTGTCGGGCTCGCCGCGCACGTCGTAGTGGTCGTAGCCGACGGACAGGCCGGCGATCTGCAGCCTGAGGTCGCCCTGGTTCGACCAGAACCAGGGCACGCTGCGGGCGTCCGAGTTCCGGCCCAGCAACGTGGCCGCGGCGACGCCGGCCTGCGCCACGGCGCCCGGCACCGACTCCAGCCGGACGCGGCCGACGCCGGTCATGGGGTGGGGCAGCACCGTGCAGTCGCCCGCGGCCACCACGGCCTCGTGGCTGGTGCGGGCGGTGGCGTCCACGACGATGCCCCCGCCGAGGTCACCATCGCACTCGAGGCCGGCCTCCTCGGCGAGTTCGGCGCGGGGGACCACGCCGATGCCCACCAGGACGAGGTCGGCCGGGAGCTCGCGCCCGCCCGCCAGCCGAACGGTAGCGACCCGACCCGTGCCCCCGAACCCGACCACCTCGGCCGCCGGCAGCACCGTGGTGCCACGACGCTCGTGAGCCTGCCGGAGGAAGTCCGAGACGACCGGCGCCACCGCCCGCCCGACGAGCCGGTCCGCCGCCTCGACCAGGGTGACCTGCTTGCCCTGGGCGCGGGCGGCCGCGGCGGCCTCGAGCCCGATGAAGCCGCCGCCGACGACCACGATCCGGGAGGCGTCGGCCAGGCGGTCGCGCAGCCGGACCGCGTCGTCGAGGCCGCGGAGGTAGTGGATGCCGTCGAGGCCGGCCCCGGGGACGTCGAGCCGCCGCGGCCGGGCGCCGACCGTGAGGGCGAGGCGGGCGAAGCGCAGCGTGCGCCCGCCCGTCGTCCGGGCGGTCCCGGGGCGGTCGCCGTCCGGCAGCATGACGTCGACCACCCGCTCACCCCGGAGGAGGTCGATCCGTTGCTGCGCGTACCAGGCCGGTGTGCGGAAGGCGAGGGACTCCGCGCCGGCCGCGCCGGAGAGGAACTCCTTGGAGAGCGGCGGTCGCTGGTAGGGCGCGTGGGGTTCGGCGCCGACGAGCGTGATCGGGCTCGTGTCACCGAGCTGCCGCAGGGAGCCTGCGAGCTGCACGCCGGCCTGGCCCGCGCCGACGACCAGCGTGCCCGTGGACGTGGTCCGAGGCATGCGGGACCCCTTCCGCTGCGAATGGACTTACCATTATGCCAAAGGTGGCCCTTACCGGGAAGCGGAACCTCGGCGGCGCAGGGCGAACGCCGGGAGCGTCATCCCCGCCCCGACCACGGCGATCGCGGGTGTGAGCGGCACGAGCGCCACCATCCCCGCGACGGCCATCGGTGCGGCGAACAACGCAACGGCGCGGAACGTGCCGGTGGCCGCGATCGCGTCCCCGCGTTCCTCCGGGTGCACGGACTCGGCGGCGAGGGCCGGGCCCAGCACCTGGACGGCCCCCGCGGCGGCGCCGCTGACCGCGAGCACCACGGCGGCGAGCACGGTGTTCCCGGCCACCGCGGCGGTGAGCGCGGTGGCGGCGCCGGTCACCACGATCCCGGCGAAGAGTGCGCGGACCGTGAGCTGCGCCCGGACCCGTCCGGAGAGCCCGGTGCCGAGCAGCTGGGCACCGTTCGCGACCGAGATCAGGGCGCCGACGGCGGTGGCGGACTGGCCGGCCGCGTCGAGCGCGACCGGGACGTAGGAGGTGAGCAGGGCGCGCCAGCCGCCGGCGGTCATCCCCGCCCAGCACCCGACGTCGACCCCGGGGCGGCGCCACAGCCGTCCCGGCGGGCGGTCGGGCGGTGTCGCGAACGGCGGCAGGCGGTCGAGGAGCAACGTGGGGACGAGGCCGACCAGCGCGATCGCCGCGGATGCGCCCAGTGCGAGCTCCGGGGCGATCTCGGACAGCACGCCGGCGAGCACCGGCCCGGCGAGCTGGCCGACCGACCCCACGAGGTTCACCTGGGCCAGCGCGCCCGCCGCCCGGCCGTTGCCCCGTACGACGTGGGTCTGGCTGCCGGTCCAGAAGCAGGCCCGGGAGGCGCCCTGGAGCAGCTGGGCGATCACGAACGGCACCCACGCGCTGGACAGGGCGACGAGCACGCAGCCGGCCGCGAGCGTGATCGCGGCGCCGGCCATGAGCGTCCAGTCCGGCCATCGGCGCATCGCCCAGCCCAGGCCGAGCCGGACGGTCATCTGCGAGACCGCGGAGGCCGCGGTCAGGGCGCCGATCTCGAAGGCGGAGTAGCCGGCCTGCAGGGCGAGCAGGGGCAGGGCGACGCTTGCGGCACCGAGGGAGACGGAGTAGATCCCTGCTCCTGCGGCCGACGCGACGGCGTCGCGCGAGGGACGATCACGCGACGGCACGCGCTCTGCTCCGATCGGCTGCAGCAAAGGTATTACGGTTGTGCCAAACTACCAGCCGTGCCGTGCACCGCTGCATCGTCGCGAAAGAGGGACGCCGAATGCTGACCGACGCCCTCGACGGCCTCACCCAGGTGTTCCAGCCGGAAACCCTGATGCTGATGCTCCTCGGGGTGCTCATCGGCTTCGTCGTCGGGATCCTGCCCGGGCTGGGCGGGGCCGTGACGCTCGCCCTGATGCTCCCCTTCACCTTCGACATGCAGCCGGTCGAGGCGTTCGCGTTCCTGCTGGGCATGTGGGTCGTCACGTCCACCACCGGCGACATCACCTCCGTGCTCTTCGGGGTGCCGGGCGAGGCCACCTCGGCCGCCACGGTGCTCGACGGGCATCCCATGACGAAACGGGGAGAGGGCGGCCGGGCGCTCGGGGCCGTGCTGCTGTCCTCCGCGCTCGGCGCCGTGTTCGGGGCGCTGGTCCTCGCGCTCTCCATCCCGATCATCCGGCCCGTCGTGCTCGCCTTCGGCCCACCGGAGTTCTTCGCGCTCACCGTGCTCGGCCTGACGTTCGTCGTCGCCCTGTCCGGGCGGCGGCTGCTCAGGGGCTTCGTCATGGCCAGCCTCGGCCTGCTCGTGTCGCTCGTCGGCCTGGACCCGCAGGAAGGCGTGCCGCGCTACACGTTCGACCTGCTCTACCTCTGGGACGGGATCGGCATCGTCCCGCTGGTCGTGGGCCTGTTCGGTGGTGCCGAGGTGCTCCAGATCATGCTCAGCAGGCGCAGCATCGCCCGCGCCGACAGCGCCGACGCCGCCGACGCCTCGCTCGCGGGCGTCGGGCAGGGCGTGCGTGACGTCTTCCGCCACTGGACCCTCGTGATCCGTTCCAGCGCGATCGGCACGGGCGTCGGCATCGTGCCCGGCCTCGGGGGCACCGTCGCCCAGTTCATGGCCTACGGCGCGGCGCAACAGAGCTCCAAGAACCCGGAGATGTTCGGCAAGGGGTCGATCGAGGGCGTGATCGCGGCGGGCGCGGTGAACAACGCCAAGGACAGCGGGTCGCTGATCCCCACGATCGGGTTCGGCATCCCCGGCGGTGCCGGGAGCGCGGTGCTGCTGTCCGCGTTCCTCATCGTGGGCCTGAACCCCGGCCAGGAGATGCTGACCACCTCCCTCGACGTCACCTTCTCGATGATCTGGGTGACGGTGCTGGCCAACGCCGTCGCCGTGGTGGGCTCGTTCCTGCTCCTGAAGCCGCTCACCCGCCTCACGTTCATCTCCGGCCCGCTCCTGGTGCCGTTCCTGCTGCTGGTCCTGACGCTGGGCGCCTACACGTCGAACAACTCCTTCGCCGACGTGCTCGTGATGATCGGGGCCGCCGCCGTCGGCGTGATCTGCATCCGGTACGACTGGCCGCGTGTGCCGTTCCTGCTCGCGGTCGTGCTCGGCTCCCTCGCCGAGCGCTACCTCTTCCTCTCGCACTCGCTGTTCGGGTGGACATGGCTGACCCGCCCGATCGTCCTGGTGATCGGGCTGGCGATGGTGGTGGCGATCGTGACCCCGACGGTCCGGAGGCTGCGCAGCAAGAAGCGGGACGATCGGCGGACACCGGATCCGACGAGCGAGGAGAAGGTATGACCGCGCCCGCACCCGCCGAGGCCTCCGTCGCGAGCCGCCGCCCCACGCCGGAGGCCGTGGCCGACATCGCCATCACGGTGCTGCTGCTCGCGCTCTTCGCGGGGGCCTTCCTCGCGGCAGGCGACTGGTCGTTCCGGGCGGCCCTGTTCCCGCGGCTCGTCACCGGTGCCGGCGTCGTGCTCGCCGCGCTGCACCTCGTGCAGGCCCTGCTGCGGCTGCGCCGCCCGGCGCCGGCCGTCGGCGCCGATGACTCGGATCCCGACGACGTCGAGTACGTCTTCCGCACGGCCGGCCCGCGGCGGTGGGCGTCGACCCTCGGCTGGGTGGCCGGCTTCTTCGTGCTGCTCTACCTTGCAGGCCTGTACGTGACGGCGCCGGTGTTCTCGCTGCTGTATCTCAGGTTCGCGGGCAAGAGGACATGGATCTTCAGCGCGATCTACGCCATTGTGATCGCGGTTGTGCTCTACGTGGCTTTTGAGCTGGCCCTCGGCGTTCCCACGCCGTCCGGCCTGCTCCTGGACTGATTACAGGGAGTATCGATGGGTCGGCGTGGCCTCAGTGCAGTGGTGGCGCTCGGTGTCGGCGCGGGCGCGCTCGCGGGGTGCTCGAGTGGCACCCAGGCCGCAGGCGACGCGTTGCCGGCCTGCTCCTCGCTCGAGGGGGAGACCGTGTCGCTCGTCGTCCCCTACGAGCCCGGCGGGGGCTACGACTCCTACGTCCGGCTGCTCGCCCCGTACCTGGAACAGCAGACCGGCACCACGATCGCCGTGCAGAACCAGCCCGGAGCGGGTGGCCTGCTCGCCCTGAACAACCTGCTCACCGAGAAGGCCGACGGCACCACGATCGCGATCATGAACGGCGTCGGGGCCGGTGGCTCGTCGCTCGCCGGGGCCGACGGTGCCCAGTTCGCCCTCGACGACTTCACCTACATCGGTCGCGTCGTGAGCGAGCCCCCGCTCATCGTCACCGGCGCCAGCGGGCCGTACCAGACGTTCGACGCCGTTCGGGGCGCGCAGGGCTTCCGCTGGGGGTCCACCGGACCGGGCGCGGAGGACTACGTCACCGCGTCGCTCCTCGACGCGGTGTTCAACATCGACGCCGAGGTCGTGACCGGCTTCCCCGGGTCGGGCGAGACCGAGCTCGCGATCCTGCAGGGTGCCATCGACGGCATGTCCGGCAACCCCGGCAGCCGCCGGCAGGCGGTCGAGGAGGGCACGCAGACCCCCGTCCTGCGCATGGGCGAGGAGGCGCCGTCGTGGCTGCGGGCCGACGTCCCGTGGGTCCGCGACGTCCCGATGACCGACGAGCAGCGGGCGCTGGTCGACGCGCACCTGGCGTTGATCGAGATCGGTCGCCCGCTGGTGGGGCCGCCCGCGATGGACGAGGCGGCCAAGGGCTGCTGGCGGGAGGCGATGGCCACCGTCATGTCGAATCCGGACCTCCTGGCCGCCGCTCAGCAGCAGGAGCGCGAGCTCTCCTTCCTCGGTGGCGCCGAGCTAGACGGCCTCGTGCAGCGGATCGTCACCGCGCCCCCGAAGTACCGTGAACTGCTGGCTGGCATGTACTAAGGTAAAATTGTCAGTCCAATAGGAGGAGGTCGGCATGCTGCCGCCCGGCGACGACGCGCACCAGCAGCTCTACCACAGCAACAAGAACCGCACGTTCGTCCGCGCCGTCCAGGGCGACTACGGCCTCTCCGCGGAGCTCGAGCGGCTGCGGTCGATGCCGCGGGTCCAGAAGGCGAGCGAGATCAAGTTCGTCGACGGGCCGCAGGCGTACAGCCGCCACTACGTCGAGCCGAAGGACGGCATCACGCAGACCTTCCACCTCCACCTGGAGGAGTACGGCCCCGGCGGGAAGTCGCAGAAGCACGGGCACGTCAACGAGGCGGCCTTCTACATCCTCGACGGCCACGGCTACGAGATCCACGACGGCGAGCGCTACGACTGGGAGGCGGGCGACGTCGCGATCGTGCACAACAACTGCGTGCACCAGCACTTCAACGCCGACCCCGAGCGCCCGGCCCGCGCGCTGGTCATCAAGACCAAGCCGATGTACATGTTCATGAACATGCTCTTCCAGAAGCAGGTGGAGCCGCGCCAGACCACGCCGACGCCCGAAGGCGTCGGGTTCGAGGTCCGCGAGGAGGAAGAGGACTTCAACCACCCACCGGAGGGCTACCAAGTGCCCCCCATCGGGAGTCCGCCACGTACCTCGACGGCCCAGCTTTCCGCTGAGCGCACCGGCGAACCGGCCGAGTACGCCCAGTACGAGGCCGGCCCGCCGGCACACTCAGCGGAAACCTGGATCCGCCGATCTACGCCGCGGTCTCCCGATGGGGGGCACTAGTGGCCTGGTCCGAGACCGCGGCCTGGGTCGCCGGCACCGAGAACGCCCCGCTCTACGCCAACCTGCTGCAGGACGCCGCCGAGGCGCCCGAGCGCAACGCCGGGCGCCGCAAGATCCTCAAGCCCGCGGACATGCCGTGGGAGATGTCCCGGCAGGGGCTGCTGAAGCACCTGATCAACGAGGACATGAACACCCGCATGGAGACGGTCGACGCCTACATGCAGATCATCCCGGCGGGGAGCCGCTCCGGTAAGCACCGGCACCTGGCCGAGGAGTGCCTCTACGTGCTCGAGGGCCGTGGCTACGACCTCCACCAGGACTGCGACGTCGAGATCACCGACACCTACTTCTGGCAGCCCCAGGACGAGGTGAAGCGCTTCGAGTGGGAGGCGGGCGATGTCATCTACGTGCCCCCGAACACGATCCACCAGCACTTCAACGCCGACCCCCAGCGCCCGGCCCGTCTGATCTCGGCGATCAACCGGATCTTCAAGCACAGCGGCCTGAACGATCTGGAGCAGTTGGAGGATGCGCCGGAGTACGACCCGACGGTGGTCCTGGACGCCGACCGGGTCCGCGAGTACCTCCGCGGTAGCTGATCTCGCGTCCCGGCGGATGCGAGATCAGCCGAGGGCCACCCCCTCGGAGCCGGATGGCGTGGGGTCGGGCAGGCGCATCATGCGGAACGAGTTGAACAAGCCGATGAGGCCGGCCAGGAGCGGGATGAGCAGCGCCACCTGAAGGGCGATCGGACGTGCCTCGGTGTTGATCCCCAGTATCTCGTCCTCGATCTCCGGAGGTTGGCCGACCACCAGCTGTTCGAGCTGGGTGTTGGTCATCAGTTGCGCGTTCTCCTCCAAGACCTGAGCGACCTGTTGCTTCTCGGCGGCCGGGAGCACGGTGCTTTCCTGCGCCAGGGTGGTGAAGGTGGACGACAGGGTCGCCAGCATGATGGCGCCGGCGAACGCCAACCCGAACGACAGCCCGAACGAGCCGGCCGCGGAGTTCACACCGGCGGCCTCGCTGACCCGTTCATCCGAGATCGGGGACAGCGTGTAGTTGTTGAGTTGGGACACCAGCAGGCCCAGCCCCGAGCCCGCGATCACCAACGGGACGATGAGGGCCCAGCCGAACTCGGCGCGGGGCACGATCGGGATCAGCACCGCGACGCCCACGGTGAGGAGCACGAAGCCCAGCCGGACGATGCTGCTGGGGCGGCGGCGTCCTGACTTCTTCCCGGCGAGCACCGCAACGGCGAACATGCTGAGCGAGAGCGGGGCGAGGGACAGGCCGGCCTGCATCGCGTTGTACTCCAGCACCATCTGCAGGTAGATCGGGAGCGCGATCATGACGCCGCCCAGTGCGATCTGCTGGAGCATCTGCTGGGAGATCCCGAACCTGAAGAGCGCGGAGCCGAACAGGTCAGGGTCGATCAGGGGTGCTTTCCCGGCGTGCTTGCGCCGCACCAGCCAGTACACCAGCGCCGCCATCGCGATCACGCCCGTGACCAGGAGCCCGGCAACGGACTCGCCGCCCTCCTGCCACACCAGGATGCCCAGCACCAGCCCGCCCATCCCCAGGACGGACAGCAACGCGCCCACGACGTCGATGCTGCGCGGTCCGGTGTAGGGCACGTCGCGGACGAGTGTGATGCCCGACAGCACGACGGCGATGATGGCGACCTCGAGTACGAAGCCGACGCGCCACGACAGGTAGGTGGTGATGAAGCCGCCGAGCAGCGGTCCGACGGCAGCAGCGATCGCCGCGGCGGCCCCGACCAGGGCGTAGACCTGCTTCTGCGCCGATCCCTCGAAGTTGCCGTGGATGAGCGACTGCATGGCCGGCAGCAGCAGGGATGCACCGATGCCACCCAGCACCGCCCAGAAGATGATGACCGCGGTCAGGCCCTGGGCGAGCGCCATCGCCAGGGCGCCGACGGCGTAGCCCAGCAGACCAAGCGCGTAGGCCCGCTTGCGCCCGATGAGATCGCCGACCTTGCCGCCGATCAGGATGAATGCGGCGGACACCAGCGCTTCCAGCGCGATCGCCGACTGGACGCCGCTGGCGGTCGTGCCGAGATCCCGGACCACCGCCGCGATCGACACGTTCATCAGCGAGGTGTCGACGACGAGCACGAACATCGCCGCCGCCAGCAGCAGGGCCAGCCTTCTCTGCCGGCCTCTCACCCGCTCGCCATCGCTGGAACTCGCTGCCTCGGTCATCGCGGACCCACCATCTCGCCGATCGTGACGGTCCTGCGCCCGCATCGAGCCGTCCTTCGAGGCCCACCCGTCGTCCGGCGCGGCAGGAATGTCACCGCGCCGCGGCGGTGCGGACATCACCCGGTCGGGGTGACCAACACGCGCAGCGGCCCCCCATCCGTCCGCCTCGGCTCTAGGTCGCGGCCGCCGTCGCCGCCAGGCCGTCACGGCCTTGCTGCGGAGTGTTCCGACCCGGCCTCGGCCGGCCTCGTCCACGGGATCGGACCGAGCTCGCGACCGACGTACGGGGGAGACGGAGCCATCCCTCGCGGGTGATGCCGATGTCGGCGCGGGCGGCCAACAATCCGCGCGCTCCCCGCGCAAAGCTCCATCCCTCCATCCCGGCGTTCGGAGAGGCGCGGTACATGGACGTGTTCGCCATCGTCGTGGTGGTCGTGGTGACCGCATTGATCTTCGATTTCACCAACGGCTTCCACGACACGGCGAACGCGATGGCGACCTCGATCGCGACCGGCGCGCTCCGCCCCAAGATCGCTGTCACGATCGCGGGGGTCCTGAACCTGGCTGGTGCCTTCATCTCCGTCGAGGTGGCCAGGACGATCTCCGGCGGGCTCGTGACCGAGGCGCTGATCACCCCGGTCGTGATCTTCGCCGGGCTCGTCGGAGCCATCCTCTGGAACCTGCTGACCTGGCTGCTCGGGCTGCCCTCCAGCTCCTCGCACGCGTTGTTCGGCGGGCTCATCGGCTCCACCCTGGTGGCGGCGGGGCCGAGCGCGGTCAACGGGACGGCTGTCCTCTCCAAGGTCCTCCTACCCGCGGTTGCCTCGCCGGTCCTCGCAGGTCTCGTGGCCGTCGCCGCGACGTTCATCGCCTACCGGCTCACCGCGAACGCCGACGGCCCCACGGTCCGGCGCGGCTTCCGGATCGGCCAGGTGGCGTCGGCGTCGATGGTCGCGCTCGCCCACGGCACCAACGACGCGCAGAAGACGATGGGCGTGATCACCCTGACGCTGATCACGGCGGGGATGCTCGCTCCCGGTTCGGCGCCCCCGTTCTGGGTGGTGCTCACCGCGGGTCTGGCGATCGCGCTCGGCACCTATCTCGGCGGCTGGCGGATCATCCGGACGCTGGGCAGGCGGGTCAGCGACATCCAGACGACCCAGGGATTCACCGCCGAGACCACCAGCGCAACCGTCATCCTGGTCTCCAGCCAGCTCGGCCTCCCGATCTCCACGACACAGGTGTGCACCGGTGCGATCTTCGGTGCGGGAGCGGGCCGCCGGCTTGCAACGGTGCACTGGAGTGTTGCGGGTCGGATGGCGGTGGCATGGGCCGTCACCCTGCCCGCCGCCGCGGTCGTCGGAGCGGCCGCGTCCTGGACGGCGGCGAGCGGGCCGTTCGGCGTCGTCGTGGTCGCCGTGGGCGGACTCGCGCTCGCGGCCGGCATCTACGCCGCGTCGCGCCGGAACCCGGTGAACGCGCTCAACGTCAACGACGTGCCCGCGCCGCCGACCGCACACGCGACGTTCCGGTCGGGTCAGGAGTCCGCGTGACCATCGACTGGGGTTCTCTCGTCGTCGCAGCGGTCGTCTCCGCCGCCGTCACCGTGGGCGTGGTGTCGCTGGTCGCGTTCGCGCTCCTCGGGCTCTCGGCACGCGTCCACCGGCCGGTCGGCGGGCGGGACGACGGCGCCCCGGGCCCGGTGCGACCCGCGGTCGGCGCCGCCGTCGCCGCGGTCTGCACGCTGGCCGTCGTGCTGATCGTCGCGTACGGCCTGTTCCTCGTCGTGACGTGAGGCTCGGGACGACTGCAGCGGGTGACGTCCCGCGAGCGGCTACCGCCCGCTGACCGTCCGCAGGAGTGCCTGCGCATCGGCCGGCGGGCTGTCGCCCGTCCAGGCCACGTACTGGTCGGGGCGGATCAGGATCAGGCGTGCGCCGTAGGCCTCCCGGCCGTCCGCGTACGTGTCGTGGACGACCTTCACCGGCAGCCCGTCGCCTTCCCAGGCACCGGTGTCGGCGTCGAGGGCCAGGAGGGTGAATCCGTCGCCGAGCGCCTCGAAGACGGTGCGGCCGGAGGAGAGCGGGAGGGGTGGGAGGTGGTGGCCGGCCCGCGCGCGGAAGGTGTGCTCGCCGTGCGCGCTGACGGCCCCGCCGGGCGGGCCGCAGACGATCGGGGAGCCCTCGTAGTGCGGTTCGAAGTCGCGCAGCCGCTTCCCGAAACCCGCAGCCGCCTCGGCGAACCGCTGCTCGAACGCGGCCCGGTCGGCCGTCGGACGAGAAGTCTGCAGGAACTCGCGGTCGTCGCGGATCCAGCCACCGATGATGTCCTCCCCGACGTCGCGGAAGACCGGCTGCCGTTCGAGGGTGTAGGACTCCAGCAGGTCCTCGCCGCCCCAGCCCTGCAGCACGGCGGCGAGCTTCCAGCCGAGGTTGACCGCGTCCTCCAGGCCGTTGTTGAGGCCGAAGCCACCGTAGGGCGGGTGGGTGTGGGCCGCGTCGCCCGCGATGAGGGCGCGGCCGGCCCGGTACGTGTCGGCCACCTGGACCCGCAGGTCCCAGAACCCGACGTGCTCGATGTCGCAGTCGAACGTGAACCCGGCGGCGCGGTGCAGCAGCGAGGTGAAGTCGTACGCACCCAACCGGGCGTGCCGGGGGACCGGGGCGTGGAAGAAGAAGCTCTCGCCGACGTCGACGCGGCCGAAGAACATCCAGTAGCCGTTCAGGGCGGGGTGCAGCACCCGGTACGTGGAGCGGTCGGGGAACCTGCCGAGCGCCCGGTGCAGCTCGGGGGAGCGGAAGACGACGAGCGCGACGAGCTCGTCCCAGTCGGTGCCGCTGCGCGGGATGTCGGCCTGCTCGCGCACGAGTGAGCGGCCGCCGTCGCAGCCGACGACGTAGTCGCCGGTCAGCACCTCCCGCTCGCCGTCGTGCTCGACCCCGACGCGGACGCCGCCTGCGTCCTGGGTGACGTCGGTGGCCCGCCGGCCGAGGCGCACGTCGACGTGCGGGAAACCGGCGAGCCGCCGGCGCAGCACCTCCTCCGTGCGGTACTGGGGGAGGCGCTCGTTCTCCTGGAAGTAGTAGGGCGCCACGAGCTCGCGCGCCGGCGGCGCCGCCCAGAACTCGCTCATCAGGTTCTCGTAGGCCGTGACCTGCCCGATCGCGTACCCGGGAGGCATCGTGCGGGCGGCGCGGATCTGCTCGGCCACGCCCCAGCGCCACATGTGCTCCATCGTGCGCTGGGACAGGCCCTGCCCCTTGGGGATCATCGACAGCTCGGTGCGCTGCTCCACGACGACGCACCGGATCCCGCGCAGCCCCAGCTCGAGGGCGAGCCCGGAGCCGACGGGCCCCCCGCCCACGATCACGACCTGGTGGTTCACGCAGCTGCTCCCTTCGCGGCGATACCCGCGTAGTCCCGCACGAGGTTCGGCCGGGTGAGCAGCGCGATCGCGGCCAGCACGGGCACCGCCGCACCCGCCGTGAGCGCGGCGACCGGGCCGGCGAGGCCGGCGGCCACGCCGATCACCAGGTCGCCGAGCGCGGGCCCGCCCCGGGAGGTGATCTGGTAGAGCGACTGCACGCGGCCGCGCAGCTCGTCGGGCGTCTCCAGCTGTACCGCGGAGTGCCGGATCGTGGTGGCGGCGGCGTCGAACGCGCCCAGGAGCAGCGCGAACATCAGGACGGCCGCGAGGAGCGAGACCTGGGCGAAGGCGATGGCGACGACCCCGTAGGCGATCGTGGACGCCAGCAGCGCCCGGCCCAGGCGGTGCGACCGGGAGACCAGCCGGACGATGCTGTACGTCGCGAGCAGCGCGCCGAGCGACGGCGCCGCGGACAGCAGCCCGTACCCGGCGGGCCCGATGTCGAGGCGGTCGGCGAAGGCCGGGAGCAGCACCCGGTAGGCGCCGAACACGGTCATCAGCAGGTCCAGCCCGCACAGCGACCAGATGATCGGCCGCCGCCGCACGTACCGGACGCCCTCGGCCATGTCCCCGCGGATCGAGCGTGGCGCGTCCGCGCGGTGCAGGGGCGGCACCCGGACGGCGGCCAGCACGCCGACCAGGACCGCGTAGGAGATCCCGTCGAGCAGGTACACCAGCCCGGGGCCGTTCGCGGCGATGAGCAGGCCACCGATCGCGGGCCCGACGAGCACGGCGACCTCGCGGGAGGGGTTCAGCAGCGCGATCGCCGCGGGCAGCACCTCGCGGGGGACGAGCGCGGGTACCAGCGCCTGCCGGCACGGCTGGTCGAACGTCGCCGCGGCCGTGGTGACGAGCACACCGCCGATCACGTGCCACGCCTGCGCGACACCGGTCAGCGACACGGCGGCCATCGCGAGGGCGACGAGCATGGCGACGGCCTGGCTCGCCTGCAGGAGGCGGCGGCGGTCCCAGCGGTCGGCCAGCACGCCGCCGAGCGGGCTCAGCACGACCAGCGCCACCGCCTGGGCGCCGCCGACCAGGCCGGTGGCGGCGATCGAGCCGGTGAGCTCGTAGACCTGCCAGAGGCTGGCCGCGACCGTCGCCCTCGTCCCGATCTGGGATCCGACGACACCCGACCAGAAGAGCAGGAAGTCCCGGTTGTGCAGCAGCCTCGACCAGTCCATCAACCGACCGGTACGAGCGTGACCTTGCTCGGCTCCGTCGCCACGAAGATCTCGGTGCCTGGCTTGATCGAGACCGCCGGGTTGCCCCGCACGCGGAGGCTGCCCTGGCCCACGCGGACGATGTGGTCGATCGAGTCGCCGAGGAACGCGCGGTTGGTCACCGTGCCCGGCCACTCGTTGACGCGGTTGCCCCAGCCGGTCGTGCTGATCTCCAGGCTCTCCGGGCGGACGGCGGCGATCACCTCCTCACCCACCGGGACGCGGGCCGCCGACTCGAGCCGCACGCGCCCGGCCTCGGTGTCGATGTCCACGCAGTCGCCCTCGCGCGCCGCGACCTTCCCGCGCAGGAAGTTGGACGTGCCGATGAACTCGGCGACGAACCTGCAGTTCGGGGCCTCGTACACCTCGCGGGGACGCCCGGTCTGCAGGACGTTGCCCTCCTTCATCACGGCGATGGTGGTCGACAGCGCCAGCGCCTCGATCTGGTCGTGGGTGACGTAGATGGACGTGATGCCCAGCTCGCGCTGCAGGCGCTTGAGCTCGTAGCGCAGCGACTCGCGCAGCTTCGCGTCCAGGTTGGACAGGGGCTCGTCGAGCAGCATCAGCGGCGGCTCGATGATGATCGCCCGGGCCAGGGCGAGGCGCTGCTGCTGGCCACCGGAGAGCTTGGTGGCCTGCCGGTCGGCGAGGTGCCCGAGCTCCATGGTCTCCAGCACCTTGGCCACGCGCTCGCGGATCTCCCGCTTGCCCGGCCGCTGCGACCGCCTGCGCACCTGCAGCGGGAAGGCGACGTTGTCGAACACGGTCATGTGCGGCCAGATCGCGTAGGACTGGAACACCATCCCGAGCCCGCGCTGGTTGGCCGGGACGTTCAGACCGTTGCCGTCGAACAGGACGCGGTCACCGACCACGATCCGGCCGGCGTCCGGACGCTCCAGGCCGGCCACGGCCCGCAGCGTCGTGGTCTTGCCGCAGCCGGACGGCCCGAGCAGCGTGAACATCTCGCCCTCGCCGACCTCCAGGCTGACGTCGTCGACGGCGAGCACCCGGCCCGCCGTCGCCCGGCGCTTGCTCGCCTCCCCGGCGAAGCTCTTCACGAGGTTGCTGATGGTCAGCAAGGCGGAGCCTCCGATCACGACTTGAGGCCGACTCGGGCGCCGACCTTGTAGGCGACGGCCACCAGTACGGCGAGGATGAGCACCATGATCACGCCGAGGGCGGACAGCTCCCCGAAGCGCGCGTTCGCGTACAGCTCCCAGATCGAGATCGACAGCACCTCGTTGCCCGGCGTGTAGAGCAGGATCGAGGACGAGAGCTCGCGGAAGCTCACGACGAAGATGTAGACCCAGCCCGCGAGCAGTGCCGGCGCGATGAGCGGCAGCAGGACCCGCCGGAACGTCGACCACCACCCGGCCCCGCTGACCTGGGCCGACTCCTCCAGCTCGGTGGAGATCGTCTGCATCCCGGTGACCGCGTAGCGCATGCCGTAGGGCAGGTACCGCGTGCAGTACGCGATCAGCAGGATGAGCAGCGTGCCGTAGATCGGCAGGGGGCTCCGCAGGTAGACGAACGCGATGCCGACACCGAGCACCAGGCCCGGGATCACGAGTGGCGAGAACGCGATGTGGTCCAGCAGCTGGCGGCCCGGGATGCCGGACCGGACCACGACCCAGGCGGCCACCGCCATCAGGGCCATCACGATCGTCGCCGCTCCGCCACCCAGGACGAGCGAGTTCCGCAGGGCCGTGGGGACCGTCGGGAGGTTGAACACGGCGATGAAGTTGTCGAAGCTCATCGACGCGAACGCCTCTGCCGACGGGGGCCGGTAGTAGGGCAGCAGCGCCGTGTAGAGCAGCACCATCAGCGGGGCGAGGACCGTGACGAAGAAGTAGAGCAGGATGCCGCCGCCGACGACCGGCTTCCAGCGGCCGAGGTCGATCGGGCGCGGGCGGAAGCCCTTGCCGGTGATCGTGCCGCCGCCGTGACCGCGGCTCAGCACGTTGGACAGCCAGATGCCCAGCGCGGCCACGGCGAGCAGCCCGACGGCCAGCGCGCCGGCCCCGGCGAAGTCGACCGGGAAGCTGCGCAGCACCTGGTAGATGCGGCTGGTGAAGACGTAGATGCCGTTCTGCAGGCCGAGCAGGGCCGGCACCTCGAAGCTCTCGAGGCTGCGCACACCCATGATCAGGGCGGCCGAGAGGAGGGCCGGGCGCACCAGCGGCAGCGTCACCCGCCGGAACGTCTGCACGCGGGTGGCGCCGCTCATCAGCGACGACTCCTCCAGCGAGGGGTCGGTCGAGCGGAACGCGGCCACCATGAAGAGGAACGCGATGGGGGACAGGTGCAGCCCCTCGACCCAGATCATCCCCCACACCGTGAAGATGTCGAACGTCCCCGGCCCGAAGATCGGCTCGAGCAGGCTGTTGAGCAGGCCGATCGTGGGGCTGGCCAGGAAGATCCAGGCGATCGTGTACAGGATCCCCGGGATGATCAGCGGGATGATCGACGCGGCGAAGAACAGCGCCTTGAACGGCACATCGGTGCGCACGTTGAAGTAGGCGAGTGCCGTGCCGACCGTGAGGGAGAGCAGCGCCGCGCCGGCCGCGAACCACAGCGAGTTGCCGACCAGCTCCCCGATGCGGGCGTCGCCGTAGGCGCGCGCGAAGCCACCGAGGCTGAAGCCCTGGGCATCGGAAAACGTGGTCCACAGCAGGTAGACGAGCGGGACCAGGGCGAGGTAGCCCACCACGACCGTGATCGCGGCCGCGACGAGGGTGCGGGGACGCAGGAGCACCTCGCGCCACCGCGCGAGGGCTCCCGGTTGTCTCACCCGGCTTGCGAGTGTGGCCATCGGCTACTTCTCCGGGAGCTGCTCGCCGCCGCGGACGACCTCGTCGTAGCGGGCGGACCAGTCGTTGCCCTCCGACAGCAGCTTCTGGACGTCGACCGGGAGCACCTGGTGGCCGGCGAGCGGGTCGGTGCCGTCCGGCATGACGGACGGGGTCAGGCCGTTGTCGAGGATCACGCTCTGCCCGTCGGCGAGCATCCAGTCCATGAACAACATCGCGGTGCCCGGGTGCTCACTGCTGCGCAGCAGGCCGCCGCCGTTGGCGCGGGCGACGACCGGTTCGACGAATGGCTGGTCGTCGATGGGTGCCCCGCCGGCCCGGCCCTTCTCGGTGAGGTAGGTGTACGACGCGGCGACGACGCCGAACTCCCCGGCCGAGAGCAGCTCGACCTGGCCCGAGTGGCCCTTCGCCACCTTCGAGCCCTGCACCATGTCGGAGAAGAGCTTGTCGATGTCGGCGTCGGCCATGCCCTGCTGCTCGAAGTAGTCGTAGAGGGTCATGTACCAGTCGAAGTCGCTGACCTCCAGGGACAGGATGCCGTCGTACTTGGGGTCGGCGAGGTCCTGCCAGGTCTTCGGGACGAGGTCGCCGGACACGAGGTTCTTGTTCCAGGCGGGGGCGAAGATGTTGAAGCGGGTCGGGGTCCAGCCGTCGTACCGGAACTTCTCGTTGATCTTGTTGCGCTGCTCGCCCTCGTAGTCGCCGGTGAGCCCTTGCGAGGCGATGATCGCCATCTCGGTGGCGTTGGTCTCGACGACGTCGGCCCCCGCGAAGTTCGCCGAGGACTCCTGCAGGGTGCGCTGCAGGACCGTCTCCGAGTCGGCGCGGTAGACGTCCACGTGGACGCCCGTCGCCTGCTCGAACTGCGGCACCACGATGTCGGCGATGTCGGCGTTCATCGAGGTGTAGAGGGAGAGCGTGTTGCCTTCCTGCGCCGCCAGCTCGACCAGGCGGTCGTGGCGCGCGGATCCGGTGAGGGCGCCGACCTCGGCGTAGACGGCTTCGGCGGCGGTGGGCTGGTCGGAACCCGGGGCGGGACCGGACGTCGGGGCGCCGCCGCAGCCGGAGAGCAGCAGCAGGCCCGCGGCGCCGAGGCCGATGAGCGAGCTCGCGAGCGAACCATTGGCACAGCGTGCCGATGTTCGTGACATGTGATCTCCAGGAGGTGCGGCGGTGCAGCTCGGGAGGGCCGGTCCGAGAGGACTAACGGACTGACCATTGGTGCGCAGGAAGGTAACTCCCCTCACCGGGCCCTGTAAAGCCCCGGATCCCCGCCGGCGAGCAGCCGCAGGGCCGCGTCGATCTCGAACGTGCGCATGAAGGCGAGCGCCGAGCGCGCCATCGACAGGTCGGCCCCCGTGCCGGCCGCCATCTCCTCGGCGTTCGCGATGTCCTTCTCGAACCAGGTGAAGCGCATCCGGTCCATCTCGCGCAGCGTCCGGCTGTCGGTGGGGCTGTCCTGCATCGCCGCCCGGAGCTTCGGCACGTCGCCGCCGAGCCGCCGCCCCAGCTCCAGGGCCTGCGCCACCGCCGAGACCTGCGCCCAGTGCACGAGGTTGTTGACCGTCTTGCCGACCTGGCCTGCGCCGATGTCGCCCAGCAGGTGCACCGCGGCCGTCCAGGGCGGCAGGACCGGGCGCGCCGCGTCGAGCGCGGCCGCGTCGCCGCCGACGAGCAGCGTCAACCGGCCCGACTCGGCGGCGCGGACGCCGCCGGTGAGGGCCGCGTCGAGCACGTCGACGCCGTCCGGGGCGGCCGCGGCGAGCTCCCGGCAGGTGTCCGGCAGGGCGGAGCTGGACAGCAGGACGACAGTTCCGGGGCGGGCGCCGGCGAACACTCCTCGCTCCGCCGTGAGGACGTCGCGCAGCTGGTCGTCCGTCGCCACGACGACGACCACCACGCCCGCGGCGGCGGCGACGCCGGCCGGGTCCGGCGCGGCGTCGGCGCCGTGCGACGTGGCGGTGGCGACCGCCGCCCCGTCGAGGTCCGTGACGGTGGTCGGGACCCCGGCGGTGGCGAGGTGCCGGGCGATCGGACCTCCCATGGCGCCGAGCCCGATCACCCCCGCTCCGGACGGGGCGGGCGGGCGGCTGGAGGTGTGCGTCATCGCGATCTCCTCGGATAGGGACGTCCGGCCATAATGGTCTACTGTCAGACCTATGGGCGACCCTCCGTCACCGGGAGCGCCCGCAGGTTTCCTCGCCCGTACCGTCCGCTCGCTGAACCACCCCAACTACCGCCGCTACCTCGGTGGGCACGCCCTCAGCGTCGTCGGCACCTGGATGCAGCGCGTCGCCCAGGACTGGCTGGTGCTCGAGCTGACGAGGGACCCGGTCGCCGTCGGCACGGCGCTCGCCCTGCAGTTCCTCCCGATGCTCCTGTTCGGGGTGTGGGGCGGGGTGCTGGTCGACCGCCTCGACCGCTGGAAGCTCCTCGTCGCCACCCAGGCGGCGAGCGCCCTCCTCGCCGCGGTCCTCGCCGTCACCACCCTGCTCGGTGCCACCACGCTCGGCCTGGTCTACGTGATGGCCGCGCTGCTCGGGCTCGTGACCGTGGTGGACTCGCCCGCCCGCCACACGTTCGTCACCGACCTCGTTCCGCCCGGCGACTACGTCAACGCCCAGGCCCTGAACTCCACGATCCACAACACCGGCCGGCTGGTCGGCCCGGCGGTGGCCGGGCTGGTCATCGCGGCCACCGGCGCCGGCGAGGCCTTCGCGGTCAACGCGATCTCGTTCGCCGCGGTGCTGGTGGGGCTCGCCCGCATCGACCGGTCGGCGCTGCACCGCACCGCGAAGGCGGGGTCGGGCAGGGGGCAGGCGATGGCCGGGCTGCGCTACGCGTGGGGCCACCGGGAACTGCGTGCCTGCCTGTTCCTGGTGGCGGTGGTGGGCCTGTTCAGCCAGAACTTCCGCGTGATCCTCCCGGTGACCGCGGTCGAGGTGCTCGGCGGAGACGCGGCCACGTACGGGTACCTGACCTCGGCGCTCGGGCTCGGGGCCGTGCTGGGCGCCGTCGGCGCGGCATCGAGCGTGACCGTGACCGGGCGCAGGCTGCTCGCCTGCACCGTCGCGCTCGGTGCGACGAACCTGGTGATGGCCCTGGCCGGGCAGCTCGCCTTCGCGCTGGCCGGCCTGGTCGCGGTCGGGGTCGCCAACATCGCCTTCAACACGATGGCCCGCAGCCTCCTGCAGCTGCGCAGCGCGCCGGAGATGCAGGGCCGCGTGATGGCCCTGCACGTGCTGCTCAACCTCGGGACGACACCGCTCGGCGGCCCGCTGCTCGGCTGGGTCTGCGCGATGGCCGGATCCGCGTGGGGCTTCGTGGTGGCCGGCGGGGCGGCGCTGCTGGCGGCGGTGGTGGTGATACGGCGCCTGGCCCTGGGGTGACGGGGCCCAGGCTGGACGAGCGGCACTCCCGTCCCGCTCTATCGGACGAAGGTGCCGCTCGTCCGGAGATCGGCGCGCTGCGGGACGCGATGTCAACGCACACTTCAGACAAGATCGACCACCCGGAGCACGGCCGCCACCGAGCGGTCGACGTCGGCATCCGTCGTGGCCGCGTTCGAGACGGCGATGCGCATGTAGCGGCGGCCGCGCCAGGTGGTGCCGCCCATCCAGCAGGTGCCGTCGCGCTGGACGGCCGCGAGCACGGCCTCCGTTCGCTCGTCGGAACCGAAGTCGACGAGGACCTGGTTGAGCACGACGTCGTTCGCGATCTCCAGGCCGCCGGCCGCGAGGCCGTCGGCGAAGCGGCGGGCGAACCGGCAGCACCGCTCCACCAGCTCCGCCATCCCGTCCGCGCCGAGCTCGCGCAGCGCCGCCCAGACGGCGAACCCGCGGGCGCGCCGCGACGACTCGGGAACGAGGTCACCCGGCGCGGGCACCGGACCGCCGGAGCCGGTGAGGTAGCTCGCCGAGTAGTTCATCGCCGCGACCTGCACGTCCGGGTGGGCGCAGATCGCGAAGCCGCAGTCGTAGGGCACGTTGAGCCACTTGTGCCCGTCGACGGCCCACGAGTCGGCCAGCTCCACCCCGTCGACGAGGTGGGCGCGGGCCGGCGCGGCGGCGGCCCACAGCCCGAACGCGCCGTCGACGTGCACCCAGGCGCCGTGCTCCCGGCCGAGCGAGATCGCCGCGCGCAGGTCGTCGCACGCGCCGGTGTTCACGTTCCCGGCCTGCAGGCACAGGATCGTCGGCCCGGCCGGGCCCGCGCCGAGCACGCGGGACAGATCGGCGATGTCGACCGCGCCGTTCGGGCCGGCGGCCACCTCCTGGATCGCGGCGGAGCCGAGGCCGAGCAGGCGGGCCGACCGGTCGATCGTGGCGTGCCGCTCGGTCCCGGCGACGACCCGCACGCGGGGTGCGCCGTGCAGGCCGGCGCGCTCCACGTCCCAGCCCGCGGCCCGCAGCACCTGGTGGCGCCCCGCGGCCAGCCCGACCGTGTTGGCGCCCTGGCCGCCGGTCCCGAAACCGACCGATGCGGTGGCCGGCAGTCCCAGCAGCGCGAGCAGCCACCCGCCCGCGACGCGTTCGGCCGCCACCCCCGCGGGGGACAGCGCCTCGTTGAAGGGCGCCTGGTCCCACCCGGCGGCGAGCATGTCCGCGGCGGTGGCGGCGGGCAGCGCGCCGCCGACGACGAACCCGAAGTACCGCGGGCCCGCGGTGCTCATCAGCCCGCCCTCGGCCGCCGCGACCAGCTCCTCGACGACCTGCGCCGGCGGGGTGCCGGAACGCGGCAGCGGGCCGCCGAACGCCTCGAGCAGCGCGTCCAGATCGGTGGGGGCCGGCACCGGCCGGTCGGGGAGCGAGGCCCGGTAGTCCGCGGCGACCGCCGCGGCGCGGTGCAGGAGCGATCTGAGGTCCACCGCCGGATGGTACGAAGGCCCGGACGGGCACGAAGGGCATAGCGTGGGCGGCGTGGATCACGTCGATGCCGTCGTCGTCGGGGCCGGGATCAACGGCATGGCCGCTGCCGCGCAGCTCGCCGGGGCCGGCTGGTCGGTCGCCCTCGTCGACCAGCACGAGCGGATCGGCGGGTTCGTCGCGGGCGGGGAGCGCACGGTGCCGGGCTACCGGCACGACACGTACTCGTCGTGGCACCCGCTGTTCGTCACCGGCCCCGTGTACGCCGAGCTGGGGCCCGACCTGCACCGGCACGGGCTGGAGTACGCCAACTCCGACGGTGCGGTCGCGGCGTCGGTGTCCGACGGCGGGGGCGTGGCGATCGCCCACCGCGACGTCGAGCAGACCGTGGCGGGCTTCGCCGATCCGGCCGACCGGGACGCCTACCGCGCGGCGATCGGGCGGTTCGGGGCGCACGCCGCGCACATCGGCGGGATCCTGGGCAGCGAGCTGCGCTCGCCCGGCGTGCTCGGCCCGCTGTGGGGGCTGGCCCGCGAGGGTGGCCGCCGCGAGCTGGCGGCCTACGCGCGGGAGGTCGCCACCAGCGGGCGCGCGTGGCTGCGCACGCACTTCCGCGGCCCGGAGGTCGACCACCTCTGGGCGCCGTGGCTGTTGCACGCCGGGCTCGCGCCCGACAGCGCGTCCGGCGGGCTGATGGTGCCGGTCCTCGCCGCCACGCTGCACGCCGCGGGCATGCCGGTCGTGGTCGGCGGGGCGGGGGACTTCCTGACGGCGTGGGAGCGGCTCCTGGTCGAGCGGGGCGTCTCCGTGCACGCCGGGCGCCGGGTCGAGCGGGTGGTGCTGCAGGACGGGGCGGCCGCCGGGGTCGCGGGCGACGGTTGGGGCATCGCCGCCGACCGGGCGGTGCTGGCGTCGGTGACGCCGCGCGCGCTTTACGGATCGCTGTTGCCACCCGGTGCCGTGCCGGCCGCCGTGGGCGAGGAGGCGGCGCGCTTCCGGCCCGGCCGGGCGGCGATGCAGGTGCACGTCGCGTTGTCCGGACCCGTGCCGTGGCGCGATCCGGCCCTGGCCGCGGTGCCGCTCGTGCACCTCTCCGACGGGTCGGCGTCCACGGCGATCGCCTGCGCCGAGGCCGAGGCGGGCCTGCTGCCCCGCCGCCCGACGGTGGTGGTCGGCCAGCAGCACGTGCTCGACCCGACGCGGGTGCCGGAGGGGGCGGCCGCGCTCTGGCTGCAGCTGCAGGAGGTGCCGTTCACCCCGGTCGGTGACGCGGCCGGAGAGCTGGACGTGGCCGCCGGCTGGGACGCCGCGCTGGCCCGCGGGTACGCCGGCCGCGTGCTGGACCGGGTCGCGGCGCACGCGCCCGGGCTGCGCGCCCTGGTGGTCGGGGTGGACGTGATCACCCCGGCCGACCTCGCCGCGTACAACCCGAACGCGCTGGAGGGGGACCCGTACGGCGGCTCGGCCGAGCTGGACCAGAACTTCCTGTGGCGGGGGAGCCACGCGACGCCGGTGCCGCGGCTGTGGCACATCGGCGCGTCGACCCACCCCGGTCCCGGGCTGGGCGGGGCGTCCGGCCACCTCGTCGCCCGCCGCCTCCTGACGCCGACGCCCCGGGACCGCGTGCGCCGGATGGTCGCCGGCCCACCCAGGTAACGGACCGGTCAGCTCCCCGTCACCAGCGGCACGAACGCGACGCCGCCCAGGTCCTCCGTCCGGCCTCCCCGGTACCGCAGGAGCGTCCCCTTCCCGCGGCGGCCGACCGGGCAGACCAGCGCCCCGTCCGGGGCCAGCTGCTCCAGCAGCGCGGGCGGCGGCTCGCCCTCCGCCATGGCCGCGACGACGATCCCGTCGAACGGCGCGCGGTCCGCCGCCCCGAGCGCCCCGTCGCCCGTCCGGACCTCGACGTTGTCGCACCCGGTCGCGGCGAGTGCGGCGCGGGCCCGCTCGGCGAGCTCGGCGTGGCGCTCGATCGTCACCACCGAGCGGTGGCACCGGGAGAGCACGGCCGCCCCGTACCCGGATCCGGTGCCGATCTCGAGGACGTGCGCATCGGGCCCGGCCTGCAGGGCCTCGGCGCTCAACGCGACGATCAGCGGCGCGGAGATGGTCTGTTCGAGCCCGATGGGCAGCGGGCTGTCCTGGTAGGCGTCGGGGGCCACCTCCCGCGGGACGAACCCCTCCCGCGGCACCCGCCGCATCGCGTCGAGGACGCGCTCGTCGGTGATACCCCGGGCGCGCAGGCGTTCGACCATGGCGGCCCGCTCCCGGTCGGGATGGCTGGCCATGTCCCACGGGTTCCCGCCCCGCTCGGACGTCATTCGTCGCCCGCCCCGGTCACCGTGCCCGGTTGATCGCGCGCGGGCCGGGGTATCACCGGGTTTCCCCGAACGCGCAGGAAGGAGCCCGTCATGGCCCAGCAGACCACCACCACGGATGTCGTCGACGTGCTGACCACGGACCACCGCGAGGCGCTCGACCTCCTCGACCGCATCGCCAGGAGCACCGACCCCACCGCGAAGCGGGACATCGCCGACACCGTCATCGCCGAGGTCGTGCGGCACGCGATCGCCGAGGAGATGTACGTCTACCCGGCCATGCGCAAGCACGTTCCGGGCGGGGACGAGGAGGTCGAGCACGACATCGAGGAGCACAAGCAGCTCGAGGCGACCATGAAGCGGCTCGAGGCCGTCGAGGCGACCGACCCCCTGTTCGACCATCTCGTGCGGACGATGACCGAGCAGCTGCGCCACCACGCCCACGACGAGGAGTCCGACCAGTTCCCGAAGCTGCGTGAGCACGTCCCGCACGACGAGCTGGTGGAGCTGCGGGGGAAGGTGGACACGGCGAAGAAGGTCGCGCCGACCCGGCCGCACCCGAACGCTCCCAACGCCGAGCTGTTCCACAAGCTCGTGGGCCCCGGCGTGGGGCTGGTCGACCGGCTGCGCGACCGGCTCACCCACCGCGGCAGCTGACGCCGGGCCGCCCGTAGAGTGCCCCTCCGTGGTGTCGGACGGGGGCGCTCTGCGGGCGGTGGACGAGGGGGTCACGCGCCGCCTCAAGGCGCTGGCCTGCACCGCCCCGCTGCACGACCTGGACGCCCGCAAGGTCCGGCTGGACTGGGTCGACGCCACGCGCTACCAGATGGCCGAGATCGCCCTGCAGGCGATCGACCAGGTCACCCTCGCCATGGACTTCGACCACGGCGCGGACCAGGCCCTGGTCGTGCGGCGGCTGCGGCCGTTCGTCGCGGCGCAGGTGCCCGGCGCGCCGGTGGGCGAGCACGAACGCGTCGCGCAGTGGGTGATCGAGAACCTCATCAACGTCGGCAACCTGGACCGCGGCTTCCGGGTCGACTACGGCACGTTCACCGACGACGGCCGCTACGTCCGGCGCCGCTTCGACTTCAAGCTGCTCGTCGAGGTGGCCGCCCCGGACGGCGAGGTGTACCTGCGCGCCTCCGACGAGGCGATCAACGTGCTGGTCGGCGCGCTGGACACCGACGTGGAGTCGGCACAGGTCGCGGCCGAGGTGAAGCTGGAGAACCTGATCAGCCGGGGCCGGCTGGGCGACGCCCGCCTCGCGGCGGAGCAGGCGCGCTACCGCACCGTGCAGTACGCGGAGGCGCTGCGTCAGAAGCTCGACGCCACCCGCCGCGACGTCCGGTCGGTGGACTGGCTCTCCGCGGTGCCCGAGCTGCTCGACGAGGCGCTCACCCACATCGAGTCGCGCTACCGCGCCGAGACCGCGATCCTCGCGAACATCGCCGACGCCCGCGACGAGGCCACCGAGCCCGGGCGCCGCCGGCAGGCCGCCGAGCTGGTCGACGTCGTGGGCGACTGCATCCAGCGGCACACCCAGCTGCAGGCGCGGCTGCAGGAGGCCGGCGCGACGTTCCGGGCGGAGCAGGACCGCCAGCAGTTCAGCGGGCGCCCGAAGCGGGCGGCGATCGACGTGTTCGGCCAGCTCCTGCGTCCCTGCCTCGCCCTGGACACCGCCACGGCGACCGGGCCGGCCGCCGCGTTCTTCGGCGCGGGTGCGGGCGTGCGGGTGCCGAGCGTGCCCAGCCTGACGGGCCTGGTGGAGACGCTGCTGACCCCGCCCGTCGAGCGCGACCCGCTGGGGGAGCCGCTCGCGGAGCCCGATCTCGCCCCCGTCACCGTCGAACGGTTCGGTGCGGACCTCTGGCGCCACGCCGCCGGGCTGTTCGGCCCGGACCGGGGCGCGCGGCGCCTGTCCGAGCTGCTCGCCGAGGCGCGGGAGATCGACCCCGAGCTGCCCACGCTCGTGGCGCTGCGTGCCGTGCACGCGGTGGGCTCGAGCGTCGGCACCGCGCGCAGCCAGGGTGACCCGGGCGTCCTGCTCGCGTTCGACGACGGCACGGTGCTGCGGGACCCGGAGTTCGGCGGCGCCGACCTGCTCGTCACGACGGCCGGGGTCCTGGCCCCAGAACCGGGTGTCGAGGAGGAGGTCGCGTGAGCCGCGAGATCCAGCCGCAGGACGTCGAGTCCGCGGCGCGGCTCGTCGCGCACGGGATGCGCCCGAAGTCGTTGCCGTCGCGCGACGCGGGCTACGCGGAGCTGGTCCGCCGCTACCGCGACGACGACGGGTTCGCCGACACGGTGCAGCGCGTCGCGGCCGGGCTGGGGCTCGTGGTGCTCGCGGTGGGCCCGCAGTCCGGGATCGTGCTGGCCGCGGTCGAGGAGTCGGTGTTCGAGATCCGGATGGACGAGTACGCGCGGCGCACCGTGCTGCAGAACCGCCAGACCGACAAGATGCTGCACGGCCTCGCCCACCTCGCCGCCGCCGCGCTGGCGTTCCCGCGGCCCGACGACCTCGGCGACGACAGCTACGTCGGCCGGGTGTCGGTCGACCACGTCGACGGGGCCGTCCGCGAGGCGTGCCGCGTGCTCGAGGAACGCACCGCCGACGCCGACGCCGACCCGCTGTCGGACGCCCCGCACCTGGAGGCGGCGTGGCGGGCGTGGCTGCGCAGGCCGGAGGCCACGGCCACCAAGGACGGGCGCGTGGGCGAGGCGACCACCCGCGGGATCGTGGGCAAGGCGCTGCGGTTCCTCGCCGACCAGGGCTTCCTGGTCGCCGTCGGCACCGAGGGCGCCTACCGCACGACCCCCCGCTACCAGGTGCAGGTACGCGAGCTCGCCGCGCAGCGCGCCTTCGACGAGCTGCTGGAGCTCGGCGTGCTGCCGGTGGCCACGGCGGGCGGTGCCCTGCGCGCCCCGGCCGGTCTGGAGGCGCCCGATGTATGAGCTCTCCCGCGTCCGGCTGTTCTCCGTCGGCCCGCCCGGGGCCCGCTACCAGGACGTCACGCTCGACCTGCGCGGCGTCGGCCCCGCCGTGCAGGCCGCGCGGCAGGTCGACCTGTTCGCCCCCGACGACCTGGAGCGCGTGCCGCGCCGCCCGTCGCCGGCGTCGGTGCTGTTCCTGGAGAACGGCGGCGGCAAGTCCGTGCTGCTGAAGCTCGTGTTCTCGGTGCTCCTGCCGGGGCGCCGGCAGGTCGTGGGCACGACGAGCACCACCGTGCTCGAGAAGTTCGTGCTCGGCGAGGACGTCGCGCACGTGGTTCTGGAGTGGATGCACACCGGCACCGGGCAGCTGCTCGTCACGGGCAAGGTGTCCGAGTGGCGCGGGCACGTCACGTCGCTGGATCCGGAGAAGCTCGGCGCCGCCTGGTACTCCTTCCGGCCGGCCCCCGGCGTCGGCCTCGACGACCTGCCGTTCACGGTCGACGGCCGCCGCGTCACGACCACCGGGTTCAAGGACCGCCTCGCAGCACGGCACCGCGACCTGCCCGCGCTGGACCTGGTCTGGGAGACCGGGCCCCGGGACTGGACGCGCCACCTCGCCGACACCGGCCTCGACCCCGAGCTCTTCCGCTACCAGCGCGCCATGAACGCGGGGGAGGGCGAGGCCGCGGAGGCGTTCGCGTTCCCCACCGACGAGGCGTTCGTCGACTTCCTGCTGCGCGCCGTGCTGGACACCGAGGAGCCGCAGAACCTCGCCGACCTCGTCTCCGGCTACGCCACGCGGCTCGCGCAGCGGGCCGACCTGGAACAGGAACGGGACTTCGTCGACGGCACGCTGACCCGCCTCGGCCCGCTGACCGACGCCGAGCGGGCGGCGGCGACCGCCCGGCTCGCCGAGGGGGCGGCGCAGGACGGCGCCCGCACGCTCGCCGCCGCGATCGTGGCCCGCCGCGGCGTCGAGGACGAGCGGCTGGCCGTCGCGACGCAGGCGCACGACGCCGCGCACGAGGGCGTCCGGGCCGCCGAGGCGCGGGAGCGGCGGCTGCAGGAGACCACCACCGAGCTGCGCCGCCGCGTCGCAGTGCTGGAGCTGGTGGCCGCGCAGGAGGCCGAGGGGGCCGCCCGGCGCACCCACACCGAGGCCGAACGGAACGTGGCGGCGTGGCAGGCCGTCGAGCCGGTGCTGCGCCACCGCATCGCGGAGGCCGAGGCACGCCGGTTGCGCGGGGTGGTGGACGCCGAGCAGGAGCGGGCGCGCCCGGCCCTGCGGGCGCGTCAGGAGGCGGCGGGCGCGCTCGCCGCCGGGCTGCGGGCCATGGCGGGGGAGGCGGACGCCGCTGCGGCTGCGGCCGAGGAGGCCGCGGCCGCAGCGGACGAGCGCGCCGAGGCGGCGCGGGCGGCCGAGCTGGCCGAGGTCAGTGCCGCCGCCACCCACCGGGCGGCCGGCGAGCAGGCTCGCGGTGAGCTGGCCCGGATCGAGCACCGCACGGCCGTGGCCGCGACCGCGGGCCACCTCACCGAGGGCGCCGAGGTGGCCGCCGCCGGCGCCGCCGCCCAGGCCGAGGCCGACGCCGCGCAGGCCGAGGTGGTGGCCCTGCACGCCGAGCTGACCGACCTGCGGCACGCCCGCCGCGCCGTCGACGAGCGCCGCGGCAGCGCCCGGCGCGCCGACGACGCCGCCCGCGCCGCGGCGGAACGCGCGGCGGCCGCCCTCACCGACGCCCTGGCCGCCCGGGACGCCCTGGCCGGCGAGCCGCGGCTCGCCGAGCTGCTGGGCGTCGAGGAGATCCGGCCGGACACCGACGCCTCCGCCCTGGACGAGCGCCTCGTCGCCGCGATCGGCGCCGGTGACCGCAGGCGCACCGACCTGCTGGCCGCTCAGGACCGCGACGCGCGGGCGCTGCGCGCACTGGGCGAGGGTGGGCTGCTCCCCGAGCCCGCCGAGATCGAGCAGGTGCTCGGGGTGCTCGAGGCGGCCGGGATCACGGCGTACTCCGGCTGGCGCTACCTCGCGACGCTCCCACAGGTGCAGCGGGCGGCGGTGGTGGCGCGGCTCCCGCACCTGGTGGCGGGCGTGCTGCTCAACAACGCCGAGGACTCCTCGCGGGCCCGCGAGGAGCTGGAACGGGCGCGGCTGCTGCCGTGCGCCGCGGTGGCCGTCGGTGCCACCACCGCGGTCGGCGCCGGATCAGCCGCCCCGGGCGTCGACTTCGTGGTGCCGCCGAACCCCGCCATGGTCGACGAGGCGGCGGCCGGCGAGGTGCGCGCGGAGCTGGAGCGGGAGACCCGGGAGCGCGCGGCGGCGCTGGACTCGCTCGGTGCCGCCCTGGACACCGACCGCGGGCTCCTCGCCCGGCTGCGCGCCTGGCGGGAGGGGCACCCGGCTGGGGAGCGCGACGCGCTCGCCGAGGCCGCCGACTCGGCGCGCTCGGCCGTCGCCGACGCCGCCCGCGAGGCCGAGCTGGCCGATGCCGAGGTCACCGGGCTCGACGAGCGGGCCGACCGCCTCGAGCAGGACGCGCCCCGGCTCGCCGCGGCCGTCGAGGCGGCCCGGTCCCGGGCCGCGGCGCTCGCCACGCTTTCGGGCGAGGTGCGGCGGCGGCCGGAGCTGGAGGAGCAGGTGCGGGCCGCCACCGCCGCCGTCGAACGGGCCGAGGCGGCGGCCGGAGCCGCGCGCGCCGCGGCGGCCGACGCCCGGCGCGACGCCGACGAGGCCCGCCGCAGCCGCGACCGCCAGCAGGCGGTGGCCGGCTCCAGCCGCACGGAGCTCGCGGAGCTCCCCCTTGATGGGGCGGCGCTCGACGCCGAGGGCACCGACGTGGCCCTGGAGGTGCTCCGCGCGGAGTACCGCAACGCCGAGGCCGCATACTCCGCTGCCGAGGTCGACGTCGACCTGCGTTCCCGGCTCGGCGACGCCGAGCGGGCGGCACGGTCGGCCCAGGCCGCGTTCGACGAGCTGCCGGCCGAGGTGCGTGCGGCCGCCGACGCCCTGCTGCGTTCGCCCGATGCCGCCGACCCCGCCACCCGGCGGGCCGCCACGGCCCAGGCCCGGTCCGCCCTCGCCCGGTCCGCGGAGGGCCTGCGGGAGGCCGGCGCGGAGCTCGCCGTGGCGAAGCGGGAGGCGGGCCGCTTCCCCGCGGGACCGGACTCGATCGAGCCCTACGGGGAGCCGGCCGACGTCGAGCACGGCCGCGGGCTGGTCGAGCGGGCCGAGCACGATCGGCGGGCCGCAGCCGGTGCGGCGAGCGCCGCCCGGGACGGGGCGACCGCGGCCGGGTCCGCGCGCCGGGCCGCGGAGGCGTCGGCGGAGGGTTTCCGGCATGTCGTCGCCGGCCTCGACGACGGCGCAGTGGACGCGGCGGAGCCGGGCGCCGCACCGTTCGCCGGCGATGTCGACGCCGCGCTGGGCCGCTGGAAGGAGCTGCGGGCCGCGGTGCGCGACGCCGCCCGGGACCGGGCCGCTGCCGATCGGGCGGTGCGCGGCGCGGTCGACGCGGTGGCCCAGTTCGCGCAGGAGACCCGCTTCTCCAGCGTGGCGAGCCCGGTGCGCAGCCACCTGCTCGGTGTGGCCCGCACGGACATGCCGGGGCTCGCGGGCGAGTGGGAGCGGGCGCTGCGCCCGCGGCTGCGCTCGCTCGAGGACGACCTGGCCACGATCGGCCGGCACCGTTCGGGCATCGTGACGCGCCTTTCCGGGATGGTCGGCGAGGCCCTGCGCACGCTGCGGCTCGCGCAGCGGCTGTCCGAGCTGCCCGAGGGCCTCTCGGACTGGTCGGGCCAGCAGTTCCTGCGCATCCGGTTCGACGAGCTCGACGACGCCGCGCTGCTGCCCGAGCTCGGCGAGGTGGTGGACCGCATGGCGGGGGAGCGCGCCGGGAACGCGCGCGACCGCCGGGACGGCATGTCGCTGCTGCTGCGGGGCGTGCGCGCGGCGATGCCGAAGGGCGTGCGGGTCGAGATGCTCAAGCCGGACGCGGTGCTGCGCACCGAGCGGCTGCGGGTGTCGGAGATCCGCGACGTGTTCTCCGGCGGGCAGCAGCTGACGGCCGCGATCGTCCTGTATTGCACGATGGCGGCCCTGCGTGCCCACCAGCGCGGGCAGGGCAGGCGTGCGCACGCCGGAGTGTTGTTCCTGGACAACCCGATCGGTCGCGCGTCGGCGGGCTACCTGCTGGAGCTGCAGTTCGGTGTGGCCAGGGCGCTGGGCGTACAGCTGATCTACACCACCGGCCTGTTCGACGCGGGCGCGCTGTCGGCGTTCCCGCTGATCATCCGGCTGCGCAACGACGCGGACCTGCGGGCGGGCCGCAAGTACCTGTCCGTGGACGATCGCATCGCGCGGCAGCTCGCCGAGCTGGATCCACCCGACGGGAGCGGCCGGGTGGCGTCGGCGCGGGTGTTCCGCCGCCCGGAGCCGATCCCGGGCTGACCCGCGATCGTCAGGCGTTGACGGAGGAGGGCGTGGTGCTCGTGGCGCGCAGGTCCCGGCGGAACGTCTCCGGCGCCTTCCACACCGCGACCATGGACAGCACGGCGCCGATCATCACGTAGCCGGCCACCAGCGGCCAGCGCGTGCCGTCCGGTCCGGCGAGCGCGGTGGCGATGAACGGGGTGAGCCCGCCCGCGAGGATGGAGGCGATCTCCCGGCCCGCGGCGGCGCCGGTGTAGCGCCGGTCGGCCGGGAACAGCTCGGCGAAGAAGGCCGGCTGCACCGCGTTGATCGCGTTGTGCCCGAGGTTGAGCACCAGGACGTAGCCGAGCGTGATCAGCAGGAACGACCCGGTGTGCAGCAGCCCGAAGAACGGGAAGGCCATCACGAACACGACCACCGAGCCGAAGAAGTAGACCGGGCGCCGTCCGATCCGGTCGGAGACGGCGGCGAACGCGCCGTGCGCGACGAACGCCAGCACGGAGACGACGAGGATCGCGTTGTTGAGGGTCTCGCGTTCGATCCCGAGGGCCTTGTTGCCGTAGGACAGGACGAACACGGTGAGCAGGAAGTAGGGCAGCGACTCGGAGAAGCGCAGGCCGAGGATCAGCAGCAGGTTGCGCCAGTCGTCGCGGAACGTCGAGACGATCGTGCCCGCGCGGGTCGCCGCGCCGGTGTCGGCGGCGGGGGCGACGGACCCGGTGAAGACCGGCGTCTCGGACAGGCTGCGCCGCATCCAGAACGTGACGACCAGGATCACGGCCGAGAGCAGGAACGGCACCCGCCAGCCCCACGACAGGAGGTCGGCCTCGGGGAGCGTGTAGACCCAGGCGAACGACAGCGTGATGAGGATCTGCGCGGAGAACCCGCCGGTGTTGGGCCACGCGGTGAAGAACCCGCGCCGTTTCTGCGGCGCCGACTCCAGTACGATGATCATCGAGCCGCCCCACTCGCCTCCGACGGCGAAGCCCTGCACCAGGCGCAGCACCACGAGCAACAGCGGAGCCCAGATGCCGATCGTGGCGTGCCCGGGCAGCAGCCCGATGAGGATCGTGGAGAGGCCCATCACGGTGAGCGTGACCAGCAGGGTGGACTTGCGGCCTTGCTTGTCGCCGCGGCGGCCGAAGTACAGGCCGCCGAGCGGGCGGGCGAGGAAACCGACGGCGAACGTGCCGAACGCGGCGAGGGTGGCCACGAACCCGCTGCTGTCGGGGAAGAAGACCTGGGGGAACACGACGGCGGCAGCCGTGCCGTAGACCAGGAAGTCGTAGTACTCCAGCGTGTTGCCCAGGAAGCTCGACGCCGTGACCTTCCAGGTGTAGCGACGATCGGACAACGCGTCGGTCGCGACCATGCGACGCCCCTCTCGAGTGCGGGTGGTGCGGGAACTATGACCTGTCTACGGTTAACCGTCAACGGTCGACGTTGACCGTCGACTACGCGGGCCCATAAGGTGGCCGCACCCGAACGAGGAGCGTCGATGATCGTCAGTCCCGTCCACCGGCCGCCGCTGGGAGAGCAGCTGCTCGCCCAGGTGCGCGCGTTGATCGTGCGCGGCGAGCTGGAGCCGGGCACCCACCTCGTCGAGGGGTGGATGGCGGAGCGGTTCGGGGTGAGCCGCGGCCCGGTCCGGGACGCGCTGCGCCAGCTGGAGCTGGAGGGTCTGGTGGAGACCCGCAGGCGCGGCGTCCACGTCCGCGGCCTCACCGAGGACGACATCGTCGAGCTGTACGCCGTGCGGGGCGCCCTCGAAGGCCGCGCGGTCCGGGACGTGATCGCCCGGCGGGAGGGCGTCGACTGGACACCCATCGACGCCGCGGTGGCCCGGATGCGCTCGGCGGCCGTCGCCGCCGACCCGCCCGAGTTCGCCGCCGCCGACCTCGACTTCCACAGCGCCTTCTACGACCTCGGCGGCAACCGCAGGCTCGCCGCCACCTGGGCCCTGCACCGGCCGCTCTTCGCCGCGATGCTCGCCGTCACCAACACCACCGACCGCGACCTCACCCCCATCGCGCAGGACCACGCCGACCTCGCCGGGATCGTCCGCGCAGGCGACGTCGGGCCGGCGCTCGACGCCCTGGACGAGCACCTCGGCGGCTCCTGCGGTCGCATGCGCACGGTGCTCGCCGGGCGCGCGCAGCGCGCCTCCTGAGCCGCCCGAACACCCGAGACCGAGGGAGATCCATGCCCGAGCCCGCCGCGCGCGCTCCGCAGTCGAGGGCCGAGGTACTGGCCGCCGTCCCGACCTTCTTCGACGTGGACGGCGAGCTCGACCGCGCGACCACGGTCGCGCACCACGCCGCGCTCGCCGGGCGCGTCGACGGCGTGTTCGTGGCCGGGACCACCGGCGAGTTCCCCGCGCTCGACCGCGCCGAGCGGCACGCGCTCACCGAGCTCGCGCTCGACGCGTACGGCCCGGACCGGGTCGTCGTGCACGTGGGCGCGGCGAGCACCCGCGAGTCGGTGGCGCTCACCCGCGACGCCGTGGCGCTCGGTGCCCGCCGCGTCGCGGCGCTCACGCCGTACTACCTCCCCGTGGACACCGCCGCCGTGGCCCGCCACCTGGCGGCCGTGGTGGACGCGGCCGGCCCGGCGCGGGTGTACGGGTACCTCTTCACCGAGCGCACGGGCGTGGACCTCGACGCGGCCGAGCTCGGCACGATCGCCGCCGAGATCGGGCTGGCCGGTGTCAAGCTCTCGGGCGCGGCGAACGAGCGGATGGCCGAGTACGCCGCGGCGTTGCCGGCCGGCGCCCGCCTGTGGTCCGGCGCGGACACCACCCTCCCCGCGGTCGTGCGGGCCGGCGGGGCGGGGATCGTGTCCGGGCTCTCGGCGGCGTTCCCGGAGCCGTTCACGGCCCTCGCCGCAGCCGTGGCGGCGGGTGACCCCGAGGCCGAGCGGGCCGCGCAGGTCCGGGCGGACGCCGTGCTGGACGCCCTGGCCGGCACGGTGGAGGGGATCAAGGCGGCGCTGCACCACCTCGGCGTCGGCGCCGGCACCCTGCGCATGCCGGCCCCCGCCGTCCCGCCCGCGGCGCTGGAGCGGATCGCCCGGCTCGCGGGGGTTGTTCCGACGGCCGTCCTCATGCCGTGATGCCCTGGGCGCTCCACCCGCCGTCGATCACCCCGCGGCGCAGCAAATCGGCGGAGAGCTCGGTGGTGATCGACCCGGGCGCGATCGCGTTGACGCGCAGGCCGCGCGGCGCCCACTCGACGGCCAGGCCGCGCACGATCCCGGCCTTGGCCGCGCCGTACGCGGTGCGGCCCGGGAAGCCCATCAGGCCGTTCAGCGAGGACATCATCACGAGCGCGCCGCCGGCGGGCATCCGCTGTGCAGCCTGCTGGGCGCCGATCATCGCGCCGGTGAGGTGCACGCGCAGCATCGCGTCCCGGTCGGCGCCCGGGTAGCCGACCGAGTCGCCGGCCCGGGCGTGCCCGGCGTTCGCCACGGTGACGACCACCCCGCTCGTCACGCGGCCGCCCGCCGGAACACCTGCTGCACGTCGATCCACTTCTCGGCGATGCACAGCCGGTCGCCCTCGTCGGCGAAGCGGTGCCGGTAGCGGCCGTAGATGTCGACGACCGTGTCGCCGGCCAGCTGGGCCGAGTGGAAGGCCGCCCGGGACGTCAGAGCGCCGTCGGCCCGGTCGACCAGCACGTTCGTGACGAGGTGGATGGTCCAGGTGGCGTCGCCGTCGAACACCGACCGGTAGAACTCCGGCACGGCGTCGCGGCCGGTGCGCGCCCCGTCCACGCGGTGCAGCACCACGTCCGCGGTGAAGACCGGACCCAGCGCCTCGACGTCTCAGGTGTCGACGGCGAGCGTGTAGGTGTGCAGGACGCGGCGGACCGCCTCCGCCTGCTCGACCGTGGCCGTCACCGCGCCTCCAGCAGCGGGATGTCGCTGTGGCTCGGGAGCGGCAGGATCGACGGCAGCACGTCGCGGCCCAGCCGCCGGATCGCGGCCACGGTCTCGTCGGCGTCCATCGTGGGCCACTGCGGGCGCACGAGCAGCGGGTCGACGGGAAGGGTCGTCACCAGGTCCGTCAGCTGCGCAACCACCTGGTCGGGGGTGCCGAGCACGACGTGCCCCTTGACGGCCTCGGCGAACTCCCGCTCGAGCTGCCCGGCGTCGAACACGTCGAGGCCGCGCTGCGCGTAGGTGACGTAGCGGCCCTTCGCCACGCGCGCGTACTCGGCCACGGCGGCCTCCGCGGAGTCGGCCACCAGCACGTTGCGGCGCAGCGGCTGGGGCCCGAACGGGACGCCCCGCTCGGCCATGCCCGCCCGCACGAGCTCGTAGCGCTCGGCCACCGCCGGCGGCGGGAGCTCGGGCGGCACCGCGTACCCGGTGGCGTACCGGCCGGCCCGGCGGGCGCCCGCCTTGGCGAACGCACCGATCCAGATCGGCGGGTGCGGCTCCTGGACCGGCCGGATGTGCGGGCGCACCCCGTCGAGCCGGTAGTGGCGGCCGTGGTGGGTGACCTCGTCCTCGGTCCACAGCCGGGGCAGCAGCTCGAGGATCTCGTCCAGCCGGGCGGCCCGCTCCGCGTACGGCACCTGGAGGTGGTCGAACTCCTCGGCGCGGTAGCCGAGACCGACGCCGAAGACGAGCCGCCCCTCGGTGACGACGTCGAGCGTCGCGATCTCCTCGGCGAGCAGCACGGGGTGGTACAGCGGGCCGATCATGACCTGCGTGACCAGCTTCGTGCCCGGCGACACGTGCGCGGCGAGCCGCGCCAGCCAGGGCACCGGCTGCATCCACCGCAGGTCGCCGTAGAGGAAGTGCTGCCCGATCGCGATGTAGGAGAACCCGTTCTGCTCGGCCTCCCCGACGATCCGCAGCACGTCCTGGAACTGCTGGGCGGGCGGGACCGACCGCGGTACGTCGCTCAGCAGCATGCCGACCTGGACCATGTGCGTCCCCTTCGGTTACCGGGTGCCCAGCGGGCGGCTGTCGAGGTGGCGGGAGGGCGGCAGGAGCACCACCAGCACCCCGATGGCGGCCGGGACCACCGTCATGATCGAGCTCCTCCTCGACCGATTTCCCTGCGATTGATGCGCATCAATCTAGGGGCGCGCTCGTAGCGGACACAAGAGGCGTACCAATATCAGGGTTTCCGTCGCGGGCCCGATACCCTGCACGGATGGAAGCAACAGCGCGCGCCCGTGCGACCGGCCCGGCGCCGCGGTCGATCAAGCGCGGGGCCAAGGTGGCGGAGGCCCTCGCCCAGGAGATCGTCCACGAGATCGTCTCGCGCAAGCTTCCGCCGGGCACGCTGTTGTCCTCCGAGGCGCAGATGCTCGAGGACTACGGGGTCGGCCGCGGCTCCCTCCGGGAGGCACTGCGGATCCTGGAGGTGCACGGCCTCATCACGATGAAGCCGGGCCGCAACGGCGGTCCCATGGTGATCGAGGTCGGCACCCGCGACTACGGGCGCATGTCCACCCTCTTCTTCCACCTCGGCGGCATGACCTTCCAGCAGCTCGTCGAGGCGCGGCTCATCCTCGAGCCGATGATGGCGCGGCTGGCCGCCGAGCGGCGCGGGCAGGAGCTCACGGGCCAGCTCGCCGACCCGGGCACCACGCAGGTGGACGACGACCGCGTCTACTACGAGGCCACCAACGAGTTCCACCGCACGGTCGCCGCGATGTCGGGCAACCCGGTGCTCAACCTGATCAGCGTGTCGCTGGAGGACATCTTCCGCGACCAGGTGAGCGGCGCCCTGTCCCCGAAGGACGAGCGCACCCACGTCCTCGAGGTCCACATCGCCATCGCCGACGCGATCGCCGCCGGGCGGGCCGAGGAGGCCGAGCGGCTCATGCGCGAGCACATGCAGGAGTACGCCGACTGGGTCCGCCGGCGCCGCCCGGAGCTGATGGAAGAGGTCATCGACTGGCGTTAGCCGACGGAGAGGCTCCACCCGACGAGGGACGCGACGCCGAGCCGGTGGACGAGTCGGGGTCGGATCCGCGGAATGCACCCGGACTCTCGCCGAGGCCGTAGTGGGTGTGGGGACGGGACCACCGAATAGCCCGCGGGCACCCGGCAGGAACGGGCTCGTCCAGAACCGGCGTGCCGCCACGTCGGGGACGGCCGCCCGCGCAACCCCAGGGTTCGGTAATGCGCCCAACCCGGCCACCCACCCCAGGCGAAGGGGTTCGACGAACCGGAGCGCACGCACGCGAGGCCGGCGGCGGGAGGCGGGGCAGGACGCGGCCGGTCGGGTACGGCGCGCCCACCGCGGCGGGATCCCCGGTGAATGCTCGCACCGGGCAGCGGTGCGACCGGTCGTCGATGCGAGCTGCACCCGGCCGCGGCCGTGACCACGCTGAGGTACTTCTCGCGGCGCATGATCGGCCCTGAACACCCCGCGGTCCATCCCGCGGCGACCGTGATCGTCGAGTGCGGTCACAGAGCCGCACCGGAGCGGTGTCATGTCCGACCACATCGGTGACACCGATGTCTTGGGACATCGGTGACAGTGGTGAGCAGGACGCCCCGCAGTGTGTGGGGCCGCTTCTCACAGTTCAAGGGCGCCCTGTCGGGCGT
>NZ_JBRERS010000017.1:0-134886 GCF_054486945.1 Pseudonocardia wallangbongensis
CCAACCAGAGGGCTCGGCAAGATCAGGGATCATGCCGCCAGACTCCGCGATCCAGTCCCGTGCCCTGGTCTCCGACACTCCGACCAGCTCCGCGGCGTCAGCGACTGACACCCCCGCCAGCCGTGCCCGCCAAAACGCCCGCACCCGCTCCCGTGGATACCGCCGAGACCCTGCCATCACAATCACCCCAGTTCAGAAGGGTGTTGCGATCACTCCTTGAATCCGCCCTTGAGCTGAGGCCTGTCACGTCGATTTCGAGGCTGTGGACACGGGCCCGGCCAGGACGAGGCGGGAGGCCGGCCGCGACCGGTCGGGCACGGCGCGCCCACCGCAGCGCTGCACCGTCGCGACAGGCTCATCGGCGATTCGGCGACACCCTCCGGGAGCGGTCGGAGAACCGCAAACGCTGATCAAGCCTGGGAGCGCGCCCCCGCTTCGGCGACACCCTCCCTGCGGCTCTCACGATCGTGCTGATCAGGGTCGGCGCGCCGATGTGCGGCGTTGCACGCTGATCCGAGGTTCGGGCGCTCAGCGCACGGCGCGCAGGTCCAGCGCCAGCTCGTCGGGCGCCCCGTCGACCAGGCGCACCGGGATCCCCCAGTCCTGCTGGTAGCGGTGGCACGCGGCGAACACGCCGTCGCCGTCATCGCAGGCCGCGGCCGCGACGCTGACCTGCAACACCCCCTCGGCGGGGGCATCCGGGGCGAACCGCAGCGTGCGGGTGAGGCCCGGGGACGTGCCGGCGCCGTCGGTGAGCAGCTCCGGCGGGGATGCGGCCACGGTGAGCGATGCGGGGTCGCCGAACCGGGCGTCCAGGTGCTGGCCGGTGGGTGGCGTGAAGTCGATCCGCAGCGCGAGCGTGCCGGGGGCGAGGTCGGTGCGCGCCCGGCGCACGCGATGGGCGCCGGCATCCACCCGGGAGCTCGCCGGGATCGCCAGGCGGACGAGCCGGTGCGCCGCCGACTCGACCACGACGAGCGTGTCCCCGTCGACCAGCAGGTCGCTGGGCTCCCGCAGGTCCCGCGCGAGGGTGCTCACGGTGCGGGTGGCCGGGTCGTAGCGGCGGACGGCGCTGTTGTAGGTGTCGGCGATCGCCACCGACCCGTCCGGCAGCACCGCCACGCCGAGCGGGTGTTGGAGCAGGGCCTCCCCGGCCGGGCCGTCCCGGAACCCGAAGTCGAACAGGCCCATCCCGACCGCCGTCGCCACCTCTGGTCCCGCGGCCGGCGCCGCCTGCACGGTCCGCAGGGCCGAGATCTCGGAGTCCGCCACCCACAGCGTGCCGCCCGGGCCGGTCGCGAGGCCGGACGGCTGCGCGAAGAAGGCGTCCTCGAGGGCGCCGTCGCGCAGGCCCTCGTTGGTGGTGCCCGCGAGCACCGTGACCGCGCCGGACCGCGGGTCGAACGACCACAGCTGGTGGCTGCCCGCCATCGCGACGACCACCCGGTCCTCCCACCACGCCAGGTCCCACGGGGACGACAGCTCGGCCGCGCCCGCACCGACGTCCACGCGCGTGCGCAGCTGCTCCCCGGTGCCCGCGAGCGTGGTGACCGCGCCGTCGGCGAGGCGCACGCCGCGCAGCGCGTGGTTGACCGTGTCCGCGACCACCACGTCGTACCCGGCGACCGCCTCCGGCAGCAGCAGGAGCCCCTGGGGCTCCGAGAACCGGGCGGGGGAGTCGGTGAACCCGCGCTTCCCGGTGCCGATCCGCCGCCGCTCGGTGACCAGGTCGGGTTCGAGCTCGACGAGCTGGTGGTGCGCGGTGTCGGACACGAGGAACGTGCCGCCGGGCAGCGCGATCGCCTTGCCCGGGAAGCGCAGCGCGGTGGCGGGCTCCGCCGGGGCGACGTACGGGCCGTCGCCCCGGTGCAGGGTGCCGGCGGCCTCGTGCTCGGCCACCAGCTCCTCGATCAGCACGCCCAGCCCGTGGGCGTGCCCCTCTCCGGACAGCTGCGCCACGACGTAGCCGGTCGGGTCGATCACCGCGAGGGTCGGCCATGCCCGCGCGGCGTACGCGTCCCAGGTGACCATCTCGGGGTCGTCGAGCACCGGGTGGTGCACCGCGTAGCGCTCCACGGCGGCCGCCACGGCCTCCGGGTCGGCCTCGTGCACGAACTTCGGCGAGTGCACTCCGACCGTCACGAGCACGTCGGCGTAGCGCTCCTCCAGCTCCCGCAGCTCGTCGAGGACGTGCAGGCAGTTGATGCAGCAGAACGTCCAGAAGTCGAGCAGCACGATCTTCCCGCGCAGCCCGGCGAGCGTGAGCTCCGCGCCGCCGGTGTTCAGCCAGCGGCGCCCACGCAGCTCCGGCGCCCGTACCCGTGATCGACCCACGAGCATGCCAAACGCGCAGCGTCACCGCCGTGTTCCGATGGCGTCGGGACCCTCGAACTCACCGTCGCCTGGGTCCCCGCAGGTGTGTGGACGTGCTCAGCGCTCCTCGGCGTCGCGCGCCTGCTGCGCCTTGAGTTGGGCTGATACCTCTGACCAGCGGAACCGGTACCGCCCGCCGGGTGTGGTCACCGCCGGGGTGACGAGCCCGCGCGCGACCCAGCGGCCGACCGCCCGAGTGGTGACGCCGAGTCTGCGAGCCACCTCACCGGAGGTGATCAGCTCCTCGTCGCTCTCGGGCACCGCCCGACGCTATGTCGAACTGGCGCCGTATCGGGCCCGACTGTCGCAACGGTCGCAACGGTCGCATTAGTCGCTATGATGTGCGCCGGGGGTGCGACGCCATCGCGTCGAGATCCGGAATGACGGCCGCCATGGGGAGGACCATGTGGGCGACACCGAGTGGCACTACGAGCGTGTGGTCGTGGCATTGGCCGAATGGCCTGGGCTGGTTCGAAGGCTGCTCGCGCAGCATCCCGCATCCGGAAGGTGTTCGATCTGCACGATCCCGAATGGTCGGGCAGCGGGCCCGATCCCGTGCGTGCCCCGTGTGCTCGCCGAGCGTGCCGCGGCACTCATCGATACTTCCAACCGGACGAACGGCGCGTTCGTGCCCCGTAGACATCGGACCACACCGCTGTGATCGGCGAAACGCGGATCTTGCGCCCAGGTGCGGTCGTCAGGTCCCGATCCTGACGATCAGGGCCTGCTCCCCGGCACGACCACTGCGCGACGAGCGCGCCGGATCAGTGCCGTTCGCGCTCGCAGAGCGACACCAGCATGAACACGATGGTGAGCACGACGATGATGCCTATGAGGTCGAGCCAGGTCATGAGGACCACATCCTGCGGCCGCTGATCGGTTCGGAGCGCGGCCCTGCAGTGTCCTCGCTCCGCGGGTTGCGTTGGTTACGGCACACCCCGCGCCACCCGCGCCCGGGCACGCCACCAACTCCAGGCGGCCACGCAGACCGCGAGCCAGGCGCCGCCGACCAGCCAGCCGGCGACCACGTCGCTGAACCAGTGCACACCCAGGTAGAGGCGGGTGAGGCCGACCGCGCCCACCCACAGCGAGGCGGCGGCCACCAGCCCGGCCCGGACCGCGGGGGCGCGCCCGGGCCAGGCCAGCACGACGAGCGTGCCGATCACGACGATCGCCGTGGTGGCGTGCCCGGACGGCAGCGACTCGCTCGCCGCGTGGACGAGCCGGTCGTCCGCCGGGGGCCGGGGGCGGTCCAGCAGCTCCTTCAGGGCTCGGAAGACCAGCTGGGCGCCCGCCATCGCGCCGACGACGAACACGGCGTCGGCGCGGCGGTCGAGGAACCAGAGCCGGGTGCCGACCACGACGGCGAGTATCGCCATCGCGGCCGTGCTGCCCAGGTGGGTGACGGTGACGGCCGCGGCGGTGAGCAGGTCGGTGCGCGACTCGACCGACCCGTCGAGCACCGTGGCGTCGAGCCGGGCCGGGCCGACCCCGCTGAACGCGGCCCAGAGCCCGGCCAGTGCCCCGACTCCGAGGAGGGCGGCCACGACTACGCCGGTGGCCGGGCGGGGCCCAGCCGGCGGCGCGGGCCCGTTCAGGCCTGCGGGCCGGTCGTCCGGATCGGTGGGTCGAGCCATCCGTTCCTCATGGGTCAGGCGGGGCGGCCCCGCATCTCCCGGTAGCGCCGCACGAGCGCCGCGGTGGAGGCGTCGAGCCCGGCGGTGTCGGCCTCGTCCGCCGCCAGCACCGGGGCGAGCTGCTTGGCGAGCACCTTGCCCAGCTCCACACCCCACTGGTCGAACGAGTCGATGCCCCAGATCGTGCCCTCGACGAACGTGACGTGCTCGTAGAACGCGATGATCTGACCGAGCGTGGCGGGGGTCAGCTTCGCCGCGAGGATCGTGGAGGACGGCCGGTTGCCCGGCATCACCTTGTGCGGCACCACGTCGGCGGGTGTTCCCTCGGCGGCGATCTCCTCGGCGGTCTTGCCGAACGCGAGCGCCTGGGTCTGCGCGAACAGGTTCGACATGAACAGGTCGTGCATGTCGCCGTCGGAGTCCACGTCGATCACGTGGTTGGGTTGGGCGAAGCCGATGAAGTCGGCGGGCACGAGCCGCCTGCCCTGGTGCAGCAGCTGGTAGAAGGCGTGCTGGCCGTTGGTGCCCGGCTCGCCCCAGAAGATCTCCCCGGTGACCGTGGTGACCGGGCTGCCGTCGCCGCGCACCGACTTGCCGTTGCTCTCCATCGTGAGCTGCTGCAGGTAGGCGGGCAGCCGGTGCAGGTACTGGCTGTAGGGGAGCACCGCGTGGGTCTCGGTGCCGAAGAAGTTGACGTACCAGACGTTCAGCAGCCCCTGGATCGCCGGCAGGTTCTCTTCCAGGGGGGCCTTGCGGAAGTGCGAGTCCATCGCGTACATGCCGGCGAGGAACTCGGCGAACTGCTCCTTCCCGATCGCGACCATCAGCGAGAGCCCGATCGCGGAGTCGACGGAGTAGCGGCCGCCGACCCAGTCCCAGAAGCCGAACATGTTGGCCTCGTCGATGCCGAACGCGCTGACCTCCTTCGCGTTCGTCGAGACGGCCACGAAGTGCTTCGCCACGGCCGACTCGTCGCCGAGCCCGTCGACCAGCCACTGCCGGGCGACCTTCGCGTTGGTGAGCGTCTCCAGCGTGGTGAACGTCTTCGAGGAGACGATGAACAGGGTGGTGGCCGGGTCGAGGTCCCTCGTTGCCTCGACGATGTCGGTGGGGTCGATGTTCGAGACGAACCGCATGGTGAACGAGCGGTCGGCGTACGCGCGCAGCGCCTCGTACGCCATCACCGGGCCGAGGTCGGAGCCCCCGATCCCGATGTTGACGACGGCGCGGATCCGCTCGCCGGTGTGGCCGGTCCACGCCCCGGACCGGACGGCGTCGGTGAACTCGCCCATCCGCCGGAGCACGGTGTGGACCTCGACGGGCACGTCCACGCCGTCGACGGCGAGGGCCGTGGCCTCCGGCGCCCGCAGCGCGGTGTGCAGCACCGCGCGGTCCTCGCTGGTGTTGATGTGCGCGCCCGCGAACATCGCGTCGGTGCGTTCGGGAAGCCCGGCCGCGCGGGCGAGGGCGGTGAGCAGCGGCAGCGTGTCACGGCTGATGCGGTGCTTGGAGTAGTCGAGGACGAGGTCGACCCCGGTGGCGGTGAGCGCGGTGGCGCGCTCCGGGTCGCCGGCGAACAGCTCCCGCAGGGTCCGGCCCGCGACGGCCGTGTGGTGCTCCGCGAGGGCCGACCACTCGGGGGTGGCGGTGATGTCGGTCATGGACACGGGGCCATAGTGCCGCGTCGTCAGGATGCCGTCGCGGTCGGGACGCGCGAGCCGTCACCCGTCCGGTCCCAGAGGGCGATGCCCCCGAGCAGCCCCGAGATGTTGGGCACGATCGTCCGGTTCGGGCCGATCGTGTCCGGGTCGAGCCGTTTCGCGTTGCCGCCGCCGACGTACATGTGGTCGGGCAGCACCATCGCGTCGAACGCGTCGAGGGCCTCGTGCACCCGCTTGCGCCACTTGTCCTTGCCGATCTTGTGGCGTTCGTTGTCCCCGCAGGCGACCTCGATGGACGTGCCGCCGAACGTGCCGTGCGAGAGCTCCATGTGTGGCAGCAGCGTGCCGTCGAAGAACACCGCGCACCCGATGCCGGTGCCGAGCGTGATCACCAGCTCCATGCCGTGGCCGGAGATGACGGCGCAGCCCTGCACGTCGGCGTCGTTGGCCACGCGGGTGGGCTTGCCGAACCGCTCGACGAGCGCGGTCTCCAGCTCGAAGCCGGTCCACAGGCTCACCAGCTCGGCGTCCGGCGGCTCTCCCGGGCCACGGCGGGAGAACGCCGGCACCTCCCGCACCCGGCCGTTGCGGATGGCGCCCGGGAACCCGACGGACACGCGGTCGTGGTCCGGCTGGGTCGTCACCAGTTCGGCCAGCTCGTCCAGCAGGACGGGCGGCGTGCACGGGTACGGCGTCTCCCGGCGCGTCCGCTCGGACACCGGGTCGCCGCCGGCCGTCAGCACGATGGCCTTCAGGCCGGACCCGCCGATGTCGATCGCCAGCGTGAGTGGTCCGTCCATCGCTGCGTCCTCCTCATGCACCTGCCCCACGCCCGGGGACGTTAACCGGCGGCGGGGGCCGGCGCACGCTCCTGGGGCCGCTCCTTGCGGCGTGCCGTGCGTGCCGCCTCGATGTCGGGGCTGCGGTAGAGCCGTTCCGGTACGCGGGCCAGCGTCGAGGGGTGCACCTGCGGGCCGAGGCCGTAGAGCTTCTGGAAGCTCATGATCAGCGGGCGCCACGCGTCGGGGTCGATGTGGTCGTCGGTGCCGGGGAGCCGGACGCTGTCGTGCACGAGCACGCGCTGCACCCGGACCTCGACGGCGACCACCGCGCCGCGCTGCCGCTCGTCCTCGTCCGCGAGGGGGTGCACCGCCTCGACGACCACCTCCATCGCCACCGGGCACTCCGCGACCCGCGGTGGCCCGACCGTCTCGGACGGCACGGGGGACAGGCCCGCCCGGCCGAACTTGTCGGCGACGTGGACGTAGCCGCGCTCGCGCTTGCGCGGCGGCACCGGGTCGGAGCCGGTGGTCAGCGCGAGCCGGTCCACGGCCGGCGCCAGCGCGTCCGACGGCAGGTTCAGCACGGCCTCCCCGGTGCGCAGCATGTTGCGGGTGGTCCGGGAGCTCGCGCCGATGCCGAGGATCGCGCGCCAGCCGAGCCAGAACGCCGAGGAGATGGGCGCCAGGTTGGCCGCCCCGTCCTCGTTCTCTGTGGACACGAGCACGACCGGGGTGCCGAAGTACAGGATTCCGGGCTCGATCGCCTCGTGCACCGGGGTTTCCGTCGTCATACGTCCAGGGTGGGAGCGGCCCCGGGCCCGTGCTGGCGGGAATCGGTCGTGCTGATCGACTGGCACCGGCCGGGGTCCGTGCGGGGCCGGTCCTTATTGTGTGGCGGTGCCGTGGAGCGTGGAGCGGGTGCTCGCCCTCGCGCCCGACCCGGCGTCCGCCACCACCGGACGTGGTCAGGCGGTCCCGGCGACGTGGACCGGGCTCGGGGCGTCCGAGGCGGCGGTGTGGGGTGCGTGCCGGGGGAGCGGGAAGCAGCCCTACGAGGTCTGCGTCGAGCTCGCCGGGCCGGCGTTCCGGTGCACGTGCCCCAGCCGCAAGGTGCCGTGCAAGCACGTGCTCGGCCTGCTGCTGCTGTGGGCGCAGGGCTCGGTGCCGGCCGGGGCCGAGCCCGAGTGGGTGCGTACCTGGCTCGCCGACCGGGGGGCGGGGGCTCGCCGCCCCGCCGGGTCGGCCGGAGAGCCGCCCCGCGACCCCGAGGCCGCCGCGCGGCGGGCCGAGCAGCGGGCCCGGCGCATCGCGGCGGGGGCCGCCGAGCTGCGGGAGTGGCTGACCGACCGGGTCCGCGGCGGGCTGGCCGGGGCGGACGCCGAGGAGCTCCACGGGGTCGCCGCCCGCATGGTCGACGCGCAGGCGCCGGGCCTGGCGGGCGGGCTGCGGCGCGCGGCGGGCGTGATCGGGCGCGGCCGGGACTGGCCGGGGCGGTTGCTGACGGAGCTCGCGCTGCTGCACGTGCTGGCGGAGGCGAGCACCCGGCTCGCCGAGCTGCCCGCCGACCTCGCCGCCACCGTCCGCACCCGGCTGGGGTTCCCCACCGACACCGCCGATGTGCTCGGAGGTGGGGAACGCGTCGCCGACGAGTGGGTGGTCACCGGCGTGGTCGACGAGGTGACCGAGCGGCTCACCACCCGCCGCGCCTGGTTGCGGGGGCGGGAGAGCGGGCGGCCCGCGCTGGTGCTGTCGTTCGCCCCGCCCGGCCAGCCCCTCGACCGCTCGCTGCCGGCCGGGCACGTCGTCCGCGGCGAGCTGGCCTTCTACCCCGGGGCCGCGCCGCTGCGGGCGCTCGTCGCCCGGGCGGACGAGCCGGTCCGCGCCGGCCGTCCGGACGGTGACGTGGTGTGCGCCGCGCTGGAGTCCGTCGCGCAGGCGCTTGCCGTCGACCCGTGGCAGGACCGCTGGCCGCTGCTGCTCGCCGGCGTCGCCCCCGCCGCGGACGGCGGCGGGTGGCTCCTCGTCGACGCCGGGGGTGCGGCGCTCCCGCTCGACGAGCGCGTCGACCCGTGGCCGCTGCTCGCCGTGTCGGCAGGCGCCCCCGTCACGGTGGCCGGCGAGTGGACCGCCGCCGGGCTGCGGCCGATGACCTGCTGGGACGGCGACCGGACCGTGCGGCTGTGACCACCGCCTGGGACGAGCTCGTGAGCGCGTCGCTGCTGGGCACGCAGCGCCGCCGGTTCGACCCCGGCGGGCTCCCCGCGGTGGTGCGGCCGCTCGTGCCCGACTCGCCCGAGGCCGCTCTGCTGACCGCCGCCGCGGTGCTCGCCACCTACCGGCGGGCCGGGCGCGTCCCCGCGCGGCCGGACGCCCGACCGGCCGCGGCCGAGCGCGACGAGCGCCCGCTCGTCCCACCCGCGGCGCGGCGGCGGCTGCTGCGGTTGCCCGCCGAGCTGCTCGCCGAATGGCTGGACGCCGTGCGCGAGCGGGGCCTGCGGGTGCCGCCGGAGCACCTGCCCGCGCTCGCCGACGCCGCGCGTACCCGCCCGCCCCTGCGCGCCCCCCTCGCGGGCGCCGCCGGGCCGGCCGGGGCCTGGCTGGGGGAGCGCAACCCGGCGTGGGCCTTCCTGGTCTCGGCGGTTCCGGGCGCGGTCGGCGACGAGGCCTGGGAGTACGGCAACGCGCTGCAGCGGCGGGACTGGCTGGACCGCGCCCTCGCCGCCGACCCGCCCACCGCGCGTGCGGCGCTCGCGGCGACCTGGGCGAGCGAGCCGGCCGGCGTCCGGACCGAGTTCCTGGCGGTGCTCGCCGAGCACCTGGGCTCCGGCGACGAGCCGTTCCTCGAGGCGGCGCTGGACGACCGCGCGGCGCCGGTGCGGGAGGCCGCGGCGGACCTGCTCGCGAGGCTGCCGGGGTCGCGGCTGGCGGCGCGGATGCGGGAGCGGGCCGCTCGGCTGGTGCGGGCCGATGCGGGCGCCCTCGCCGTCACCTTCCCGGACCTCGACGACGAAGCCCTCGTCCGGGATGTCGGCGGCCCGCAGGCGCACGCCGCCCGGCTGCCGGCCGACCTGCTGCGCGCGGTCGTCGCCGCCACCCCGCTGGAGCACTGGGAGAGCTACGGCGCGCCGGCCGAGGTCGTGGCGCGGCCGGTCCGCGGGTGCGAGCCCCGGGTGCTGCACGCCGGCTGGGCCGAGGCCGCGGCCCGCGCGCGGGACGCCCGCTGGGGTGCGGCGATCCTCGCCGCGATCGACCCGGCGGCCGTCGACGGCCCGGTCACGGGGATGGTGCGCCGCCTCCCCGCCCCGGTGCAGGGGCCGGCGGTCGCGGTGCTCGCCGCGAAGCTCCCCCCGCACGTGATGGCCTCCGCCGTGGGGCGGCTGCCCGCCCCGTGGTCTCCTGAGCTGGGCACCGCGGTGCTGGACTGGATCGCCACCCAGCCCGGCAACCGCGGGCTGGGCGCCGCCGCCCGGGCCGCGGGCGTCCGCGTGCCCCGGGCGTGCCTGCGCCACCCCGTCGCCACCGGCCCGCTGCCGATCGGCTCCGCGCCGTGGTGGCGGGAGCTGGCCACCACCCTGACCGTCCGCCGCGAGATGCACGAGGAGCTGGACCGATGACCCAGGCAGTTCTGCGGCCGCACGCCGAGCAGGACCACGCCGACGAGCTGGCCGCGCTCGCCGCGGCCGACGACCGGCCGCGCCCGCCGTCGTGGCGGCTCTCCCCGTGGGCGGTGGTCACGTACCTGCTCGGCGGCACCGTGGGCGACGGCACCGCGATCACGCCGAAGTACGTGGGGCCGCGGCGGCTCGTCGAGGTCGCCGTGGCCACCCTCGCGACGGACCGGGCGTTGCTGCTGCTCGGCGTGCCCGGCACGGCGAAGACCTGGGTGTCCGAGCACCTGGCCGCCGCGATCAGCGGCGACTCCACGCTGCTCGTGCAGGGCACGGCGGGCACCGCGGAGGAGGCCATCCGCTACGGCTGGAACTACGCGCGCCTGATCGCCGAGGGCCCGAGCCCGGCCGCGGTCGTGGAGAGCCCGGTGCTGCGGGCCATGCGGGACGGCAAGATCGCCCGGCTCGAGGAGCTCACCCGCCTCGCCGCGGACGTTCAGGACGCGCTGATCACGGTCCTGTCCGAGAAGACGATGCCGGTGCCCGAGCTGGGCACCGAGGTGCAGGCCCGGCCCGGCTTCAACCTGATCGCCACCGCCAACAACCGCGACCGCGGCGTCAACGAGCTCTCCAGCGCCCTGCGCCGCCGGTTCAACACGGTCGTGCTGCCGCTGCCGGACAGCGCCGACGCCGAGGTGGAGATCGTCGCCCGGCGGGTGGCCCAGCTGGGCGCGTCCCTCGAGCTGCCGTCCGAGGTCACGGCGCTCGCGGAGATCCGCCGGGTGGTCACCGTGTTCCGGGAGCTGCGGTCCGGGCGCACCGAGGACGGGCGGACGGCCGTGAAGTCGCCGTCGGGCACGCTGTCCACGGCCGAGGCGATCAGCGTGCTCACCGGCGGCCTCGCGCTCGCCGCGCACTTCGGCGACGGTGTGCTGCGCGCGCCCGACGTGGCGGCGGGGATCCTCGGCGCCGTGGTCAAGGACCCGGTTGCCGACCGTGCGGTGTGGGTGGAGTACCTGGAGACGGTGGTCCGCGAGCGCGAGGGATGGGCGGACTTCTACCGGGCGGGCCTGGAGGTCACGGGCTGACGCCCGGAGCCGCCGGGGTTGGCCGCACAAACCGGGTGGGGCCGGCACACATGGTGGGGCGTGTGTGCCGTGCCGCGAGGGTGTGTGCGGCCGGATGGAGACCTGGATGCTGGACCACGGAGGTCATGGGATGACGCAGGTGCGGCTCTTCGGGATCCGCCACCACGGGCCCGGATCGGCGCGGGCCCTGGTCGCGGAGCTGGCGGCGTTCGCCCCGGACGTCGTGCTCATCGAGGGACCGCCCGAAGCCGACGCGCTGGTGCCGCTGGCCGCCGACCCCGGCCTGCAGCCGCCGGTCGCGCTGCTCGCCTACGTCGTCGACGACGTCTCCCGGGCCGCGTTCTGGCCGTTCGCGGTGTTCAGCCCCGAGTGGCAGGCCATCCGGCACGCCGTCGCGGCCGGCGTGCCGGTCCGGTTCTGCGACCTGCCGGCCGCCCACCAGTTCGCCCTCGCCGGCCGGGCCGGTGGCTCCGCCGACCCCCTGGGACGCCTCGCCGCCGTCGCCGGGTACGACGACCCGGAACGCTGGTGGGACGACATGATCGAGCACCGCCGCGAGCCGGCGTTCGCCGTGATCGCCGACGCCATGGCCGCCCTGCGCGCCGACCAGCCGACCGAGGAACACGACTCCCGGCGCGAGGCCTACATGCGCGGCGTGCTGCGCCGCACCCGCAAGGACGGCTTCGAGCGCATCGCGGTCGTCTGCGGCGCGTGGCACGTGCCGGCCCTGACCGACCCCCTCCCGCCCGCGTCCCGCGACCAGGCCCTGCTGCGCGGGCTGCCGAAGCGCAGGACCGCCTGCGCCTGGGTGCCGTGGACCCACGGTCGGCTCGCCGCGGCCGGCGGCTACGGCGCCGGCGTGACCTCCCCGGGCTGGTACCACCACCTCTTCACCACGGAGGAGGACGCAACCGCGCGGTGGCTCGCCGCGGTGGCCGGCGTGCTGCGCGCCGAGGACCTGCCCGTGTCCACCGCGCACGTGATCGAGGCCGTGCGCCTCGCCGACACCCTCGCCGCGCTGCGGAACCGGGTGTCCGCCGGGCTCGCGGAGGTCACGGACGCGACCCTCTCGGTCCTGTGCGGGGGCAACGAGGTGCAGCTCGACCTCGTCACCCGCAAGCTCGTCGTGGGGGAGCGGATGGGCGCCGTGCCCGACGACGCCCCGCTCACGCCGCTGGCCGCCGACCTCGCCGCCACCACCCGGCGGTTGCGCCTGCGGCGCGACCCGCAGCCCCGCCAGCTCGACCTCGACCTGCGCAACCCCGGCGGGCAGGAGCGCTCCCGCCTGCTGCACCGGCTGCGCGTGCTGGGGATCCCGTGGGGCCGTCCCGCCGCGAGCGCCCGTCGCAGCACCGGCACGTTCCGGGAGACGTGGGAGCTCGCCTGGCAGCCGGAGTTCGAGGTGGACCTCGTGGCGGCCGGCGTGCACGGCACCACCGTTGCCGGGGCGGCCACCGCGCGCGTCCGGGCCGCCGTCACCGACGCGCCCGCGCTCTCCGACGTCACCGCCGCCGTGGAACGCTGCCTGCTCGCCGACCTGCCCGAAGCCCTCCCGGACGCGCTCGCCGCCCTGGACGCCCGGGCCGCGGGCGACGCGGACGTCGCGCACCTCATGGCCGCCTTCCCGGGGCTGGCCCGGGCCACCCGTTACGGCGACGTGCGCGGCACCGACACCGGCGCGCTGCGCGCCGTGGCCGAGCGGGTGCTGGCCCGGATCTGCGCCGGGTTGCCACCCGCCGCCCACGGCATCGACGAGGGCGAGGCGGCCCGCCTGGCGGGCCTCGTCGACGGCGTGCACGACGTCACGGGCCTCCTCGGCGAGGAGGCCACCGGCCGCTGGCTCTCTGCCCTTTCCCGTCTGGCGGAGCGGCCGTCGCTGCCCCCGCTGCTCGCCGGCCGGCTCGCGCGCATGCTCTCCGACGCCGACCGGATGGCTTCTGGGGAGGTCGAGCGGCGGCTGGCTCGCGCGCTCACGGCCGGTACACCCCCGGCGCACGCCGGCGCGTACGTCGAGGGGTTCTTCGCGGGCGGTGCGCTGCTGCTCGTGCACGACGACCGGCTGCTGCGGGTGGTCGACCGCTTCATCGCCGAGGTGGCGGCGGACCAGTTCGACGAGGTGTTGCCGCTCCTGCGGCGCACGTTCGGGGCGTTCGCCGACCCGGAGCGGCGGGCGATCGGGGAGCGGGCCGCCGCACTCGACGGCGCCGCCCCGGCACCGCGCGTCGCCGACGGGCTGGACGAGCGGCGGGCCGAGCTGGTGGTGCCGGTGTTCGCGCGCCTGCTGGGGGTCGGTTCATGACGGACGACGAGCGGCTGCGGCGCTGGCGCCTCGTGCTGGGCAGCGGCCCGGAGGAGACCGCGGACGGCACCGGCGTCGCGCTCGGGCCCGAGGACCGCCGCGTCGACGCCGCCCTCGCGGCCCTCTACGACGGCGGGGGCGGCGAGGGGAACGGCCCGCGCACGGGCGGCCTCGGCGGCTCGTCGCCACAGGTGGCGCGCTGGCTGGGCGACATCCGCCAGTACTTCCCGACGTCGGTGGTGCAGGTGATGCAGCGCGACGCCGTGGAGCGCCTCGGCCTCACCCGCATGCTGCTGGAGCCGGAGCTGCTCGCCGCCGTCGAACCGGACGTGCACCTGGTCGGAACGCTGCTGTCGCTCAAGGGCGTGCTCCCGGAGCGGACGAAGGAGACCGCCCGGGCGGTCGTGAACACCGTGGTGGCCGAGCTGGAGCGCCGCCTCGCCGACCGGGTGCGGGCCGCCGTCACGGGCGCGCTGGACCGTTCCACGCGCACCCGCCGCCCGCGCCCCGCCGACATCGACCTCGCCCGCACCATCCGGGCCAACCTGCAGCACTTCTCCCCGGACCTGGGCACGATCGTGCCGGAGCGGCTGATCGGGCACGGGCGGCGGCACCGCAGCGTGCAGCGCGACGTGATCCTGGCCGTCGACCAGTCGGGCTCGATGGCCGAGTCGGTGGTCTACGCGGGCCTCTTCGGCGCGGTGCTGGCGTCGATGCCGGCGCTGCGCACCCGGTTCGTCGCGTTCGACACGGCCGTCGCCGACCTCACCGACGAGCTGGGCGACCCGGTCGAGCTGCTGTTCGGCACCCAGCTCGGCGGCGGCACCGACATCAACCGGGCGGTCGCCTACTGCCAGTCCCTCGTCACCCGCCCGACGGAGACGCTGCTGGTGCTGATCAGCGACCTGTACGAGGGCGGCACACGGGCCGAGCTGATGCGCCGGATCGGGGCGCTCGCCGGCGCCGGTGTGCAGGTCGTGACGCTGCTCGCCCTGTCCGACAGCGGGGCACCGGCCTACCACCACGACAACGCCGCCGCCCTCGCGGCGCTGGGCGTCCCCGCGTTCGCCTGCACGCCCGAGCTCTTCCCGGACCTGATGGCGGCCGCGATCCGGGGCGAGGACCTGACGCAATGGGCGGCCACCGCGCTCGCCTGACGCATTACCGTCGGGAGCATGCGCGCACTGGTGCTTGCCGACTTCTGGAAGCTGACCGTCGACGACGTGCCGGAGCCCTCGCCGGGCCCGGGAGACGTGCTGATCGAGGTGGTGGCCACCGGGATCTGCGGCTCCGACATCCACGGCTACACCGGCGAGAACGGCCGCCGCGTGCGCGGGCAGGTCATGGGACACGAGACCGTGGGCCGGGTTCTGGCCGTCGGGCCCGACGCCGGCGCCGACCTCGCCGTCGGCGACGCGGTGACCGTGAACCCCGTGCTGTGGTGCGGAGAGTGCCGGCAGTGCGGGATGGGGCGCGAGCAGGCGTGCCCGGACAAGACGGTCATCGGCGTGACGCCCGAGCTCCGGTCGGCCTTCGCCGAGCGGATGGCCGTGCCCGCCCGCAACGCCGTCAAGCTCCCCGCCGGGATGCCGATCGAGCACGGCGCGCTGGTCGAGCCGCTCGCCGTGGGGTACCACGCGCTGGTCCGCGGCGGGTGCGGCGCGGGCGAGTCCGTCCTCGTCATCGGCGGGGGACCGATCGGGCAGGCCTGCGTGCTCGCGGCGCGGCGCCAGGGCGCCGAGCGGGTGGCCGTCTCGGAGCCCGCCCCGCACCGGCGGGAGCTGAACGCCCGGCTCGGTGCGGCCGTCGTCGACCCGTCGGACGGCGACGACGTCCCGGCAGCCGTGCGGGCCGCGCTGGACGGGGATCCGACACTGGTCGTCGACGCCGTCGGCACCCCGCAGACGCTCGCCGCCGCCTTCGCCTGCGCGCCGATCGGCACCAGCGTCGTGCTCGTCGGGATGGGCGCGCCCACGCTCGACGTCGCCGCGTACGAGATATCGACGAAGGAACGGTCCGTGGTCGGGAGCTTCTGCTACAGCGCCGCCGAGTTCCGCGACACCGCGCAGTGGGCCGCCACCGCGCCCGACGCCCTGAACGCGCTCATCGAGGGCCGCGCCGACCTCGACGGCGGCCCCGCGTCGTTCGAGGCGCTGGCCCGTGGCACGGCACAGGCGAGCAAGATCCTCGTCTTTCCGGGCGGCGTGGGCGCATAATTTGCGGATCCGCAGTTTCTGCGGCAGCATGCCGGTATGGCGGAGAGCGGGATCGACGCGAGCGGCGTGGACGCGGTGCGCGGATGTCTGGACGCCGCGGCGGGGCTGCCGCCGATCGAGGCCCTGCCGCACCTGCGGGAGGCCGCGGAACGGCTCACCGACCTGCTCGACGAGACCCTGGCCGCCGCCGTGCTCAGCGGGCAGGCCTCCCTGCGCGCCGCGGGTGCGCGCGCCGGGCTGACCGAGAACGCCGTCGGCCCCCGCCTCGCACGCACCCGCGGGCTCGCCGCCTACGCCGACGAGCGCGGCCGCGTCACCGCGGCGGCGGTGGCGCGGGCGAGGTACGACCACGAGTCCGGCACCCCGCGGCCGGCGCCGCGGACCACGGCGATGCGGTTCAAGCCGCGTCGCCCGACATGAGGGGAGACCGGGGATGACGCGTTCCGACCTGACCCACATCTACTTCCTGCTCGACCGCAGCGGGTCGATGCAGTCGATCAAGTCCGACACCGAGGAGGGCTTCGCCGCGTTCGTCGACGAGCAGCGGCGGACGCCGGGTGACTGCCGGGTGACGCTCGCCCGCTTCGACCACGAGTACGACGTCGCCTACTCGGGCGTCCCGGTGTCCGACGTGCCGCCGCTCGCCCTGGAGCCGCGCGGCCGCACGGCGCTGTTGGACGCGATGGGCCGGCTCGTCACCGACGCCGGCACCGAGCTGGGCGCGCTGCCCGAGGACGAACGGCCGGGCACCGTGATCGTCGCGGTGATGACCGACGGGCACGAGAACGCCAGCGGCGAGTGGACGCACGCGGCGGTCAGGTCGCTCGTGGAGCAGCAGACCTCGGTGTACTCCTGGCAGTTCCTGTACATGGGTGCCGACCAGGACGCGATCGAGGTCGGCACCCGGCTGGGCGTCGACGCCCGGTTCGCCGTGACCTACAGCCGCGGCCGGTCCAAGGAGGCGCTCGCGAGCGCCGCGGGCAAGGTCAGCCGCCTGCGCAGCGCCCGGCGCGCGAACCGGGCCGCGGTGCTCGAGGACTACACCGACGAGGAGCGGTCCCGGCTCGGCGACCGATCCGAGGTGTAGGACTGACCCGTGAAGATCGTCGGATACGAGCTGTTCCCCGTCGCACCCCGCTGGCTGTTCCTGCGCGTCGACACCGACGCCGGCATCAGCGGCTGGGGCGAGCCGATCGTCGAGGGCCGAGCCTCCACCACGGCGCGCGCGGTCGAGGAGGCGATGGAGTACGTCGTCGGCCAGGACGCCACCCGCATCGAGGACCACTGGCAGGTCCTCACGAAGGGCGGGTTCTACCGCGGGGGCCCCGTCATCAACTCGGCGGTCTCGGGCATCGACCAGGCGCTGTGGGACATCGCGGGCCGGGCGCTCGGCGTGCCGGTGCACCAGCTGCTCGGCGGCGCGGTGCGCGACCGGGCCCGCGTGTACGGCTGGGTGCACGGCAGCGAGCCCGCCGAGCTCGCCGACGCGGCGCGGGCCCAGGTCGAGAAGGGCCTCACGGCCGTCAAGATGAACCCGTCGGAGCGGCTCGCCCCGCTCGACACGCCGGCCGCGATCCAGCGCGTGATCGACCGCGTCACAGCGGTCAGGGACGCCGTCGGCCCGCAGGTCGACGTCGCGATCGACTGCCACGGCCGCTTCTCCACGGCCATGTCCCGCCGGGTCCTGCCGCTCCTGGAACCCCTGCGGCCGCTCTTCGTCGAGGAACCGGTGCTGCCCGAGCACACCCGCGACCTCGGCGCCGTCGTGGCGGCCACGACGATCCCGGTCGCCACCGGCGAGCGCCTCTACTCCCGGTGGGACTTCCGCCCGGCGTTCGAGGCGGGGATCGCGGTCGCCCAGCCGGACGTGAGCCACGCGGGCGGCATCTCCGAGACCCGCCGCATCGCGGCCATGGCCGAGACCCACGACGTCCTGCTCGCCCCGCACTGCCCGCTCGGCCCGATCGCGCTCGCCGCCTGCCTGCAGGTCGACTTCGCCGCGCCGAACTTCCTCATCCAGGAACAGTCGCTCGGCATCGGCTACGGCGACTCGAGCGGCCTGCTCGGCTACCTCGTCGACGCGGCCCCGTTCACGTTCGTGGACGGCAGCATCGAGCGCCCCACCGGCCCCGGCCTGGGCATCGAGGTGGACGAGGCCGAGGTGCGGCGGGCGGCCGAACGCGGCCACGACTGGCGCACGCCGTTGTGGCGCCACCCGGACGGGTCGCTCGCGGCCTGGTAGTCACCCCTGGAGGGCGGAGCGCTCCCACCGGCCGTCCGCGTCCAGCTCGAGGAGCTCGTCGTGCACGCGGCGCAGCGAGCTGCGGTGCCCGATGCTCACGATGACGGTGTCGGGCAGCTCCTCGCGCAGCAGGTTGTAGAGGCTCAGCTCGAGGCCCTCGTCGAGGGCCGAGGTGGCCTCGTCGAGGAACACCACCTTGGGCCGCACCACCAGGATCCGCGCGAACCCGAGGCGCTGCTGCTCGCCCGGCGAGAGGCGGCGGGCCCAGTCGTCCACGTCGTCGAGCTGGTCGTCGAGCTGGGGGAGGTGCACCTGCCGCAGCAGCCGCGCCGCGTGCTCGTCGTCCATGTCCTTCGCCGGCCCCGGGTAGGCCAGCGCGTCGCGCAGGGTGCCCAACGGCAGGTACGGCTGCTGGGGGAGGAAGAGCGTCCCGTCGTCGGGCGGGCGCCGCACCGAGCCGCTCGCGTACGGCCACAGCTGCGCCAGGCTGCGCAGCAGCGTGGTCTTCCCACCGCCGGACGGGCCGGTGACCAGCAGCGAGGTGCCGCCCGCCACATCCAGGTCCAGGTCGTCGACGAGCACCCGGTCGTCCGGGCGGCGCACGGTGAGGTCGCGCACCTGCAGGTCGTCGCCGTCCTCGACGTCCGCGGTCGGGAGCGCGCGGGCGGCGCTGTTGGCGTCCATGAGCTGGGTCAGCCGGTCGAGGACGGCCCGGTAGCTCGCGAAGTCGTCGTAGGCGTTGCGGAAGAACGACAGGGAGTCGTGCACCTGACTGAATGCGGTCGAGGTCTGCGTCATGTCCCCGAGCGTGATCTCCCCGGAGAAGAACCGTGGAGCCTGGATGATGAGGGGGAACGGCTCCGCGATCTGGCTGACCGTGACGTTGAAGCCCTGGAACTTGAGGCTGCGGAACACGATCGCCCACATGTTGCCGATCACGTCGCTGAACCGGGTGCCGAGGACCGCGCTCTCGACCCGCTCGCCGCGCTGGAAGGCGACGTTCTCCGAGTTCTCCCGCAGCCGGACCAGGGCGTAGCGGAAGTGAGCGTTGAACCGCTCGTTGAGGAAGTTCAGCAGGATCAGCGGCCGCCCGATCCGGAACGCGATCACCGACGCGATGATCACGAAGATGTAGGCGAGGAACGTCATCGCCCGCGGGATCTCGACGCCGACGAGGTTCAGCGGCCCGGACAGCTCCCAGAGGATGAGTGTGAACGAGACGAGGGACACCAACGAGCTGATCGCTCCGATGCCGAGCGTGATCGAGTCGACCGGGAACGTGTGGATGTCCTCCTGGATGCGCTGGTCCGGGTTGTCCACGGCGACCTTGGTGTACCGGCCCTTGTGATAGGCACGGCCGTCGAGCCAGTCACTGATCATCCGGTCGGTGAGCCACACCCGCCAACGGATGATCAGCGACTGCTGGACGTAGTAATCGATCAGCGCGCGTGCGATGTAGATCGTGGCGAGGACCACGAAGATTCCGATGTACCGCCAGAAGGCTGCAACGTCGAGGTTCTGCAGCGCCGTGTACAGGCCGTTGAAGTAGTACGACTGCAGCACGTTGAGGCGAACCGCGGCGATCGCCAGCAGCAGCACGAGCAGCACCGTGATGAGCGGTCGCCACCCCTCGTCGCCGCGCGGGGAGAAGTAGGGGAAGGCGAGGCGCCGGAACTGCCGGCCCCACACCGTGTACCGCGATAGCAGGGCGACCAGCACCGCCGAGCCCAATGTGGTCGCCACGAAGACCGCGACTACCCAAATGAGGCTGGTGAGCCACTCGGTCGACCAGTCCAACTCAGTGCCCACGGGGCCTCCCCGCTTCTCGATCCTCCGGCGGGATCATCAGGCCGCGGAGCCTAGTCGGGCGCCGTTGAGCACGGTCGTGAGGACCGTGAGCAGTGCGCACGGCTCGTCGTTACACACGTTCGGTAACGGCTTGATCACGATGAGCGGTCCCTCGCGCGGGGTGACTGACCGCGTACGTGCAGTTGCACGCTCGCCTGTTACCGGGGGTTCAGCTCGTCGACAGGATCCGTTCGGCCGCCGCCACGATGGTCTGACAGGGCGTGTCCGGACGACTCCGTCGGGTTAACTGCCGTCACCCCCGGAGGTAGTCCGATCACAGTCCGTATGGAGGTATCAGTTGAACCGCCCGCTTCCCCTGCCAGCTCGTGACTGGGCACTTCTGCTCACGCGCGTCCTCATCGGCGTCGTCATGTTCGCGCACGGCTACCAGAAGATGGTGATCAACGGCATCGGCCGTACCACCGAAGGCTTCGAGAACCTGAGCATCCCGCTGGCGATCGTGTCGGCGTCGTTCGCCACCGTGGTCGAGTTCGCCGGCAGCGTGATGCTGATCCTGGGCGCGCTCACCCCGGTGATGTGCGGGCTGCAGCTCGTGATCATGGTCGGCGCGGCCGTCTTCGTGCACGGCGCCAACGGCATCTTCGTCGCGAACGGCGGCTGGGAGCTCGTCGGCGTGATCGGTGCCGGGCTCCTCGCGGTCGGGGCGGTCGGTCCCGGCCGCTTCAGCATCGACCACCTCATCCGCGGCCGGCAGGCACAGCACCGCCGCGAGGTCGAACGGTTCCACGCCCCGCAGCCGATGATGGCGCCGCAGGTGGCACACGTGACGGGTCACCGCCGCTGAGACGACCCCGCGCGGGTCGGCATGTCGAGTGGGGTCGCCTCTCCCCGGTAGGCGGCCCCACAGTGCTGTTGGGGCGGAGTGCGACGATGATCCGGTGCTCCGCCATGTCACGGCCACGCGGTACGTCACACCGCTGCGCGAGGGCGGGTCCCTCCCCGGGTTGATGGAAGCCGACGACCTGGGCACCTACGTCGTCAAGTACACCGGCGCCGGTCAGGGCAGGAAGGTGCTCGTCGCGGAGATCGTCACCGGCGAGCTCGCCCGCGGGCTGGGTCTGCCGGTTCCCGAGCTGGTCACGGTCGAGCTCGACCCGGCGCTCGGCGTCGCCGAACCGGACCAGGAGGTGCAGGAGCTGCTGCGCGCCAGCCCCGGCCTCAACCTCGGCGTCGACTTCCTGCCCGGCGCACTCGACCTCGATCCGCAGGCGTTCCCGGTCGACCCCGCCTTCGCCGGGCGGGTGCTGTGGTTCGACGCGCTCGTCGGCAACGTCGACCGGTCGTGGCGCAACACCAACATGCTGTTCTGGCACGGCAATCCGTACCTGATCGACCACGGCGCCACCCTGACGTTCCAGCACGCCTGGCCGGGCGCGGCGGCCTGGGTGGCGCGGACGTACGACGCGGCCGACCACGTGCTGCTCGGCTGCGCACCCGACCTCGACGCCGCCGACGCCGCGCTCGCCCCGCAGCTCACAGCGCAGATCGTGGGCGCCGCGGTCGACGCGGTGCCGGACGAGTGGCTCGCCGGCGAACCCGGCTTCGCCGACGCCGCGGAGGTGCGCGCGGCCTTCGTCGCGCAGCTGCTCGCCCGCCGGGACTCGCGCGACGGGTGGCTGCCGGGCATCCGCGCGGCGATCGATGAACGGGCCGCCGCCACCGGCCCGCCCGCGACCAGGGGTCCCGGGAAGCCGTTCTGGGTGGGCCGATGACCACGAGGCACCCGTTCGAGTACGCGCTGCTCCGCGTCGTGCCGCGGATCGAGCGCGGCGAGGCCATCAACGCCGGGGTCGTGCTCTACAGCCGGCCGCTGGACTTCCTCGGCGCCCGCGTCCACCTCGACGTGGAACGCCTGCGCGCGCTGGACCCGGCCGCCGATCCCGCGATGATCACGGCCGCGCTCGAGGCCGTGCGGGCGCACTGCGTGCACGAGCGTGTCGAGGCCCGCCATGCGGGGCCCGCGGGCCGGGAGGACCGGGGTCGCCGCTTCCGCAGGCTGACCGCGCCGCGCAGCACGATCGTCCAGGCCGGCCCCGTGCACACCGGCCTCACCGCCGACCCGGAGACGGAGCTGGAACACCTCCTCGCCACGCTGGTCCTCCCACTGCGGTAGGGATGGGGGCATGACCGACGCCGTTCCGCCCGGACCGTTGACCGACTGGCTGCGCCGCGAGGTGCCGCAGGTGGCGGTGGGGGACGGGCCGGTGGTGGTCGAGCGGATCTCCGGCGGCCACTCCAACCTCACCTACGGGATCACCGACGCCGCAGGCGGGCGCTTCGCCCTGCGCCGCCCGCCCACCGGGATGGTGCTCGCCACCGCGCACGACATGGGCCGGGAGTGGCGCTTCATCAGCGCGCTGGCACCCACCGCGGTGCCCGTGCCCCCGCCGGTGGCGTTCTGCGCCGATCCGGACGTGATCGGTTCGGACTTCTACCTCACCGAGTTCGTCGAGGGTGACGTGCTGGGCGACGAGGCGTCCGGCCACCGGCTCGCGCTCGCGGTCCGCGGGACCGCAGGCCTGGACGTCGTCGACGTGCTGGCCGACCTGCACGCGGTCGACCCGGATGCCGTGGGCCTCGCCGACCTGCGCCGGCCCGGGCGCTACCTGGAACGCCAGCTGCGTCGCTGGCACCGGCAGGTCCACGAGTCGGGCGTGCCGGACCTGTCCGCCGTCGACGCCGCGCACGCCCGCCTGGTGGAGCGGGCCGCCGGGCTCGCACCGTCGGAGCCGTGCATCGCGCACGGCGACTTCCGGCCGGGCAACCTGGCCGTCGGCCCGGACGGGAAGGTCCGCGCGGTGTTCGACTGGGAGCTCGCCGCCATCGGCGACCCGCTCGCCGATCTCGGCTGGCTGATCGCGTCCTGGGGCCGCCCCGGCGACGAGGTGCCGGCCACCATCCCCGGCCCCAGCCTCGTCGAGGGCTACCCCGAGCGCGCCGACCTCGTCGCGCGCTACGCCGAGCGTTCCGGCCGCGACCTCGCCGCCCTCCGGGACGAGCTGGACGTCTACGTCGCCTTCGCCCGCTGGCGTTCGGCCTGCATCGGTGCGGGCGTCTACGCGCGCTACGTCGGTGGCGTGATGGGTGGTCGGGCGGAGGCCGACGGCGGGGCCGCCCGCCTGGCGTCCCTGCAGCAACAGGCCGAGGTCGCCCTGGCCGCGCTCGGCGGCTGAGCGGCGCACCCAGGCCCCGACTAGCGCGCACCCAGGCCCCGACTCGCGGAACTCGGGGGCCACCCCGCCCGCGAGTCGCGGTGTGAGTGCGCGCGAGTCGGGGCCTCCGTGCGGGCGAGTCGGGATCAGGCGCCCACCGTGGCGGGGGAGAGGCGCACCGGCATCGCCGCGAAGCCGCGCAGCACCCGCGTGGGACGGCGGCGGGGCGCGCCGGCGAGTGCGAGGTCGGGGAACCGGTCGAAGAGCGCCCGCAGGCCGACCTCCCCCTCCATCCGGGCGAGCGCGGCCCCGAGGCAGAAGTGCGGGCCGCTGGAGAACGCGAGGTGGTCGCCCGCGTTCGGGCGCGTGACGTCGAACCGGTCGGGGTCGGCGAAGACCGCCGGGTCGCGGTTGGCGCCGCCGAACATGAGGACGACGACCTGGTCGGCGCGGAACCGCTCGCCGGCGACCTCGGTGTCGCGCTGCGCGATCCGGCCCGTGCGCTGCACCGGGGAGTCGACGCGCAGCACCTCGTCGACGGCGCGGGGCCAGTGCTGCGGTTCGGCGCGGAGCAGGGCGAGCTGGTCGGGGTGGGCCGTGAGGAGCCCCACGCCGTTGCCGATGAGGTTCACCGTGGTCTCGAAGCCGGCGGCGAGCAGCAGCATCGCGATGTTGATCAGCTCGCCCTCGCTGAGCCGACCTCCGTCGTCGCGCGCGTGCACGAGCGCCGAGAGGATGTTGTCGCCCGGGTGCCGGCGCAGGTGCGCGAAGTGCCCCTCCATCCACGCCTGCAGGGCCGCGAGGTCCCGCTCGGACCGGCGGAACTGGGAGTAGGTGAGGCCCGCGTCCAGCGACAACGCCGCCCCCTCGCCCCACTGCAGGAACTGCCGGCGCATCTCGGTCGGCGCCCCGAGCATCTCGGCGATGACGGTGGCCGGCAGCAGGCTCGCGTAGTCCTGGACCACGTCGGCTGAGGGCCCCTTCGCCGCCATCCGGTCCAGGAGCTCGGCCGCGATCTCCTCCGTGCGCGACCGGAGCGCGGCCACGGCCTTCGCGCTGAACGCCCTGGTGACGAGCTTGCGGTAGCGCGTGTGGTCCGGCGGGTCGGTGGCGAGCATGGACGGCGGCTCCACGGGCCCGTGCGGGCCGCGACCGCCGGCGGCCACCGCGTAGCGCAGCGCGGCGGGCGCCCGCCCGCTCGGCCCGCCGACCACGCCGAAGTCGGGGCTGCGCAGGATCGCGGTGACGACGTCGTGGTGCGCGCTGTTCAGCACGATCCCGTTGTCGACGACGCGACCCGTCGCGCGGATCGTCGCGTAGTGCGGGAACGGGTCGGCGACGAAGTCGGCGTCGAGCATGAGGCGGGCCGTGATGTCGCCCTCCCGGCGGCGCTTGCCCAGCGCCCGCCGGATGAACCCGTGCCGCACACCCCACCGGATCGCCTGCCGCACCGGTGCAACCACGCTCATCGCGACCTCCCCGATCGTCACCCCGCACCGAAGTTACCGCCGGTAAGTCGATCCTGGCCACCCGGTGCGACGAGCGTCGGGTACGACTAGGGGGTGACCGACCCGCGCCTCGTGGCCGTCAGCGACCTGCACGTGCGCTACCCGGACAACCGCGCCGTCGTCGACTCCCTGCGCCCCGCCGGCGACGGCGACTGGCTGATCGTGGCGGGCGACGTCGCCGAGCAGGTCGAGGACGTCACGTGGGCACTGGGCCTGCTGCGGGAACGGTTCGCCCGCGTGCTGTGGGTGCCGGGCAACCACGAGCTGTGGACGCGCGGCAAGGACCCGGTGCAGCTGCGCGGCGTGCAGCGCTACCTGGCGCTCGTGCAGGCCTGCCGCGAGCTGGACGTGCTCACCCCGGAGGACCCGTTCCCGACATGGGACGGCCCCGGCGGCCCGGCCGTCGTCGCACCGCTCTTCGCCCTCTACGACTACTCGTACCTGCCGGCGGGCACGACGACGGCCGACGAGGGCCTGGCCGCCGCGTACGCCGCGGGTGTGGTGTGCACGGACGAGCACCTGCTGTACCCGGACCCGTACCCGGACCGGGCGGCGTGGTGCGCCGCCCGGATCGAGGAGTCGGAGCGCCGGCTGGACGCCTGCGACCCCGGCCTGCCGACGGTGCTCGTGAACCACTGGCCGCTCACCCGCCATCCCACCGACGTGCTGCGGCACCCCGAGTTCGCGCTCTGGTGCGGCACCACCCGCACGGCCGACTGGCACGTCCGGTACCGCGCCGCCGCCGTCGTCTACGGGCACCTGCACATCCCCCGGGTGACCTGGGAGGACGGCGTTCGCTTCGTGGAGGCCTCGCTCGGCTACCCGCGCGAGTGGCAGCCCCGCGACCAGCGCAACGGCACGGTGGTCACGGAGCTGCTGCCGCGCCAGGTGCTGCCTGTGCCGCTCGCCGAGGTGCAGCGGTGAGATGATCCCGGCCGTCGGGTGGCAGCCCGCGCCGTCCGGGTGCCTGTGGCAACCTGGCCCGATGAGCCAGGAACGTCTCGAGGCCAGCCGGATCATCGACGCGCCGGCGTCGGAGATCTTCCGGATCCTGCGCGACCCGAAGGGCCACGTGGCAATCGACGCGTCCGGGATGCTGCAGGATGCCACGGGCGAGGCGGTCACGGGCACCGGCGACACGTTCGTGGTGCACATGGACCGGGAGGCCCTCGGCGACCGGCCCGAGATGGGCCGCTACGACGTCACCGTGACCATCCGGTCGTTCGTGCCGGACGCCGAGATCAGCTGGACGATCCTGGGCACGATCCGCCCGCAGATCGGGCACTACTACGGCTACCGGCTCGCGCCGGCCGACAGCGACGACCCGGCCGGCGCCACCCTGGTCACCTCCTACTACGACTGGTCCGAGATCGACGAGCGCTACCGCGGCCGACTGCAGTTCCCGGTGATCGACCCGGGTTCGCTGCGGGCCACGCTGGGCATTCTCGACCGCACCGTCCGTCGCCGTCGCTCGGGGTGAGCTGCTGCCACGCCAGGTCCGGCCCGCCCCTGACGCTCAGGCACGCCGCCCGCCGTAGCGGCGGCGGAACTTCTCGACCTGGCCTGCCGAGTCGAGCACGCGCTGCGCGCCCGTCCAGAACGGGTGCGAGTACGCGGTGATGTCCACGCGGATCAGCGGGTAGGTGTTGCCGTCCTCCCAGGCGACCGTCTCCCGCGACGTCGCCGTGGACCGGGTGAGGAACGCCTGTCCGGTGGATCGGTCCTGGTAGACGACGGGGCCGTAGGCGGGGTGGATGTCGCGGCGCATGGCTGCCTCCTGCGATGGCTGGGCTTCGCGGACACCACAGTAACGATAATGGTTGTCGTTAAATTCCAGCCCGGCGGGCCGCGTAGGAGCGGAGGGCGCGCAGGAGGTCGATGCGGCGGAACCCGGGCCAGAAGCTGTCGCAGAAGTGCAGCTCGGAGCGGGTGGACTGCCAGATCAGGAACCCGGACAGCCGCCGCTCGCCGCTCGTCCGGATGATCAGGTCCGGGTCGGCCCGGCCGGCGGTGTACAGGTGTGCGGCGATGTCGGCATCGGTGAGCCGCCCGGCCAGCTCCCGCGCCGTCGCGCCGGCCCGTGCCTCCTCCTCGAGCAGCGAGCGGACGGCGTCGACGATCTCCTCCCGGCCGCCGTAGGCGATCGCGATCGTGACGTCGGCGTCGGTGGCCCGCCCGGCCGTGACCTCGGCGGCGTGTTTGAGCGCCTGCGCGGTGGAGTCGGGGAGCAGGTCGAGCCGGCCGGCGAGGTGCACCCGCCACGGGCTGCCCGGGCGGGTGAGCTGTTCGGCCACGACCTCCTCGACGAGCCCCATCAGGTGGGCCACCTCGTCCGAGTGCCGCTTCGTGAGGTTGTCGGTGGACGCGACGAACACGGTGACCTGCCGGATCCCGAGCCCTCGGCACCAGCCCAGCAGCGTCGCGACGTGCTCGGAGCCGTAGCGGTGCCCGACGCCCGGGTCGGCGAACCCCACCTGCCGGGCCCAGCGGCGGTTGCCGTCCATCACGATGCCCACGTGCCCGGGGCGGGGACGGCCGCGCAGGAGCCGCTCGATCCGGCGCTCGTCCAGCCGCCGGATCGCGTCGATCACACCCATCCGGCGACCGTACTGCCGGCGCGATCACGCCAGGTCGTGCCGGAACTCGAACAGGGCGCCGGTCTGGTCCGAGGGCGCGGGCCACGCCTGCTGGGAGGTCGGCTCGAACCCGTCACGCTCCTCGGCCGTTCAGCGGAACGCGCCGGGGCACGACCTTGCGGTGGCTGATCCGCCAGCCCGCGCCGTCGTCGACGACCGTGTCCTCGTACGTCCCGGTCGCGACCGTGCCGTCCGCGTTGACCCCGATGAACTTGCAGCGCACGCCGACCGTGCCGTCCTCGCGCTCGGCGACGACGACGTTGGTGACGTGGTGGCCGAGCGGGTTCCTCGCACCCAGCGCGAGCGCGGCCGCGCGGATGGCGTCGATGCCGTGCAGGGCGCCGCCGCCGAGCTCGGACACGTCGTAGACGACCGTCGGCGTGAACAGGATGTCGAGCCGTTCGAGGTCGCCGTCGTCGAACAGGTGCCCGTGCAGCGAGATCAGCTCGCCGATCGCGGCCCGGTCCTCAGGGGAGATCGCCACTGAGCCAATCCTCCAGTTCCCGCACGTACTGGGGCGCCCACTTCGGCGTCCAGCGCAGGAAGTAGACACCCATGGACAGCGCGTGGACGGCGCGCCCGAGCCGTACCCGGGACTCCCAACCGGCCGGGAGCGCGCACACCTCGTCGTAGGCGGCGAGGAACGCCGCCCTCCCTTCGGGGAACTCGCCGAAGATGTGCTCGTCGAGCTTCCCGAAGTCGAGGAAGCGGTCCGCGAAGAGCCCGTGCTCGAAGTCGAGCACGCACGCGATCCGCCCCTCGCGGAGGACGAGGTTCTGGCGCCACAGGTCACCGTGGGTCAGCGAGGGCGTGTCGTCCGCGGGCACGGCGTCGACGGCCCGGTGGAGCGCGGCCGACACACCGCTGCGGCCCGCCGACGTGAGGTCCGCCGGTGCCTCGGCCAACCGGGCGTCGACCAGGGCGTGCAGGAAGCTCGGGCCGTCCGGGTACTTCTCCGTGCCCAGTACGTCGCCGAACCAGGGGCCGGAGCACGAGTGGATCCGTCCGACGACGCGGCCGAGGTCGTCCGCGAACGCCGCGCGTTCCGCGGGACCCATCGACTCCCACGCCTCGTCGGCGGGAGTGCCCTCCTGGAACTCCTGCACGAGCACCGGCCGCCGGAGCGCCGCGCTCCTCGGCACGAAGGCGCGGAACCGCACCACGGGGACACCGCCGTCGGCGGCCCGGCGGGTGGTGGCGATCAACCGGCGGACGTGCTCCGGATCGGTGTCCCGCACCGGCGTCTTGACCAGCAGCGGGCCCTCGTCGGTGTCGGCGACCCACTGCCGGCTGGTGTAGCCGGCGTCGAGCGGCCGGAGCCCCACCACCCGGGTACCGGGGCACGCCTCGGCGAGGGCGCCACGGACGGCTTCGGAGGTGATGGGTGCTTCGTCGACGTCGGCCGTCACATCTGCGGATGGTATCGGTGCCCCGAAACGAGAAACGGCCTGGCTGGGAGCCAGGCCGTTCATCGTGGTGGGCGATACTGGGATTGAACCAGTGACCTCTTCCGTGTCAAGGAAGCGCTCTCCCACTGAGCTAATCGCCCGAGGCGGAGGCGGGAATCGAACCCGCGTACAGGGCTTTGCAGGCCCTTGCCTAAGCCACTCGGCCACTCCGCCGGGTCTGGATCCTGGTCCTCCGAGAGTTCCGTGGATTTCCGATCCGTGGAGGTCCGACGGGACCGAGGTTCCTCCGAGCGGACGACGGGACTCGAACCCGCGACCCTCACCTTGGCAAGGTGATGCGCTACCAGCTGCGCTACGTCCGCATGTGCAGCGTTTCCGCTGCGGTGATGGGAGAACCTTAGCGCAGGCGCTGAGGGGGGTTCAAACCGCCCCCCTCCGGTCGCGCAAGGGGTCTCTGACCTGCAGCTCAGTCGCGAGCCGGGTCGTTGAGAAGATCGGAGAGAGCCATGTCGAAGTCCAGCCAGGAGTACTCGCTGTCCGCCGGCACGGCCAGGTAGGTGCGGTGCAGGAAGTCGCCGAGGGCCTGCGCACACGTCGTGAAGACCGCGTGGCCGGACGGCGACGACAGCTCGAGCTGCACCTTGCCCGGGCTGAGCGGCACCGGCTGGACGCGCACGTCGCCCGTGCCCGCCGGACCGATCAGCCCGTCGTGCAGGAGGTCGCGAGCGAACACCCACTCGACGGCCGTGGTGGAGCCGGTCCGGAACGACGCCTGCACGGCGTAGGGGTCCCGACTGCTGTAGGTCAGTTCGACGTTGACGGGCACCGCCGGGGCGTCCGGAGCGATCAGTTCGAACACCGCCGGTGAGCAGATGACCGTGTGCTCGTCGCGCATCGTGCGTCCTCTTTCTGGGTCCCGCGTGGTTCGTCATGCTGGAAAACGACCGTCCCTGGAAGGCGTGACGGGTCGAAGTCGGATGTCCCCTCGACGCGGGCCATCGGTCACTCTGACGGCGCAGTCACCGACGACGAGCGGTTCCGCACGTGCGATGTGCGGCACCCGTCCGTGGCATGGCTGCCCGGCGGGCGGAGCGGCGCCACCCGGCTCAGTACGATCGGCGGCAGACCGGACGAGGGGGTGGGGAACCTTGAACAGCGCCGAGAAGGAGAAGCGACCGGGCTTCCGGGCACGCATCGAGGAGAAGCCCACGCTCCGACGCACCTACCGCGTCGGCGTCGCGGTGCTGGGCGGGATCGTCCTCGCCGCCGGCGTCGTCATGATCCCGTACCCCGGTCCGGGGTGGCTCGTCGTCTTCGCCGGCCTCGCGATCCTGGCCAGCGAGTTCAACTGGGCCCGCCGCGTGCTGCACTTCGCCCGCGGCAAGTACGACGCCTGGACCGCCTGGCTCGCCCGCCAGCCGATGCTCGTGCGGCTCGCCGTGCTCGCCCTCACCGGCCTCGTCGTCCTGGTCACCCTGTACCTGCTGAACGCCTTCTACCTGATGGCGGGGATCGTGGGACTCGACCACTGGACCTGGTTGCGAAGCCCGTTCTTCGCGTGAGGTAAGGTCTTCGACGCAGGGGCGATTAGCTCAGGGGGAGAGCGCTTCGTTCACACCGAAGAGGTCACTGGTTCGATCCCAGTATCGCCCACCGCGCCAAAAGGCCCCTGACCTGCGAGGTCAGGGGCCTTTGGCTACTCAGGAAGATCGTCCTCACCGTCGACGGTAGCCGAAACGGTAGCCAAGTCTGTTCGTAGCCACCTCGCCGACCGCCCCCCGTCCTAGGTTGGGGACTCGGTTCTGTCGTCGAGGTGATCGTCGAGGGCGTCCAGGAACAGGCTGCTGACGGTCTCCGCCGCGTCGTGGTGGAGCTCGGGGACATCCTCGGTGTAGGTGTCCAGCGTGAAGGCCACCGTCGCGTGTCCGAGGCGCTCGCTCACGATCTTGGGATTGACACCCGCCCGCAGAGCCATGGTCGCGTACGTGTGACGCACGTCATGGAGTCTGATCGGCGGAACGCCGGCGCGGTCGACAAGACGGTTGAACTGCTCGGTGATCGTGTCGGGGTGGATGGGTCGGCCGTCGGCCCAGCAGACGAGTAAGCCGTGGTCGCGGTAGTCGTCCTCGAAGGCTCGCCGCTCCGTCTCGAGCATCTGCAGATGGGTCGTGAGCGCCGCTGCCGTTTGCCGATCGAGAGCGAGTACGCGGCGCGACCGTTCGGACTTCCCGTCCGAGGCTTGAGCCTTGCCGTTCGCTACGACACGGGTCTCGAAGACCGTGAGGGTCCGCGCTGTGAGGTCGAGGAGGTTGATCGGGGCGCCGGCGACCTCGGAACGGCGGATGCCGGTGGTGGCGAACATCAGCCACATCGCGTAGAGCCGGTCGTCGCGTGCGGTTGCCAGGAAGCGCTTGAGTTGTTCGGGTGTCCACACGTTGTGCCGCTTCCGGCTGCGCCGTATCCGTGCGGCGCCCTTGACGGGGTTGACGTCGGCGTACTGCCACTTGACGGCGTCGCTGAAGGCCCGGTTCAGCATGATGTGGATGCTTTGCACGCTGCGGGGCTCGAGGCCCCCGGTCGCACGTGGACGCGGCAGCCGGCCCGCCCGGAAGCGCTGACGCGCACGGACGCCGGCCGAGTAGCTGACCTTGGCCGCCGTGGCAAGTTCTCGCGGGCTGGGCTCAGCTCCCTTTGCCATCCCGGAGCGCCACACGTCGTGCATGGTCGAGTTCGTGTCGCGGCTCCGCCGTCCCTCCTCCAAGAGGTGGGCGTAGAGGCGGTTGATCGTCTCGGTGGAGATGTCCTGCAGCTTTCGATTTCCGATGATCGGGATGACGTAGTACTTGGCGTAGGAGCTGTAGTTGCTGTGGGTCGTGGGTTTGACCGAGATCTTGATGGCGGTGAGCCACTCGTCGAGGAACTGCTGAACGGTGCGCGGCGAGTTCTTGACATAGGTGCTTGCTCGGAGCTTGGTGTTGGCCTCAGCGAGGGCCTCCCACGCCTCATCCTCGGTCAAGAACCCGCTTCGGGAGTCTCGGCGCCGTTCGCCGGTGAGTGCGTCAGGCCCGAGGTCGATCAGGTACGCCCACTTGCGTCCTCTCGGGTACACCGTGCCCGAGATCCCACGTCTCGAGCGCTTCCGGTTCTGGCTGGTGCTCATCCGACGCCCCGGACGCGCCGGCTCAGGCAGGCTTCTCGACGAGGTCGCGGAGTCGGTCGCGGATGACGTAGATCCGGCCGCCGAGTTTCCTGATCGGCAGATGGCCCTGTTCCGCGTACCGGTAGGCCGATGCGCGGCTGATGCCGAGTACCTCGGCAGCCTTCTTCACGCTGATCAGCACTGGCAGTCCGTCGAAGTCGGCCATCGTTCCTCGCTCCTCGAGATCCCCGAGTTGTGAAGGGCGAGGTCGAGCCTGATGCGTGAGACGTACTGATCCGTGGTCTGATCGAGCAAACGCAGTCGTCCCTCGAGGCCAGCGCGGCTGCCGTGAGAACTCGGAGTGACGTGGGTGCGCCGAGCAGGTTCGGGCAGTCAGCAGCCGTCGACCGTGGTCTGTTCGCCATACCGGCGACGTTGATCGGTTCAGCGCGAAGTGCGGAGAAGTCACGCGAGGTTGTCCACAGGCCAGCACAGCTCCTGGGTGTCGCTACGCGGCCTGTCGCGGATCTCGTCCTGCAGGAGCGAGATATGCGAGAAGCGATGCTTCTCGCGCTGTGCCGAGGAACGAGGGCGTTCCTCGGCAGCTGTAGCGGCTCCATGCAGCCACGCTTCGACCACGGGGTTGGTGAGCATCGCCGGGATGAGCCGACCTGCTGACAACATCGAGCGTCGGCGGCGAACCCGTGCTGACGCGCCCCGCACGGCGCAGGTCGTCGTCCGGTTCGCTCCGGCCGAGCTTGCGCTCGTCGCCGCAGCGGCGGACCGCGACGAGCTCGCTGTGGGCGCGTGGATCGGCGATCTGGCCTGCAAAGTTGCGCGAGGCAACGTCGACGCGGTCCCTGTCGCCTGGGCGGACGTGGTGCGGATCCTGCTGCGGTACGGGCCCGACTTGCCGGCGACGCGTGAACGGCTCGACGAGCTCCTGGACGTAGCGGTCGCGCGATCGATGTCGTGATCACGAAGGTGGTGCATGGCTGGCGGGTCGGCGGGCTGCTCGCGTATCTGATGGGGCCCGGTCGCGCCGAGGAGCATCGTCGGCCAAGAGTGGTTGCGACGTGGGACGGGCGGGACTCGGGGTGGCAGCCGGCGGCAACGGGCCCGGGGGAGTGGGATCTGGAGCTGGGCCCGCTGATCAGGGCGATGCGGGCCCCGGGCATCGGCGCGGGGCTGCCCGACACCCCTGGTCCGGATAGCCCGCGGGGGTACGTGTGGCATTGCTCGGCGCGCGTCGCTGTCCACGATCGCGTGCTGAGCGACGCCGAATGGGCCGAGGTCGCCCGGGATCTGCTTCACGGTGCCGGTGTTGGGCGCCGGGGCGACAAAGGGGGTCCGCGGTGGGTGGCTGTTCGGCACGCCGATGACCACATCCACATCGCTGTGGTGCTGGTGCGGCAGGACACCGGGCGGCGGTTCTGGCCGCGCCGGGACTTTCCGAAGCTGCGGGTGGCCGCTCGCGAGATCGAGCAGCGGCTGGGCCTGACCTTGACCGCGGCGGCGGACGGCACCGCGCCCCGCGCTCCTGGCCGGGGCGAGCTGGAGAAGGCGGCACGGACAGGTCGGGATGCCGCCCGGCCGGAGCTGGCGCGCGCGGTGAAGGCGGCAGCGGTAGCGGCACATGACGTCGCGTCGTTCGAGGCCGAGCTACGCGGAGCCGGGTACCTGGTTGAGATTCGCTTCGGGCCGTCGGGGGATCCCCTGGGCTACAAAGTGGCGCGTCCCGGGGATGTGACCGCCGCCGGGTTTCCGGTCTTCTATTCGGGCAGCAAGCTGGCGTCAGATCTGTCGATGCCGCGGCTGCTGCGCCAGTGGGTCGGGGTGCCAGCGGGGTCGGTCGACGCTGCGGACGTTCTCGTGGAGGCGCGGTACGCCGTCGATCGGGCGCGGCGGACACTCACGGCGTCCCGACGCGGTGCCGCGGGCGTGGACGTAGACGAGATCGCCCACGCGACGCAGGACGTGTTGACGGCGGTGCGCGGGCACACGCTGGCCGGCCGCGATCTGGGATCGGTGGCTGATCTGTTCGATCGGGCGGCTCGGATCCCGGATCGTCGTGCCGGGGAGCAGAGCCGGGCCAGTGTGAGTTTGCGGTGGGCTGCTCGGCAGTTGATGCGGCGTCGTCGGGTGCTGCCGCACGACGAGGTGGCCGCCGGAGTCGCGATGGCGATCGCGCTGGCGGCGCTGCTGCAGGAGATCGCGGCCTGGCAGCGGGAGCGTGGACGAGCGCACCAGGCCGCAGCCGCCGAGGCGTCGAGCGAGGCGGCGCGGACCTGGGCGGCGGCGTGGCCGCCGCGTCGGAATACCCCGACGGTAGCCGGATCGCGGGTGGTCGAGGTCGACTACCCGCCGGACCCGCGGCAGCCACGGAACCGGACACCGCGAGATCGAAAATCGCGACAACCCCGGGCCTGAACCCGGAGGCCTTCGGATGCGGGGAGGACGCGGTGCACGAGCGGCAGTTCGTCGGGGTCGTGCTCACGCTGCACGGCGTCCAGGACTTCGCCGTCGTCGCCCATCACGCCAGCACCCCGGAGGCTGCGGTGAGCGTGCGGATCGGCCGGATGCTGATGTACATCCACGATCGGCCAACCGCTGCGCGGTTCGCGGCTACCTGGCGACGATTCAGCCACGATGCCCTGAGACTTCCGCGGGAGTCCGGCCGCCCTCGGGTACCGCCCGCCGCGCAGGACGATCGCGGTAGCGCAGAGGCCGCCGTACTGATCGATGCTCGCGGCGCGCCGCCGGCGTCGGGGCAGATGCTGCGGCCGACCGGACGAGCGTCCACGCTGCGCATTCAGCTCGAGCGGGTGGTCTTCGACGTCCGGGACCTCGGCGCGTTCGCCTCGACGAAACGCGCTTTCGCCGACGCCGAGGCTCTCGCCGCATCCGCCTTGCCGGATCCCGATCCGGATGCGGCCCGGCGGTCCGTCTTCGAACGGGCGGCCCAGGCGCTACCTGCGGATCGCCGACCCCGACGGGTCGCGTCGCCGCCGCGATCTGATCCGACTCGCGCTCCGGTGCGCGCTCCACGTCTCGGAAGGGCATGGATGTCATGACCGCGGACTATCCATTGATGACACTGCCGAGCTACGAGCTGTACCAGCTCGCGCACATCGCGACCTTCCTCGCCGATGCGCTCGCCCGCCACCGGCGCGCCGCACAGAGGCCCGAGCGGGAGGCCGCCACCCGCGACATCGCGGGTGGCCACGCCGCATTCGATGAGGCAGTCGGGGCGGACCGGGCGACGCCTGCGGGAGAGCTGCCCCGCACCATCGACGTCGCCACGTACAAGTCTGCGCGCGAGATGGTTGAACAAGGACCGCGCCAGGCGGACGTGGTCTCACTCGCCCCGACCGGACGCAGCGAGTGGGCGATCGTCGGGCACGTGCCGGGCATCGGTCCGGTCGGCGGGCTCGTGCCCAACGAGCCGATCGCGAACGCCCTGCGTCAGCACCTGCTGACCCAGCCGGTCTCCGACCTGGTGGCGTGGGCGGTGACGGATAAACCATCCCGCGTGCCGAAACTGCCGCGGCAGGTTGACCTGGCGGCGTTCGTTGAGAACCTTGATTCACAATCGCCGCGCGCCCGGGCCGTCGCCCGGAGCCTGCGTGGCCTGAACCGACGCACCGACGCCGCCATCCGCGGCCGGTTCGCCGGGATCGACCTGGACGCCCCGCTCGTCGTCGCTCCACCGGACTCGCCATCGGCCGCCCCTTCCGCGGCGCCGAGGGCGACGGCGTCACCGGCACCGCGCCGAACCGGACATCGATCAGCTGCCGGTGCGGTCAAGAAACGAGGACGTGACGTGGTCGCATCGCGACACGTCTGCGGACTCGGGCCTCAGGCGACCAGCGGAGCTGCGAACGCCCCCACGACGAGTGCGGGACCGTAAGGCACTGGATCGCCATACCGTTGTTCCCTGGTGGCCGTGAACAGCACAACGGTGATCGCCAGGAGAGCCATCGCGCAGACCAGTCCGACGAACAGGCCATGCGGATGCAACGTCGACAGCGACGCGGCCAGACTCGGGAGGAGCTTGACGTCTCCCCAGCCCAGGACATCGGTGTTGATCGACTTGGCTAAGAGGGCGACTGCGAGAATGCACGTGCTGGCCTCGATCGCCGGGCCGACCGCTGTGGTCCCGGCGCCAATTGCGATGAGGGCTGCCCCCATCGCCAGTGTGCCAGTCAGCGGGTTGGGCAGCCGGCGCTCGTCCAGATCGACCACGGCGGCCGCGACGCCAAGGACGATCAGTGGCACGAACCCAGGGCTACCGGACACCGCAACGAGGAGACCCACAAGTACGGTCACCGCGACCGTCTCCGGTGAGGTGGTGGGGCGAGCGGAGATTCGGGTCGCCGCGACGAGCCGGATCGTGATTGGGGCGAGTGCGGCTCCGCTGACCGCGGCGGTCATGGCGACTGGCAGCTCGTTCATGACCGTCGCCGTGGACCGTGTGGGAGCAACTCGTTAAGAACGGCGAATGTCTCGGGCGGAAGCTCCTCCGGGACGTCGAAGCCGCGTGCATCGAGCAGGATCGCCGCGTAGCGCTCCATCTCCCCTTGTCGGTCTTCCGCGTGAGCGATGCGCATGAGATCGGTCAACGGACGGTCGAAGACGACGTCGACGTCAACGCCCCGGGCCGTCTCGGCAGTTCGCCGAGCGAGTTCGAGGTCGCCGGCTGTCAGGGCGATCTCGACGAGCTCGTGTGCAGCGTCCACGAGGAAGCCGGGGATCTGCAGGTCGTGGCGTTGGTCGTGATTGTTGAGCCACGCATAGCCGCCTGGGCGCAGAGCGCTGAGGACCGGACCACGGATCAACCCAAGGGCCTGCTCGTAGTCGGCGGCGGCTCCCTCGTGGGCGGCGGCGTGTCGTGCCTGGGCTCGCTTGCGCAGGCGGCGGAAGAGATCCCAGTCCAGGAGGTGGCCGCGGAGCCGGTAGGTGCTGTCGCTCTGCATGTCGCTGACGTATGCGCGCTCCGGGTCCCCGTCCAGGCCGCGCCCGGCCCATCGGCGTGCCCCGTAGAAGGCGTGCCGGACGGTGGCGGGGTCGATCTTGTGCCCCTCGGGCCACAGGTCGGTCATCGCCTTCTGCATGGTGACCCCCAGCGGGTGGAGGCTGAGGTAGACGAGCACCTCGGTGAACCAGCTCGGCCGCACCGACGGGAACTGGCCAGGCGCCCGCACCACCGGCTCGCCGAGGATGCCGATCAACGGTACGTCCGGTGATCCCTGGGTGGCCCACCGATCGAGATCCTGGTCGAGGTACGGGTCCTGTTGGTCCACGATCGCTAGGCGCCGGACGGCTTCCGGGTCCGCCGGCGACGTTGCCGCCTGCTTGGGCGGGTCGCTAAGGGTTCCGTCTTCCTGCATCCCTTCCGCCCACGGCTCGGCGCCTTCCGCCGGTTCCGCCGGCTCGTCGGGCTGTGTGGTCGGCGCGAGGATCTCGGCCAGACCAGTACCGGTGCTTCCCGACATGATCTCGGCGGACCATGGCCCGTCACCGATGTCGGCCATCAGCAGCTGACTGCCGTCGGTGACGTGTACTTCGTGGCCGGCGAGCGCGACGCCGGCGGTGACGACGGCGACCGGCGCGCGTTCCTCTCCGCCGATCTCGGATGCGAGGTCGGCGAGCTCCGACCGTTCCTGGTCGGTCGCGGGACCGGTCGCCAGCAGCACGACCGGGAGCCAGGCATCGGGGGCGATGCCGCCGAGGCGGCCGTGCAGAAGCGATGGGACCTCGACCTGCGCGATGGTGTCGCGCGCGGAACGCAGACGGGCGCGCACCTCGGCCAGGCCCGCGGCGATGTCCGGCAGCACGCGCAACCGTTCCGGGTTCAGCGGGATGAGCTCGGCCCCGAATCCGACGAGCAGCACCTCGCAGTCCTCGCTCCACGGACTGTTCGCCAGCTCCGCTGCCACGTGCCGGAGCAGACCGGTGGCGAGACCGAGGCCGCCGGTGACGTGTGCGACTCCGAGTTCCTCGAGGTCCACGAACAGCGTTTGCTCTTCGAAGCCAGTCGCGACCGAGACGAGCGCAGGGAACGGCGCGCAGTACCCGCGGGACTCGTCCGGCGCGACGGGTAAGGCAGCGGTGCCCGGAGCCGACCAGGACCCATGCCCGAGCGGCTCGAACGGCTCCGGCAGCGCGACGTCGAAGCTCAGGGACACGACCGCGCGCTCGGCCTCGAGCATCGCTGTGCGCAGTCGGGGCGGGTCGAGCTCGGTCCAGTCATTCAGCGCGAGGCCTCGCAAGATTGCGTCGAGGAACGCGATATCGACCAGCGGTTCCGCAGCCGCGGCGAGCCACTCGGCATAGCCGGCCTCGTCGCTCGGCACCGCGATCCGGTGATACGGCCGGCGGGCACGCAACTGGCGACGTCGCCGTACTGCCAACGCGGCCACGGCGCCCGCGACGACAAGCGACGATGCGCCCAGGACGATCGTCGGCATGGCCACGTCGTGATCCGAATCGGCCTCGGGGGCTCCGACCTGCTCTCCTGCGTCGTGCGTGGGAAGCGATGCTCCGCGATCTGGTCTTGATGCGTCCTGTTCCGGTCGCATCGGCAGCGCGGGTTGGGTGGTCGCGACTTCTGGTGCGCGCTCGTCGGGCGGCGTGCGTGGAGATGGCGCGGGTGCGGGCCGCCGACTCGTCCGGTCGGGAGGCGCAGGCTGCTCATGGGTTGGGGCTGGCTGCCGCTCCCGGGCTGGCTGGCGTCGCTCCGGGTCGGGGGTTGTGGGTGCTGCGGCGTCTGATTGGGTCGATTCGGGCAGCTCCAAGGTCCAGCCAGGAAGGATGAGATCGGGTCGGGACAGCGTCCGGCCGTCCGGCTGGAGCCGGCCCCGGTTCTCGTCGAACAGCTCCTCCGCGCGGCCGGGGTAGTCGAGCCGGTCCGCGGCGATCCCGCTGAGTGTGTCGCCAGGACGGACGACGACCATCTCGCCGTCGAGAGCTGCGTCGGCCGGAAGCTGCAGCCGCCAGCCGGTCCGTAGGAGCGACGCCTCGCTGAGCTCTTCGCCGTCGGGCTGCTCTCGGCCGGCATTGAGCGTGTAGATCTCCCGCCAGCGCAGTGGATCGCCAAGGGCCTTCTCCGCGATCCGCCAGAGGGTGTCCCGTGGCTGGACCTCGTACTCGGGCCCCTCGCTCGACGCGGTGGCCGACGCGCCATCCGGCGAGGTGCGCAACGAAGCAGCAGCGGACAGTGGGGCCGGCGCAGCGGAGGCGGTTGCCGACCCGACCGACAGCAGCGCCCCGACGAGGAGCGCGGCGATCGTCCGGCTCAGCCTGAGCCCGGGCAGCTCGACCCGGACCGTCGGCCGGTGCCGCACGACGCCGACGAACTCCGCGATCAGCGACAACGTCAACTGCGCCCACGCCGCGGCACCAACGAGCAGAAGGAAACCCACCAGCAACCGGCCGTCGTCGGGGCGGACCAGGAGCGCCAGAAGATCCTCTGGGGCCGGCCAGTCCACGGCGAACGCCACCCGGGCAACCATCCAGAGCACAGCCGGGACACCCGCGACGATTCCGAGGATCGCCACAGCGGCGAAGACCGAAGAGACGACTCGCCCGATGGCCCTCATGGAGACCCGCCCTCCGGAAGTACGGGCACGAGGATCGCCTCAGCGGAACCGCGGCTGGTGAACTCGTCCCGACCAACGAGCCCCAGCAGCACGGCCGAGCGGCGCACCGTGACCTCCACCTGGATGCGGTCGGGCGCGATGATCACCACGTCGCCTTCGACACCCGCGGCATCGAGATATCGACGAGCCGACTCCGCAGCAGGCCCCGGGTCGACCCTGATGACGCCCTGTGCGAGACCGGCCGGGTCGAGTTCCTGGCCAGCGGCGCGCGCGGCCTCCTCGGCGAGTGCATCGGCCCGCGCGACGCCTTGTGCGGCGCGGACCCCGTCGATCGCGAACCCGACGACCAGCATCATCGCCAGCACGCTGATCGCCATCGGTGTGCTGACCGAGCCGCCTCCGCGATCCGCGGTCATGTCCGCTCCCGGTAGCGATCGATCGGGCTGACGAAGTCGGCATTGATGTCGTGACTGCCGGGAAGTCCGGGGATACCGACGTCGGACCACCGGACGGCGCATGTCACCCGCGCACGCACGACGGCCTGCGTGCCGAACGGAGCCGACGGTGGATCCGGCTCGACCCTCACGTCGAGCTGATCGCAGGCAATCCCTTGGCCATCGAGAACGCGACGTGTCTCCGCCTCCGCCGCGACCTGGCCGGCCGTCGGATCACGTTGCACGGACGCGATCCGCGCGGCCCCTCGTGCCGCCTGGTCAGCTGCTGATTCGGCCGCCGCCACGCGCCCTGCCGCTGTCGTGAACGCGAGCAGCAATCCGACGATCACGGTCAGGATCGCCGCTTCGGTCGCCGGCGCGCCGCCGCGTTCCACACCGCTGACGGGGCTGTTCATGGCGTCACACGCTCCACCGCACCTGTCGCCTCCTTGGTCACTTGCAGCGACACACCAGGCACGACCGACAGGGCGTCGCCACTGACGCGCACGCGCAGCAATCCAGTCGCTGGGTCAACCTCGGCCGCGACCGAGGGTGACTGCAGGCTGGTGCCGGCAGCGCGTCGCAGGAACGCTTCCGCGTCACGGCGAGCCTCGACGACGGAGGACGCATTGACGTACCGCCCGGCACGGAGACCGTCCTCCGCCGCCGTGAGTGCGAGCTGGCCGGCGTAGAACACCAGGGCCACCTGGACCACTGCCATGATCATCACGAGCATCGCGAGCCACAGCAGGGCCATCTCCACGCTGGTCGAGCCGCCGCGCTCGGGCTCGTCGACCGACAGCGTCTGCGCCGCCATCAGGTCATTCCAAGGCCCCGAGCTTCTTGGCCACGAATGCGCTGACACCGGCGACGATCGCGCCCGCGACCAGTGCGCCCCCGGAGATGTGGAAGCCCTCGTCGGTGTTGCGGCCACCGCCGCGCTCGTCGATCGGTCCGAGTCGCTGTTGCAGCCAGAACACGAGGTTCGTGATGTGCAGGTTCGCGGTGGTCCACATGGCGTTGTCCTCTCCTCAGATGGTCAACAGTGCGACACCGGCCGGGTACAGGACCCAGGCCGAGATCAGGAAGACCTGCAATGCACCAGGGGTGCTCATCCGTCCGCTGGCCCGATGCGCCTCCGCGTGCTCCTCGGCGCGCAGCTCGTCTTGCAGGCTGTCCGCGCGAGCAAGCAACGTGTCGATGACGGCGCCGCCGTCCTGTCCTGCGGTTGCGGCGATCGTCGAGAGATCGGCCAGCTCACCGATCTCGACTCGCTCCCCGAGCCGCCGCAGGCCCTCCCACGGCATATGCCCGGCGCGAGCCGCGTCGTCGAGCTCGTCACGGATCCTGCGCATCGCCCAGCCGTCAGCCAGGAGCTGGGCGGGAACGGTCAGGGCAGTCACCACACCCGCGCCGCCCCGTCGCAACAGGCTCACCTGCTGCAGGTAAGCGACGAGCGCGTGGCGCAGCTCCTCCCGTGCTGCTTCCGCGCGGTCGGAGACCTGTCGGCCATAGGCGCTCCAGCCAACGACGACGCCGGCGATCGTGAAGCCGGCGGGAACCACGACGTGCATGCCGATGTCGAGGGCGGCCAGCACGGAAGCGAGCGCCGGCCCCGACGCCCCGTACAACGCGGCCGCCTTGACCCGGCCGAGCAGGAACCGTTCCGAAGTCCACCCCAGCAACGTGAGGTCGGCAGTCGGCACGTGTCCCGGCAGGCGGCGCGCCAGTCCGAGCGGGTCGCACCGGTTCCGCGCGAGCCGCGCTGCAGGCGTGCGCTCGTCGAGAGCGGCCAGGGCGTCGCCGAGCAACGGCCACCCCCGCACGAAGGCGGACACACCCAGCGCGACACCGATTCCGAGCACCCCACCGGCGAGGAGAACGACGACGAGAACGCTGTTCATCAGCGTGCCTCCGCGCCGAGGAGCCGTGGCGCGCGCCGCCCCAACGCCATCCGCCGCATCCATACGAGCAGACCGACCGTTCCCGCCAGCAGCACAGCCATGACCAGCTGTCCGGTCACACCGCTGTACGGCGCGGCGAACGAAGGCACCAGCGCCAACATCACGAGCATCACTGCCTGGATCAGCAGCAGCATCTTGATCGACTGGCGGGACTCGGCTCGCGCCGACTCGATGTCCCGGCGGGCTCGGACATCTCGGGCCACGCCGTCGGCCAGCTGGCGCAGCACACGGGCGACACCGGCGCTCTGCTGGTGCAGGGCGAGCATGACAGCGGCCGCCACGGCGTCACCGTCGCGGTCGTCGAGCGAGTCCGCGAACTCCCGCATCGCGGTTGTCGGATCCGCCCCCTCGTCCGCGATCCGGTGCGCGAGGGTCGCGACAGGTCGAGCGATGAGCTCATCGACATGCGGCGCGGTGACCCGGATGGCCTGTGCCAGCCCCACCGCGCCGCCCCCGACGAGGGTGTCGGCCATGCGTCGACACCACGCCTCCAGGGCCTCGGAGCGCGAAATGCGTTCCTGAGCCACCGATGCGGAGCCGAGAAGCCAGGGTACCCAGAGCCCTACCGCCATCACGGCGACACCGACGACCGGCCAACCGGTCAACACCCAAGTCGCCACTCCTGCCGCAGCCCAGGCCATCAGCCGAACGCGCCTCCGGACCTTGTCCGGTCCTCGTGGCCGCACCGTGGCCAGAGCCAGAGCGATGCGTCGTCGCCAGAGTGAGGGCGCCGCCACGGGGGTCGGCAGGCCGGCGAGAATCAGCAGCACCCCGATCAGGGCAAGGGCGCCGGCGACGGCCGCGAGGGCGCTCACCACGACCGTCCCGCAACGTCCGGCCAGTGGTCGATGCCCGGCTGGTGGAGGAACGTCAGCGGCACCCCCGCCTCATCGAACGCGTCCCGCCGTTGCGGCAGCATCTGGAACCGACCTCGCGGATCCGCCCCGCCCGGCGACGGCGCGAAGATGCGGTTCGTCGTCAGGCAACCCACCTCGTTCATGCCGGTGACCTCGACGATCTCGGTGACGAACCTCCGCCGCCCGGGGAACACCGGATGCGCCATGTGCCGCATGTGCACGACGTAATCGATGCCGGCGGCGAGGAGGCGCGTGATGTAGCTGTCCGAACAGTTGGGTCCCGCGCCTTCGAGAGCCGCCACGATGAGGCGCTCGAGAGCGTCGGTGGCGGAGTTCGCGTGCAGGGTGCACATCGAGCCCGGCATACCGGCTGTCATCGCCTTGAGCATCGGGAGTGCCTCCTCGCCGCGGACCTCGCCGACGACGATGCGCGTGACGGACATCCGCAGTGTCTGGTGCAGCAGCTGTGACAGCGACACCTCGCCGGCCCGGGTTCCGGTGGCTGCGTCCGTCTCGGTCGAACCCGGTCGCGCTTGCATCGCGTACAGCAACGATGGCGACCTCGGCAGCCGGTGCAGGTCGAGCTCATACTCCGTCTCCAGCGTCGCGAACCGCTCATCTGGTGCAATCTCTCGCGCGAGCGCGCGCAGCAGCGTCGTCTTCCCGACCGACGGCGGGCCTGTGATCAGCACGTTGCGCCGGGCCGGGACGAGTGCGCGGAGGAACCGAACCATGCCGACCGAGATCGTCCCGCGGTGCAGCAGATCGTCGAGTGTCACGTCGACCAGCCGATGGCAACGGATCGTGACCGTTGGCCGGGGGACGACGTCGCGCAGCGCCGCCAGCCGTGACCCGTCCGGCAGCTGCATGTTGAGCATCGGCTGCGCCGAGGAGAATGCGCGCTCCGACGCTCCGTGGTGCGCCGCGACGTACTGCAGCTGCGCGATCAGGTCGTCGTCCGAGTCTGCAACCGGTTCGGGCGCTCGCCGGATCGAACCGTCGCGCAGGCGGAGCAACGGAACCTCGTTGCCGGTGATGTGGATGTCCTCGACGTCGGGCAGGTCGAGCAGCTCCTGCAGGCGTCCCAGCCCCCAGATCGAGTTCTCAACGGCCTGCACCACCCGCGCCTCGTCCGGCCTTGTCAGGGGTGAGCTGCCGGCCGTCATTCGTCGGCGGGTCTCAGTGGCAAGCTCATCCTCGATCCAGCCCCGGACCAGCTGGCGCTGGTCGGATCCGCTGAGAGCGGCGCGCTGGGGATGCTCGCTCAACCGTCGCAACACGGTTGTCCGAATGCGCTCGACGACGGTCCGATCCAGGTGGATCGGTACCTGCTGTGCCAGCTGGCTCGTCATGCCGTGACCTGGATCGAGGGCGCGGCGTGGGCGAGCCGGTGTGCCTCGCGCTGCAGCGCGCTGCGCCGGAAACCAGGACGGGGCTCGTACCCCTCTGTCCACACGCGAGCAGCGCGTGGGTCGAATGGCAGTCGACCGAGAAGGGGCGTTCTGCAGGCCGCCGCGATGTCCATCGGAGAGTAGGGCTGCCCAGGAGCGACCACGAGGACCCACATCGCGGTTGGCTCGGGTAGCACCTCCTCCCGCAGGAGGGCGGCGAGCCGGGCCGTGGACCGTACCGCAGGCAATGTGGACCACGTGACGATCACGACGTGGTCGCTTCCCTGCAGCAGCGGTGCGATGCCGTCACCGGACAGGTACCGGCCGCCGTCGCACAGGACGTCGGAGTCGCCGAGATTGCGAAATCCGGCTGCGAGCCTGGACCACGGGACGGCGGCCGCCTGACCCGGTTGGCCAAGCCCGGCGAGGACTGCCGGCCCGTGGTCGACCGACACGGCCAGGCGGCGCAGGACAGCTTCGACCGGTTCGTGACGTGCCTCGATGACCAGCTCCATGACGGTGGAGCTCGAGGGCCAACTGCCACGTCCCAAGCCGGCTGCCATGTCGCCGCCGGACGGGTCGGCGTCGACCACGAACGCTGGACGAGGCCACTCCGCGGCCAGCGCGAGTGTGGCCGTCGTGACTCCAGGACTGTTCTTCGCGGATACGAGCGTGACCAACATTGCGATTCACCCCCTCGCGACCAGGACGAGCACCGTGCGGTCGTCACCGGCGGCCCGCGCAAGCGAGGGGACGATGCGTTCCGGCACGAGCAAGTCGACCGTGCGCCGCCCGGATAGGTCGGGCGCGCCAACAGCCAGAACGACAGCACGCACGGTGGAGCCGGCCTCGTCGAGCTGGACCACGAGCACCTCGTCACGGACAGCCAACGGTGTCGTGGGGAGCTGGCCCGGACCGACGGCCAGCCCGATGACGGCATCCCCGTCAGCCGGGATTGGCTCGGCGCGCAACGCGTCCGGCGGAAGCGGCTGCCCGGCGAACAGGTCGGTCGCCGCCGTCCGGCCTACCACGGAGTCCACGTCGCTCCACCGGACGCTGCTGAGATCGGAACCTGCGGACAAGGCGGCCGGCCGGACGTCCAAGTTGGAGATCACCTGTCCGAACGGCACGGGCCGAGCCAGTGCCACCACTGCGATTTGCCGTGTTGCTTGTTGGAATGCGAACCAGCCCAGAAGCGCACCCATGACGCCGAGCAGCACGCCGAGCATGAGCAGGCGCGATGATCCGCGCCGCCGCAGTCGAGGCCGTGAAAATTGCTCGTCCTGCTCCGCGGCCGGTCCCGCGGCCGGCATCACTGGCCCGCTCCGCTCACGAGCACCTGGACTTCGCCCACGATGACCGATTCCTCAGTGGTGAGGCGCACCGTCTCCGTCCCGACAACGGGAGACCCCGCAGAGAATCCGCCCCACTCCACCTCCCAGATTCCCGTTGCCGTGATCGGCCAGCGGCCGTTGCCGTCCGTGCGCTCCGGAAGCGAGCGCAGCGTGTACGTATAGCCGCAATCCGGGGATGGTCCGCCTTCACCGGACCACGCCGTGCCAGATCCGGGGCACCGAACCTCTGCACCAGGAGGCCCGAGTGTCCATTCGACCGCGGCGAGCCGGGCCGTCGCCGTGACACTCGACGTGCCGGCACTCGCCGTCGCCGACACAGGACCCGATCCCTGTGGTCCGGGCTCGATCCACAGCCACACCGGCACGCCGACGTATGCGACTTCGGACACGGACATCTGAAGCTGGGGCGGCTCCAGGTTCAGCAGCTGGACCGCGCGTTGAGCGAGTACTGCCGGCGAACCGGCAGGCTCGAGATCTTCCGGAATCGGGATCTCCTCGAAGTTGCGTACTGCGCTGCCCGTGCGCCCGCCCGCCAGCAGCGGGACGCCTCCGAAGGAAGGCGGTTCTGGCTTTCGTGCCGGCTCTCCGCTCTCGTCCGAGGGCGGTGTCGGATCCTGGCGAGGAGTCGAGCGACGGTCGCGCGGACCTCCTGTATCCCGTTCGCCGGCACGTGGCCCGCCGGGTCGACCCGGGTCAGCTGCTTCCACGAGGCAGCGCCCCGCCCCGTCGATCACTGCGCACCGGCCGGTGTCCGGTGGCGGTAGCTGCGATGGCACGAGCGGAGTCGGGAGTGGCAGTACCGCCAACCCGCATGCGGCCAGGGACGCGATCAGCATGGCTCGTCCGCATCCGGTGAGGTCTGCTCAACGAGCCAGCGGTCATCGACCCGGACGATCAGGGCCCGGAGCCGGAAGCGTTGGGGCTGGTTCTCGAGATCGTCGAGGACCGTCCCGTCCGCGCGAATCAACCGCGACTCGCCGATATCGACGCAGTCGAGCACGGTGACGCGTTCTGGTGTGCCGTTCTCCACCACGGGGGACCGCCTGATCGTCCCCACCGTGTGCGCGGGGATGCTCGCGTAGTTCTCGACGTCCGTCAGCGCGGTTTCGAGCGCCTGGCCACGCGCCACGGCTTCGAGATCCCGGCGCCAGCTCCGGTCGTCAGGAGCAGCCCGCGCGGCATCCGAGACTTCCCAGTACTCGAGGTACGCCGCGAGCGCGGAGTCATACGGCGACGGCAGCGATCGAGACGGAGGAATCGGGGTCGGTGGCGGCGGCACAACAGGCTCGCTGCAGCCAACCACCGCAAGCGAACCGGCCACGGCGCCGCAGAGCAGCGCCAGCGATCTCCGTGCAGTCACGCCATCACCTCCAGTGCCCGCGGCTGATGGTGGTGTGGCGCGTGGCCGCACCGTGGTTGCCGCGTGGTCAGCGCTATGAGCTCTGCCAGTGGGGCCTTGCCGATGCGCTCTGGCCTACCAGACGGCCGATGAGTTCGTGGCGTTTTCGTGAAACTGCTCCGCTCCTTCTCCGACCACGTGGTCGTCACGACTCGAGCGGAGAGTCCCGCGCGGGTTCGACCGACGGAGGCGCAATGCCTGTTCCCGCGCGTGAGCGCTACCTCCTGTACATGGCCCTGCGAATCGCCAACGGAGGAGCTCGTGTGTTCCCGCTGAGTCCGCGTAGGAAGGTGCCTGCGCTTTCGAAGGACTGGCTGACGCTCGCGACGCGGGATCCCGCTCAGCTCCGCCAGTGGTGGCGAGATCGGCCGTACAACATCGGCGTCGTGACCGGCGGGCCATCCGGGCTCGTCGTCATAGACCTCGATGCGCCGCCCCGCATCGGCGAGCCGCACGGTCGCCAGGTACTTGCTGACCTCGCTCGCGAAGCCGGCGAAGAGATCCCGGCCGACACACGGATCGTGAACACACCGAGCGGCGGACAGCATCTGTACTTCCGGCTGCCAGACGGGCTCGAGCTGCGGAACACAGCAGGCTTCCTCGGACCGCACATCGATACCCGTGCATCCGGCGGGTACGTCGTCGGCCCCGGCTCCTTCGTCCACAAGGGCCGGTACCGGCTGGTCTCCGCAGCCGATCCGCAGCCGCTTCCCGGCTGGCTCCTCGATCGGCTCCGCCCGCGCACACCCACCGCGGGACGGGGTGGATCGGTCGTCGGCGCCCGCGTTCGGTCGGCGTACGTTGCGGCCGCGGTGCGGGGCGAGGTGGAGCGGGTCGTGCGGGCTGGCGTTGGAAGCCGCAACGACACACTGTTCCGTGCGTCAGCCAGGCTCGGCGCGTTCGTCGCCGAGGGCGGACTCTCCGAACCGGAGGCGTGGCGTGTTCTGCGAGATGCGGCAGCGGGCCACCTGAGGGTCGCCGGTTTCAGCGCTTCGGAGATCGACCGGACGATTCGGTCGGGTCTGACCCGGGCGTCGCGAGCCCCAATCCCCACCTCTCACAGACCCGGCCTGCGACGCGACGGACCGTCATCGTGACCATGCCGAACCGACCCCGGTCGCCATCCCGGTCCGCGGCCGAGCGAGCCGCTCGCGTCGACGCGCTGAACGCGAAGCTCACCACCGCCGTCCAGAACCTCACCACCAGCGAACAGTGGACGACGATGTTGCGTACGGCGGCCGCGTTCCACAGCTACAGCCCACGCAACATGCTGCTGCTGTGGATGCAGGCGCAGGAGCGCGGCGTAATGCTCACGCAGGTCGCTGGATACACAACCTGGCGCCGGCTCGGTCGATCGGTGCGGGCAGGCGAGCGCGGCTTCGCGGTCCTTGCGCCGGTCACTCGTCGTGACTCCGAGCAGGACGGGCGAGAGGACGAGCCGACGCCAGCCGGCCGACGACGGATGGTCGGCGTGCGGGTCGCACACGTGTTCGACATCGCCCAGACAACCGGTCAGCCCCTACTGACGCTGCACGCGCCCGGCATCCTTCAGGCGCCCGACGCTGGGCGTCTATGGGGACCGCTCGCGCGCCTCGTCGCAGGGCACGGTTACGGGCTGCTGCGGTTGCCGGAGTTGGGAGACGTGCAGGGCTGGACGGATCACCGCGGCCGTGTCGTATCGGTTCGCCCCGACATCGACGACGCTCGGGCCACGGCGATACTGGCGCACGAGCTGGCGCACATCCGTGCCGACCACGAGCACCGTCCGATAGGCCGAGCTCAACGCGAGACGGAGGCAGAGTCGGCTGCGCATGTCGTCCTCACCGCGTGCGGCATCGATACCACCTCACTCGCGGTGCCCTACGTCGCCGGCTGGAGCCGCGGCGACCCCGAGGTGATCGGCAAAGCCGCCGAGACCGTCCACAAGGTGGCTGCAGGCATGCTGGCCGACATCGAGCGCCTCGCCGAGGACGCCGCGGTAGCACGCCGCGTACCAGCCTCGCGCCGGTCGTTGCAGGACGAGCGTGATCCGCAGCGTTCGGCAGCGATGCCTGCGCCGCCTGGTCCCACCGCCACGGCGTAGCTTCGGGGTTGTCCACACCCGAATGCCGCAAAGTGGTGTGCGTACAACGCTGGTCCGACACCCTCCCGCCGTGATCCCTGCCCTCGTCGTCGGCGTGCTTCTGCTCTCAGCCGGCTGCGCGACTGCGCCTGATGCGGTCTCCAGAGCGGAGTGGGACGGCTGCAAGTCGGTCGCCGTCGAGTACCAGCACGGTGCGGACCGCACTGTGCTGTCCATCAGCGCTCTGGAGTGCCATCGCAGCGACGGTGACGCACTGTTGCCCGCCGCGGAGGCACTCGAGGTCCTCCAGCGCTCCGCCTGGCGATCGAACGGACCGCGGTTCGACGCGGTGTACGGGACCGTCTATCACTTCGCTGAGGACGAGGGCGTGCTTCGTCCGCGGTCCGCGACAATCGATCGGGCGGCCCTCGCCGGCCGATGGGGTCCGCGGCCCTCACACCTCGAAACGCGTTCCGGCGACGAACGCCGCCGAGATACAGGCTCGCTCTGGGCTTGGTTGTTCGCCGCCTTTGCTGGCGTATGGCTCGTGGCGTTGGTGGGCTATGTGCGAGCGGTGCGGTCGGGACGCATTCTAATCCTCTTCCTATCGGCGCCACCACGACCACCTTGGTAGGCCGGCGGTCAAGTGGGAGTGCCGGCGGCATCTCGGAGCACCGCTGCCAGGCTCGGAAAGTCGCCTTCGAGTACGGCGGCTGCTGCCCTGAGCTGGTCGGGGCCGGCGACGGCATGCAGGAGTTCCGTTGTCGATCGGCCGCTCCCTCTGCCGCCCTTGTGTCTGTGGTGCGGCCACGGTTGCTGGACTCGCACCACGTCATCGAGGATCGCGTCGACTTTTGCAGCGGTCTGTGGTCGTCCGGGCCAGGTTGCGGCGTTCGTCGAGGATCATCAACCGGGTATGCGCAACGGGATTGCCGATCTTGATCCGATCTGCCGAGACGAGCTGGCTGAGCATCGGCGGACTGATCCCGATGGTGTCCGCGAGCCGAGCCTGGCTGATGCCATAGTCCTCGGTCAGTCCTTGAACAAGTGTGCGGAGCGGCGCGCCATAGAGGTCCCGTTGTCGCTCTCGGATGATGGCCCTGCGGGCGGCGGGCGTCGCGATGAGGGAATCGACCATGCCCAGATGGTTACAGCTGTGCCCGGAGTTTCGTGGCCGAATGGGAACATTCGCAAGCGCGGCGCGGGGGCGCGGTGCCGCGTCGCACGGCCCGACTTTCCATGCCGGCTACAGCTTGGGATCCACCGGCTTTCGCTCGGCCACCCGGCGTGCCGCGTCGGCCAGGAGGTACAGCCCGCAGGGCCATGGATCTGCCGAGCGCGTCTGCCACCGGCAGGTGGAACACCGCCCCTCTCGGTCAGGAACGTGTGCGGCCAGGAGTTCGCTCCAGACGCGCACCATGGGCGCGAGGGCGACTGCTGCGGCGCTCGGTGCGGAGGAATCCATCATCGGCCTTGCCTCTCGTGCCGCAGACGACGGATCGCACGGCGCCCGCGGACGATCGCGCACCACCATCGCAGGAACATCCAGTCGGAGCTCTCGTCCCGCCATGACGGCCTGCGTGACACGCGATGGACGCGGTGTGCGTTCCGGTGCCGAGCGAGTTCGACCCGGGTCCTGGCAGGACGGGATAGCGTGACCGCGGCGGCATCGCGCGGCACGCTGATCGTTCGCGTATCGCCGATCGTGAGCTCTGGGAAGTAGGTGGTGAGCGCGCGACCGCTGTGTCCGTGGACGGTCACCACCACGGGCACGGTCTGAAGCGCCGGGCCCCAGGCGAAGCTCACCGGTCGCTTCCCTTGACGATCAGCCTGTGCCGAGGGCAGTAGGTAAGGATGGAGATGTCCGGCGAGGCGCGCGGCGTCCCCACGGAGCGTGTGAGAACGACTGGGGCAGCGCTCGTGTCAGCACCGGATTCGTCGCGGCCAGGAATGGTCATTTCGCTCGCCTCGGCATGCACAGGTAGCAGCTCGTTCGCTCCGGCTCGGCCATGGACGCAGCGATAACCCACGAGCCGCAGCACGTGGGGTACATGCCCGTGTCCCGCCACTCCACGAGCGCGTAGTCCGGGACGAAGTGCTGCTGGCCGTCGCGGTCCGTGACCGGGACGACATTGACCAACCGGCTAGATTCTCTCCGCACGGGCGATGAGCAGGAACCCATAATCGGCAGAATACAACCGGCACGGGCGACTTACTAGAGGGCGCTCCCAGCTTCCTCGGTGGACCTACGGCCATGCCAGAATCCGCACGTGGCACAGGGACCGACCGTGCGCCGTCTCCAACTCGGGCGCGAGCTGAAGCGGCTGCGGGAGCATGCCGGCCTCCTCCGCGACGCCGCGGCGGAAGACCTCGGGCGCGACGCCTCCACCATCTCCAAGATCGAGAACGGCAAGATGACGATCTCGCTCGGGGATGTGAAGAGCCTCCTGGCGCTCTACAACGTTTCTCTCGAATCGGATGAGGCCGTCCGCATCCTGGACGTCGCCCGCGAGGCCCGGAAGCGGTCGACGCACCGAGTGCCGGACTGGGTGCGCGCCTTCGTCGGTTTCGAAGCCGAGGCGGTCGAGATCAAGCAGTTCGAGGTCGGGCTCGTGCCAGGTCTGCTCCAGACGGAGGCGTACATCCGTGCCATGACGGAGGCGGGCGACCCGACGCGCGACCCTGCCGAGGTGGAGCGGCTCGTCGCGATCCGACGTGAGCGGCAGGCCCGACTCACCGGTGACAACCCGCCACGCCTGTGGGTCGTGATGGGTGAGGCCGTCATTCGGCGCCTGGCCGGCTTCGGTCGAAAGGTGATGCTGGAGCAGTTGGAGCACCTGGTCGCCATGGCGGAGCTGCCGACGGCCTCCGTGCGGATCATCCCGTTCGCCGCCAGACCGCACCCCTCGATGGGCACGTCGTTCCACATCCTGCGGTTGCCCGACCCACCCGGCACCGAGGTCGTCTACCTGGAAGACCTGTGGAGCGCCGACTACGTCGACCGCGACTCGCAGGTGACCGCGTACGTACAGGTGTTCGATAGGCTTTGTGACGCCGCGCTTGACGCTCCGAGCACGGCAGACATGCTCAAGGAAGCAATAGGTGAGCTCCGATGATCGACCTGGCGGGAGTGGCCTGGCGGAAGTCCAGCTACAGCAACGAGAATGGCGGAGCATGCGTGGAGGTGGCCGACCTGCCCGACGGCAGCCGAGCCGTGCGCGACTCGAAGGACCACGGCCGGGGGCCGATCCTCCGGTTCGCCGCTGGTGAGTGGCAGGCGTTCATCCTCGGCGTGAAGGATCGCGAGTTCGAGTGAGCTGGGCCGCCGCGGCTGGTCGCGGCGCTCCGTTTGTATTCCTCGATCTCGCTGCGTGCAGCTAGGTCGATCATCAGACGCTGACCTCACCCGCAGTCCACCGAAACCTGGCTCACAACAACGGCGTCTTCGCCACCGCGTGTAGTCGCTGCATCTGAGCCTTGAGGATCACCACGTGGAGGATCACGCCGACGACGGTTCGGTCGCGCGGTCGTCCGTGGCGTGACGCCCGGCTGCGTCGGACGAGAGGTCGGAGCATGGACTCCCCGGCTCGGCCCCGTGGCTAGGGCCGGACGCGACGGACCGGATCTTGCGGCGCATGTGCAACCACATCAGGAGTCCGCCGAGGATGGCGGCGCCGATGATCGGGAGCGAGATGAACCAGCTGGTGGGTAGACCACTGAGCAGCGGGGTCTCCTGACGTGCGAGTGGAGCCGGTGCGGAGCTCGGACTCGCCGGGGGCTGCGCCGCTGCCGAAGCGGCGGCGGAATGTGGCTCCTCCTGGCCGAGGAACTCGCGCAGCATCCCCGTATTAGTGATGATGTTGAAGTTCTGGGTGAAGAACGGGATGCTCATTTGGGAGTTCACCCCTACCACTTCACCACGTGAGGTGAGAGCCGGTCCGCCGGATGTCCCTGGCGCGAGGTCGGCATTCGTTTGGAACACTGCCGAACCGTTCTGGTACTGCCGTGCAGTGATGGTGCCGGACGAGCTGACGGGTTGCAGGCGGGAGTCCTCCAGTGTCTTTGCGGGGTTGCCGCCGCTGAGCAGGGCGTCGAGGTCGATGCCGTCGGTCTGCCCGACGTTGAAGCCCGGGAAACCGATGGACGTCACGCCGTCCCCGAGGGCCGGCTCGTCGGCTGCGATCGGCAACGGTTGTCCGGGTGGTTTGCCGTGGAGTTCGAGTTTGGCGGTGTCGCCTTCCTCGGCGGGGCGGAAGCTGTGCACGCGAACTTCGGTCGGTGCATCGATGACGCGCCCTTGGAGTTCCCGGGGTTGGAACACCAGAACTGTGCGCACAGGCTCGGGCCGGTTCGGCGGTGGGGGAATCGGCATCCCGGTTCCGGGGTCGAACTGCAGGTCCTGCTGGTCGAGGGCAAGTCGACCCTCCGCCGGATCGACGCAGTGGCCTGCGGTGACGATCGTCGACGGAGTGTCGAAGAAGCCGGTGCACAGTGACATGACCGGCATCTCTTCTTCCGCGGCAGGATCGGCTGGTTCGGGCATCATCCAGGCGAACGGATCTTCCCGTTCCCGCCAGAGAGTGATCACTCCGACGATCGACCGTTGGGCTTCTTCGACGGAATTGGGTGTGGCCGGCTGCGGTGCGCTCGGCAGAGGGGGCGGCTCCGCTGCCGCCGACGGCACGAACAACGTCGTGGCGGAGCAGGCGATTGCGAGTGGCAGCGCCAGCCTACGCAGCCAGCGCGTCGACGCTAGCGGAGTCGATGTGGTGCTCATGTCGAGTTCCTCGTCGGGCTCGCGATGGTGCGACGGCAGGTTGGGGCCGTCGTCGGCGGCGGCGACGTAAGGCCCGTCGTTGTTATCGTTCATTCCGTGCTCCTCTCGATTCTTTGGCTGCGCGGCGGGGATCGATCTTGGAAGGGGCGCCTTCCGATCATCGATATCTCGGCACGGCTGGTCGATCCTCGTGGCCGTTTGGGAGATGTTCACCCGAATGGCGCACACTGATGGTCGCTGTGTCTCGGTGACCGGGTCTCACTCCTACGAGGTCACACTGAAATGAATGTGGTCGTAGTGGCCTCCCGTTGCGTCGTGGACGTCGTAGATTCCGCCGCCCGAGTAGCGGCGTCCCCAGCCGTCGTTGTCTGGGGTAGTGGGTGACCAGATGCGGCCTTGCCAGATGATGTAGCGAACCCGAAGCGGGTCAGCATGAGCCCGCAGCCAGTTGGCCAGTCGCCAGCCGTCCGTCACGTCCGATTCCGCGGGAAAGGCGCCGGGTTGCGCCGGGAAGAAGTCGCAAGCGCGGCCGTGGCCGTGGTCGCTGGACGGGTTCCAGGCGTGTTCGTCCCAGCAGGTGAAGGAGCGGATGGGTGCATCGGGTCCGGGAGTACCGAAGGCACGCAGGATCTCGTCGAGGGCGTGCTCGGCGGCCGGAGTCAGGCAGCCGCTGCTGCTGGGATCCGGTTCGGTACATCCAGCTGAGTTGCCGGAGAACGCGGTGGGTGTGGGGAGGCCCTCGAGGGAGGCGGGGACGGGTTCGGCCGTGAGGCGCTGTGCCTGGGTTCGCACCGTGGTGACGTACCTCGTGATGGTGTCGGCGCAGGCAGAGTCGCAATCCGCTTCGCCTGTGCTCGGCATCCCGGTCGCCGAGCCGGTCACGCGAGTGCAACCGGCGATGTGGCAGACGAGGAGGGCGTCGAGCGGGTCGGTGGGTTTGCCGGTGTCGGCCAGGTGGGCGCGGATGCGGCGCAGGTTCGTGCATAGCCAGGGCAGTGCGACCTCGAGGTGTCGAACCGCGTCGAACACGTCGGCGTCTGCCGGAGGAGGGTCGGCAGACCAGGGTTTCCCTCCTGCGGAGATCCATGTGGCCTCCCGAAACTGGTAGAGCCCTGCCGCGCGGCCATCGGGGTTGAAGGCGTGTGGTTTCCAGCTTGACTCGACCTGGATGTGCGCCGCGGCGAACGGCAGCGGGAGCTCCGGGCACTCGCTGGCCAGGATTCCTTCGAGCGCTGGCAGCAGGCGCGCAGCGTCTGGGGAGAGCCGGGAGGTGTCGATCGTCGCGCCGTCGGCCTGCCCATCGGCGACCCCGCCGATCAACAGCCCGACCACCAGGATCGGCGCGACCATGAGTGCGACGAGGCCTCCGCCACCGGCGATCGCCGTTCGAGCTGCCCAGCTCATGGCGACGGGTCAGTAGTCGGCAGCGTCGGCAGCGGAGCGTGTTCGTTGAGGGTGCGGTATCGCTCGTTGTGGCTGCAGTCGGCGAACGGACCGAGTGGGCTGAGCAGTTCGCGGAGGCAGGGGTCGAGGTGGTCGCGGATCCAGAGCGAGAGCGCGACGCCGGGCTCGGCGGCCAGTTCGGTCCAGGCGCGGTGCAACGCCCCGAAGCGGAAGACGGCTTCCGGGTGCTCCCACCAGACGGGACACCATTTCAGCTCGCCGCGCATTGGGCGGGCGATGACGCCTGCGACGCTGCGGTGTACCCAATCGATCAGGGTCCGATCGTCCAGTTGGTCTGGCGCGGTGTCCGTGGCGCCGTCGGCCGCAGGTTGCAGATCGTGGCGGAGATCGGTATCACCGTTGATGAGGTCGTCGAGCAGGTCGCTCTGGTGTGCGCGCCACGCCTCGAGGGCGTCGACCCTGGCGAGGAGTTCGGTGAGCGCCCTTGCGACGTCGTCGGTCACGGCTCCTCCTGCGGCGAGATGACGGGGTGATGCGGGCCGAGGGCTGCGGAGGCGGCCGCGCGGAGCTCATGCAGCGCGCTGTCGGCATAGGAGCTGATGTGGCCGGCGTCCTGCTCGCGATACCAAGGCAGCAGTTCGCCGAGGCCAGCCGTGCGTCCGGTAGCAAGCAGGACCGCGTGGGTCTTCGGCATTGCGCGCAGGGCGGCTGCGGACAGGATCGGCTGGCGGGCGGTTGAGTACTGGCGCGACGGGCCGCCGGAGCGGCTCAGGCTGATCGACTGCTTCTCGACATCGTGCTCGCCGATGAGGCCCGACAGCTTCTGCAGGAACGCGTGATCGTCGACCCCGGCCCCGACCAGCTTGAGCGTGGCTGCCGACCACAAGGCGTCCATACCTTGCACGCCCCACACGCCGACGCCCTGCTGGTAGCTCTGCAGCATGGTCATGACCTGTATCCCGCGGGAGCCGAAATGGCTGTAGAGCTGCGGGAGCTGGCGGATCGGGCAGATGTTGGCGGCCTCGTCCAGGACGGCGACCACGGGCGGGTCGACGCGTCCACCTCGGGCCTGCGCGAGCAGTTCGGCGACCTCGAGCATGCGGTCGACGAGCGCGGCGACGACCGGTGCGGCGGTTCCAGCACCTTCCTTGGAGAGCAGGTGCAGGGTGGTCGGTGTGCGCTCGGCGGTGGCGAGGATCTGCCACGGGTCGAGTTCGATGATCTCGGGCCCACCGGGATCGCGCCAGGTTTCGGTTGGGGTGATCCAGCGCAGGATGCGTTCGGAGGTCAGTGCCTTCGTCGCCGTGCGCGCGGTCTGGAAGATCCCCTTGGTCGTGACCTCGGCGCCGGAGAGGCTGGCCTCGAGGTCGGCGGCCTCGAGACCGGCCCCGGCGCGGTCGAGGGCGTTGACCGCGTCGCGGCGGCCGATCTGCAGCCAGTACAGAGCGTCGCGCATTGTGCCGCTGGTCAGGGCTGCGGCGAGGAAGGTGCCGGTGAGGACCTGCTCGCCGGCCGCGTGGAAGAACGGGTCGCGGCGCGTCCCGCCGATGGTCTGCATGAAATGGCCTGCGAGCCGCGTAGCGGCTTCGAGCCGGGCGGCTTCGGGCGCATCGCGGATCGAACGCAGCGGGTCCCACCACCAGGTCTGGGGGCAATAGACGATCTCCTGCGGGTCGAACGTCCATACCGGGCCACCCCGGGAGCGCATCCTTGACGTGAGTGCCCACAGGTCGGCCTTGTTCGACGTGGCGATTGCCAGGCCGGGCGCTGACAGGACCGAGGGGACCGCGATCGCGCTCGTCTTGTTCGCCCGTGGGCCCATGATGACGAGGGCGACGTCCTCCCACGACATTTGCACATCCCGGCCACCGACGCGCAGCAGTCGGATCCCGAGTTGAGCCGCGGGCACCGCGTCCGCGCGTTGCAGCTTCGGGCGAAGGTCGCGTGCCTTCAGCTCCGCCTCGCGGCCAGCGAGGTCGCCGAGCTCGCGAGGTCGCAGGAGCGGTTCGTGCCGGACGGATCGGCGTCGCAGCACGATCACGGTCGTGGCGGCGCCGCCCTCCGCGACGATGAGTGCCGCCAGCACGGTCCAGAAGGCCGGCGCGCTGGCCGGCGCAGGGAGGGCGCCGGAGGCGAGGACGAACGGGAGCTGGAACCCGAGCGGTGGCGGCGCCCAGCTCCCGGTGCTGACCAGGGCTGCAGTGCCGGCGGCGATCCACACGTCGACGGACAGCAGGCCGACGCCGCCCATGGCGCCGAGAAGCATTAGCGGTGCAGCCGCATCTCGGACGAGTGCGCCAGGCAGGCCGGTCATCGCCGCTGCCCTCGCCGGTGGAAGGCACGGTCGGTGTCGTAGAGGGCGGCTTCGGTCGGAGTGAGGGTCAGTGCGACCGGTAGTCCGATTCGCTGGCCGGACTTGATCAGGTACTTGCCCCTTCCCGGGTGCGCCCGGCCGGTGTGCCAGGTCGACGGCGCGGCCCAGGAAGCGATCAGCGCCCGTTCGCCTTCGGTCAGCGAGGTGATGCGGGCGAGTCCGTCCAGCTCGGTCTCCGCGAGGCCGCCGAGTAGCAGGATCGCGTTGCGGGACACCAGCCCGCGGGCCTTGGCCCGGTCGGACTCGCTGGGAAGGGCTTCGAGGTCGTCGAGCGAGTGGGTGATCTGGAACGAGACCACGCCGCGGTGGCGGCCGAGGCGGGTGATGCGGTCGGAGCGTTCGACCAGTCCTGGTGCGACCCGCAGGGCGCGCCACAGCTCGTCCTGGACGAGCACGACGTTGCGCGAGGCGGTGTTCGCAGCATCGACCACGCCGGCTGACCAGGCCCAGGAACAGAGCATCGCGGCGGCGACGACGTCGTCCTCGTCGTGGTCGAGGGCGCTGATGTCGAGCGAGAGCGCGGGGGTCGTGGCGTCGGCGCGCACTGTGGACGGACGGTCGAACAGCCCGCGGATGGCGCCTTCGCAGAGCAGCCCGAGGGTGTTGGAGAGGTCGCGGGTGAGCCAGGCGTAGTCGGAGGCGCCACGACAGGCTGCGATCCGTCGCATCGGGTCCGGACCTTCGGCGAGGATGCGCAGCACGTCGGGCACGACCGGGTCGTCGGTGGCTTCGGCGGCGAGATCGAGTGCGGTTCCGAGCAAGCGACGTTCGGTCGGGGTGACGTCGGCACGTCGGACGATCGTGATGAGGGCCTCGACCAGCGACAGTCGGCGGGCGCGGACGGTTTCGGCAAGCCGGAGCCGGTGGCTGCCGGTTGCGCGGGTGAGCTCGGCGTGGAGCGGGCCGTCGTCGAGTGGGTTGAGGCTGTGCAGACCGCGCCCGATCCGCCAGACCGTGCCGCCAAGGGCGGTGACGAGCGGGCTGTACTCGCCCTTAACATCACCGGGAATGACGGCGCGCATGCCGAAGCCGATCAACCCGGTGAGCATCCGCTTGGTGATCGATGACTTGCCGATACCGGGCTGTCCCTGCACCCAGATCCCGGTGTTGGACACCAGGCCGGTGCGCAGCCAGTGGGCCGGGTCGAGCCCGATCGGTTCGGCGGTGTGCAGGTGACGACCGAGCGGAACGCCGCGGACATCGGTTCCGGCGGACACGGCGAACGGGAACAGCCCGCACAGCTGGCTGGTCGTACCCGAGAACCCGGCGCCTGCCTCGACGTGGCCGGCGCGTCCGCCGCCGCGAACTGCCCACCCCCAGGCTCGTGGTAGGGGTCGGGCGTGCATCAGCGCGCTCCTCGGTGTGCGAGGAGGTCGACCGGGTCGATGCCGACGCCGAGTGCGGCGGCGAACCCGGCGGCCTGCGAGCCGCGCAACCGGCGTAGCCGCAGCTTCGCCTGGCCTGCGCGTTGCTCGACGTCGGCGACCGCGGCGTCGAGGTCGGCGTCGTGCTGGACGGTGGTGGTGATGTACGCGGTGATCTGACCGACGCCGGCGCCTTCGGCTTCCTCGCGCGCGGACTGCACTGCGCGGTCGCGATCGTCGCGTTCCCGCTGGGTTTCGTCGCGGCGAGTGCGGGTCGCCCAGGCGCGGCGGATCTGGCCACCCGTGACTTCGGCCTCGACCTTCGCTGCGGCCTGGTCGGCCGGGTAGGGCTGGTAGAGCCAGGTGACGCGGCGTCGGAACGGGCCCGGGGCGAGGAGCGGGGCGAGCACGGTGGGGCCGACCGCTTGGCGTGGAGCCTCGCGAAGCGCCCAGCTCACGGAGAGGCCGCTGTCGTGACGGTAGTGGTCCCACCGCTCGATGGCGGCGACAGGGCCGGCGTCGGCCCATGCCAGCAGCTGCGCGGCTTCCCCGGCAGCGGTGACGTCGCCGTGGACGGCCGGGTCGAACGCGGCGCGGATCCGCCCGGTGAGCCACCCGACCGCGGCGCGACCGAGCACGGCGACGCCGCACGTGCCGAGCGTGAAATCCAGCCCGGGGAGCCACCGCCCGACTTCGATGATGGCCGCGAACAGGTCGGCGGGCTTCGGGGTGGCACGGTTCGGGTCTAGGCACACGGTGAGGCGGACGTCGACTGCGGCGCAGGTGGCCGGGGTCGCCCGAACCAGCTCGTCGAGCACCCGCTTGGCCAGTGGGGGAGCAGCAGGGTCGAGCTCGCGGGCGACGTGATCGGGCACTGTCGTCCCGCCGGCCGGGACTGTGTCGACGGTGACCGCGACGTGCCGTACCAGCGGCTGGTAGCCGAGGTCGGCCAGGAACGCGCCCCAGGATGCGACCCAGGCGTCGGTCTGATCTCGGTCTGCGAGATCCAGGCCGATGGGGGAGCACCGCAGGACCGCGGAGAGTGTCCCGGTCCGGCGGTTCCACAGCAGAGCGTGCCGGCCGCCACGGCCGTCGTCCACGTCGAGGGGGAGGAGTGGGGCGAGCACTCCGGGCAGGTCGGCGGCGCGTGGATGTTCGGTGAGCACTCCCGCGGACAGTTCGGTCCATCCGGCTGCCCGGGCCCGGGTGAACCTGGCCCGTCGCACGAGGACGTCGGCGAGACTGACCCCGCCGATGCGCACGACCACACCCGCCACCACGACCGCCGCGGCCGCCGCCAACGGCAGCGCAGCCGTCGGGGCGATCGACGCCGCCAGCAGTGGGACGAGGATCGCGACGAACACGGTGATCGTTGCCGCGGAGCTGAGCCCCGCGACGCCCCACCCGCGTTCGGCCCGCCAGTTGCCGTAGAGTCGCGGCTCCACCGGCCGGGTCTCCCGGCTGTTCATGCCGGCCCCCCACCTTGCGGGGGCGCGCCGGTCATCCGGTCAGAAGCACCACGGGCTGCGGCCGTGCCGGCGGCAACCGCGAGTCCTGCTGCGCCGGCCCGCCCGACGACGGTGGCCGCCCCGGCCGGCTGCGGCGACGCGTGAGTGGCCACCGAGCCGGGACCGGTGGCCTCCATCGCCGCCGCGCGTCGCACGGCGGGGGACTGTCCGTAGCTGCGGGCCATCGTGACCGCGCCGACCGCGCCGAGGAACCCGGATCCGCCGTTGGAGGCGCCGCCGATCTGCGTACCGGTCCAGGAGAAGAACTTCAGCATCACCGGCATCGCGATCACGGCCAGCACCAGCACCATCAGGCCGGTGATCAAGGTGCTGATGTTGCCCGGTGCGTTCGAACTGGTCGTCGACAGGTAGGAGAAGCCGATGTAGTAGATGAAAGCGGCGCCCGGCTTGTAGGCGACGATCGCGATCAGCCACACGATCAGCCGGGCCAGCCAGCCGCGGGTGGAGCGGGTCAGCGAGCCGGACGCGGCCAGCGGCAGCATCGCGGCCAGCACCAGCAGCCCGGCCTGCCGCATCGCCATCAGCACCCACTGCACCAGCGACAGCACCGCGGAGACGACCGCGACCAGCAGGATGACGAACGCACTCGCGGTGCTGGAGGTCAGCGCGTCACGCATCAGCAGCGCGAAGTTGTTCGCCGCGCCATCAAGCAACTGCTGGGCCAGCGCGTCCCCGGCACGCAGCGCCGACTGTAGGATCGTGATTCCCAGCGCGGACACGACGGCGAACCGGAACAGCCCGGTCACCACCATGACCAAGGGCTCGCCCTTGCGGCTCACGATCATCCGGATGGCCTGCACCAGAATCGAGCCGACGAGGATCGTCGCGACCAGCGGCGCGGTCACGTCCTGCGCAGCAAGCACGGCCGAGTCCGCGGGGTTCACGCTGTCGGTTTCCGCCCACCACGTGGAGGTGGTGACGACCAGGTCGGCGGCGCCGCGGGCGACCTCGGTGACGAGCGCCTGGAACGTCGAGGAGATCGCCTGCCCAGCCTGACAACCCAGGTCGAACGTCCCGCACTCCTGCGGTGGCTGCGCGATCACGCCGTCCGCCCGAGAAGTGTGTAGCCGGCGGCAGTGGGGTGGATCGATGGCCGTGGTAGTGGCACACGGAGCCGCCAGTCGCCATCGATCCACCGCAACGTGGCGTCGACGCGAGAGAGCCCTCCCAGGTCCCGGGCCTGGGGAGTCTCGGCCAGCAGCGACACGACGACGGCGCCGCCGCGTGGGTCGCCGGCGAGAACCCGGTAGTACAGTGCCCGCGGTTGCAGCGCTGCCCGGGAGGGCGAATCCGAGACCGGCAGCGTCAAACGCAGCCGGGCCAGTGTGGCCGGGGTATCGCCAAAACACTGTTCTGAGACCGTTGCCTCGGCGATCGCGCCAGCGACCGGGGAAACGCGGGCGGTGAGGTTGCTGGCCGCGATCGCCGCGCCCAGCTCATCGCGCGCGAACCCGATGCTCCGCCCGTCGCGACGGACCCGCGGCCCGTGCGTGTCCGACACCGCCGCAACGCCGCCGGGAACCAACTCGATCGCCACTCGCGGTGAAGCCGGCGCCGGTGCGGGCCGGTCCGCCGTGAGGTAACCAACCGTGCCGATCAACAGCATCGACACCGTCATTGCTGCGGCGATGGCAAGGTTGCGCCGCCACGCCGCCCAGCCTGAAATCGGGGCACTCATAGCTGGAACGCCCCGACGATGAGCGCCGCGACCGACGCCAACCCCAGCCCGCCCAGCACCCACGCCGACCCGACCAGGCCCTCGTAAGCCGTGGCTGACCGGTTGCGTCTGCCGATGATCAGCATCAGGGCGCAGACCAGGATGCCGACCAATCCAGAGAAGAGCACACCCCACTTGAGCCAGCCGAGCAGTTGGGACGCGAGCTCGGCCAGGCCCGGTGGGGGAGACGGAGGGGGGTCCGGCGGCGCGGCGTATGGCGTGATCATCATGCGTTCCTCCCGATCATGGGGACGGGTCGCGATTGCGGCACGGCCTGCCGGATGGCGGCGGGTGGGCGCGGGGCACCGAGCGCGGCGCGTAGCTCGCGGGCCGCGATGGCGTAGCGGCGCAGCGGGCGGGGGAGTTCGGTCAGCGGCCGGGTGAGCAGGTCGCGGACGTCATCGAGTGGCACCGCCAGCTCTCGCCACCGCCGCACGAAGGGCAGCACCACCACCGCGGCGGCGTGGGGCTCCAGCAGCCTCAGCCGGGCCGCGACCGGCCGGCTGCGGCCGGACACGTCGGCACCGGTGACCGCTACAACCGGCCGGAGCTCGCTGGCAGCGAGAACCTGGATGGCCCGCGAGGCGCGCAGGATTGAGTCCCCAGTCGCGCGGCAGACCAGGACATCCACCGGCTTACCGGTGAAGACCCCGCGGTCCACGCCCGCGATTGCCCGCGCCACCGTGGTCGCGCCGACACCACCAGCGACGCCGGCGACCCTGGCCCGCCGCGCATCGCGCTGGGGAGCTGCCGGTCGCCCGCCGGTACTGGACATGTCCGCTCCTCGCACCCGGAATTCGGTGCAGGACGATGACGAGCGGACGTGGTCACGCGGTGGTGGGCCCGTGGTCGGTCAAGCAGCGCCGAAGACCACGTCGTGACCACAGAGGTCGTCACTGCGGTCCAACGCTCGGGGGCGTGGATCGACACCCGTTCTCCGCACGTTTCAGCGCCTGCTTGACGGAGGCATGGGAAACGAATCGACGAGGAAGCGGCCGTTGACAATTGGACACAGAAACGTAGCGCACCTGCGCAATGCAGGTGTTCATATTGCGAATGCTGCTTGACTTCGGGCCGGTCTGGCCATTGACTTCGAGAGTAGCTGCGCAGCGGCTCTTCCAGTGCAGCCGCCGCTTCGCCAGGAAGGCGCGTACTTCTTTCGCCCGTTCCTCGGTGCTCGCCGTCGAGTTGGATCGCCCTCGGTGATGGCAGGTCTCAACCTTTGATCGACATCTCTTGTAGCGACGCAGCGTCACGGGCGCGCCCACGATGATCTCGTGCACCAGGTCCGGACGAGGTTGTCGAGTCCTGCGCTCCCGACGACCTCGTTGATCAGGTCCCAGTCCGCGGTCTGCTCGCCGGTGATGCTGGGGCGGCGGCGCGCATGCTATCGGGCCCGCCCCTGTGGGCTGTCGGTGCGGATCGCTCCCGCGTCCGCGAGGCGCCCGACGGCTGACCACCGGTGAATGGAGGGGGACACCTCGCCGAGCGGCGTCAACCTTCGGGCGCCCGCGACTCGCCCTCGATAGGCGACAGAACTTCGTCCGGTCGAACCGTTGACAACTACCTTTGTGTGCTGCCACCCTGCATCAGGGTTCCTGATGGTCGAGTGGGACCGCGGCCAAGGCGTACCGCGAGCAGCTCGAGTCGGCCCGTTCCCGGAGGTGCACATGGGTGTGCGCGACGCGCAGGATGTCTCGCGACGCGTCGCCGACGTCGTCGCGGGTTGTTCTGAGCGCCGGGTGCCCGAGGGCGCGAAGGCGGCTGCGGCCCGCTCGTTGCTCGACGCCGTGGGCGTCTCGTTGGCGGCGACCGGCCTCGGGGAGGGCACCGCGCCCTTCAGCGAGCTGGTCCGTGCGGAGGCCGGCCGTGGCGTGAGCACGCTGCTGTGGGACGCGTCCCGGGTGCCCGCTGCCGCTGCGGCGTTCGCCAACGGTGCACTCGCGCACGCGCTGGACTTCGAGGACGCCGTGGACGGTCTACCGGTGCACCCGAACGCGCAGGTGATCCCCGCGGCACTCGCACTCGCCGAGGAGTACGACGCCTGCGGGGCGCAGCTGCTCGCGAGCGTGGCCCTCGGCTGTGATGTCACCTGCCGGATTGCCGACCTCGCCGGCGAGCGAATGGCCGTGCGGGGGTGGTATCCGCCGCCCATCGCGGGTGCGATCGGGGCCACCGTCGCGGGTTCGTTCCTCGCGGGGCTGACGGCCGAGCAGGTGGTCGACGCGCTGTCGCTGGTGATCTCGCAGAGCACGGCCAGCGGTGAGGTCAAGAACAGCCCGGACTCCCTGATCCGCGGGATCAGGGACGCGTTCGCCGCGCAGGCGGCGGTCCGCGCGGTGCAGCTCGCGGGCCGTGGCGTCCGCGGGTTCGCCGCCCCGCTGGAAGGCACGGCGGGCTTCTTCGCCGCCTACGCGGGGGCCGACATCGATCCGGGCCCGCTCCTCGACGGTCTGGGCGAGGACTTCCGGGGTACCGGGGTGAGCTTCAAGGCCTGGCCGAGCTGCCGGGGCACCCACGCGTTCGTCGATGCCGCGCTGCGGGTGCGGGCGGAGGCGGACCTCGACGCCGTCGAGGCGATCGAGCTCGTCGGCGCGCCCGTCAACCGGATGCTCGCCGAACCGCTCGCCGCCAAGCGGGCGCCGCGCACGGCGATCGACGCGAAGTTCAGCCTGCCGTTCACGGTGGCACTGGCCCTGGTCGACGGCGGTGTCGGCCTCGGCTCCTTCGCGCCCGACCAGCTGCGTAGGCCCGACCTGCTCGCGGTGGCGCGGAAGGTGGCGTTCCGCCCCGAGCCGGCGTGGGACACGCCGGAGCGCATGACCTCCGGCCGCCTCACCCTGCGCTACCGCGACGGGCGCGAGCACACGCTCGAGGTCGCCCGGCCGCCGGGCGGCCCGGACGCGCCGATGTCCACGGACGCGCTGGTCGCCAAGTTCGTCGACTGCGCCGCGCACGCGGTGCACCCGCCGACCGACCCCGAGGGCGTCGCCGCGCAGCTGCTGGACATCGGCGCCGCGCCGTCCGTGCGCGGCCTGTTCGCGCGCTCGTTCCCCGAACCCGCGATGACCGGGAGCAGCTGACCATGCCCGTCGACGTGCTGTTCGTCGGAGACCTGATGCTCTCCGCGCCCGACCCGGAGCGGTTCTTCGCCCCGACTCGGGAGATCCTCACCGGCGCCGACCTCGCCGTCGGTCACCTGGAGTGGCCGCACACCGAGCGGGGCCAGGTGTGCGTGGTGGACATCCCCGCCCCGGCGAACCCGCCGGGCCACCTCGACGCCGTGGCGGACGCCGGGTTCGGCGTGCTCACGATGGCGAGCAACCACATGTTCGACCAGGGCCCGTACGGCGTGGCCGACTCGATCGACGCCGTGCGGGCCCGCGGCATGGAGCCGGTCGGCGCCGGCACGACCATCGAGGAGGCCCGCCGCCCGGCCGTCGTGCGCAGGGGCGGCATCACCTTCGGGTTCCTCAGCTACAACGCGGTGGGGCCGCGGGAGTCGTGGGCGACGGCGGTCAAGGCGGGCGTCGCCCCGATCCGCGTGCTCAACCACTACGAGCTCGACGTCGCCTCCCCGGGCAGCGCGCCCGCGGAGTTCACCAGCGTCGAGCAGGAGTCCGAGGAGGCGATGCGGGCCGACATCGCGGCCCTCGCCGCGGCCGTCGACGTCGTCTGCGTGTCGATCCACAAGGGGATGGGCTTCGTCCACGCGACGCTGGCGTCCTACGAGCGGCCGCTCGCGCGTGCCGCCGTCGACGCGGGCGCCGACGTGGTGATCGGACACCACGCCCACATCCTGCGCGGGGTCGAGGTGTACCGGGGTCGCCCGATCTTCCACGGGATCAACCACTTCGTGCCCGCCTACACGGCCGAGACCGACCCGCTCGGCGGGAAGCGCCCGCGGCCGCGGCGGGCCCCGAGCATCGGCTTCTTCACCCCGGACCCCGGGCGCGCCCCGTTCCCGTTCCCCCGGGACTCCCGTCACACGATGATCGCGCGGGTCGCCGTCGACGGCGACGGGATCGTCGAGGCCCGCTTCATCCCCTGCTACCTCGACCCCGATTCGGTGCCGGTGCCGTGCCACGGCGCCGACGCGGACGCCACGGCCGACTACGTCGACCGCATCACCCGCGACGCCGGCCTGTCCGCCGAGTTCGTCCGGCGCGGGCCGCACGTCACCTTCCTCGACCGCGCGAGGACCGGGGAGCGCGCATGGGCATGATCGTGCTGCGGCGGCTGGTGTTCGCGATCCCGCTGCTGTTCGCCGTCTCGCTGGTGACGTTCACGCTGATCGCGATCGCGCCGGGCGACGCGGCCCGGGTGCTCGCCGGGCCGGAGGCGACGCTCGCCGAGTACGAGGCGCTGCGCCAGGAGCTCGGGCTCGACGACTCCTTCGTCGTGCAGTACGGGAACTGGTTGTCGGGCGCGCTGCAGGGCGACCTGGGCACGTCCATCGTCAACGGCCAGGACGTGGCGCAGGCGCTCAACCAGCGCCTCGGGGTGACCCTGTCGATCGTGATCCCGGCAGTGGTGATCTCGTCGCTGCTCGGGATCCTGATCGGCTGCCTCAGCGCCCACCGCGGCGGGTGGCTCGCCCGGCTGGTGGACACCACGGCGGTGGTCGGCAACGCGCTGCCGAACTTCTGGATCGCGCTGGTCCTCGTGACGTTGTTCGCGGTGACGTTCCCGATCTTCCCGGCCATCGGCTACGTCGGGCTGACCGACTCGCCCGCGGGGTGGGCGCGCTCGCTCACGCTCCCGGTGCTCAGCATGGTCATCGGCGGCCTCGCCGGCACGGCGAAGCAGACCCGCGACGCCATGCTCACGGGCCTGTCGGCCGAGTACACGCTCGCGCACCGGGCGGACGGGGTGAGCGAGCGAGTCATCGTCTACCGGCACGCCCTGCGCAACTCGGCCGCGCCGATCATCGCGATGGTCGGCCTGCACTTCGTCGGGGCCCTGGGCGGCACGGTGCTGGTGGAGAGCATCTTCGGGTTGCCCGGCCTGGGCGGGCTCGCGGTGAGCTCCACCGCCACCCACGACATCCCGACGATCCAGGGCGTCGTCATCTACTTCGCGGTGCTCGTCGTCCTGGTCAACCTCGTCCTGGACCTGACCTACCGCCGGATCAACCCGAAGGTGGCGTTGCGGTGAGCGCTCCCACCCCCACGGCCCTTGCACCGGTACCCGCGGCCGAGGCCGCGCCCGCCCGGCGCCCGGGCCTGCTGACGCGGTTCCTCCGCAAGCCGGTCGCCGTCGTCGCCGCCGTGTTCCTGGTGCTGCTGGGCCTCGCGTGCGTCGCGGCGCCGCTCGTCGCCCCGTACGGCGAGAGCGAGGCCGTCCTCGCCGACGCCTCCTCCGGCCCGTCGGCCGCCCACCTGCTGGGCACCGACAAGCTCGGCTACGACATCTTCAGCCGGCTGCTCCACGGCGGCGCCCACACCCTCGGCCCGGCGGCCCTGTCGGTGGTGATCGCGTGCCTGGTCGGGGTGCCCGTCGGGATGGCGTCGGGTTTCCGGGGCGGGCGGCTGGACCGGGTGGTCGGCTGGGTCCTCGACGGCGTGATGTCCATCCCGTCGACGATCTTCCTGCTCGCGGTCCTCGCCGTGTTCCCGCACGACCTGACGGTGGCGATGGCGTTCTTCGGCCTGCTGATCTCGCCGCCGGTCGCCAAGGTGGTGCGGTCGGTGGTGCTCGGCGTGCGCGCGGAGCAGTACATCGACGTCGCCCGGGTGAGCGGCATCAGCGACGTGGGGATCCTGTGGCGCCACGTGCGCTCCAAGCTCGCCGGTGTCGTCGTGGTGCAGCTGACGCTGGTGGCCGGCGTGTCGATCCTCGCCCAGAGCGGCCTGGAGTTCCTCGGCCTCGGCCCGCAGCCGCCGACGCCGACCTGGGGCAACCTGGTCAGCACCGCCGCCGACTCCATCCACCAGCAGCCGTGGCTGCTCGTGCCGACCGGTGGCCTGATCGCGCTGGTCGTGCTCGCGCTGTGGTCCGTGGGAGACGGGCTGCGCGACGCGCTCGCCGAGCGGTGGCAGGGCCCGCCCACCACCCGCAGCCGCCGCGCTGCCCCGGCCGCGGCGCCGGGCCGGTCGACGGCGGTACCCGTCGACGACGGGGTGCTGGTGCTCGACGGCCTGACGGTGAGCTTCGGCGACGGTGCGGCCCGCACGCCGGTCGTCCAGGACGTCGCGGTGAGCGTCGCGCCGGGGGAGACGGTGGCGCTGCTCGGGGAGTCGGGGTGCGGCAAGAGCGTCACCGCGCGGGCCGCGGCCGGGCTGCTGCCGAGCGCCGCGCACGTCGACGCGGGATCGGTGGTGTTCGACGGGACGACCCACGACCTGGCCGGGCAAGACGCCGACCTGCCGCGCGGCGCGGGCATCGCGATGATCTTCCAGGAGCCGGTCGCGGCCCTCGACCCGTCGCTGACCGTCGGTGCCGTCCTGACCGGTTCGGTCCGCCGCCACACCGGGGTGGACCGCAGGGCCGCCCGGGCCCGCGCGCTCGAGCTGCTGGAGCAGGTCGGCATCCGCGACGCCGAGTCGGTGCTCGCCCGCTACCCCCACGAGCTCTCGGGTGGCATGGCGCAGCGCGTCTGCATCGCCCGCGCGCTCGCCGGGAACCCGAAGGTGCTCATCGCGGACGAACCCACGACGGCCCTCGACGTCACCGTGCAGGAGGGTGTGCTCGACCTGCTGCGCGAGCGGCAGGAGGAGACCGGGCTGGGCATCCTGTTCGTCACCCACGACTGGGGCGTGGTCGCCGACATCGCGACGCGCTGCGTGGTGATGTACGCGGGCCAGGTCGTCGAGGTGGCAGGAGTGGACGACCTGTTCGCCGACGCCCGGCACCCGTACTCCCGCGCGCTGATGGCCGCGAACCCGGCGGCCGCCCGCCCGGGCGAACGCCTCACCGCGCTCCCCGGCCGGGTGCCCGCGGCGTCCGAGTGGCCGGTCGGGTGCCGGTTCCAGGCCCGCTGCCCGTGGGCGGCCGAGGAGTGCGGCCGCGCGCCGATCCCGCTCACGACCGGCGCCGACGGGCGCCAGGTCCGGTGCGTCCGCTGCGAGGAGGTCGCCGGTGCCGGATTCTGACCTCGCGCTCGACGTCCAGGGCGCCTGCATCGACTACGGGCCGAGGAAGCGCCGCGTCCGCGCCGTGGAGGACGTCTCGCTCACGGTGGCGGCGGGCGAGACCGTCGGCCTGGTGGGGGAGTCCGGTTCGGGGAAGACCTCGGTCGCGATGGCCGCGCTCGGGCTGGTGCCCCTCAGCGCGGGCAGCATCCTCGTCAACGGCCGCACGGTCGACCCGCGGCAGCGGGGGAGTGTGGTCGCGGCCGGGGCGCAGGCGGTCTTCCAGAGCCCCTACAGCTCGCTGGACCCCGCGATGCCGGTCCGGGCGATCCTCGCGGAGGCGGTCGCCCACCTGCGGCTGCCGCGCCACGGGGTCGGTACGCGCGTCCGCACGGTGCTGGAGGAGGTCGGGCTCGACGAGCGGGCCGCCGAGCGCTACCCGCGGGAGTTCTCCGGCGGGCAGCGCCAGCGCATCGCGATCGCCCGGGCGATGATGGCCCGCCCCCGGCTGATCATCTGCGACGAGCCCACCAGCGCCCTCGACCTGTCGGTGCAGGCGCAGGTGGCCAACCTCCTGATGGACCTGCAGGAGCGGCACGGCATGAGCTACCTGGTGATCAGCCACGACCTGGCGCTGGTGCACCACCTCGCGGCCCGCATGTACGTCATGCACCGCGGCCGCATCGTGGAGGCGGGATCCGCCTCCGAGGTCTACCGATCGCCACGGGACCCGTACACGAGGGCGCTCATCGAGGCCGCCCCGCTCCCGGATCCCGCGGCTCAACGTCGACGGCGGGTCCGGGCCGCCCCGTCAGAGGTGGAGTTGCAACGATGACGTCGTTCACGCGCAGCGCGGTCCGGAGACCGGCGCTGGCACTGGCGGCGATGGCCCTCGTGGTCGGGTCGCTCACGGCCTGCGGTGGCGCGTCCGCCGCCGGGGGTGACACCACGCTGGACATCCAGTTCGCCGGGCCCCCGATCACCGGCCTGGACCCGGCGAAGTCGGGCGGCGGGGGATCGATGATCTACAACACCCTCGCCTACGACCCCCTGATCTTCATGCAGCCCGACGGCACGCTGGTGGCGGACCTGGCCGAGTCGTGGCGGTGGGCCGACGACCGGTACACGGTGTTCGAGCTGACGCTGCGCACCGGCGTGAAGTTCAGCGACGGCACCGAGATGACCGCCGAGGGCGTCGCGCAGTGGCTGCAGTACTTCAAGGAAGGCAAGGCCACGCAGAGCTCCAACCTGGCCACGATGACCGAGGCCCGGGCCGTGGACGCGACCACCGTGCAGATCACGCTGAGCGAGCCGGACCCCGACTTCCCGGCGCTGCTGTCGCAGCAGTACCCCACCGGGCTCGTGGCCGCTCCCGCCGGGATGAACGAGCCGGGGTCGCTGGACGCCGCGACCAACGGCACCGGCCCGTACGTGCTCGACCCGGGCGAGACGGTGACCGGCGACCACTACACCTACGTCCCGAACCCGCACTACTGGAACCCGAACGGGATCGTCTACGACAAGGTCGTCGTCCACGTGATCTCGGACCCGAACACCATCGTGTCCGCGATGTCGGCGGGGCAGCTCGACATCGCCCTCGGCAGCCCGAGCACGGCCACGACCGCCGAGAGCGCCGGGATCGAGGTGCAGTCGGTGCCCGGCCGGGTCGTCGGGCTCTACCTGCTCGACCGCGAGGGCACCCTCGCCCCGGAGCTCGGCGACGTGCGGGTCCGGCAGGCGATCAACTACGCGATCGACCGCGAGTCGATCTCCGCGGCGCTCAACCCCGACGGCTTCGCCGATCCCACCTCGCAGATGGGCCTGCCCCAGCAGGCGGGGTTCGACCCGGCGCTGGACGCGATCTACCCCTACGACCCGCAGAAGGCGCGGCAGCTGCTCGCCGAGGCCGGTCACCCGGACGGCATCTCCTTCGAGGTGACCTGCGCGGCGGTGCTCAACCTCTGCCCCTACGCCCAGGCGGTGGGGACCTCGCTGGCGAGCGCCGGGATCACCATGACCATCAACGAGGAGTCGGAGGTCTCCTCGTTCAACCAGAAGTTCGCGGGCGGCGAGGCGCCCGCGGTGATGTTCCAGTCCAGCGGCCCGGCCTTCCGCATGGCGCGGGGCCTGACCCGCCCGGACGTGCTCGCCAACCCCTTCGACACGCAGGACCCGGAGATCGAGGCGGCCTACCAGCAGCTCGCGACGGCCGGGGAGGACGCGGCCGGGCCCGCCTGGCAGGCGCTGGTGCGGCTGCTGGCCGACAAGGGCTGGTTCGCGCCCGTCGAACGCCCGCACACCGTCGTGTTCTCGAAGGGCGTCGACAACGTCACCGTGACCGAAGGCTTCCCCGCCTACTACTCGGTGATCGACCCCACCGGTACGCACACCTGGAGGCCCGCGCCATGACGCTCGCCGGGACGACGATCGCGGACACCACGCGGGGCAAGGTCGAGGGCACGGCCGAGGACGGCGTGCACCGGTTCCTCGGCATCCCCTACGCCGCCCCGGTGAGCGGGGCGGGCCGGTTCCTGCCGCCGCGGCCCGCCCCGGGGTGGACCGGCGTCCGGGAGGCCGTCACCCCCGGCCCGATCGCGCCGCAGTTCGCCGTGCCGAGCCGCCCGGCGCTCGCCGAGCAGGGCGAGGACTGCCTGGTCCTGAACGTGTGGACGCCCGCGCTCACCGGCGACCGGCCGGTGCTGGTGTGGATCCACGGCGGCGGGTTCTTCACCGGCACCGGCTACATGCCGCACACTGTCGGGGCGGCCCTCGCGAGCAGCGAGGACGTGGTGGTGGTGTCGCTCAACCATCGGCTGGGGCTGCTGGGGTTCCTCCACCTCGCCGAGCTGGGCGGGGCGGAGTGGGGGTTCGAGGCCAACCCCAGCCTCCTCGACCTGGTGGCCGCGCTGGAGTGGGTGCGCGACAACATCGCGGGCTTCGGCGGCGACCCGGGCCGCGTGACGGTCTTCGGCCACTCCGGCGGGGGCGGCAAGGTCACCTCGCTGTTGACGTCACCGGCCGCGCGCGGCCTGTTCCACCGGGCCGGGGTCCTCGGCGGGCCGCCGTTCGGCCTGAAGGATGCCGGCCGCGCCACGCTCGAGGCCGAGCGGACGCTGCGCATGCTCGACCTGGACCGCGCCGACCTCGCGGCGCTTCAGGACGTGCCGCTCGACCGGCTGCTCGACGTGCAGGGCCGCCTGGGCGTCGGGCGGGGGCCCACCGAGGACAGCATGCGGTTCGCGCCGGTGGTGGGCACCCCCTCGGTGCCCGCGTACCCCCAGGAGGCGCTCGCCGCGGGCGTCGGCGCCGACGTGCCGCTGCTGATCGGCACGGCGCGCGACGAGGCGCGCTTCATGCTCGCCGCGCATCCGGGGTGGCTGGATCCCGGCGTGGACGTCGACGACGACACCGTGGTCCGGCTCGTCGAGCCGGGTGTCGACGACACCTCGGCCGCGGCCGGCGTCGTCGCCGGCTACCGGGCCCGGGCCGGCCGCGGCACCCGCAACGTCGACCTGCTGATGGACGTGCTCAGCGACCAGTTCACCGTGCGCTCCGCGCGGCTCGCCGACGCCCACCACGCCGGCGGCGGCCGGGTACGCGGCTACTTCTGCGACCTCGACCGGGATGAGCCGCTCGGGGCGTTCCACGGGATCGAGGTGCCGGTCTTCTTCCGCACGGTCGGCCTCGGACCGGTCGGCGCGTCCGGACCGGCCCTGGAGCGCGCCGCGGCGGTGATGGGCGCGGCGCTGGCCGCCTTCGCCCGCACCGGCGACCCGGCCGACGGCGTCACCGGCGCCGGGGTCGCCTGGCCCGCCTACGAGCCCGGCGCCCGCACCCAGCTGCGGTTCGGCGACGACGGGTTCGACGCGACCAGCCGGTTCGCCGACGAGCGGGTCGGGTGGTGGCACGGGGTGTCGACCTCCGGGCGGACCGATCCGTGGGGGCGGGCGTTCGCGGCCGCCGCGGAGGCCGGGTGACGGCGCTGCCCGGTGTGAGCGCCCCCGGTGTGACGGCCCTGCCGGATCCCGGGCGGGCGTTCGGGGCGGGCGACGCCGGGGCCGGCCACCGCCAGGAGGAGTTCCTCGTGGCGGGGGTGGCCTGCGGGGAGCCGTTCCGGACGCGGGTGCTGCTCCGCCGGCCCGAGGTGACCGCGCCGAGCGGGGTGGTCGTCGTGGAGCCGATGCACTTCGGCGGCGGTCGCCCCGTCTGGGACCACGCCCACGTGCAGCTGCTGCGCGCCGGCCACACCTGGGTCGAGGTCGCCTGCCAGACCACGCCCGCGTACCGGCGGATGATCCCCAGCGACCCGGACCGGTACGCGGGCATCCGGCTCGCGGGCACGCCGACGGCCGGTGGCCCGGAGGTGGGGCCCGATGCCGATCTCCGACGGGCCTCCGACGCGTTCGCCCGCGAGTGGTGGGAGAGCAGCCCGCAGCTGTTCGAGGTCCTCACCTCGGTGTTCGCGCTGCTGCGCGCGGGCGGGCTCCCGGGCGTGCGGGCGGAGACGATTGTGCTCGCGGGCGCCTCGCAGACCGGTGGCGTCGTGCGGCGGTACGCCCGGCTCGCCGCACCCGGCGGCCCCCTCGCGGGTGCGGCCCGGCCCGACGGCCTGCTGCCCCTGCACAGCGGCGGCACCGCGCTCCCGGCGGAGCTGGACCTGCCCACCGTCGAGCTGCTGGCCGAGTCGGAGATCGAGTCGGTGCGCTCGGCGGCCGGCCTGCCCGGCCAGGGGCGGGACCTCGCGCACCGGGACTGCGCCGGCCCTTCCTACCGCTGCTACGAGGTGCCCGGAATGGCCCACGTGGATTCGCGCGACCGCGTCCCCGCCGCCGCGCCGCCGCCCGGCTCGCGCTGGAGCCGCTTCCCGCACGCGCACATGGTGCACGCGGTGCTCGAGGCGCTCGTCGCCTGGATCCGCGACGGCCGGGAGCCGGCCCCCGCCCCGTGGCTCGAGACCGACGCCCGCGGCCGGCTGGTCCGGGACGCGCTGGGGCACCCGCTCGGCGGGCTGCGGCTGCCCGCCGTCGAGGTGCCGCTCGCCCGGATCCGGGTGATCTCCGACGGCGCGCGGTGGTCGCGCGGGCACGAGTTCGCCCTGGGCGCCGACGAGCTGCGGGCGCGGTACGGCAGCGCCGCGGCCCACCTGCGCGCCTCGGGCGAGGTCCTGGACCGGCTCGTCGCCCACCACCACTACCCGCGGGCGGACGCACAGCGCTGGCTCGCCGAGACCTCGACCGAGCTCGCGGCAACCTTGGAGGAACGCACCATCGTGAACGCCCGGCACATCCCCGAGGACTTCGACCCGGCAGCGACCGACGACCCCGACGAGGTGCACGCGCTGTACCGGGGCCTGCGGTCGCGCTGCCCGGTGGCCCACACCGACGCCTACGGCGGCTTCTGGGCGCTGACGACCCACCAGGAGGTGCGGGCGGCCGCCCTGGACGACGCGCGGTTCATCTCCTCGGTGAAGGCGGTGGTGCCCAGCGACCCGCGCGGGCTGCGGCGGCCACCGCTCAACTTCGACGCCCCGCGCCACACCCCCTTCCGCAGGGCCCTCGACGCCACGCTGTCGCGCCGCAGGCTCGCCGGCCTGGAACCCGCGCTGCGCGCGCACGCCGTCCGCGTGCTCACCCCGATGCTGAAGCGCGGCACCGGCGACATCGCGCAGGAGTTCGGCGCGCTCTACCCGGCCTGGGTGACCACGGAGTGGCTGAACCTGGACCCGGAGCTCGCCCCCGCGCTCGCCGAGACGGCCGCGCGGTGGGTGCGGGCGTGGCGGCAGCAGGACGCCGAGGTGGTCAACACCATGAGCGGTCGCATGTACGAGATGGCACGGGCGCTCGTCGCCGACCGCCGGGAGCGCCCGCGCCCCGTCGAGGAGGACCCGGCCAGCTCGCTGCTCGCCCAGCGGGTGGACGGCGAGCCCCTCGACGAGGAGCACATCGTCGGCGCGCTGCGCCAGTCGCTCGTGGTCGGCATGGTCGCGCCCCCGATCGTCGTCGGCTCGATCGCCACCCACCTCGGCACGGACCAGGAGCTGCAGCAGCGGTTGCGCGCCGAACCGGACCTCGTCCCCGCGGCGCTGGAGGAGTTCCTGCGGCTCTACGCGCCGTACCGGGGCTTCGCGCGCACCGTGGTCGAGCCGACCGTGGTGCTCGGCCGGGAGATCCGGCCCGGTGAGCCGGTCACCCTGACCTACGCGTCGGCCAACCGCGACGCGACGGTGTTCGACGACCCCGACGAGTTCCGCCTCGACCGGCCCAACATCGCCGACCACCTCGCGTTCGGGCGGGGCCGCCACCGGTGCCCCGGCGCGCCGATGGCGCGGTTGATGTTGCGGGTCGCGCTGGAGGAGCTGCTCGCGCGCACCGCTTCCTTCACCGCGGTCGGCTCGCGGGAGGGCGCGCGGATGCCCGAGCTCGGCATCGTCTCCTCCCACCTCGAGTTCGTCCTCCCCGCTGATGGGCGCTGACGGCTCGCCCGAGAACCACCTGGTGGCCGTGCCGCCGCGGCCGAACGGCACGGCGCTGGTCTACTGCCCCGGCTACGGCGCCGGCGCGGTGCCGCCGCTCGCACCGGCGGCGCTGCCGGCGTCGGCCCTGACCGAACGCGGCTACCTGCTGGTGGCGGTCCCGGGAGCCCCGGGCTGGTCGGTGACCGAGGGCATCCGCGCCACGCTGTGCACGGTGGAGGCGCTGCGGCGCCGCGGGGACGTCGACCGCTGCATCGTGTGGGGCCAGTCCATGGGCGGGCTGGCCGCGGTGGCGATCGCCGAGACCCCGGACTCCGGTGTCGACGGCGTGATCTCGCTCTGCGGGTCCGTGGCCGGGCCGGTGGCGATGCTGAACCAGGCCCTCGACGCCGCGTGGGTCGCGGCCGTCCTGGGCCGGTGGGAGAAGATCGACCTGATCGGGGAGGTACCGGACGCCCAGCGCGCCGCCCGGGCGCGCGTCCTGCTGCGGCGGACCCACGAGACGGCCCTCGGCCGGGCCCGGATCGCGCTCGCCTGCGCCGTCGGGCAGCTGCCGACCTGGTCCCGGCCGGGCACGCCGCGGCCCGTGACGCCGGCGGCACGGCAACGGCAGCAAGCCGCGATCTTCGAGTGGGCCGTGCTCGCGCCGCGCAACGACCTGCGGGCCCGCGCGGGGGGCACGTTCTCCTGGAACACCGGCGTCGACTACGCCGCCCAGCTGGCCCGCAGCGGGTACGCCGACCTGGTCGGGTCGCTCTACGCTTCCTGCCGTGCCCATCTCGCCGCCGACCTGGACCGGCTCGCGGCCGCCCCTCGGATCGGGGCCGACCCGGAGGCGGTGGCCCGGATGCACACCATGATCACGCCCACCGGCCGGCTGCGGGTACCGACCCTCACCGTGCACCAGAACGGCGACGCCGCGCCGGTGGTGACGCAGGCGATCGCCTACCGGGACGCCGTCGCCGCGGCGGGCCGCAGCGCCCTGCTGGCGCAGCGCTTCATCGACCGGCCGGGGCACTGCAGCGAGGCGCCCGCCGAGCTGCTCGGGAGCATCGCCGAGCTGGAACACCGGCTCGGCACCGGAGACTGGCCCGCGGCGGAACCGGACCGGTGGGGGAGTCCGCCGGACCACGGGTTCCTGCGGCCGTCGGGTCCGCGTGACGGCTGCGATGGTCGCTGAAGCGGCGCCGTCGCGCCCGCCGCGCCCGCGCCTGGGCCCCGAACCGCAGCGCCTGCTGGTCATCGTGCTCGGGGACTACTGGTACTGGCGCCCCGAGCCGATCCCGTCCCAGGTGCTGGTGGCGGTGCTCGGGGAGTTCGGGATCACCCCGGTGGGCGCCCGGGCCGCGGTGCGCCGGCTGACCCAGCGCGGCCTGGTGCGCCGCACCAAGATCGGCCGGACCACGTCGTACGGGATCCCGCTGCGACCGGCCGCGGTGATCGTGGCGCGGCTGAAGACGCTCTTCGACGTCGCCGGTGCGGCGCCGTGGGACGGGCGCTGGACCGGGGTGGCCTACTCGGTGCCCGAGGAGGACCGGGAGGCCCGCCGCAACCTCCGCGACGACCTGCGGCTGCAGGGGTTCGGCCCGCTGTTCGACGGCCTGTGGGTCTCCCCGTGGGACCGGCGGGTGCCCGCCCACTCGGCGGTGGAGCGGCACGGCGTCGAGGCCGCGACGGTCTTCCGCACCGAGCTGGACGGAATGTCCCCCGCGGCGATCGTCACGCGCGCCTTCGACCTGCGCGACCCGGCCGAGCGCTACCGCAGGTTCGCCGAGCGCTACGAGCCGGTGCGGCAGCGGGTCCACGCGGGCGAGATCGGCCCGCGGGAGGCCCTGCGGGTGCGCACCGAGCTGACCGCCGAGTGGCGCTACGCCGAGCTGACCGATCCGCGGTTGCCCGCGGAGCTCCTGCCGCCGGACTGGCCCCGTGCCGGCGCACGGGCCGGCTACACCGACATCTACGACGGGCTCGCCGAGCCGGCGCTGCGGCGGTTCCGCGAGCTGCTCGGGCAGGTCGACCCGGCGCTCGCCGAGCTGGCCACGTTCCACACCTGCGAGTCCGTCCGCCTCCTGCCCGACGGCGCGGCGGCACCCCGGGCGCAGGAGACCGAGTTCGAGCGCGCCACCCGGGAGGACCGCGTCCGCTCGATGCGCCGGATCACCCCGTGACGGGCTCGTCGCCGGCTCGGCCACCGGACCCGGGGTCCGGGTGATCCCGGCGGAGGCCACCCGCAGCGTCGGGACGACGGTGCGCGGTGGGTCGCGTCGAACGCGCCGAGGACGGCGGACACGCGTGCGGCCACGCCGGCCCCTGGGGCCCTTCCGCTCACGTCGTGTCCGGCGCCTCGTCGCCGAGGGCGCTGCAGCACAGCTCCAGGTTCTGCCGGAACAGCGCGTGCTGCACCTCCGGCACGGCGCCGAGCATCGTCTGCTCGATCGCCTCGACCAGCGGGTCGCACCGCTCCAGCAGGTCGAGCCCGGCCGGGGTGAGGGTGATCAGCAGGACGCGGCGGTTGTCCGGGTCGCGCCGGCGGGTGATGTGCCCGCGGCGCTCGAGCCACTGGACCATCTCGTGCATGGTCTGGGGGGTGACGAAGGAGCGCCGCGCCAGCTGGGCGGACGACAGCTCGTCGCGGGCACGCAGCGCGGCGAGCGCCGTGAACTGCAGGGTGGTCAGGCCGTGCGGGCGCAGCGCCTCGTCCATCCTGGCCCGCACCGCGAGTTCGAGGCGTTTGACCAGGTAGAGGGTCAGGGGTTCGTCCGTCACCCCCGGATCGTCCCGCACGGCCCGCGCCGTCACGCGAAGTGCTCGCGGACCACCGCCTTCTGCACCTTCCCGGACCCGGTGCGCGGGAGCTCGTCCCAGAACTCGACGTGCGTGGGCACCTTGTACCCGGCGAGCCGCTCCCGCAGGAACGCGCGGATCTCCTCGGCCGTCGCCGCGGCACCGGGCGCGAGCACCACCACCGCGCGCGGGACCTCGCCCCACTTCGGGTCCGGCGCCGCCACCACCGCGCACAGCTCCACGGCGGGGTGTTCGTACAGCGCGGACTCCACCTCGGCCGGATAGACGTTCTCGCCGCCGGAGATGATCGTGTCCTTGATCCGGTCGACCACGGTGAAGAACCCGTCGTCGTCCACGGTCGCGACGTCGCCGGAGTGCAGCCAGCCCCCTGCGAGGGCCTCGTCGGTGGCCTCCGGCCGGTTCCAGTACCCGAGCATGACGTTCGGGCCGCGGACCACGATCTCGCCGCGTTCCCCCGGTACCACCGGGGCGCCGGACGGGTCGACGATCCGGACGTCGGTGAAGAAGGACGGCACGCCCGCGCTGCCTGCCTTGGTGTGCACGGCCTCGGGATCGAGGATGAGGACCCCGGGGCTGGCCTCCGTCATGCCGTAGCCCTGCACGAAGGTCAGGCCGCGGTCCAGGTACCGGCGGATCGTCGCCTCCGGGACCGGGGCCCCGCCGCACAGCAGGGTGCGCAGGCTCGACAGGTCGGCGCTCGCCCACCCCGGCTGGGCGGCGATGGCGTCGTACATCGCCGGCACCCCGAACAGCGTGGTGACGCCGAGGTGGGGGATCAGCTCCAGCGTGCGGGCGGGGTCGAAGGACTCCTCCAGCACGCAGGTGCCGCCCTTGAGCAGCGTCGGCAGGCAGCTCATGCCCAGCGCCGCCGCGTGGAACAGCGGGGCGGAGACCAGCGCGACCTCGCGCCCGGACACGTCGCTCTCCACCAGCACGTTCACGCAGTTCCACGTGAGGTTGCCGTGGGAGAGCACCGCGCCCTTCGGCCGGCCGGTCGACCCGGACGTGTACATGATCAGGCAGGGGTCGTCCAGCGAGACCGGCACGTCGATCGGCTCGGCGCCCGGCGGGAGCGCGCGGGGGAGCGACCCGGACCCGAGCCGCGCGTGCAGCCGCGGGCCCGCAGCGGCGTCGACGAGCGGGCCGGCGGCCGGCGCGTGGACGAGCACCGCGACGCCGGCGTCGTCCAGCACATAGGCCAGTTCCGGCGCGCTCAGCCGCGCGTTCACGGGCACGAACACCCCGCCCAGCGAGGCGGTGGCGAACAGCGTCTCGAGGTAGGCCGGGTGGTTGGGCCCCAGGTATCCCACCCGGTCGCCCGGGCGCACCCCCAGCTCGCGCAGGTGGTGCGCCAGCGCGGTGGTGCGCCGTGCCAGGTCGGCGTAGGTGATCCGCTCCTCGCCGTGGACGATCGCGGTCCGGCCCGGGGTCATCCGGGCGCGGCGCGCGGGCCACGATCCGAGGCCACCGTCGCGCATCGTCGCGCCTCCCGTGCCGTCAGTCGTGCGAGTAGGCCGACAGGCCCGGCCGGAAGGACTTCTGGTCCAGGAACTGCGAGAGGCCCTTCTGGCGGCCCTGCTCGGCGTCGAGGAACTGGGACTGCTCGAGCTTGGCGTACAGGTAGTCCTCCGCCTGGTCCCACGACATCTCCTGGGCGAGCTTGTAGCCCACCTTCGCGGCCCGGAGCACCGTCGGGTTCATCGACGCCAGCTTGAGCGCCAGCTCGCGCGTGCGCTCACGCAGCCGGGCGGCCGGCACCGCCTCGTTGACCAGCCGCATCTCGGCGGCCCGGCGCCCGTCGAACGGCTCGCCGGTCATGATGAAGTACAGCGCGTCGCGCTGGCTCACGGTCGCGGCCAGCGCGCGGGAGACCACGCCGCCCGGCGGGATGCCCCAGTTGATCTCGGAGAGGCCGTACTGCGCCTCCTCGTCGGAGACGGCCAGGTCGCAGGCCACGAGCGGGGTGAACGCACCCCCGAAGCACCAGCCGTTGACCATCGCGATCGTCGGCTTGGACCAGTTCGCCAGGCGCTTCCACTGCCATTCCGCGGACGCGCGGCGCACGCGGACCTGCAGGGCGGGGTCGCCGGACTCGTCGACCTCGCGGAAGTACTCCTTGAGGTCCATCCCCGCGGAGAACGCGTCGCCCGCCCCGGTGAGCACCAGGACCTTGCAGCGGGGGTCGCCCTCGAGGGCGTCGAGGGTGCGGACCATCTCGTCGTTGAGCGTCGGGTTCATCGCGTTCCGCTTGTCCGGGCGGTTCAGCGTGACCCAGGCGATGCCCTCGTCGAACTCGACGAGAACCGTGTTGCCCCACGCGATCTCGGCGGGGGTGGTGGTGGGTGCTGCCATGACGGTCGTACCTCTCAGAACGGGTACCGCGCCGACTCGGCGCGGACGGTGACCCACTGGGTCTCGGTGAAGGCGTCGATGTTGGCGCGCGCGCCGCCGACGCGGCCGGTGCCGGACGCGCCGACGCCGCCGAACGGGACGGCCGGTTCGTCGTTGACGGTCTGGTCGTTGATGTGGACGAGCCCGGTCGGGATGCGGTCGGCGAGCGCGAGCCCGGCGGCGGGGTCCGCGGTGAGCACGCCGAGGGACAGCCCGTACTCGGTGTCGGCGGCGAGCTCGGCGGCCTCGTCGGCGGTGTCGAACGGCCGCACGCACGCGACCGGCCCGAACACCTCCTCCTCGTAGGCGGGGATCCCGGCGTGGCAGTCGGCCAGCACGGTCGGCCGGAAGAACGGGCCGTCCGCCGTGCCGCCCTGCACGAGCCGGGCCCCGGCGGCGACGCTGCGGTCCACCAGGTCCTGGACCCGGGCGAGCTGGGCGGCGTCGATGATCGGGCCGAGCGCGACGTCGCTCGTGTACGGGTCGCCGACGGGCAGCTGCTCGGCCTTCTTCCCCAGCAGCTCGACGTAGCGCTCGTAGAGCGAGCGGTGCACCAGGTGCCGCCCGGTGGCCATGCAGATCTGCCCCTGGTGCAGGAAGGACCCGAAGGCCCCGCAGGAGGCCGCGGCCTCCAGGTCGGCGTCGGCGCACACGATGAGCGCGCTGTTGCCGCCCAGCTCCAGGTGGGCGCGTTTGAGCAGCTCACCGGCCTTCGCGCCGATGACGCGGCCCGCCCGGGTGGAGCCGGTGAAGGAGATGACCGGCACCCGCGGGTGCTCGACCAGCGCGGCCCCCGCCTCGGCCTCGCCGGGCAGCACCTGCAGCACACCGGTCGGGACCCCCGCCTCCTCGAACACGCGGGCGATCACCACGCCGCCGCTCACCGCGGTGCGCGGGTCCGGCTTGACGATCACCGCGTTGCCCAGCGCGAGGGCCGGGGCCACCGAGCGCATCGACAGCAGCAGCGGGAAGTTGAACGGCGAGATCACCCCGACCACGCCGGCCGGGACCCGCCGTTCGAGGCTGATGCGCCCGCTCGCGGGCAGCAGCTCCCCGTACGGGGCGGACGCGTGGCCCGCGGCCTGGGTGCACTCCCCGGCCGCGCCCGCGATCTCGATCCCGGCCTTGAGCCGGACCGATCCCGCCTCGCGCACCAGCCACTCGGCGATCTCGTCGGTGTGCGCGGTGAGCAGCCGCGCCGCCTCGAACAGGACCGCGGCGCGCTCGGTGTGCGGGCGTGCGGCCCACTCCCGCTGCGCCGCGACGGCCCGCCGGACCGCGGCGTCGACGTCCGTGGCGCTCGCCAGGCCTACGGTGCCCAGCGTCGCGCCGGTCGCGGGTTCGCGCACCTCGCGCGTGCCGCCGGCACCTTCCTCCCAGGAGCTCGCGTAGAGCCGGCCCTGCCACACCGCGGCATCGAGGAAGGACACCGGAACCTCCTTGGTTATTAATCAGGACTCCTGATGAACATAACCCACGGAGGACCCGTCGGCGCATGTGATGCCGCGTTCGTCACACGGCGAACGTCAGGATGCCTGGGGAGTCGGAGACCGATGGGTAGGCCGGCGTATTTCTCCGCCGGCCCCGTGGCGCCCGCCTCGCTGGTCCCTCTCCGGCCCGGGGCGTGCGGTGGGGGAGGATGGCGCCGATGACCCTCGCCGAGTCGACGTCGCTGCCCCGGCACAGTCAGCGGCTGCTCGGCACGCTGCTGGGGGACTACTGGTTCTGGCGTCCCGAGCCCCTGCCGTCGGCCGCCCTGGCGGAGATCATGGGGGAGTTCGGGCTCGCCGAGCAGGCGGCGCGGGCGGCGATGCGGCGCGCCGCTGCCCGCGGGGCGGTGGTGGCCACGCGGTCCGGGCGGACCACCGCGTACGGCGTGCCCGCGCGCACCCGCGAGACCGTGGTGGCGCACCTGACCCGGCTGATGCGCTTCGGTGCCGGGGACCGGCGGTGGGACGGCCGGTGGACGATGGCCCTGTTCACCGTGCCCGAGGAGGAGCGCGAGACCCGGCGCACCGTCCGCACCCGGCTGCGCTGGCTCGGGCTCGCGCCGCTGTACGACGGGGTGTGGGTCTCGCCGTGGGAGGTCGGCGACCGGGTCGCGGCGGTGCTGGCCGACCTCGGGGTGGAGACCGCGACGGTCGTGCGGGCCGAGGTGGTGACGGCGGGCCCGGCAGGTGATCCGGTCACGGCCTGGGACCTCGCTGAGCTCCGGGAGCGCTACGCGGCGTTCCTCGTCGAGCACGCCGACCTGCGCGAGGGCGTGCGGGCGGGCCGGGTCGACCCGGCCGAGGCGCTGGTGGCGCGCACCCACCTGATGACCGCGTGGCGGGAGTTCCCCGACATCGACCCGGAACTGCCCCCCGAACTGCTGCCCGCCGACTGGCCGCTGCCGGCCGCCCGCGCGTTGTTCGTCGAGGTCTACGACGGGCTCGGGCCGCTCGCCGAGCGGCGGTTCGCGGAGCTCGTCGGCACGCACGATCCCGCGCTCGCGGCCCTGGCCGCCCACCGGACGAGCGCGGACGTCCTGCGGGGGGAGAACGCCGCCGCGATCCCGGCGGGCGAGGAGCCGTGGATCGGCCCGATCGGCGAATAGGCGACGACTCGTTGTCCGAACGGACTCGAGGACGTAACGTGTTGCTCGCCGGACGGCAGCCGCCGTCGCTCCGGTCCCCGCTCGCCGTCTCACCGTGGAGCACGACGTGACCGAACCCGCCCCTCCCGCCCCACCCGGCCTCCGCGCGCTGCTCGCGGGGCCGGTCGGCATCTGCCTCGCGAACTACGAGTTCGGCGTGTACGGCACCATGGCCGCGCTCGTGATCAACGACCTGTTCTTCCCGACGCTCGACCCCGCGGCGGGCACGCTCGCCGCCTTCACCACCTTCGCGGCCGGGTTCCTGGCCAAGCCGCTCGGCGGGCTGCTCTTCGGCCGGATCGGCGACCGCTACGGCCGCCGCGCGGTCGTCGTCGGCGGTCTGCTGCTGATGGGCGTCGCGACCATCGGGATCGGCCTGCTGCCGACCTACGCGACGATCGGCGTCGCCGCCCCGGTGCTGCTCACCGCGTTGCGGCTGCTGCAGGGGCTCGCCGTCGGCGGGGAGTGGGGTGGGGCCGCCACGCTGGCCGTCGAGCACGCGCCCGTGCACCGCCGCGGGCTGTGGGGCGGCGCGGTGGGCGTCGGCGGCCCGATCGGGTCGATCCTCGGCGCCCTGACCGTGCTGCCGTTGACCGCCTTCCTCAGCCACGAGCAGTTCCTCGCGTGGGGCTGGCGGCTGCCGTTCCTGGTGAGCGCGGTGCTGCTCGCCGTCGGGCTCTGGATGCGGCTGGGGGTGGCCGAGTCCGCGGTCTTCCGGAAGGAGGTCGCCACGCGCACCCGCCGCCGCGGCGACCTGGGCCGCGTGCTCACCACGAACGGCGGGTCGATGGCGCTGGTGTTCTTCCTGGCCGGCGCGGCCGTCACCGGCATCTACCTGCTCAACACCTACTCCCTGTCCTACGCGGTGAACGAGGCCGGCCTCGACCGCACCACGATGCTCACCTGCATGACGACCGCGCAGATCATCGCGGTGGTGGCCGCGATCGGGATGCTCACGCGCATCGACCGCATCGGTCTGCCGGGGCTCTACCAGGTGAGCGCGATCGGGCTGGCCCTCACGGCGTGGCTGCTCTTCGCCGCGCTGGACACCGGCACCGTGCCGGTCGTGCTCGTGGCGCTGTGCCTCGGCCAGGTGGCGGTCAACGGGATGGTCGTGTCGTCCGTGCCGATCTACGTGCTGCTCTTCCGCCCGCAGGACCGTGTGACCGGTGCGGGCGTCAGCTTCAAGACCTCCGACGCCATCCTCGGCGGCACCACGCCGCTGCTGGCCGGCCTGCTCGTCCGCGCGACCGGCTCGGGCTGGGCGGTGGCGCTGTACGTCACGGTGCTGGTGCTGATCGCGCTGGCCGCGTCGGTCGCCGGACGGCGGCTCCTCGCCGAGCGCACCCGGCGCCCGGCCCCCGAACCCCTGGAGGCACCCGCGTGACGGCGGAGACGACACCGCAGGACCCGATCCCCGCGCAGCCGGGCGAGCACCACTTCGACCCGCTCGCGGAGGAGACGTTCACCAGCTCGCACGAGCTGTACGAGGAGCTGCGCGGGCGGTGCCCGGTGGCGCGGAGCGAGACCTACGGCGGGTTCTGGGCGTTGCTGCGCCACCGCGACGTCGTCTCGGTCCTGCAGGACTCCGAGACGTTCACCACCAGCGTGCAGAACGTGGTGCCGAAGTTCGCCTTCACCGGCCGCCGGCCGCCGCTGCACCTCGACCCGCCCGAGCACACCGACTACCGCAGGGTGATCAACCGGTTCTTCACCAAGGGCCGGATGGCCACGCTTCAGCCCGCGGTGCGCGGGCACGTCGCGCGGCTGGTCGCCGAGATGGTGGCCGCCGGAGAGGCCGATGTCGGCCCGGCGTACGCCCAGACCATGCCCGCGCACGTCTTCGCCGAGTTCTTCCACCTCCCGCTGGAGCTCGCCGCGCGGATCGAGCAGATCAGCGCCGAGTACGTGCGCGCGATCCAGCTCGTCGACGACGACGAGGTCAAGCGCGGCAGCAGGCTGCTCTACGGCATCGCCGCCGACGTCATCGACGCCCGGAAGGCCGAGGGCACCGATCCCGCCCAGGACCTCACCGCGGCGCTGCTCGCCGCCGGGCTGCCCGACGACATGGTGCTGGGCTGCGTCCGGCAGCTGCTGGTCACCGGCATGGTGGCGCCGAGCGTGTTCATCGGCACGATGCTCGCGCACCTGGCCGAGCACGGGGACCTGCAGGCGCTGCTGCGCGCCGAGCCGGACCGGATCCCGGCCGCCGTCGAGGAGTACCTGCGCCTCTTCACGCCGTACCGCGGCATGTCGCGCACCGCGCGCCGCGACGTCGTGATCGGCGGCAGGCTGATCCGAGAGGGCGAGCCGATCGCGCTCGTCTACACCTCGGCCAACCGCGACGAGGAGGTCTTCCCCCAGGGTGAGGAGTTCGTGCTCGACCGGCCGAACCTGCGCACCGCCATCCCCTTCGGCGCGGGCATCCACGCCTGCCCCGGCGCCCCGCTCGCGCGGATGATGCTGCGGATGACGCTGGAGGAGCTCCTGGCCCGCACCAGCTCGTTCGAGGTCTGCGGCGAGATCCTCATGGCCCGGTGGGCGGAGTGGGGCACCCGCTCGGTGCCGATGCGCTTCACGCCGGTCTGATCCCGCCTGCGGCCCAGGCTGCTCGCGGGGGCATGATCGAGGACGGACCGGAGGTCGGGGTGGGTCAGGCGGCCGCGGCCGGTCTCGGCGATCGGCCCGGCGAGATTCCCGGGCTCGGCCCGGTCGGCGCCGGCGTCGCGCGGGCGGCGGTCGCCGCGCGGCGCCGGGGTGCGGCCTGGCGGTTCGCCACCGTTGACGCGGCCGGTCACCTGCTGCTGGCCGGGCCGCTAGGGCGCCGCCCGCGCAGCACGAGCCGGCCACCCGCGGTCCGGGGCGGGGTGGTCGAGCGGCACGTCACCGTCGCCGAACTCCAGCGTCACGGCATCGACCCCGGCCCGCGCCGCGCCGCGTGGGCCGGCGTGCTGGCCGAGATCGCCGCCTGGGCCGACCGCGACCGCCTCCGCGGATTGCTGACCGCCGATCGCGACGCCCGGTTCGCGCGCGGGCCTCTCGCCGAGTGACCCGGTGACGGCCACGTGCACGGTGACCCGCACACCCTCGTTCATGTCGCCGGCGCCCAGGGCGCGGCCGCGGCGGCCGCTGCCTCGTGGGCGGCGCGCACCGCGCGTTCGGCGGCGACGGCGGCCGCCCGCCCCACGTCACCCCGGGTAGGGGCGGTTGAACCTCGGCGGCTGGAACGGGATGTAGCGCGGAGTGGGGTCGGCGCCCAGCTCACCGGCCCGGTCGTTCATGGCGCGCGGGTCGGTGGCCGGCCAGCGGCCGGTGTCGAGGCGCTCGGCCATGACGCGGAGGGCGGCCTGCTGCTCGGCGGGGGAGAAGGTGCAGTGGCCGACCGACCGGACGTAGGTCTGGCGCAGCAGCGCGTTCTTCCCGGCGCGGCGCACGATCTCGCCGTAGAACTGCTGCTGGGCCACCGTGGAGATCTGGTCGCCGGTGCCCGACACGGTGAGCACCGGGACGCGCAGGTCGCCGTCGAACACGAGGCCCCGCGCGAAGCGCTCGACGGCGGCCGGGTCGGCGGCGATACGCGGAGCGGCGGCCAGCGCGTCGAGGTCGGCCCGCAGGTCGAGCCCCGCCTCGCGGTAGAGGGTGTCCACGGCGCGGTGCAGCGCGGGCTCGGCGGAGCGCAGCTGCGCGGCGTAGTCGACGCCGGTGTTCCACGACGGGTTGCCGCCGGAGACCTCGGTGAGCTGCCGCCTGCTGCCCATGGCCTGTCCCATGTAGGGCAGGCTGCCGCCGGCCAGGGCGAGGTAGGTGCCCTCCTGCAGCGCCGCCGCGTCGCGGTCCTCCGGTCGCGGGGTGGGCGTGCCGTCGGGGTTCGTGCCCCACGCCGGCACCTGCCCGATCGCGGCGGCGAGGGCGATCCGGGCTCGGCCCTCGGGGGTCTGCTGGGCCTGCCCCAGCGCGTCGAACCAGGCCTTTCGGGCTCCCTCGACGTCCTCCGGCACGTCCACCACCGGCAACCCGGGGGCGACGAGCCGTTCGAGTACGAAGACCGTGTCGAGCTTCTGGTTCCACTGGGCCACGGACCCGCCGAGCCCGCCGCAGAACGGCACGGCCGCGTCGAACGCGTCCGGGTGCAGCTGGGCGGCGCCCGCGGAGACGAACCCGCCCATCGAGCTGCCCGAGGCGATCGCGTGCCGCGCCGGGCCGTAGGTCTCCTCGAAGCGGGCGAGCGCCTCGGCCTGGTTGTCGATGGCGTCGCGGATCCGCCACCCGGTGACGGTGCGGGTGGTGCCGCCGCGGGCCACCCCGTCGGCGAGCAGGCGCTCGGTCAGCTGCTCGGACTCGCCGCCGTCGGCGTAGTCGAGCGCCACGACGACCGTGCCGTTCCACTGCGTGGGCACGGCGAAGGCGTACGGCGTGCCGTCGGCGAGGGTGCCGGAGATGCAGGTGGGCCGGGCAGCGGAGTCCGGCATGCAGGGTTCCCCTCCCGACGATGCGGGCGGGGCGGCCGCGGCCGTCCCGGTGCCCGCGAGAGCGGTCAGGGCGACGGCCGCGCCCAGCACGGCGCGGCGGATCCGGGCGTCGATCACAGCGGCAACCCCTTCGTCTCGACGGTCCACTCCGGCTCGGAGCACAGACCGCATTCCGGTCCGACGAACCGGGCGCCTGCCCGCTCGTCGCCGCGCAGCACGTAGTCGAACCAGTCGGCGGCGACCTGCCAGCCGGTGGTCGCCTGCTCGCCGGAGACCAGCCCGCTGTGCCCGACGGTCGCGTGCCCGGCGAGGACCGCGGGCACGGTGAGCAGCGCGTGGTTGTCGATGCTGTTCTGGTACGCCACGTCGTCCGGGCCGCCGTTCACCAGCAGCGTCGGGCTGTGCAGCTGCGCGAGGCGGTTCCGGCCGTAGCCGCCGAACGCCGGCTCGGGCAGGTAGCCGGTGTTGAACCCGGCCACGGCGCCGACGCGGGGGTCGGTGCCCGCGGCGAGCGCCTCCACACCGCCGCAGGAGTGGCCGAGCACGCCGATGCGGTCGGGGGCCGCGCGCCCGTCGAGCTGGCGCCGCGCCTGGCGCGAGGTCGTGGCCCAGTCGATCGCGGCGAGCAGCGCCTCCGGGTGGGCGGTGGTGGTCTCCGGGGCGCTCGGCACGGGGAAGGCGTCGGGGGCGCCGTTCGCGATCACGATGTAGCCCTGGGAGGCGAGGCCGGTGAGGAAGGTGATCGCCGAGAGGTTGCTCGCGGCGCAGGCACCGTTGCCGTAGGCGATGACGGGCACCCCGCCCCGCGGCAGGGCCCGGAGGTCGGCCGGCCGGTACACGGTGTGCCCGGGCAGGCCCTCGGCCGCCTCCCGGACGGTGGCCCGCACGTCGCGAGAACCGGTGCCGGTGGCCGCGTGCCCGGCGCCGGGTGCGGCGAGGGCGGCCAGCGCGACCGCAGCGGTGAGCACCACGATCCGGGTGCGTGTTCGGGGAGACACCAGTGTTTCCTCTCGATCAGCCGGCGACGGGGAGCTGCACGAGCGAGGGCTGGGCGGGGTCGGTGAGCACCTCGATCCGCGCGCCCTGCGCGTCCGGCAGCGGGCCGCTCTCGCGGTAGTCGGCGCCGGTGACGCTCACCTGGATGCGGTGCCCGGCGCGCACGACGTAGGACGTGGGGAGCAGCCCGAAGCGCAGCCGCGCGACCTCGCCGGGTGCGAGCGGGGCCGCGTCCTGCTCGTAGGCCCGGTGCCAGGGCACGCCCTCGGGCACGGCGTACGGGGCCGGGTGCTCGGCGCGCAGCGAGGCCCGCAGCCTGCCCTCGGTGATCACGGTGACGGTGCCGTCGGGCGCGACGTCCTCGAGGTAGGCGAACACGTGCGCGTCCGGGCGGTCGACGCGGACCTGCAGGTCGGCGACGGGCGAGCCGGTCAGCTCGGTGTCCGCGTCGAGGACCGGCCCGGTCCAGGACGTCCCCGCGCCCGGCACGTGGCAGGGCTGGGCGAACGGGCCCGAGCCGGAGTCCGGGCAGGTCACGTCGGCGCCGACGGTGAGCGTGCGCGCGCCCGGGGCGTCCGACCCGAGCACGCCGTCCCCACCGAGCGGGGTCGGGGTGGCGCTCACACCGGCCGGGGGCCAGGTATCCGCGGTGCGCCACTCCAGCCCCGTCGCATCCGGCACGGCGGAGTCCGGGGTGGCGTAGTGGATGCGCGGCTCGGCGTCGAGCCCGGTGTCGATCCCCTTCAGGTGCTGGTCGAAGAACCGGTGGGCCTCCTCGGCGAGCGCGAAGCCCGCGTTCTCGCAGTGCTCCCACGGGCCGATGAGCAGCCGGGAGCCCGGCACGGTCAACAGGGTGGCGACGCCCTGCCCCCGCAGCTCGTCGCGCCAGCCGCCGACGATGTAGACGGGCACCCCGGACGCGCGGATCTGGTCGGGGTAGGAGCCGACGCTGCCCTCGGACCAGAACCGCGACTGCACCAGCGGGGAGAAGCTGTCGCGGTAGGGCATGGCGCGCCACATCTCGGCGAGCGGCGGCGAGGCCTGGTGCTCGAGCGCAGCCTGGTGCAGCAGCGCCTTGTCCTCGTCGCCCTGCACGGGCGTGTTCTCCATGTCCTGCTCGACGGTCCGCGCCGGGCCCACGCCCCACTGCGCCGGGATCCCGCCGACGCGCCACGCGTCGTACTTGTCCCACGAGAAGCAGCCGGCGAAGGCGGCCGAGAGGTGCGGCGGCCGGACGGTGAGGGCGTGCATCGCCGCGTCCCCGGTGTTGGAGCAGCCGTAGATGCCGACCTTCCCCGTCGACCACGGCTGCGTGGCGAGCCACTCGGTGACCTCGTAGGCGTCGTGGGCCTCGATGCGGTCGTTGTAGCCGCGGCGCACGCCGAACGACTGGCCGTTGCCCCGCCGCGCGACCTGCGCCACGACGTACCCGTGCTCGGTCAGCGCGGGCATGGCGGAGAAGCCGCCCTCGCGCGGGCCCGTGCCGTTCTCGGCGTCGCTGTCGATCGTGAGGCTGTGGTGCCACAGCACCGGGAACGGGCCCGGCGCCGCCTGCCCGTCGACCGCGGGCCGGTCCAGCCGCACCGCGAGCCGGGTGCCGTCGCGCATCGGCAGGTAGCGGCTCTCCGTGACGTGCTCGGTGAACTCCGGCGGGGGCCGGTAGTCGCCGAACGACGCCGCGGACGCCGCGGGGCGCGCGGGTTCGTCCTGCGGGACGGCCAGCACCGTGGCCGTCACGGCCACGGCCGCGAGTGCCGCGGCGGCGGCCCCGAGGTGGAGCGGTCGGACCATCGGATCCTCCGTGCAACGGTCGTTGGTGCAGGGCGGGAGGGGAGCGTCAGCGGGTGCCGAGTGCGGATTCGCGGGTGAGCAGCACGGCGAGGAGCGCGAGCGCGGCGATCGGTACGCAGGCGAGGAAGACGGTGCGCAGGCCTGCGGTGTAGGAGGTGCGCACGGCGTCGGCGAGGGGGGCCGGCAGCGCCGCGATCTCGGCGGGCGTGCCCAGCAGGCGGCGCAGCGCGCCGGCGTCGGCGGGCAGGCCGGCGGACGCGAGCGCCGCAGGCAGGTCGGACCGGAGCCGGGCGGCGATGAGGGCGCCGAACGCGGCCACGCCGAGCGCGCCGCCCAGCATCCGGGTGGACGTGGCGGCCGATCCGGCCACGCCGACGTCCTGCGCGCCGACCGAGTCCTGGGCGACGAGCACGAGGACCTGCTGGGTCATGCCGGTCCCGCTGCCGAGCACCGCCATCGCGGTGGCCAGCAGCAGCGGCGGGGTGTCCGGCTCCAGCCCGGCGAGCAGCGCGGACCCCGCAACCAGCAGGGCGCAGCCCGTCACCGGGAACACCTTCCAGCGCCCGGTGCGCACGATCGCGCGCCCGGTGAGCGCGATGGTCACGATCATCGCGCCGACCAGCGGGAGCATCAGCAGGCCGGCGGCCGTGGGCCCGTGGCCGCGCACCACCTGCAGGTACTGGGGCAGGTAGATCACGGCACCGAACATGACCGTGCCCAGCAGCACGCTCGTCGCGCAGGCGAGGGCGAACGTGCGCACGCGCAGCAGGCGCGGGGGCAGCACCGGGTCGGCGGCCCGGCGGGCGCGGACCACCGCCGCCACGGCCAGCAGGGCGACCCCGGCGCCGAGGCCCAGGGTTCCCGCGCTCGCCCACGGCCAGGCCACGCCGCCCGCCGACAGCAGCAGCACCAGGCCCGCGACGGTCGCGGCGATCAGCACGGCGCCGAGGTGGTCGGCGGGCAGCGTCGGGCGCTCGGGGCGTCGGTGCGGGGCCCGGCGCACGAGCACGGCCGCCGCGGCGGCGACGGGCACGACGGCGAGGAAGCACCAGCGCCAGCCCAGCCCGGGGGCCGCGACGAGCACACCGCCGAACAGCGGGCCCCCGACCGACGCCACCCCGAACGCGGCCCCGAACCAGGCCGTGTAGCGGCCCCGCTCGCGCGCCGGCACGAGCACCGCGACGAGGGCGTTGACCAGCGCGAGGATGCCGCCCGCGCCGACCCCCTGCACCGCGCGTCCGACGATGAGCCAGGCCATCCCGCCCGCGGTGCCCGCGACGAGCGACCCGGCGACGAACACGGCGATCGCCGCGAGGAGCAACGGCCTCGGGCCGCGCCGGTCGGCCGCCTTGCCCCACACCGGGGTCGCCGCGGTCATCGTGAGCAGGGTGGCGCTGGCCACCCACGCCACCTGGTCCTGCCCGCCGAGGTCGCCCGCGATGGTCGGCAGCGCGATCCCGATGATCGTGTTGGTCACCGACGCGGTGAAGAGCGCCCCGAGCGCTCCGACGAGGACGGCGGGCCGGATCGCGGTCTGCGCCGCTCCGCCGCGCGGTTCAGCCACGGGCGCCCGCCGCGCGCGGCAGGACCACCTCGTCGAGCCACTCCCGCACCCGGCGGTCCAGCGTGTCCGGGTCGGTGGTGCGGGCGTCGACGTTGTCGGCGTGCAGCTCGAGCACCGGGAAGCCTGCGGCTTCGAGGCCGCGGGTGGTGAACCAGCTGCCCCGCGGGTCGTCGGACACGAGGTGCACGACCCCGTCGACGCCGTGGTGGCGGGCCTCCTTCACGTACCACTCGACCGACCACGGCGGGGTGTAGAGCTGGTCGGAGAACGTGGCGAACCGGGCCGCGAGGGCGCGCAGCGGGTCGTCGCCGTAGCGCAGGTAGCCGTCGGCGGCGATCGCGAGGTACATGGACCAGACGAACACCGCGCCGTGGCTGTCCTCGAAGCGCCGGTAGAAGTCCAGGTCGAACCACAGGCCACGGCCGATCCACATCAGCCGGGCGCGCTCGTCGACGCCCACCCCGGTGCCGGCATCGACGCGCTCGGCCACCTCGTCGTGGAACGCCTTGGCGGCCTCGACGCCCCAGGCGGTGCCGCGGTGCCACTGCGGCACCATCACGCTCGGGATGCTGTCGGTGACCTCGAGCGGGCACGGCCGGGCCGCCGCGACCAGGTCGCGGGTGCGCCGGTTCCACTCCTCCTGCTCGTTGACCAGCGCCATGACCTCGCGGAACCGGGTCTCGGAGAACACGAGCCCGGTGGTGGTCTCGAGGAACCGGATGAGGCCCTCGAGCTCCCCGACGAGCAGGTCGAGCCGGTCGGAGCCGATGGCCTCCTCCCAGCGGTGCGGCATGAGCTCCCACCACTGGGCGGGCACGGCGTTCTCGGCGGCGCTCTCCAGCGCGTAGAAGGTGGTGCCGGGCTGCTCGTCCCAGACGTCGAAGACCTTGCGGGAGGCGTCACCGGTGGTCTCGGCGAGCACGATCGTCGGGTGGGGGAGCCCGCCCCACGGCGCCGCCTCCGGATCGGGGTCGAGCACGCCGGCCAGCGGCAGCGCGTTGTACTGCTCGCTGTCGTCGGGGTAGCCGTGGGCGCGGACCCGGCGCAGGTGGTCCTGGCCCTGCCGCTTCGCGGTGATGATCGAGGCCCACCACTGGTTGACGACGTACGGGATGCCCATCGCCCGGAAGATCTCCTGGGGGGCGTCGGCGTTGACGAGCGCGAGTGGGGCTCCGGCGTCGACCTGCGCGCGCAGGTCCTCGAACCACTGCCGCTGGTGGCGGGTGGCGCGGCGGGCGCTCTCGAGGCGGGTCACGCCGCCACCCCCGGCATCCGCAGTGCGGCGAGCGCGTCGAGGTCGACGCGGCCGTAGGGCTGGCGGTCGACGAGCACGGCCGGCAGGCGGGTGGCCGCCCGCTGGGCGGGGAAGTCCCAGCGCGGCGCGTCGTCGTGGATGCGGGCGTAGGACACCAGTGCCTCGGCGCCACACGCGGTGGCGGCGGCCGCGGTGTGGGCGGCCCGCTGCCGGATGGACGCGGCCGCGGCGCTCGGCCCGTTGTGCTGGTACCGCTCGGCGAGCGCGAGCTCGAGCAGCGCCGGGTCGGCGGGCGGGTCGACGAGGCGGTGGTGCAGCAGGTCGCCCCAGTCGTGGTCCTCGCCGACGACGAGCAGCCCGGCCTCCTCCAGCGTCGTGTACACGCCGGGGTGGTCGTGGCTGCTGCCGGTGAGGAACACCCGGGTACCGGTGGCCTCCGGAAGGCCGTCGGCCTCGGCGAGCAGCCCCTCGAGCAGGGTGGCCGCGCGGTCCGGCGGCAGCGCGGTGGTCGCGGCGACCACCGCGAGGGTCTGGGTGCCCGTGAGCCGGGCGGGCCGGCGTCGCCGCAGGTCCGCCGCGCGCCCGAGCAGCGCGCGCACCCGGTCGTGCGCGGCGGTGGCCGCCGCGAGGTCGGCGTCGGTGACGTTGCGCCCGCTCCAGCCCTCCACCTGCGTGCGCAGCTGCCGGATCTTCGCCAGCACGTAGCGCGTGGTGGTGCGGTGGGGCAGGTGCAGCACGTCGACCAGCCGCGCCGGGGGCAGCCCGATCCCCGGCTCGATGCGGTGCAGCTCACGGACGGCGTAGAACAGCCGCAGCGAGGCCTCGCAGTCGTGCGAGACGACCAGGGCGGAAAGCGGCCCGTACGCGCCGTCGAGCAGCCGGGTGAGCACGGAGCGGGCCACCGGGTCGAGGCCCCGTCCCAGGTAGCGGTCGCCCGCCTCGGAGGGGGCGCCGGGGTCGCCGGTGAGCCGGACGGGCAGGAAGCCGGCGGCAGTGAGCACCTCCACCGGCACGTCGGCGCCGACGTACCCGGCCACGGGCCGCCCGGCGGCCGACCACTCCCGGGCCGCGGCGGTGCGGTCGGCGGCGAGCGCGGTGAGCTCGGCCAGCGTCCCCATCAGATGACGGCCCGCTCGGCCAGCTCGGCGAGCTCCTCGGGGCTGTAGCCGAGCAGCTCCCGGTAGACGTGGTCGTTGTGCTCCCCGAGCCCGGGCGCCGGGCGGTCCAGCGTGGCGTGCGCGGCCGAGAACCGGATCGGCACGCCGGTGGCCACGATGTCGGTGATCGCGCCGAGCCGGGGGTGGACCAGCGGCACGACCTCCTCGCGCTCCTGCACGAGCGGGTCGCGGAACGCCTCGGCCGCTTCCCGGACCGGCGCGGCCGGCACGCCCTCGGCGGTGAACGCGGCCACGATCTGCTCGACCGTGCGCTCCCGGCACCAGTCCCCGATGAGCCCGTGCAGCTCGTCGGCGTGGCGCACGCGGGCGTCGCGGTGGCGGAAGCGGTCGTCGTCGGTCAGCGCGGGGCGGCCCATCGCGCGGAACACGCCCCCGGCGAACGCGTCCGTCGGGGCGCACAGGGCGACGTGCCCGTCTGCCGCCTCCAGGATCCCGAACGGGGCCAGCCGCGGCACCATCGACCCGGTGCGCTGGGGGAACCCGACGGCCTCCAGCGCGTCGAACGGCTCGCAGGCCATGAGGGAGGTGAGCGCGCCGAGCATCGAGACGTCCACGTGCTGGCCCTCGCCGGTCTGCTCGGCCTGCAGCAGCGCGGACACCGTGCCGATCACGGCGAACAGCGGGGCGAGCAGGTCGCCGATCGGGAGCCCGAAGCGCACCGGGCCCTCGCCGGGCTCGCCCGCGGTCATCATCACCCCGGACAGGGCCTGCACGATGGAGTCCATCGCCTTGCCCGAGCCGGGGCCGCCCTGGGCGCCGAACCCGCTGATCGAGGTGTAGACGATCCGCGGGTTGATCTCGCGCACCGCGGCGTAGTCGATGCCGAGGCGCCGCGTGACGCCGGGGGAGTAGTTCTCGACCACGACGTCGGCGTCGCGGACGAGGTCGGCGAAGACCGCCCGGGCCCGCGGTTCCTTGAGGTTGAGCGTCACGGACAGCTTGCCGCGCCCGCGCACCAGCATCGACAGGCTCATGTCGTCGGCGTGGGTGCGGTCGAGCGCCAGCCCGCCCGGCCCGTAGTAGGGGGAGTTCGTGCGCGCCACGTCCCCGCCCTCGGGCTTCTCCACCTTGATGACGGTGGCGCCCAGGCCGGCGAGCAGGAGGGTGGCGTAGGGGCCGGCCAGCGCGGTGGTCAGGTCGATCACGGTGCGGCCGGCGAGAGGCTGGTCGGTCATGCAGTGCGCTCCTTCGTGGGGCCGGCCCCGGTGACGAGGACCTCGGCGCCGCGTCGGACGAACTCGCCGTTCAGCCCGGCGGTGCGGGTGATCTGCTCGACGTAGTCCGCGACGCGCGCGTTCTCCGGGCCCTCGGGCAGCGGGACGGGCCGGCCCGCGTCGTCGATCCAGCAGGGTGCGAAGCCGGCCTCGACGAGGCCGTCCGCGTTGAACCGGCAGATCGCGACGACGGTGTTGCGGCTCTCCGGGTGGAACGGGTAGTAGGGCATGGCGGGGTCGGGGGCGAACCCGTAGAGCGTCTTGCGGCGCTGCGCCCACGCCGCGCGTTCCGGGCTGTCGGCGCCCTCGCCGGGGGTGAGGGCGCGGGTGACGGTGGCGAAGTTGCCCAGGCCGTGGAAGATCGGGCGGCCCCGGTGCACCTCGATGCCGCGCATGATGTGCGCGTGGTGGCCGAAGACGGCGTCGGCGCCCGCGTCGATCGCCGCGCGGGCCACCGGCTTCTCGTACATCGCGACCGCCGCCGGCGTGTGGCCCACGCCCTTGTGCAGCGCCACGAGCACGACGTCGGCCCGGGCCCGCAGCTCCTCGACGTCCGCGGCCATCGCGTCCAGCGAGTCCGGGTCGGCGAAGGTGTAGATCGTGGGCGGGCTGCCGGGGGCGGCGACGTCGAGCTCGTAGTGGCTCAGCACGTGCACGTAGGCGCAGCCCGGTTTGCGGGAGGTCGCCCACGACTCGCGCGGGCCCACGCAGTTGTAGGACAGCACGCCGACCCGCAGCCCTCCGCGCTCGACGACGGCGGGCGTGCGCGCCTGCGCGAGGTCGGCCCCGGCACCGGTGGTCACGAGCCCGGCCGCGCGGGAGTGCGCCACCGTGTCGAGGACCCCGACGGGACCGAGGTCGGCGATGTGGTTGCCGGCCAGCGTGACGACGTCGAAGCCGGCGTCGGCGATCGCGGGGAGCGCGGCGGGGTCGGCGGGAGGCGCCGGGACGTCGGTGCTGGCCTCCGTGCTCGCTGTGGTGTGCGGGACCTCGACGTGCCCGATCGCCACGTCCGCGGCGCGCAGCAGCGGGGCGGCCGGCGCGAGGAAGCCGGCCGGGTCCGGCTCGTCGAGGATCAGATCCCCCACCGAGGCGACGGTGATCATGGCTCGCTCCTCCCGGAGGCGGTGTGGCGGGACAGGAAGGCCCGCAACCGCGGGCTGCGGGGGTTGCCGAAGAACTCCTCCGGCGGGCCGGTCTCGACGACCCGGCCGCCGTCCATGAACACGCAGCGGTCGGCGACCTCGCGGGCGAACGCCATCTCGTGGGTGACCACGACCATGGTCAGGCCGTCGGCGGCGAGGCCGCGCAGCACGGCGAGGACCTCGTCCACCAGCTCGGGGTCCAGCGCGCTCGTCGGCTCGTCGAAGAGCATGACGCGCGGGCGGGTGGCGAGCGCGCGGGCGATGGCGACGCGCTGCTGCTGCCCGCCCGAGAGCTGCCGCGGGTAGTGGTGGGCCCGGTCGCGCAGCCCGACCCGGTCGAGCAGCTCGATGGCCTCGGTCTCGGCCTCCGCGCGGCGGCGCCGGTGCACCCGCACCGGGGCCTCCGTGACGTTGCGCAGCGCGGTGAAGTGGGGGAAGAGGTGGAACTGCTGGAACACCATGCCGATCCGGCGCCGCTGGGCGGCCGCGGCCCGCTCGGTGAGCGGCCGCAGCCGGCCGCGGTGGTGCTCGTGGCCGAGCAGCGCCCCGTCGAGGTACATGGCGCCCGCGTCGATGCTCTCGAGCTGGTGCACGCACCGCACGAGCGTCGACTTGCCCGACCCGGACGGGCCGACGACCACGACGACCTCGCCCTCGGCGACCTCGAGGCTCACCCCGTCGAGCGCCGCGTGGCCACCGAAGACCTTGCGGACCTCGTGCAGCCGCACGACCGGCACGGAGTCGGTGGTCCCGGCCTCCGGGGCGCGGGCAGCCGTCACGTCGCCGGTCATCGGGCGACCTCCTCGCCGGTCGTCGCCTGCGCGGGGGCCACGTGCCGTTCGTGGCCACGGGCGAAGCGCCGCTCCAGCCGGCGCTGCCCGGCGGTGAGGAGGGTGACGAGCACCAGGTACCAGACGCAGGCGACCAGCAGCAGCGGCACGATCTGGTAGGTGCGGTTGTAGATCACCTGCACGGCGTGCAGCAGGTCGGACATGGCGATGACGCTCACGAGCGCCGTGCCCTTGAGGACGCTGATGAACTGGCTGCCGCTCGGGGGGATGATCGTGCGCATCGCCTGGGGCAGCACGATGCGGAAGAACGTCTGCACGGGCGTGAAGCCCATCGCCCGTGCCGCCTCGCGCTGGCCGAGGTCCACGCCGAGCACCCCGGCCCGGATGATCTCCGCCATGTAGGCCGACTCCACCAGCGAGAGCCCGACGACGGCCGCGGTGAACGGCGTGATCACGTCGTTGGCGTCCCACGAGGTGAACGACGGGCCGAACGGGATGCCGATCGAGAGGCGGGGCAGCAGGTAGGCGAGGTTGAACCAGAAGATCAGCTGGACGAGCGGGGGGATCCCGCGGAACACCCCGAGGTAGAGGGTGGCCGCCCAGCGCAGCGGAGCGAAGTCCGACAGCTGGGCCGCCGCGACGAGCCCGCCCGCCACCGAGCCGATCACGATCGCGAGCACGGCCAGCAGGACCGTGGTGCCGACGCCGGCCAGGACGCTCGGGTCGAACAGGTACTGCGCGACGACGTCCCACTCGAACCGCCGGTTGCCCACGAGGAACGCCAGCAGCTGGGCGGCGACCACCGCGAGCACGGCGCCGGTGACCCACCGCCACGGGCGGAACCTGCGGCCCGAGCGCGCGACGTCGTCGACCTCGATCGGTGCCGGCGCCGCCGGCGCGGTCGTCGCGGGCGTCATCGCGCCCCCTCGGCCGTTCCGGCGTTGTAGATCGGTTCGGGGACCACGACGTCGGTCAGGTCCCACTTCTGCATGATCTCGGTGTAGGTGCCGTCGGCGAACAGCTCGCGGAACGCGTCCAGCAGCACCGGACCGAGCCCGCCGTCCTTGGGCACGAACAGCGCGAGGTTGTCGGTGGTGGCGCCCTGTTCCTCGGTCTGCGTGACGTAGGTGAACCGGTCCGGCTGCTGCGTGGTGACGTCGATGGCCGCGGCCTGGGTCATGCCGGCCGCGTCGACGCGACCGGACTCGGCGGCCAGCAGGGTCTCGTTGGTGTCGGCCAGCGCGACCGGCTCGGCGGCCGGCCGGCCGATCGTCGCGCAGTACTCCGACAGCTTGCGCAGCTGCTCCTCGGTGATGCTCCCGGTGGTCACCGCGACGCGCTTCCCGCAGAGGTCCTCGGGCGCCTCGATCGCGGCGGTCGAGCCCACCGGCACGATGTAGGAGGAGCGCGTCGTCATCCACGTGACCGTGTCGAACTGCTGCTCGCGCTCGGCCGTGGCCTTGACCGGGCCGTTGAAGGCGTCGTAGCGGCCCGCGAGCATGCCCTGCAGCGCGGCCGGCAGCCCGTCGACGACCTGCGTCTCGGCCCGGACGCCGAGCACCCGCCCGAGCGCGTCCTGGAAGTCCTTGTCGATGCCGGTGACCGTGCCGTCGGAGTTGACGGTGCGGTAGGGCGGGTGCGAGTCGCCGGCGAAGCGGATGACCCCGGCCTCCCTGATCTCGTCGGGGAGCGCGGCGTACAGCTCGGGGACGGCCCCCGCCGGCGGTTCGGAGCTCGGTGCCGAGGCCGGTTCACCGCCACACGCCGCGAGAGCGAGCAGCGGGGCGAGCGCAGCGGCGACGAGACCGCGCCGCAGGCGGCGGGTGGCGCGGACGGGGTGGCGCATTGCGGTTCTCCCTGCATTGGGTCTGACCGGGCCGGCGCAGATCAACTGTCGCGAGCGGAGACGAGCGTCGGCTAAAGTGTCGCCAATGTCAACCGTCTCCCTCGGCACCGCCGGCGCGGCCCGCCGCCCGGATGCCCGTACGCTGGAGCGCCGGCGCGGGCCACGGCCGGACGGACGACAGGGGTGACGACGATCGACTTCCCGCGCGCCCAGAGCGGCGCGGAGCCCCAGCTCCTGCTCACGTCGCTGCTCGGCGACTTCTGGTACTGGCGCGACGAGCACATCCCCTCGACCGCGCTGGTCCGTCTGCTCGACGAGTTCGGCATCACCGCCGACGGAGCCCGGGCCGCGATGCGGCGGCTGGCGGCGCGCGGCCTGCTGACCGTCGCCCGCAGCGGCCGCACTACCGCGTACGGCATCCCGCCGCGCACGTCGGAGGTGATCGTCGAGCGGACCCACCGCATGCTGACGTTCGGGGCGGCGGCGCCGGAGTGGGACGGCCGCTGGACGGTGGTCGCGTTCTCGGTGCCCGAACAGGACCGGGAGGTGCGGGCGGCACTGCGCGTCCGGCTCCGGCTGCTGCGCTTCGCCGCGCTCTACGACGGGGTCTGGGTCTCCCCGCACGACACCGGCGCCGACGCGCGTGGCGTGCTCGACGAGCTCGGCGTCGGCACGGCCACCGTGCTGCGGTGCGCCGAGGTGCCGGGCGGGTCACACGCGGGCAGCCCGCGTGCGGCGTTCGACCTCGAACCGCTCGCCAAGGACTACCGGGGCTTCGCGGAGCAGTACGAGCCGGTGCTGGCGGAGGTCGAGGCGGGACGCATCGGCCCGGCCGACGCGCTGCGCCTGCGCACCCGGCTGCGCGTCGACTGGCGGCGCTTCCCCGAGACCGACCCCGACATGCCGGCCGAGCTGCTGCCGCCGGACTGGCCGCGCCGGCACGCGCAGCGGGTCTTCGTGCAGATCTACGACAGGCTGGGTCCGCTCGCGGAGCTGCGGTTCCGCGAGGTCCTCGCCCGCACCGACCCGACGCTGGCCGCGCTGGCCCGCCACCACGACTCGGCCACGGTCGCCGCCCTGTTCGCTGAGCTCGGCGAGCGCCGGCCGCGCGGCGACACGCCGTTCGAGCGCGCCGCCGAGGCGCGCAGGCTGGCCGACGCGGCGTCACCGGGGCCCGCCCGGCGCCGGTCGCCCGGGCGGACGTCCGGCTGATCGGGGGTTCGCCCGCCGCCCCGGGCAGCGGCCGGACATCACCCCGGAGGTCATCGGCGTCACCGGTGGCTCGCCGATCACCTGACCGTCGCGCCGCCGCGCGGGGATCCGTAGTGTCGGCCGTGCGGACAGGGCGGGAAGGTGAAGGTTGGGCAAGGTCGAAGGCCGCCGGTGGAGCGGGGTCACGATGACCGACGTCGCTCGGCGCGCCGGTGTCTCGCAAATGACCGTGTCCAACGTGATCAACGGCCGGGCGCAGCGGGTGAGCGAGCAGACCAGGCTGCGGGTGCTTGCCACGATCGACGAGCTCGGCTACCAGGTCAACATGACGGCCCGCAACCTGCGGATGGGACGCACCGGGGCCGTCGGGCTCGCGGTGCCCGCCTTCGCGCCCGGGTACTACGCCCAGCTCGCGCAGCGGCTGGCGGACCGCTTCGGCGCCCACGGGCTGCGGCTCGTGGTGGAGCGCACCGGGGCGAGCCGTGCCGCGGAGCTGGACGCGCTGGCCCCGCCGCGGCTGAGCAGCTACGACGGGTTCGTGCTCAGCGTCGTCGCGGGTGACGCGGCAGACCTGGAGAAGCTGAGCATCGACACCCCGGTCGTGCTCATCGGGGAGCGGGCCGTTCCCGCCCGGTTCGACCACGTTCTCATGGACAACGTAGGGGGCGCGCGGCTGGCCACGGAGTTCCTGCTCCGGTCCGGAGCGCGCCGGATCGCGCTGCTCGGCGGCGCCCCCGGCGGCTCGGAGTCGATGCAGGAGCTGCGGACGCAGGGTTACCAGAGCGCGCACGAGGCCGCAGGTGTCGGGGTGCGGGACGAGTTGGTCGTCGGCTGCGACTTCGGGGTCGAGGACGGCTACGCGGCCACCCACGAGCTCGTCGCGCGCGGGACCGCCTTCGACGCGGTGTTCGCGCTGACCGACTCGGGCGCGGTCGGGGCGTTGCGCGCGCTCGCCGAGACCGGGCGGAAGGTCCCGGACGACGTCCAGGTGATCGGGTTCGATGACCTGGACGACGGGCGGTTCACCGTGCCGGCGCTCACCACCGTCGAGCCCGGCAACGCGGAGATGGCCGACGCGATCTGCTCGTTGCTGGTCGAGCGGATCGCGTCGCGCCCCGAACCGGTCCCGGCCCGGGTCGTGATGCCCGAGCCGCGGCTCGTGGAACGGGAGACGACCCGCGGGCCGTGACCGGCGCGGGGGAGCGGATCAGGCCAGGTCGAGCTCCACGGTGGCGAACGAGTGCGGCGGGAGCACCGCCGTGAGCTCCGCGGCCCCGAGCTTCCCCGCACCGAGGTCCACGGCGAACTCGGTGGGCGCCACGGCGTGCGGCGTGGCCACGGTGTTGTGGCTGCTCGCCGCGTCGGCCGTGAGGATCCGGCCGCGCGCCCCGGTGACCTCGTGGCCGCGCAGGTCGAGCCGCACGGTGGTGGGGGCGTCGAGCGCCAGGTTGCTCAGCGAGACGAGCGCCCGGCCGTCCTTCGTGCTCGCGGAGATCGAGAGCGGGTCCAGGTGGTCGTCGCCGACCGCCACGCGCTCGGGCCGTTCGAGCAGGTGGACGAGGAGGGCGGCGGCGTCCTGGTGGCCCTTGTTCATCTCGAAGACGTGGTAGGTCGGGGTGAGCACGAGCCCGTCGCCGTCCTCGTCGGTGAGGATCATCGCCTGCAGCACGTTGACGGTCTGGGCGATGTTGGCCATCCGCAGGCGGGCCGCGTGCCTGTGGAAGACGTCGAAGTGCACGCTCGCGACGAGCGCGTCGCGCAGCGTGTTCTGCTGGTGCAGGAAGCGGGGGTTCGTGCCCGGCTCGGCCTCCCACCAGGTGCCCCACTCGTCACAGACCAGCCCGACCTGCCGCAGCGGGTCGTAGGCGTCCATCACCGCGCTGTGTGCGGCGATCACCCGGTCGATGTCGGCCGCCTTGACCATGGTCCGGTAGTACTGCTCGTCGGTGAACGAGGTGGCCGAGCCCTTGGCGATCCCGTCCCCGGCGAACGAGTAGTAGTGGAACGAGATGGCTTGGAAGGTGCCGCGGGGCCGGGTCGTACAGCCGAGGCAGCTGACGGCCTTCATCAGGGCCTCGGTCCAGGCGAGGTCGTCGTCGGCGGCACCGGCCGCGATGCGGCACAGCTCGTTGCCGTCGTGGTCGTGCAGGAACGTCGCGTACCTGCTGGCGAGGTCGGCGTAGGTGTCGGCGCGCATGTGCCCACCGCAGCCCCACGCCTCGTTGCCGATGCCCCAGAAGGGGACCTTCCACGGCTTCTCGCGGCCGTTGGCCTTGCGCTGCCGGACCACGGGCGAGTCGCCGTCGCGGGTGAGGTACTCGACCCACTCGCTCATCTCCCGGACCGTTCCGGACCCGACGTTGCCGTTGACGTAGGGGTCGGCGCCGAGGAGCTCGCACAGCGCCATGAACTCGTGGGTGCCGAAGTGGTTGTTCTCCTCGACGTCGCCCCACAGCGTGTTGACCATGCCTGGTCGCTCGTCCTTCGGGCCCACCCCGTCGCGCCAGTGGTAGGCGTCGGCGAAGCAGCCACCCGGCCAGCGCAGGTTCGGGATGTCCAGTGCGCGCAGGGCCTCGACGACGTCGAGCCGCAGACCACCCTCGTTCGGGATCGGTGAGTCCTCGCCCACCCAGAAGCCACCGTAGATGCAGCGGCCGAGGTGCTCGGCGAAGTGGCCGTAGAGGTGCTTGCTGATCGTCGGGCCAGCGACGTCGAGATCGACGACAGCACGGGCATTGCAGGTCGGCATGGAAGTCCTCCGCCTTTCGAAAGTTTCGGCTGCAGGGTCCTGTCGCGCCGGACCTTCCCCGGAGAGATTTTACGATATACCGTGTCCGCCGCCACATAGTTTGCCCGTTCGGGTCGGCGGCCGATCGCCGTGTCATTCGAAACTTGCGAAGCAGGAGGCACATCGCCGTGATACTCCGCACCAGCCCGCTGCTCGCGCTGCTCGCAGCGTCCGCGCTCGTCGTGGTGAGCGCGTGCTCGCCGGGGTCCGCGTCCGGCGGTGGCGGGGATCCGAACGCGTTCGAGTTCTGGTCGATGTCCGGCATCGACCAGCAACGGTCCGTCGACCAGTACGTCCAGAAGCATCCCGAGATCCGGGTGGGCCTCACCGAGGTCGGCAGCTCCCAGGAGACCGCGCAGGCGCTGACGACCGCGCTGGCCGGCGGGAAGGTGCCCGACCTCGTCCTGATCCAGGGCGATGACCTGCCCAAGTTCCTCGAACAGCCGCAGAACTTCTACGACCTGCGCGAGTTCGGCGCCGACGAGATCAAGGGCGACTACCTGGACTGGGTGATGGCGCAGGCCACCGCCGTGGGCGGCGAGGTCATCGGGATCCCCACCGACGTCGGCGGCCTGGCGGTCGCGTACCGCACCGACCTGTTCGCCGCCGCCGGGCTGCCGACCGACCGGGAATCGGTCTCTGCGCTGTGGCCCACGTGGGACGACTTCATCGCGACCGGGCAACGGTACGTCGCCGCCACCGGGAAGCCGTTCGTCGACAACGTGCCGACCAGCGTCTTCTACCAGGCCGTGAACCAGGTGTCGCAGAAGTACTACGACGACGCGGGCAACCCGATCTACGCCGACAACCCGGAGGTCAAGGACGCGTTCGACCTGGCGCTCCGCGCGATCGACGCGGGGATCTCGGCCAAGCTCTCCTACGCGTCGGAGGGCTGGAACGCCGCCCTGCCTCGGGGCGACTACGCCGTCGTCTCGGCACCCTCGTGGATGCTGAACAGCCTCCGACGGATCGCGCCCGACACCGCGGGCAAGTGGGACATCGCGACGATCCCGGGCGGTGCGGGCAACTGGGGCGGCAGCTACCTGGCGATCCCGCGACGCGCGCAGAACCCGCAGGCCGCCTGGGCGTACATCAAGGAGATGCAGGCGCCGGAGCGGCAGCTGTCGCACTTCCTCGACGTCGGCACGCTGCCGACCACCCCGGCGGTCTACGAGGACCCGCAGCTCCTGGCCGAGACCGAGCCGTTCTTCTCCGACGCGCCCATCGGGCAGATCTACACTAAGGCACTGCTCGGGCTGGAGCCGTTCCACATGGGCCCGGACACGGCGACGATCGGCGCGGAGTTCCTCAACGCGCTCGTAGACGTCGAACAGACAGGCGGTGATCCGGCCACGGCCTGGGACCGGGCGGTGGGCAACATCCGCACGGCCATCGGTCGATGAGCCGGGGCCGGCACCGCGGCCTGCGGGGGAGGTGACGACGCATGACCACCACGTTGCCCAGCAGGCGAATCCCGGCGCCGGTCGGCACCGGCGGGCCGCGGTGGCGGCTCCCCTTCGTGGAGAGCCTGACCCCGTACGCCTACATCGCACCGTTCTTCGTGCTCTTCGGGATCTTCGGGCTCCTGCCGTTCCTGTTCACCTTCTACGTCGCGCTGTTCGACTGGAACCCGATCGGCGACCAGACCTTCATCGGGCTGGACAACTTCACCCGCATGCTGGCCGACCCCCGGTTCTGGAACGCCACGGCCAACACGGTCAGCATCTGGTTGCTGTCGACGATCCCGCAGCTGGCGCTGGCCCTCCTGTTGGCGCACGTGCTCAACCACGCCCGGTTGCGGTTCGCGCTGTTCTTCCGGATGTCGATGCTGGTGCCCTACATCACGTCGGTCGCTGCCACCGTCATCGTGTTCGCGCAGCTGTTCGACCGGAACTACGGGTTGCTCAACTGGCTGCTCGGCTTCCTCGGGCTCGGACCGTTCGACTTCGTCCAGACGACCTGGGGGAGCCACCTGCTGATCGCCGTCATGGTGGCCTGGCGCTGGTTCGGCTACACGACGCTGCTGTACCTCGCCTCGCTGCAGGCGGTCCCGCGCGACGTGTACGAGGCGGCGTCGATCGACGGGGCCGGCGGGTGGAAGCAGTTCGTCCACATCACGATCCCGGCGCTGCGACCGGTGATCATCTTCACCGTCGTGACGTCCACGATCGGCGGGCTGCAGGTCTTCACCGAACCGCTGCTGATCTCGGGGGGCGTCCTGACCTGCGGCCCCGTGCGCCAGTGCCAGACGCTGTCGCTGTTCCTCTACGAGCAGGGCTTCGGCCAGTACGAGTTCGGCTACGGCTCGGCGATCGGCGTCGCGCTGTTCGTGATGGTGATCGTGGCCGCCGCCATCAACTACCTGCTGTCGAGCCGGATCAGGGCGGAGCGATGACGACGGAGCCGACGGTGGTCACCGGGGCACCGCCCCTCGCACGATCCCGCCACCGGGGCCGGCTCGGGCGCGTGCGGTGGTGGAACTACCTGCTGCTGGCCGGCGCCGCCATCCTCTGCCTCTTCCCGCTGTACTGGATGTTCATCGTCGCCTCCACCGACTCGGCGACGGCGACCCAGATGCCACCGGAGATCCTCCCGGGCGGGAACTTCTTCCACCTCGCCGGGCTCGTGTTCGACACGGTGCCGTTCCTGCAGTCGATCCTCAACAGCCTGTTCGTCGCCACGTCCATCGGTGTCGGGCATGCGGTGCTGTGCGCGCTCGCCGGGTTCGCGTTCGCGAAGCTGCGCTTCCGCGGCAACAACGCGCTGTTCCTGATCGTCGTGCTCACGATGACGGTGCCGACGCAGCTCGCGGTCATCCCGCAGTACCTGATCATCTCCTGGTTCGGGTGGGTCGACACCCTGCAGGCGCTGGTCGTCCCGGGGCTCGCGAGCGCGTTCGGGATCTTCTGGATGCGCCAGCACATCAGCTCGACCGTCAGCGACGAGCTGATGCAGGCCGCCCGCATCGACGGGGCGAGCACGTGGCAGATCTTCTGGCGGATCGCCTTCCCGATCGTGCGGCCCGCGGCGTTCGTGCTCGGCCTGTTCGGCTTCGTCAGCGCCTGGAACGACTTCCTCTGGCCGTTCATCGTGCTGAAGTCACCGGAGCGGTTCACCGTGCAGATCGCCATCAAGGCCCTGCAGAACGAGCGGACGATCGACCTGGGCCTGGCCATGTCCGGTTCGTTCCTGGCGACGCTCCCGCTGCTCGTGCTGTTCGTCCTCGTCGGGCGCAGGATGGTCGCGGGCATCCTGGATGGGGCCTTCAAGGGGTGAATGCCGGCGGGCCGCGCCACGGCATCCACGACACCGCGCCCGCTGCGCGGTGGGAGGACGCGTTCGTCTCGGGCAACGGGGAGACCGGCGTGCTGGTGGCCGGCGACCCGGCCGCCGAGCGGCTGATCGTCAACCACCACCGGCTCGTGCTGCCCAACGGCACGCGGGACATGTCACCGCCCGCGGTCGCGCACCGGCTCGACGAGGTGCGTGACCTCGTCCTCGCGGGCGAGGCGGAGGCGGCGCAGCGTGCCTTCTCCGACGGCAGGCGGCTGGCCTGGACCCAGCCCTTCCACCCCGGCTTCGTGGTGGAGCTGGACCGGGCGAACTCGGCTCCGCCGCTCGACTACCGGCGGGAGACCGACTTCCGCACGGGCGAGGTGAGCGCCGCCTGGACGGACGTCGCGGGCACGTGGCGGAGCCGGGCCTTCGTGTCGCGGGCCGATCGGGTGGTGGTGTACGAGCTCGCCGGGCCCGTGCTCGACCTGGCGGTGCGGCTCTCGGGTGACCTGCCGGGGCGGCCCGCAGATGTCCGCTACTCCTGTGTGATGGGGACCGGTGGCGCAGGGGAGGCACTGCTCACGCTCCGGGGCACCTACCCACCCGGGCTCGGGGCGTACGGGTTCACCGGCGTCACCCGGCTCGTCGCGGTCGACGGGCCGGTGCGCGGCGACGGCGACCGCGCCGTGGTGCGCGGAGCGTCCCGGCTCCTGCTGTTGACGGTGCTGGACCGGGGGGACCGGCCGCCCGACGAGGGACTCCTCCGGGAACGGCTGGGGGCGCTCCCGGCCGAGTACGGGTTGCTGCTGCGCCGCCACACCGCCCTGCACACCGCCATGTACGAGCGCGTGGAGCTGGATCTCGGCGTCTCCGCGACCGAGCGGGCGCTGCCGGTGGCGGAGCTGCTCGCGGCGCAGCGCTCGGACCCGGTCCCGAGGCCCGCGCTGCTCGAGGCGATGTTCCACGCGGGGCGCTACCTGCTGATCAGCTCGACCGGCGTGCTGCCGCCGCGGCTCACCGGGCTGTGGCTGGGGGAGTGGGGTGCGGCGTGGTCGGGGGACTTCACCACCGACGCGAACCTGAACCTGCAGTTGGCCGGCGCCGCCATCGGTGCTCTCCCCGAGGCGGTCGAGAGCTTTCGGGACTTGATCGCTGACCAGATCGGCGACTGGCGCGAGAACGCTCGGGCCGTGTTCGGGGCTCGGGGCGTGCTCGCCCCGAGCCGCACCGACGGCGAGCACGGGCGCCTGTTCCACCTCGACGCCGAGTGGCCGTGGGCGATGTGGGTCGCGGGCGCGGACTGGCTGCTGTTCCCGCTCGTCGAGCACTGGATGGTCACCGGTGACGACGAGTTCCTGGCCGATCCGCTGGCGCCGTGGCTGGTCGAGGCCGCGATGTTCTTCGAGGACTTCCTGGCGCGCGAGGACGAGCACGGCTCCCTGGTGTTCGTCCCGTCCTACTCCCCGGAGGTGGGCCCGGCCGCCCGCTCCGGGGCCGCTGCCGTGAACGCCACGATGGACATCGCGGCCGCCCGCCACGCGCTGTCGGCGGCCGTCGAGGCGTGCACCCGGCTCGGCATCGAGGAACCCGCCGTGGCGCGCTGGCAGACCCTGCTGAAGAAGTTGCCGCCCTACGTCGTGGACGAACGGGGCGCGCTGGCCGAGTGGGCATGGCCCGGCTCGGTGACCCCGGACGACCACCGGCACGTCAGCCACCTCTACCCGGTCTGGCCACTGCACGAGATCACCCCGGACCGCACCCCCGAGCTGGCGGCGGCCGCACGTCGCGCGCTCGTGCTGCGCGGCGACGAGAACCTCTCGGCACACGGGAGCCTGCACCGGGCTCTGTGCGCGGCCCGGCTGAAGGACGCGGCTCTCGTCGACGAGAACCTGGGCAAGGTCCTCGGCAACGACATGGTCTTCCGCTCGCTGATGACCTCGCACAACCCCGGGCTGGAGACCTACAACGCCGATGCGGCGCACGCGATCCCGGCGGTGGTCCTCGAGGCGCTGGTCGACTCGCGGCCCGGGGTGATCGAGCTGCTCCCGGCGCTGCCCCGTCGGTGGGTGCGTGGCCGGATCAGCGGGGTCCGCTGCCGGAACCGGGTCACCGTCGCCGAGCTGGTGTGGGACCTGGAGCGAGCGCGCGCCCACGCCGTCTTGCGATCCGACGTCGACGTGACGGTGTCGGTGCGCTGCGCGAGGGCTGCCGGGTCGATCCGTCGGGGCGAGCCCGTTCCGGTGGGTGCCGGTCAGCCGGTACGTGTCGAGTTCGAGGTGGAGGAGCGAGATCGTTGAAGATCACCGAAGTGGTGCCGTGGCTGGTCGCGTCGGGGGGCACGGGGTGGGGTGAGTACCTGTTCGTCGAGGTGCGCACGGACGAGGGGGTCAGCGGCTGGGGTGAGATCACCACGACCACGCCCACCGCCAACCGCGGCGTCGCGGCGATGGTCCGGCAGGTGAACGACCTGGTCGCGGGGGACGACCCGGCGCGGATCGAGGACACGTGGCACAAGGTCTTCCGGGCCTTCACCTACATGGGCAGCCGCGGTGCGGGCACGAACGTGGTGAGCGCGCTCGACATCGCGTTGTGGGACATCCGCGGGAAGGTCCTCGGCCTGTCGGTCTGCGACCTGCTCGGCGGCCGGGTCCGGGACGACCTGCTGATCTACACCCACCCGGACCAGCGACGGTTCAGCACCCCGGAGGGAGTGGCCGAGGAGATCCGCGCGATCGTCGACTCCGGGCACACCGGCATCAAGTTCGACCCGTTCCCGAGCCGGCCCGGCGTGCCGACGGCTGACGACCGTTACCTCGACGGCAGGATGAGTCGCGCCGACGAGCGGCGGGCGATGGAGCTGACCGCGCTGATCCGGGAGGCCGCGGGCCCCGACGTCGAGCTCCTCATCGACGCGCACGGGCGCTTCGACGTGCCGACGGCGATCCGGCTGGGCCAGGCGCTGGACGAGGTCGGTGACATCCACTGGTACGAGGAGCCGGTGCCGCCGGAGAGCTACCACGCGTTGGAGCAGGTGCGTGAGCGGGTGCGGGTTCCGATCTCGGTGGGGGAGCGGCTGCACACCCGGTGGGACTTCGTGCCGGTCCTGGAGAAGGGGCTCGCCGACTTCGTGATGCCGGACGTGACGTGGACCGGCGGGATCTCGGAGCTGAAGAAGATCGCGACGATGGCGGAGGCCTACTACGTGCCGATCTCCCCGCACGACGCGGCGGGGCCGGTGAACCTGGTCGCCGGCGGGCACGTGATGGCGACGGTGCCGAACTTCTACCGGATCGAGTCGAGCCGCCACGACCTGGGCGGCTACAACCGGTTCCTCACGGCCCCGCTCGACAACAGCGGCGGCCGGCTCACGCTGCCGGCAGGGCCGGGGTTGGGGCTCGAGTTCGACCTGGACTACCTGCGCGGCCATGCCCGCGACGGGTTCCACGGCTGATTCGGGCGCCGGCCGGTCCTGGAACGGGTCCTGAGCCGGCAACCTCGTCGGCCGGACGGTGTTCTGGTCGCTGTTCCGCCGGCTCGCCGGGCTATTGACCCGCTCGAGCGGCGGCGTGCAATATAGGGATCCTAACTATTAGGGGTCCTTACCAAGGAGCGGGATGAACCCAGCGGGGTCTGACCGCCTGTTGCACCCGACGGTCCCGAGAGTGCGGACGGCCTGGTACGCCGCGCCATGCTCGACCGGCGGTGCCGTGTCCGATGAGCACCGGCCGGTGCCGTACGAGTCGCTCGCGGCGGGCTACGACGCCGCGACGGAGGTGTTCCAGCGGCCGGCCCCGGCCGACGTCTCGGCAGCTGGGACGGCTTGCACCGCCGAGAACTGAGGCCGTCCCGGAGCACCTCCCCACGGTGCCCGGCGCGAGAGGAGATCACGATGAAGTGTTCCCCGTCGGACCGGACCAGGAGACGGCGTTGGCCGTTTGCGCTGTTGAGCGTCCTGAGCATCGCACTCGCGGCATGCGGCGGCGGTGACACGGAGTCGGCGGCAGCGGCCGGCTGCGGGCCGCTGACCGAACCGCAGAGCCTCCGGCTGGGGGTCAACCCCGGCGCCCAGGACATCGTCATGTTCGTGATGCAGGAGCAGGGGTTCGCCGAGAAGCGCAACCTGAACCTGGAGATCAGCTCCTTCCAGAACCCGGCCGCGCTGCACGCGGCCATCGGCCAGCAGGCCGTGGACGTCGGCTTCGGCGGCCTCACCGCGATGGCCGCCGCGCGGCAGCAGGGTCGCGGAACGATGATCTTCGACGTCCTGACGAGCCCTTCGAACGCGGTGGTGACGCGCAAGGACACGGACCTGCGCACCCTGTCCGACCTGCCCGGGCACAAACTCGGGGCGTTCGGTGGCCGCTCGGGCATCACGTTCGCCCTCGCGTCCTTGGTGGCCAAGGAGAAGTACGGGATCGAGAACCTGGAACGCGACGTCGACGTGATCGAGGCCCCGGATGCGGCGATACTCGGCCTGCTCGACGAGGGCAACGTCGACGCCGCGCTCGTCGGGACCGTCGCCACCGTGCAGGCGATGCTGTCGGACGAGTACCGCGTGCTGAGCGACATCTCCGAGGACTACCAGGAGCGGTTCGGCAAGCTCCCCGGGCACGTGATGGCCGCGACCACCGACGACTATGCCGAGGGGCACTGCGGGGTGCTCAACGCGTTGAGCGGAGCGCTCGACGACACGATCGCGTTCATCCAGGCCGACGGAGGTGTGTGGGCCGACTACGCGAAGAAGATCGAGCTGACCGACCCGCGGGCACCGCAGCTGCTGCAGGAGCGGGTGGCCTCGCGCTACATCGCCGACTGGGACCAGGGCCAGGCCGATGCCGAGGCCGCGCTCATCGAGCAGCTCATCCCGGTGCTCGGCGCCGACAACTTCGTGCCGGCGGTGCCCGACGGGCTCTTCCGCACCGACCTGAGACCCGCAGCGGCGTGAGTGCGGCTGTTCGGGCTGGAGGAGGACGGGGGCGGGTGAACATCAAGCTGGAGGACAACTTCGCCTCGCACTTCGAGCACATCGCCGACCTGGCCCCCGACCGGGTGGCGATCGTGGCCGGGGAGCGGGCGCTGACCTGGGCGCAGTTCGACGAAGCGGCCGACCGGCTCGCCGGTCACCTCGTCGCACGCGGCATCGGAGCCGGGCAGCGGGTGGCGCTGCACGCCCGCAACACCGCCGAGTACCTGGTGGCGTTGTTCGCGCTGTTGAAGGTCACCGCGACCCCGGTGAACGTGAACTACCGGTACCGGGCCGAGGAGGTCCGCCACATCCTGGCGAGCTCCCGGGCCCGGGCGGTCGTCGCCGACGCGGATCTGGTCGACATCGCGCGGGAGGCCGCCGCGCCCCTGCCCGGCTGCCGGCTGGTGGTCGCCATCGACCCGGCCGGCGGGTTCGGGCCCGAGGTCGCCACCGCCGACCGGTATCCGCGACGCCCGCGCGGGGACACCGAGTGGCTGTTGTTCACCGGCGGCACCACCGGCTACCCGAAGGCCGTGGTGGGAAGCCACAGCGACCGGCTGCGCGGGGTGCGGTCCGGATGGTTCGCCGCCCTCGGCATCACCTCGCGCGTCGACGAGGTCGAGGCCCTGCACCAGGCCCTCGATCTCGACCCGTACGGCCCGGGCGGGATGGTGCTGCTCCCCGCGCCGCCGCTCATGCACGGCACGGGGCTGTACTCGGCGCTCGGTGCGCTGGCGATCGGCGCTCCGGTCGCCCTGCTGCCCGGTCGCACCACCACCGGGGCGGACGTCGTCCGGACGGTCCGCAAGCACGGCGTCACCGACCTGGTCATCGTCGGGGACGCGTTCGCGCTGCGCCTGCTCGACGCCCTGGACGAGGCCACAGCCGCCGGCGGGCCGCTCGGGATCGACACGCTGCGCCGCATCCGCAGCATCGGTGCGGTGTGGAGCACCGGGGTGAAACGGCGCCTGCTCACCCACGCCGACCTCGTCCTCATCGACACGATCGCCGCGTCCGAAGGCGGGATCTACGCCACCTCCACGGTCACCCGGGCCGGCATCGAGGACGAGGCCGGCACCTTCCGGCTCGCCCCCGGTGCCCGCCTGCTCGACGAGAACGACCGCGACGTCGAACCGGGCTCCGGCACCATCGGGCTCCTCGCCGCCCCGGTGGCGCCGGTCTCCGGCTACGAAGGCGACCCGGACCGGACCGCCGGCGCCTTCCACGACATCGACGGGGCGCGTTACTCCGTTCCCGGCGACATGGCGTTGTTGGAAGCCGACGGGCGGTTGCGCCTGCTCGGCCGGGGCAGCTCAGTGATCAACACGGGCGGGGAGAAGGTCTACACCGACGAGGTGGAGCTCGTGCTGCTCGAGCACCCCGCCGTGCGTGACGCCGTGGTCCTCGGCGTGCCCGACCCGCGCTGGGGCAGCACCGTCGGCGCCGTGGTCTCGCTCGAACACGGCGCGACCGTCGACCCGGACGCGCTCGCGTCCTTCGTCGCGACCCGCCTCGCCGGCTACAAGAAGCCCCGCCGCGTCGTGTTCGTGCCCGAGGTGCAGCGCGCCAACACCGGCAAGGCCGACCTGGGCTGGGCCAGGCGCCAGTTCGAGGACCAGCACACCGTGCCCGCACGATGAGCCCGGCGAATCTCACGGCTGGCGGGTGCCCCTGAGCCGCCGAGCTCTGCGGTGAACCGTCCCGGACGGGCGATCAGGCGCGGGCGAGCTGGACGACTGCCCAGGACAGCGGCGGCAGCGTGATCCCCGCGGTGCCGTCCTCGACCTGCACGCCGGAAAGCGGGCGCAGGGCCACGCGGTCGGGGTGCTGCTCGTCGTTGGTGGCGTGCCGGTCCTGGCCCTCGGCCGCGGCGAGCACCGCGGCGTGCTGCACGCGCAGCTCCCCGAAGCCGCGCACACCGACCTCGACGGTGGCCGGTTCGGCCTGGTCGCGGTTGGCGAGGAACAGCGAGACGACACCGGCCTCGGCGTCCCAGGTGCCGGCGGCGTCCACGAGGTCGACGTCGCCGAAGCGGGGGGTCTCGTAGCGGTCGCTGCGGACCCGGACGTCCAGGATGTCCCCGGTGGCCCGGTGGCGGACCTGCTCGAACGGGTGCGCGATCGGCTGCTTCCAGGCCGGGCCGCCGGGCTCGCTGCGCAGCATCCCGATGACGTTCACCAGCTGCGCCTGGCAGGCGACGGTGACGCGGTCGCCGTGGCGGAGCAGCGAGTTCAGCAGGGTGCCGACGACCACCGCGTCGGTGATCGAGTACTCGTCCTCGATCACCCGCGGCGCGACCTCCCAGTCGCTCTCGTGCTTCGCGATCGCGGACGCGCGGTGGCGCGTCTGGTACCAGACGTTCCACTCGTCGAAGGAGATGTCGATGCGCTTGCGGTGCTTGCCGCGGGCACGCACGGCGTCGGCGGTGGCCACGACCGACTCGATGAAGGTGTCCATGTCCCGGGCGGAGGCGAGGAAGTCGCCCGCGCTGTCCGGGCTGTCGTCGTGCTCCTGGTAGTAGGCGTGCGCGGAGATGTAGTCGACCTGGTCGTAGGTCTCCTCCAGCACCACCCGCTCCCACTCGCCGAACGTCGGCATGGCGTACTTCGAGCTGCCGCAGGCGACGAGCTCGATGCTCGGGTCGACCAGGCGCATGGCCCGGGCCGTCTCGGCGGCCAGCCGGCCGTACTCCTGCGCGGTCTTGTGCCCGACCTGCCACGGGCCGTCCATCTCGTTGCCCAGGCACCACAGCTTGATGTCGAACGGGTCGGCATTGCCGTGGGCGCTGCGGAGGTCGGAGTACTTGGTGCCGCCCGGGTGGTTGGCGTACTCCAGGATGTTGCATGCCTCCTGGACGCCGCGGGTGCCGAGGTTGACCGCCATCATCGGCTCGGTACCCGCGGCGCGGGCCCAGCGGGAGAACTCGCCCAGGCCGAACTCGTTGGTCTCGATCGAGCGCCAGGCCCGGTCCAGTCGCCGCGGGCGCTCCTCCGTGGGGCCGACGCCGTCTTCCCAGTAGTACCCGGAGACGAAGTTGCCGCCCGGGTAGCGCACGACGGTGGGGCCGAGCTCGCGCACGAGGTCGAGCACGTCGGTGCGCAGGCCGTCGGCGTCGGCCTTGGGGTGGTCGGGCTCGTAGATGCCGGTGTAGACGCAGCGGCCCATGTGCTCGACGAACGTACCGAAGAGGCGCCGGGGGACGGGGGCGATCGTGAAGTCGGGGTCGATGGTCAGGCGTGCGCGGGGCAAGTGGTTCCTTCCTGGGTCACGTGCCGCCGAGGCCGGTGGTGGCGACCCCGCGGATGATCTGGCGTTGGAAGAGCATGAAGACGATGATCAGCGGGAGGCCCGCGAGGAGCGCCGAGGCCATCACCTGGGCGTAGCGGACTCCGAACGCGCTCTGCACCTGCACGAGACCCACCGGGAGCGTCATCAGACCGGGGTCGGAGGTGATGATGAACGGCCACAGGAAGTTGTTCCACGCGTGGATGAACACGAAGATCGCGACGGCGGCGAGGATCGACCGCGACAGCGGCAGCACGATCTGCAGGAAGATCCGCAACGAGCCGGCACCGTCCACGCGGGCCGCCTCTTCCAGCTCGTGCGGGATGCCGTCGAAGAACTTCTTGAGGATGAACACCATCGCCGGTACGACCAGCTGCGGCAGGATGATGCCCAGGTAGGTGTCGGCCAGCCCCATCGCCAGCATCTGCCGGTACAGCGGCACGATCAGGATCTGCGGCGGCACCATGATCCCGGCGATCGTCAGCGCGAACAGCACCTTGCGGCCCCGGAAGCGGGTGCGGGAGAAGCCGTAGGCCGCCGCGGCCGACAGCGCCACGGTGAGCACCGTGACCACCACCGACACCACCGTGCTGTTGACGAACCAGGTCACCAGGTTCCCGTTGGCGAGCACCGAGGCGTAGGCCTGCAGCGTGAACCCGCGGTCGGGGACGACCTCGAGCGGCACCGTGGTGGTGTCGGCCTCGTGCTTGAGCGAGGTGAGCAGCGCCCACACCAGCGGCGCCAGCCAGAGCACCGCCACCACCAGCAGCGCGGTGATGATCCCCGCGCGGGCCAGCGGGGTGTAGCGCCGCACGTCCGCGGCGCCGTCATCCGAGCGTGGACGGCGGGCCCGCGGCAGGACGGGGGTCGTGGCGGGGTTCGCGGTGTCGGGCGCGGTGGTCACGGTTCGCTCCTGCGGCTGAGCCGGGCCTGGACGAGGGCGATCAGGATGATCAGCACGAAGAACATGTAGGAGATGGCCGAGGCGTAACCCAGGCGGTAGTCCACGAACCCGGTGTCGTAGACGTACTGCAGGATCGGCGTCGCCGACCCGGCCGGCCCGCCGCCCGCCTGGAACAGGATGTAGGCCTGGTCGAACAGCTTCAGCGAGGCGAGCACCTGCAGCACCACCACGAGGCCGGTCGTGCGGTTCAGCAGCGGCAAGGTGATCGAGAAGAGCCGCCGCCAGCCACCGGCACCGTCGATCTCCGCAGCCTCGTACAGCTGGGCGGGGATCGCCTGCAGGGCGGCGAGGTAGAGCAGGAAGTTGAACCCGACCGTCCACCAGACGGTGAGGATGACGACCGACCACAGGCCGACGTCAGGCTCGGTGAGCCACCCCACCCCCGGCAGGCCCAGCCCGGACAGGACCCCGTTGAGCAGGCCGTAGTCGCCGGAGAACAGCCACTGCCAGATCAGGGCGACGGTGGCGACCGGCAGCAGGAACGGCGCGAAGTAGGCGAAGCGCCAGAACCACTGCCCGCGGACCCCGGTCTGCACCAGCAGCGCCATCACCAGGGCGACCGCCACCAGCGGGATCGTGCTGCCGATCGTGAACAGGACCGTGACGCCCAGCGTGCGCCAGACCTCGGGGTCGGAGAACAGCCGCACGTAGTTGGCCAGCCCGATGAACTGCGACTCGGCGCGCACCAGGCTGGTGTCGAAGAAGCTCAGACCCAGGCCGTAGACCAGCGGCCACAGCACGAACGCGGCGTAGACCAGCAGGAACGGCAGGACGAACCAGATCCCGCCGCGGCCGCCGACGAGGCTGGGGCCCCCGCGGGCGGCGGTGCCCGGCGCGACGCGACTCGGCGCGGCGACCGTCCCGGCGGTCACAGGGGACTCCCGAAGGTGAGCTGCTCGTCGAGCCAGCCGATCAGGTCGTCGGCGCCCTGCTCCGGTGTCAGCGCCCGGGTCGCCACCCCTTGCAGGCTCTGCCCGGCCCGCGACATCAGCGTCGACCCGGATCCGGAGAAGTAGACCTCGGGATCGAACTCCACCACCTGCGCCGCCTCCCGGTAGTTCGATATCGGCTGCTCCGCCTGGTACTCGGGACTCGCCGCCACCGCGGACAGCGCCGGGATGTGCCCGCCGCCCGTCGCCCAGACGAGGCTGTTGCGCAACATCGACACCGCCATGTCGTACGCCGCCGCGCGGGCAGCGGGGTCGACGCGCGCCTGCGCCGGCAGCACGAAGCTGTGGCTGTCCGCCCGCACGTACGGCGTGTCCCCGAACAGGGCGGGGAACTGCGTCATCGAGAACGGGATCTCGGCCTCGCGGGCCGACGTCACCTCCCACGGTCCGACGAACAGGAACCCTGCCTGCTCGCTGGCGAAGGCCGCCGGTGCCGACTGCCCGTCGAGGGTCGGCGAGCCGATCGTCCCGTCGCACATCTCCCGCAAGAACGTCATCGACCGGACCACCGCGTCCCGGTCCACCTCGGCCGGCCCGCCGTCGGGAAGCCGCATCTGCCCGCCGAGCTGGCGGAACAGCGACCAGAACACCATCCACACGTGGGAGCTCTCGCCGATGCCGAGTGAGATCCCGATGGAGCCGGTGACCTCGGCCGCGCGCCGGCCCGCGTCGAGCATCTGTTCGGCGCTGGTGATCGGCGCCAGTGTGCCGTCCGGGGCGAGCAGCCCGGCCCGCTCGCAGATGTCGGTGTTGTAGTAGAGGACAAGCGGATGGGTGTCGAGCGGCAACGCCCTCAGCCGGCCGTCGATCAGCACCCGGTCCAGGACGGGCTGCGGGAACTCCTCGATGCTGACGCCCCGAGCCGCGAGCTCGTCCAGGTCCCACTCGTCGAGCAGGTCGCGCCCGAACGTCGCCAGCCGGGAGGCGTGCAGCGTGGCGAGGTCGGGTGCCCGCCCGCCCGCGCAGGCCATCGCCAGCTTCGTGTAGTAGGGCGGGCCCCAGTCGAGCGTGGTGTCGGTGACGCGGACACCGGGAGCCTCGGTCCGGAAGTCGTTGACGAGCTCCACCATGAGCTCGCCGTCGCTGCCTCCGAAGAAGTTCCAGTACGCCAGGTCGACGGCGCCCCCGGAAGGTCGCGCGCACGAGGACAGAACGGCGGCGCCGCCGGCGGCGGCCGTCGCGCGCAGCAATGTGCGGCGCGAGAGTCGGTGCGTCGTCATCGACAACCCCCTTTTACATCGTGGTAATACCCTCTACGGAGTGCCCTGGGCTGTCAAGGGCGTCGACCCGGGGAGACTGGAACGATGGGGACACGACGACGACCGGTGACGATGCGCGACGTGGCGAGCGCCGCCGGCGTGTCACCGAAGACCGTGTCCAACGTGGTGAACGACTACGTTCACGTGCGTCCCGAGACCCGTGCCCTCGTCCAGCGCCATGTCGAGGAGCTGGGCTACCGGCCGCAGGCCGTGGGCCGGCAGCTGCGCAGGGGGCGCACCGGCGCCATCGCACTCGCCGTTCCGCACGTCGACATGCCCTACTTCGCCGACCTCGCCGCCCTGCTGGTCAGCGCCGCGCGCGAGCACGGGCTCACGGTCGTCGTCGAGCAGACGGACGGCGACATCGAGCGCGAGCGCCAGGTCGCCGCGGGCTCGCCCGTCCGGTTCGCCGACGCGCTCATCTTCAGCCCGCTCTCGATGCCTCCGTCCGAGCTGGCCGCCCCCCGCCACGACACCCCGATGGTGCTGCTCGGCGAGCACGGGGCGGCCGCGCAGGCCGACCGCGTCGACATCGACAGCACCGCCATCGGCCGCAGTGCCACGACCCATCTGGCGGCGTCGGGGCGGCGGCGGATCGCCGTGATCGGCCACCAGAAGGACCGGGCGAAGTCGGCGACGGAGCAGCGGATACTCGGCTACGCGCAAGCGCTGCGGGCGGCCGACCTGCCGGTGGAGCCGTCGCTGATCCGGACCGTGCCGGCCTGGGACCGGGGGCCCGGCGCGGACGCCGCCGACGCACTGCTCACCGAGCACCCGGACGTCGACGCCGTGTTCGCCGCCAACGACGTGCTCGCCATCGGCGCCTTGAGCGCATTGCACCGCCGAGGCCGCCGCGTGCCGGACGACGTCGCCGTCGTCGGCGTCGACGACGTGCCCGAGTCGCGTTTCACCACCCCCGCGCTCACCACCGTGGCGATCGACCGGGCGTTCGTGGTCGAGTCGGCGCTGGAGATGATCCTTTCCCGGCTGGCCGAGCCCGACCTCCCGCCCCGCAGCGTCACCACGCCGCACCGGCTGGTGGTGCGCGCGAGCAGCTGAGCGAGGAGCCGGCGCAGAATCTCGAACGGCATGACCCGCCGACCCGAGGCGCTGCTCAGAAGCCGAGTGCGTCGGCTCCTTTGAGGCCGAGCATCTTCCGGGTGTCGTCCGGGGTGGCGATCTCGAAGCTCAGGTCCTCGAGAGCGGCACGGATCTTGCGGACCTGCTGGGCGTTGCTGGTGGCGAGCTCCTGCTGTTCGCCGAGGCGCGGACCGACCGCCGGGTCCGCTCGGAGCTGGTCGACGACCATGACATCCGGTTCCTGACTGTGTGGCCGTCGCGACCACCTACAGCGACGGGGTGTTGCTCTGATCACAGCCACGACATGCGGTGATAGACCCATGCGAACTCCCCAACGACATCGGGGTCGACATCATAATCCGGGCGAGTCATCGACACCGAGGCGAAAGCCGCGGGGTCGCCACGCGTCAGCGAGTCGCGGATCGTATTGCTGCATGATCTGCCGAATCCGCACCGTGGCCAGGTCTCCGAGTGACTCATATATCTCGATCCAAAGATCTCGAGCTGCACGACGTGGCCACTCCTTGGGCAGCAATTCTTCAGGTAGTCCCGGGTCCATTCGAGCGAAGCCGCGATAGGCGTCCATGATCAATGTCCGCTGGACGAGTGCGGTCGAGGCGTTCACCAGGCCCGCTCGTACGTCGGTGAGCAACGGTTCGTACTTGGCAATGAAGTCGTCGTAAGCGCGACGTTGGCCTTCGACATTCCAAGCGCTGATGAGTTCTCGACCCGTAGGGCCGCCGACCTCGGTCGCCGATAGGACGGAGACATCGGCGACGCCTAGATCGATCAGATATCTCCGCAGGCTTGTCTCGGCCGGTCGAGGAGAGACCCACAGGCCATCGAAGAGCGGAGCGAAGCCGCGCCAATGCAGCCGTTTGCGAACCATGTGGCGCAGGTTGCGCTGTTCTTCGCGCAACGTGAACGCGACCACGGTCCAGGTGCCGTCCCAACTCTGATCGGCGGCAAAATTGCTGATACGACGCGCGCCCGCGATGAGGTCATCCCGTGCAGCCGGCGTCAATCCGTAGAAGGTATTTCTGCCGACCTTCTCCCGATCGAGCGTTCGTCGGATGATGAGCCGGTTCAGTGCGGCCCGTGCCGCCGCTTCACTCGCGCCGAACTCCGCGGCGACGTCGGTGAGGATCCTTGACGGTATCCGCGCAGTAGACCGAAGCCAGAAGTCGCCGAAAAGCGTTGTGAACAGTCGCTGCGGAGAGATTCGCTCGCCTTCCCGCGAAGTAGCGATTGGTGTCGGCTTCGTCATAGGCCAGTCCTCGTGCTGCTCGACCGGAGCGGAGTGTCCCCGGATGCGAACGACTCAGGCCGCTCCGCGTTGAGAGCTGTCCCGCGCACCCGACCATCCTAGTATGCTGCGCTAATACGTCGTTGACTGCTGGGCGACCGGCGGCCTCCGGTCGCACGGTCAGTCTGCCAGGAGCGGTGGATTCAGCACCGGTCGCTCGGGGGCCAGGTCCTGCAGTCGGTAGTGTTCCATGATCTGGAGATACGAACCGTCATCGAACATCCCCTCGAGAACCTCCAAGACCCGAGGTGTCAGCTCGGCGTCCTTGGGTAGCACCAGCCCTTGGTTGTTGCGTGTGCCGGACGCCTCCTCGGGCTGCGGCAGGCGCGTGAAGGCGTTATCGGCGTCGATCGTGTATTGTGCCGCACCCGCGGTCGTGCCAGCGGCGATCGCGCGCCCACTCTTCACCGCGAGCAATGTCGCGTTGGTATCGGCAAGCGGCATCGGAGTGACCGCCCCCGCGCCTTTGCCCACGCACCAGGTTGACAGGTCGTCCACTTGGGTGCCGACCTGGGAGGCATCGACGAACGCGATGGACCCGCCGCACAACGAGGTGGCGTCTTCGCCCTCGATCACGGCCTTGTCCACGAGGTAGTTCGTACGTGAGGTCGCCCACCCCACGAGGTCGAAATCCTTGGCGCGATCCGGAGTGGTCTGGATGGGGCCCATGAAGATGTCGTAGCGGTCCGACTTGATTCCGGCGAGGACCGGCGCGAGTCCGTGTGCGACTTCGGTGAAGTTGGGCTGCAGGCCGAGTCGTTCCGCGATCGCTCGCGCGAGGTCGAAATTCGGCCCCGAGAGACTGGAGCCGTCGACGACAGAATAGGGCGGATGTTGCTGGTAGGCCACCTCGAGCACACCCGACTGCTGCGGACCGGGGGTGGTTCCGGGAACGCCGCAGGCCGTCAGGAGGAGAGCCGTCAGAACGGCCCCCACACACCCGGACATCTTCCTGTTCATCGAACTTCTCCTTGGTGGGTGCCTCGGGCTCCGGTGTCGCCTACGCGGCACCGCTGCCCGCGTGGTCCTCGTCCGGCGCGGCGGGACCGTCCTGTGCGGCGACGTGCTCGTCGCTCTCTGTGCGGCCGATGAAGGCGCGCAGCCGGTCCGAGCGCGGTGCGCTGAGAACGTCAGCAGGCAGGCCCTGCTCGACGACCGACCCACCGTCCATGAACACGCACCAATCGCCGATCTCGCGCGCGAAGTTGAGGTCATGGGTGACCACGACCATCGTGCGACCACGCTGGGCGAGCTCACGGATGACCACCATCACCTCCTCGACCCGTTCTGGATCGAGAGCGCTGGTCGGTTCGTCGAACAGCATCACGCGCGGATTCGGACCGAGCGCCCGCGCGATGGCGACCCGCTGCTGCTCGCCGCCCGACAGCGTGATCGGGTAAGCGTTCTCCCGGTGCGGCAGGCCGACTCGTGACAGCAGGTGCCTGGCGCGTTCGACCGCTTCCTTCTTCTTCATCCCGTGGACGCGAACCAGCGGGTCGGTGATGTTCTGCATCGCGGTGAACTGTGCGAAGAGGTTGAAGTTCTGGAATACCATTCCGATCTTACGCCGCTGTGCGCTGATCGGGCGCTCGCGCATCTTCCGCAGTACGCCGCGCTCAACGGCGACCCCCTGCGCCACTCCGTCGAGAACGATCGCACCGTCGTCGATGGTCTCGAGCTGATCGATGCATCGGACCAAGGTGGACTTGCCCGAACCGGACTGCCCGATGATGACGACCACCTCGTTCTCGTGGACGTCCAGGCTCACGTCGCTCAACGCAGCGAAGTCACCGAAGGACTTGGAGACGTTGGCGATGCGCAGCACCACGTCGGATCCGCGCCGGCCCGAACGCGTCGTTCCCGCGACTTCTGCCGAGGCGCTCATCCTGCTGCCTCCTGCCGGCGAGCTGCACCTTGCTTTACCGGGGCCGCGTCCCGCGAATGCCCCCGGCCGTAGCGTAGCTCGAGCCACTGCTGCACGTAGTTGAGCGCGAGCACGATCACGAGATACCAGAACGTGGCCACGAGCAGCAGCGGGATGATTTCGAACGTGCGGTTGTAGATTCGCTGGACCGAGAACAGCACGTCGCCGACGGCGATGACACTCACGAGTGCCGTGCCGTGGACGACATGGATGAACTGGCTCCCGGTCGGAGGGACGATGACCCGCACCGCTTGTGGGAAGATGATTCGCGAGAACGCCTGCCACGGAGCGTACCCGGCCGCTTTCGCCGCCTCGCGCTGGCCGATCCCCACCGACATGATCCCCGAACGGACGATTTCCGTCATGTACGCGCCCTGGATGAGCGAGAGGCCGAGGACCGCGGCGACCACCGGTGTGACCACCTGGTTCGTCTCCCACGCGCCGAGTACCGGGCCGAACGGCAGCCTGAACTCGAGCACGGGAACGAGGTAGGCGATGTTGAACCAGAAGATCAGTTGGACGAGCGCCGGCGGGGTCCGGAAGAACGTCACGTACGACCAGCCGGACCATTGCAGGGGCCGGAACGCGCTCAGCCGGAAGGCTGCGAACACCGTGCCCAGGATCGTGCCGAACACCTGCGCGACGACCGCCAGGGTGAGCGTGACAGCAAGTCCCGAAAGGATCTCCGGGTCGAAGAGGTACCTGAAGAACACGTCCCACTGCAATTGTGGGCTCAGCGCCAGGAAGACGCCCAACTGGGCGGCGATCAGCGCCAGGATCGCACCCACGACGATGCGGACGATCGGGACGCGCTTCCGGACCTTGCGGGCGTCGATGGCGGCCAGGTCCAGGGTCGGCGGCGGTGACTGCGTCGGCACCGTAGTCATCACTTCTCCTTCGAGAGCCTGGTTTCGATGAACTCGACCATCATCTCGCGCATCCGGTCACCGTCCCACGCCCGCGAGTCGACCGGATCCGTCGGAAGGTCGAGGACGGGAAACCCTTCCGTCTCCAGAGCGCGGCGGATGAACTTCACGCCGTGGTCACCGTCGTCGAGTTGGACTGCTCCGTCGAGGCGGTGGGTGCGGGCCTCCCACACCGCCCAAGCCCCGGCCCAGGGTGGATAGTGGAGGTAATCGTTGAACGTCGCGTACCGTGCCGCGAGGTTCCGGACAGGTTCGCGCACGCCGTACCGCGGGTATGCGTCGCACGCGATCGACAGGTAGTTGGATCGTGCGAACACCACGCCGTGGCTCTTCTCGAACTCGCTGAGGAACTCCAATTGCTGCCACAGGCCCCGGCCCACGTACATGAGCCGGTAGGTCTCGTTGGGACATACCCATTGCTGCTCACGGGCCCGTTCCTGCACCTCGTCCCGGAACGCCTCCGCCTGCCGCAGCGCCCATTCGGTTCCCCGGTGCCACTGGATCCCCATGACCTGCGACATGACCTCGGCGAGTCGTACGGGCAGCTTCGGCGCCGTCTGCAGGACGGCCCGGACGTCCTCGAAGCAGCGCTCCTGCGCGTTGACGACATCGATGATCGACCTCAGCCTTTCTCGGTCGAGGGTGCGCTCGAAGATCCGCTCGCACGCGGTGATGAGGCTTTCGTACTGGGCGGCGAGTGCGTCGATCCGGTAGGTCTCCTCGAGGTCCTCCCAGGCGTGGTGGGATTGTTCCCACCACGCCACCGAGGGCCGCGCCACTGTCGGTCTCTCGAGGTTGATGTGTGGCACGCCGTGGTGACGGGCGATCGCCTCCGAGCTCCCGGCCCCGCCCATGGTGACCACCAGTGCGGGTCGAGGCAGGCCGCCCCACGGCTTCCTCGGCGGGTCGTCTTCGTCGAGGACGACGCCGAGGGCGAGACCGCTGTAGCGATCCAAGCCGTCGTGGTAGCCGTGTCGTCCGAGAACGTCCGAGTAATGCCTGGACTGTCGCTTGGCGGCGACGATGCTCGAGTACCACACGTCGGTGACGTACGGGATGTCCATCGCTTCGAATATCTCGTGGGGCACGCTGGCGCCTGCGAGGACGAAACCGTCGCGCCCGTGCAGGACGCGCTCCTGGAGGTCGCTCCACCATTCGCGCTGGTGGGCTCGGAGTGTGGCGGTGACCCGGAGAACGCTGTTGTCGGTCGTTCTCGAGGGTCGGCTCGTGTCCTGCGCGGAGGTCATGACGCCGACGCCAGGCGCCCGCCGAGACCGTCGCTACCGCGGAGCCAAGCGCCGACGGCCTGTTCGAGATGCGATGCGCCGTCGGGCGTGTGCACATCGGCGATCACCGTGACGACTCGCACTCCTCGTGCCTCCAGCTGCTTTCTCAGTTCCGGCACGTACCAGCCCAACGTGCGATCACCTGTCGGGATGTGCAGGATCACGCCGTCGACCTGCTCGTTCACCGCGTGCAGGCACCAGTCCACGCGCGCGGCGTAGGGCACCAGTTCGGGCCCCGCGGCATCGCGGTGGGCCGCCGCCGCGAGTGATCCGACGGGATCGCTGCCCGCGGGGAGATCAGGAGCAGCGGTTCGGGAACCCCAGGTGAAGTCCTCGGCGACGATGTTCCCGCCGGCCCGCTCGGCGGCGGCGTGGATCGTCGGCACGCCGCCAGCATCCCCGGAGAGGAGAACCAGCCTCGGGCGGGCGATCGAGTCGGCGGTTTCGAGCGACTCGTTGAACGCCTCGAGTCCTCGCAGGTTGGCGCATGGGTCCCCGGTGCGACCGGCCGCAATGACCGGGAGGGCGTCCGTGCCGAGGACGGCTCCTCGCCTGCGGTGCCGGTCCAGCCGACGGTACTGCTCGCGCACCGCGTTGGACTCGACGAACGTGCGTCGGAGGTCCTCGGATGAGATCGCAGTGCGGGTGGCGTGCTCGACGGCGTCCGCCAGCAGCTCCACCTGTCGACGGTTGTACTGCTGCACCGGGAGCTCGCGCGAGAGGAGCAGGTCGAAGATGTGGATCGGCGGCAGGTCGGGAGCTAGGCCGAGCCTCACCAGCTCCTTGAGGTAGTAGTACACGTCGCGGTAGCAGCGGTCGATCACGACGAGGCGGGCGTGGTTCCAGTTGCCGCGTGCCAGCTGGTCGAACACCGACCGGACGTCTGGATCGAGCCCGGCCTCCATGTAGAGGTCACCCAGTTCGGTCGGCTCACCGGGCGCGCTCTCCACGAGTCCGACCCGGCCACCGGCCGCTCTGACCAGCTCGTGCGGAACCGTGTACCCCGCACAGACGATGAGCGGCCGCGGGTCGTCCCGCGGGGGCCGTGGAGTTGCCATCTGGTGCCGTTCTCCTTCGGGGGCTTCGCGGGGACCAGTCTCAGCGTTGTGCGAGCGACTGTCAACGCTTGTATAGTACGTCGTGACCAGATCGTCGTCCGTCTCGCCTGTATCTGCAGCTCTTCACGGGTTTGCGTCCGAGATGGCCGCTCCGGCCGATGCTCATGGGGTTGCGGTTCGCTGTCGGTCGTCACAGGATGAGCGCAGATTGGCGTCCGCGTGACCGTTGTGATCGAGAGCAGTTCCGCAGAGAGGCAGGCCATGGAGCTCGAAGGCGCAACCCGGCGACCGCTCGAGGGTGTCGTCGTTCTCGACCTGACCTCGGCCCTCGCCGGGCCGTACTGCACGTTGCTACTGGCGGGTCTCGGCGCGCGCGTCATCAAGCTGGAACCGCCGGCAGGCGACGGCAATCGCAATCAGCCGCCCTACCTCGGGCACGACGGCATCAAGATGGAGCGCACGCACGCCGGGGACACCTCCATCGGTTTCCTGAATCGCACGCGCAACAAGGAAAGCATCACGATCGACTTGAAGCACCCGGCCGCCCGGCCGGTCTTCGACGACCTGTTGCGCAGCTCCGACGTCCTCGTCGAGAACTTCAGTGCGGGCACGACGGAACGTCTGGGCATCTCCTATTCCGAGGTGCGCCGGATCAACCCCCGCCTGGTGTACTGCTCGATAACCGGCTTCGGCTCGGCGGGCGGGCCGGGGCGGACGAAGGCCTTCGACAGCATCGTCCAAGCCCTCAGCGGCATCATGATGGTGTCCGGGAACGAGGGCGATCCGCCCGTGAAGGTCGGCATGCCGATCGCGGACCTCGCTGCCCCGCTCTTCGGGACGATCGGCGTCCTCGCGGCCCTCTGGGACGCCCGATCCACGGGGTCGGGTCAGCACGTCGACGTCTCCATGCTCGGTGCGCTGACCTCCTTGGTCTCGTCCGAGCCCTTCTCCGTGCTGCGGCAGCTCGGGCTTCCGACGCGTACGGGTGAAACGGTGCCTCGACTCTCTCCCTTCGGGTTGTTCAGGACGAAGGACGCGTACGTGGCCATCTCTGCGGGGAACGACCGGCTGTTCGCTCAGCTCGCGACCGTCATCGGACGACCGGAACTCGCCGCCGACCTGGAGTATCGAACCCGCGACGCCCGAGCCGCGCGCTGGCAGCAGACCGACGCCATCGTCACGGAGTGGACTGCTCGCCACAGCTCACAAGAGGTGTACTCCATGCTCGCCAGGGCGAGCGTTCCTGTCGCGATAGTCCGGGATCCGGTGGAGGCGGCGAACGATCCGGAAGTCGTGGCTCGGGGCGAGACCGAGTCGCTGCCGCACCCGGCCGGATTCCAGCCCGACCAGCCGATCATGGGCCCGGGCGTCCCCATCGTCTTCTCCGAGTCCCGGGTGTCGCTCGACCGTCCCGCTCCGCTGCTCGCGGCGAACAGCGAAGACGTCCTGATCGGTCTGTTGGGGTACAGCCGGGAACGGTACGAGGAGCTCTGTCTGGAGGGTGTGCTCGGGAACGTGCGAGACCGGCAGGTCACGCGGTGATGCCGCTCGAAGGCCTCACCGTGCTCGACTTCACCCACGCGTACGCGGGGCCGTTCTGCACGTTCCTGCTGTCCCTCCAGGGTGCGAAGGTCGTCAAGATCGAATCGTCGTCCGGGGACGAGCATCGCACTCGGTTGGTGTTCGACCAGCTCAACGCCGGCAAGCGATCCGTGGTCGTCGATCTCAAGTCCGCGCAGGGGCAGCGGGTGGTCCACCGCATCGCGGCCACTGCGGACATCGTCGTCGAGAACCTGCGCCCCGGCGTCGCGAAAGCGCTGAAAGTCGACGCGGACACGCTCGACGCCGTTGCGGACAACCTCATCCACTGCTCGATCAGCGGCTTCGGCCAGGTCGGCCCCTTGGCGGCCCGCCCGGCCATCGAGTGGACCGTCCAGGCAGCGACGGGCGTGACGTCACTCTATCTCGACGATGACTCCGACCCGATGTTCAACGGGATCTCCTTGCTGGATCCGTTCAGCGGGTTCCTCGCCTATTCGTCGATCGTGGCGGCCGTGCTGGAACGTCGCCGTACCGGCTCGGGGCAGCGGTTGGACATCTCGATGGCCGAGGGAAGCATGATCTTGCAGGCCGCACGTACCTTCGAGTCCCTCCAGGGGGCGTCGGAGGCGGTCTCGCCGCGGCGCCCGACCATGGCCCGCTTCCCGACGGCCGACGGCTCGTGGATCTTCATCGCCGCGCTCCACGACAAGTGGTTCGCTCGGTTGTGCGAGGTCCTGCGCGTGCCCGAGCTCGTCGTCGACGAACGGTTCGCCAGCCCGTCGAGGCGCCAGGACAGCGCCTCCGAGCTCTACGCCCTCCTGTCGGCACGGACGCGGCGGTCACCTGCCCGGACGCTGCTCGACCAGCTGGGGGCACGAGGTGTGCCCGCCGAGTTGGTGAACGGTTTCACGGACTTCGTTCCTGAGCTCGCGCGCGATCGCGGCTGGACTGCCTCGGTGCCGAGCGGGCGGGGAAGCACCACCGAGATCTTCCGCCCCGGCCTCGGCGCGGAACGTGGCGGTGCGGATCCGGGAGCCGTCCCCGCACTCGGTGCCGACACCGAAGCCGTCCTGGCCGAGCTCGGCTTCGATCACGACGAGGTCGAGGAGCTCGTCGCCGACGGGGTCGTGGTCCGACCGACTCGCTGACGTGGTTCGTGCGGCAGCTCGGCCCCGCGACCACTCGGTGCGGCCCACCGGTGGCCGCCCCGCAACAGTTGATCACCCAGGCGCGCATCCCGGATCAGATGCGCAACCGGAGCGCGGCGACGGGGCACATGGCGACCGCCCGTTCGGCTGCGCCGGCCAGCTCGGGGGCACGGGGTCGTGGAGCGGTCGCGCCATCGCGTCGTCGTCGAGCTCTAACACCCCTGGCGCGACCTGCTCGCAGAGCCCGTGCCCCTCGCAGCGGTCCCGGTCGACGTCTACGCGCACCGCTCAGCCCCCGAACGCCAGCATCACCCTGGCACCCTGCGGGATCACGGTCCCGTCGATGTCGACGTCGGTCGTGGTGTGGCGGAAGAAGCACTGCACGGGCGACTCCAGCCGCAGGGACTCCTCGAACGCCGCGCGCACCAGGTCCGGCTCGGCCCGCAGCCGGGCGTAGACCTCCGGTGCGCGGCTCCACAGCCACACGGTGCTGGCGATCGCGTTGATGGTGGTGTCCATGCTGGCCACCAGGTAGGCCGACAGCAGCGGCTGGACCGAGTCGTGGCCGATCTCGCCGCGGTCGGCGGCGTCGTATACCGCGGCGGCCCACCCGTCGGGGCGCAGGCGCTCGCGGGCCATCTCCGTGCTCAGGTAGCGGCCCATCGCCTGGGCGGCCGGGGCGGTCTCCTCGACGCGCCGGTTGAACGGGCCGAAGTTGTTGAACGCGGCGTCGGCGACGACCGGCAGCTGGTCGCGGGAGTCCTCGGGCAGCCCGAGCAGGTCGGCCACGACGGTGACCGGGAAGACGGCGGCCAGCTCGGCGACCACGTCCACCGGGCCCGACCGCGCCACCGCGGCCACCAGGGCGTCGGCCTGCTCGGCGATCGTGGTGCGCAGGCTGGCGAGCGCCCGGGGGGCGAGCCGGTCGGCCAGCACCGCGCGCAGCCGGTCGTGCTCGGGCGGGTCGCTGGCCAGCACCGTGCCTCGCAGCTGAGCGTTGACCTGCGGTTCGTACCCGACGCCCCGCGCCGAGCTGAACCGCTCGTGGTCGCCGAGGGCGGCGCGCACCTCGGCGTGGCGGGGCAACACCCAGGTGTCGTACCGGTCCAGGTGGACCACCGGACCGGCGGCCCGCAGCGCCTGCCACGTCGGCCAGGGATCGGCCAGGACGTCGTCGGCGAAGACGTCGGCGTCCGACGTCCGGGCAGGTGCGGTGGTCATGGCGCTCCTCGGCGAGTCCCACGGTCGGCCGTCCCAACTCTGCTGATGATCCGCGGGCGGCGGAAATCGACGGTTGCGATGGCCCCATTGGCCGCGCGGATGTCGGTCAGGTGCCGAGTGGGGCGCACGCGTCGGCGACCTGTTGGCGCAGCCAGACATGGGCCGGGTCGCGGGTGTGCGTCGGGTGCCAGCACAGGGACTCGACGATGGGCCCGGCGTCGATGGGCAGCGGGAGCGCGCGGATCGCGGTGGCGTCGGCGAGCCGCTCGGCGAGCCGCCTGGGCACGGCGGCCACCCGGTCGCTGCCCGAGACCAGCATGGGCAGGGACTGGAAGTTGTCGACCTCACCCTCGACCCGGGGCTCGACGCCGAACGCGGCGAGCCGGTGGAACGGCGCGCTGACCGCCGCGGGGCGGTGGTGGGTGACGAGCCAGGGGGCGTCGGTCAGCTCCTGGGGTGTGGGCCGGTCGGAGATCGCCGCGTTGTCCTCGGCGGCGATCACCACCCACTCGTCGCGGTAGAGGCTGACTCTCGGGTAGCCGGAGGCGTGGCCGTGCGGGAGCACGACACCGTCGACGGTGCGCAGCACGGCGTCGAAGTCGGGTGCGTTGCTGGCGGTGATCAGCTCCCGCAGGTGCAGCCGGGCGCGGGGGGCCGCCGCGCGGAGCAGCCGCAGCAGCGGATCGCCGAAGACCATGATCGCGTAGTCCGAGACGATCAGGCTGAACCGCTGGTCGGTGGTCGCCGGGTCGAACGACGACTGGGTGGCGAAGGTGCGCTCGACGACGTCGATCGCGGCCGCCGACCGCTCCCGCAGGCTGATCGCCAGCGGGGTCAGCTCGTAGCTGTTGCCCACCCTGGTCAGCAGGTCGTCGCCGAAGTGCCGACGGAGCCGGGCGAGCAGCGCGCTGGTCGACGGCTGGCTCAGGCCGAGCCGCCTGCCCGCGCGGGTGACGTTGCGCTCCTCGAGCAGGGCGTTGAGCGCGACCAGGAGGTTGAGGTCGAGACTGGCCAGCCGCATTCGTCCCCCCATCAGCTGCGGCGATGAAGCCATCGGGACTATTGATTTCTCCGATCGCCGTCAGCTTGCCACGGTGGGGCGTCGATGAGGAGGCCGGATGAGCCCTGACGAACCACGTGGTGCCGACCTCGCGGGCGGGTTCGCGCTGGGCACCTTCTCCCGGCCGGGTGCGCCGGGCCGCTTCGCCGGGCTCGTCGTGGACGGGCGGGTGCTCGACCTCGGCGCCGGGAGCTCCGCGGTGGCGAGCACCCGCGACCTGCTCGCCGGCTGGGACGCCGCACTCCCGGTGCTGTCCGCGCGCGCTGCCGGTCCCGCCGGGGAGTGGGTGGAGCTGGCCGGGCTGCGGCTGCACGCCCCGGTGCAGCCGCGCCAGGTGGTGCAGGCCGGGATGAACTACCGCACGCACGTGCTCGACCTGGTCGTGGCGCACGCCGCCGCCGACGATCCGCGCGACCCGGCGGAGATCCGCGCCGAGGCCGCGGCCGCGCTGGACGCCCGGCCGCCCGGCGAGCCGGTGCTGTTCCTGGGCAGCCCGACCGCGGTCGCCGGCCCGTTCGACGACCTGGTGCTGCCCGGCTACAGCGCCGAGCACGACTGGGAGCTGGAGCTCGCCGCGGTGATCGGCCGGCCCGCGTTCCGCGTCGACCGCGCCGAGGCGCTCGCACACGTCGCGGCGTACACGATCGTCAACGACGTGACCACGCGCGACCTGGTGATGCGTGCGGGCGTGCCCGGCATGGACTGGTTCCGGTCGAAGAACGCGCCGGGCTTCCTGCCGACCGGCCCGTTCCTGGTGCCGGCCGCCGCGGTGGGTGACCCGATGGGCCTGCGCGTGCTGCTCACGCTCAACGGCACCGCGATGCAGGACGAGTCGACCGCGGACATGCTCGTCGACGTGGCCGGGCTGGTCGCGGCGGCGTCGCACACCCTGCGCCTGCTGCCCGGCGACCTGGTGCTCACCGGGAGCCCGGCCGGCAACGGCAAGAGCCGCGGTCGCATGCTGCGCCCCGGCGACGTGCTGGCGGGGTCGATCACGGGGCTCGGCCGGCAGGTCGTGCGCTGCGTCGCGGAACCGGCGGGCTGGACGGGGGAACCCTCGTGAAGACGGTGCTCGTCGTCGGTGGCGGGACGGTCGGCAACGCGCTGACGATCCTGCTGCGCCGCGCAGGCGTGGCGGTCGACCTGGTCGAGCTGGACCCGGACTGGAGCGCGCTGGGCTCGGGCATCACCCTGCAGGGCAACGCGCTGCAGGTGCTGCACGACCTCGGGGTCTGGGACGAGGTCTCGGCCAACCTGGAGACCTCCGAGGCGGTGCGCCCGTTCCCGTCCCTCGGCGGCCCCGGGGTGCCGTCGGGCGGCGGGATGTACCGGCCGGTGCTGCAGTCGATCCTGTGCGACGCGGTGCGCGCGTCGGGCGCCCACGTCCGGTTGGGCACCACCGTCTCGGCGCTCGAGCAGGTCGGCGACGGGGTCGAGGCGTCGTTCCCCGACGGCAGCTCGCGCCGCTACGACCTGGTGGTGGGCGCCGACGGCATCCGGTCCGCCGTGCGCCGGATGCTCGGCATCGAGGTCGAGCCGCAGGCGACCGGGCTGGCGATCTGGCGCGTGTACGCCCGCCGCCCCGAGGCGGTCCGGCAGAGCGGGCTGGCCCACCACGGCGGCCCCGTCTACATCGCCGGCTACACCCTGACCAGTCCTTCCCACCTGTACGCCTACGTAGTGGAACGGGCCCGCGAGCGCGGCGAGCTGGCCGGGCTCGACCTGGCCGCCGAGATGCACCGGCTCTCGGCGACCCTCGACGGCCCCGAGTGGACCGGCATCCGGGCCGACATGACCGACCCGGCCCGGATCGACTACCGGTACTTCGAGTACCTGCTGGTGGACGACCCGTGGTTCCGCGGGCGGGCCGTCGTCATCGGCGACGCCGCGCACGCCTGCCCGCCCACCCTGGCCCAGGGCGCGGCGATGGGCCTGGAGGACGCCGCGGTGCTGGCCCGGCTGGTCGCCGAGGCCGACCCGCTCGACGAGGGCGTGCTCGAGGAGTTCATGCGCCGGCGCTACGAGCGGGTGCGGATGGTCGTGGAGACCTCGGTGCAGATCTGTCGCTCCCTGCTCGACCCGGCGGCGGGCATCGACACCTTCGCCCTGCTGGGGCAGACCATGCAGAAGCTCGCGGAAGGAGCGCCGGTATGACCGAGAAGCTCATCACCCACCTGCGCCACGTCGACCTGGCGGTGCCCGACTTCGCCCGGCAACTGGCCTTCTACCAGGACCTCTGGGGCCTGGAGCCGGTCGCGTCGGACACCGGGCTGGCCTTCCTCGCAGCGGTGGGCTCCCCCGAGCAGTACGTCGTGCGGCTGCGGGAGGCCACCGAGAAGCGGGTCGACCTGGTCTCCTTCGGAGCGGCGTCGGCCGTGGACGTCGACGCGCTGGCCGAGCGGCTGGGCCGGTCCGGCGTCCGGCTGGTGAGCGAGCCCGGCGAGATCGACCTGCCCGGCGGCGGCTACGGGTTCCGGTTCTTCGACCCGGACGGGCGGGTGATCGAGGTGTCCGCGGACGTCGCGGCGCGCGAGCACCGCAAGGTCGAGCAGGGCGAGTCGGTCCCCGTCCGGCTGTCCCACTGCGTGATCAACTCCCCGGACCCGGACGCGCTGGTCTCGTGGTACGAGCGGCACCTGGACTTCCGGCTCTCCGACACCCTGGCCGTCCCGCACGCCGGTGCCCTGATGCACTTCATGCGGTGCAACCCGCAGCACCACAGCTTCGCCGTCTCCCGCGGCGAGCACGCCTCGCTGCACCACGTCTCGTTCGAGATGCGCGGCCTCGACGAGTTCATGCGCGGCACCGGCCGCCTGCTGCGGGCCGGCGCGCAGCTGATGTGGGGCCCCGGCCGGCACCTCGCGGGGGACAACACCTTCAGCTACTTCGTCGACCCCAGCGCCAACGTCATGGAGTACACGACGGAGATGGAGCTGCTCGACGAGGACACCTGGCACCCCGCCGTGCACGACCTCACCGACCCGGCGGTGCAGGACCAGTGGGGGACCGCCAACTCGGTGCAGGACATGATGGCCAAGTCCCCGGCCGACACCGCCGACCCGGCGTTCGTCGCGCCCCCGGTCTGAGTTCAGGCCCGGCAGGTCAGCGGGCGGCCGCCGTTGTAAGCGACCATGTCGCGGAACGCGGCGGGCACGTCAACGGGGCCACCCGGATCCTCGCCGCGGACCTCGGCGTAGGCGCGGTGCAGGTTGCCGACGATGCGCTCGGTCTCGCTCCAGGCCGCGTACTCGCCGAGGTCGGTCTGCCGGGCCGCGTCCAGCGGGCCGATCCCGGCCTCGACGCCGCGGCGGGCGACGTCCTGCACGAACCGCAGGTACTGCACGGTGGGCCCGATCAGCTCCGGGCCGCAGACCGGGCCGTGCCCCGGCACGATCGTCCGGGCGCCGAGCGGGGCGATCACCGTCTCCAGCACCGCGATGGCGCCGGCGACCGAGCCGCTCAGCAGGAACGGGGTGCCGCCCTGGAACAGCAGGTCGCCGGCGTAGAGGACGGACCGCTCCGGCACCCAGAGGATCGAGTCGTTGGTGGTGTGCGCGGGGGTCCCGACGTGGCGGACCTCGCAGCGCAGGTCGTCCACCCAGAGCGTGACGCCCTCGGTGTAGGTCAGGAACGGCGGCGCCGGCGGCAGGTCGCCGCCGTCCATCGGCTCGAAGATCCCCTCCAGCCGCGGGCGAGGACCGGCGACCAGCTCGGCGCGGGTGCCCTCGTGGGCGACGATCGTGGCCCCGGGAAACCAGCCGTTGCCGGCGACGTGGTCGGGGTGGCTGTGCGTGTTGACCAGGGTGTGGATCGGGCCGCGGCCGAGGGCGGCGACGCTGTCGACGAAGGCCCGGGTGCGCCGCTCGGTGGCGGTGGAGTCGACTGCGACCACCCCGTTCGAGCCGACCAGGAACCCGGTGTTGTTGATCATCCAGCTGCCGTCGGGCTGGACGTAGGCGTAGAGGCCCCCGCCGAGGTCCTCCACCCGCGGCGGACCGAGCACGGCGGTCACGCCCGGGTCCCGCTCGCCCGCCGCGCTACCGGGATGGGCAGGGGGTCGGTGCCGGCTACGACCCGGTTGCGGATGGTGCCGATGCCCTGCACGGTCATCGAGACCACGTCCCCGACCCGCAGTGGCGGTGGGTCGGCCCGGCTGCCGCGGC
>NZ_JBRERS010000018.1:0-130876 GCF_054486945.1 Pseudonocardia wallangbongensis
CTAACGACTCAGGACACTAGTGTCCCGAACCGGAAGTCCGGTGCATGAATCGGCGGATCCAGGTTTCCGCTGGGTGCGCCGGCGGGCCGGCCTCGTACCGGGCGTACTCGGACGGTTCGCCGGGGCGGCCAGCGGGAAGCTGGGCCGTCGAGTTATGTGGTGGACTTTCGGTTCGGGACACTAGAGCATCTAACGACCGGCGGGCGCGATATCCAGTGCGTGCTCGCGGACGTGGTCGAGGCTCCGCTTGACCGCGCCGAGCATCACGGCGTCGCCGCCGAGCGCCGAGGCGAGCACGCGCGGCGGCGGGTCGCCGTGGCGGGCGAGCCGGTCCTCCAGGGTCGCGAGCAGCGGGCCGCAGGACACGGCCACCCGCCCGGCGATGATCACCCGCTCGGTGTCGACCAGGCTGGCGAGCGTCGCGATCACCCGGGCCATCCGGTCGGCGATCGCATCGACGACGCCGGCTGCGAGCCGGTCGCCGGCGGCGGCCGCGGCGAACACGGACTCCGCATCGGCGTCGGGGGGCAGCACGGAGCGCGCCCCCGGTTCGGCGAGCGCCTCCCGCGCCCGCTCCCGGGCGATCTTCGCGATGCCGTCGGCCGAACCGACGCCGCTCACGAGCCCGAGGAAGCGCATCTCGCCCGCACCGCCGCGCGCGCCCCGGACCAGCCGCCCGTCCTCGACGATGCCGGCGCCGAGCCGCTCGCCCGCCAGCAACGCGACGAAGTGCCGCACGCCGCGGCCGTGGCCGCGCCAGCCCTCGGCGAGCGCGGCGAGGTTCGCGTCGTTGTCGACGACGGCAGGCCGCCCGTGCCTCGCGTGCAGCCGCTCGGCGAGATCCGGGTTCATCAGCTCCCAGTACGGGTTGCCGCGGAAGGTGGTGCGGCCGGCTGCGTCCACGGGCGCGGGGACGCCCACCGTGACGGCCAGCACGCGTTCGGCCGGCGCGCCGGCGTCCGCGAGCGCCGCGGTGACGGCGTCCCCCACCGCGGTGAGCCGCTCGGCGGCGTCGGCGAACCCGGCGCGGGGCAGGCCCTGGTGCCTCCCCAGTTCGGCGCCCCGCAGGTCGGCGACGATCGCGTCCACGCGGTGCTGGCCCGCGTCCACCCCGACGACGAGGCCGGCGAGGGGGTCGAACGCGTACCGCCGGGCGGGGCGCCCCTTGTGGTAGCCGCCGTGCTCGCGCTGGTTGGCCACCTCGCGCACCCAGCCGCGCGCGATGAGCTCCTCGCAGACGCCGTGGACGGTGGCGCGGGAGAGCCCCGTGGCGGCCATGAGATCGGTACCCGTCACCGGCGATGCCAGCCACATGTTGTCGAGCACGAGCCGGGCGGTCGCCTCGCGCACCATCCGCGAGGACGGCGCGCTCGTCCGCTCCGGCTCCACCCGTTCAGCTTAGGTTCGGGGCCGCGACGAGCTCCCGAGCGCGCGCAGGGCGAGATCGGTGACGGTGTCCGCGTAGGCCTCGGTGAGCGGGGCCGTGCGCAGCAGCCACCGGTGGTAGGGCGGCCCGATGAGCATCTCGACGGCCACGGTCAGGTCGAGGTCGGCGCGCAGCTGCCCGGCGTGCTGGGCGGTGCGCAACCGGTCGGCGATCGCCTGCAGCTGCGGCCCGAGGAGCCTCTCGAGCATGGTGTCGGCGAGCTCGACGTCCTCCTGCATCTCGATCATCAGGGCGCGCGAGGTGCCCGACAGCTTCGGGTCGGCGAGCTCGGCGACGATCGCGCGCACGACGCCACGCAGGTCGGCGGCGACGTCGCCGGTGTCGGGCAGCGAGAGGTCGTCCGGGTTCTCGTTGACCGCGGCGAGGAAGCCGTCGAGCACCACGGCGCCCTTCGACGGCCACCACCGGTAGATCGTCTGCTTGCCGACGCCCGCACGGGCCGCGATCGCCTCGATCGTCAGCTTCCGGTAACCCACCTCGTGCATCAGCTCGGTGGCCGCGGTGAGGATCGCGTGGCGGGAGCGCTCGCTGCGCCGGGAGGGATCGGGGGGCACGGGCCGAGCATAGTCTTCAACGAGACGAGACGCATCGTCTTGACAAAAGCGCGGACTCCCCGCATCCTCGAGTGGCGAGACGGACCGTCTCGTTCAGCGGAAGGAGTCCGATGGCGCACATCGCCATGGTCAGCATCCCGGCGCCCGGGCACGTAAACCCGAGCCTCGAGGTCATCCGGGAGCTCGTGCGGCGCGGGCACCGGGTCACGTACGCCAACGACGTCGCCTGGGCCGAGACCGTGCGCGACGCCGGCGCCGAGCTCGTCCCGTACCGGTCGACGCTGCCGTTCCACCGCGAGGACGGCTGGAACGGCGACGCGATCGACGCGCTGCGGCTCTTCCTCGACGACGCGATGGCGATGCTCCCGCAGCTCCGCACCGCGTACGAGGACGACCGGCCGGACCTGTTCCTCTACGACATCGCGGGCGGCCCGGCCCGGATCCTGGGCGTCCAGTGGGGGATCCCGGCGGTCCAGCTGTCGCCCACGTACGTGGCCTGGAAGGGCTACGAGGAGGACATGCGGGAGACCACCGACATGTGGAAGGCGGACCCGCGCGGTGCGGACCACTACCGCACCGCCCTGGACTGGCTGACCGAGAACGGGATGCCGGCCGACGAGTCGTGGATGGGGCGCCCCGAGCGCGGGCTCGTGCTGATCCCGCGGGTGCTGCAGCCGAACGCCGACCGTGTTGGCCCGGAGTTCACCTTCGTCGGCCCGTGCCTCGCCCCGCGCCCGACGCAGGGGGAGTGGGCCCGGCCGGCGGACGCGGAGAAGGTCCTGCTGGTGTCGCTGGGCTCCGCGTTCACCGACCACCCGGAGTTCTACCGCCGCTGCATCGCCGCATTCGGCGACCTGCCCGGCTGGCACGTCGTCCTGCAGATCGGGTCGCGCGTCGACCCGGCGGTGCTCGGCGAGGTCCCGGCCTCGGTCGAGGTGCACTCCTGGGTGCCGCAGCTGGCCATCCTGGAGCAGGCCGACGCGTTCCTCACCCACGCCGGGATGGGTGGCTCCGTCGAGGGACTGTGGAGCGGCACGCCGATGATCGCCGCACCGCAGGCCGTCGACCAGTTCGAGAATGCCGACGCCCTCGTCGCTGCCGGGGTGGCGCGCCGGGTCGACTCGGACTCGGTCACGGCCGACGAGCTGCGCGCGGCGCTGCTGGAGCTCACCGGCTCGGCTGAGGTGGCCGAGCGCAGTGCCGCGATCCGGACGGAGCTGCGGGAAGGGGGCGGCACGGCGCACACGGCGGAGCTGATCGAGCAGGAGCTCGCGCCGCGCCGCTGACCGTACGAGCGGCACGTTCGTCCTGCCCTATCGGACGAACGTGCCGCTCGTCGCGGGAACCGGGCCCCCTCGGTGCGGCGCTCCGGGGCGACCGGGACGATGATGCGGTGACCAGCACGTCGCTCCCGACCCAGCAGCACCCGAAGTCGCCTCAGTCGATCGAGCAGCGCATCGCCGATGAGCTGGGCGTCCGGGCCAATCAGGTGGCCGCCGCCGTCGGCCTGCTCGACGACGGCTCGACCGTCCCGTTCGTCGCCCGCTACCGCAAGGAGGCCACCGGCGCGCTCGACGACGCGCAGCTGCGCACCCTGGAGGAGCGCCTGCGGTACCTGCGCGAGCTGGAGGAGCGGCGCACCGTCGTCCTCGACGAGATCCGCAAGCAGGGCAAGCTGGACGAGGCCCTCGAGGCGCGGATCATGGCCGCGGAGTCGAAGGCACGGCTGGAGGACATCTACCTGCCGTACAAGCCGAAGCGCCGCACCAAGGCGATGATCGCGCGGGAGAACGGCCTCGAGCCGCTCGCCGACACGCTGCTCGACGACCCGACCCAGGACCCGAACACGCTCGCCGAGGGCTACCTGAACGAGCAGGTCGCGGACGCCGCGGCCGCGCTGGAGGGTGCCCGCGCCATCCTCGTCGAGCGCTTCGGTGAGGACGCCGACCTCATCGGCGGCCTTCGCGAGCGGATGTGGACGCGCGGCACGCTCGTCACCAAGGTCCGGGAGGGGAAGTCGGCGCCCAACGATGTCGCAGCGTCGAAATTCGCCGACTACTTCGACTTCTCCGAGCCGTTCACGAAGCTGCCCTCGCACCGGATCCTCGCGGCCTTCCGCGGGGAGAAGGAGGAGGTGCTCGACGTCGCCCTCGAACCCGACGCCGAGCCCGCCGAGCCGGGCGTCGTCACCGACTACGAACGCACGATCGCCGCGGCGTTCCGCATCGCCGACGAGGGCCGCCCCGCCGACAAGTGGCTCTCCGACGCCGTCCGGTGGGCCTGGCGCACCCGCATCCTGCTGCACCTCTCGATCGACATCCGGGTGCGGCTGCGCACCGTGGCGGAGGAGGGCGCCATCGGCGTCTTCGCGACGAACCTGCGTGACCTGCTGCTCGCCGCTCCCGCGGGCAGCCGCGCGACGATGGGGCTCGACCCGGGCCTGCGCACCGGTGTGAAGGTCGCGATCGTGGACGCCACCGGCAAGGTCGTGGCCACCGACACGATCTACCCGCACGCCCCGCGCAACGACTGGAACGGCGCGCTGGCGAAGCTCACGAAGCTGGCCGACGCGCACTCCGTCGACCTGATCGCGATCGGCAACGGCACGGCGTCCCGCGAGACGGACAAGCTCGCCGCTGAGCTCGTTGCGCACAACCCCGGGCTCAAGCTCACGAAGGTGATGGTCAGCGAAGCCGGGGCGTCGGTGTACTCCGCATCGGCCTTCGCCTCGGCCGAGCTGCCCGACCTCGACGTGTCGCTGCGCGGCGCCGTCTCGATCGCGCGGCGGCTGCAGGACCCGCTCGCCGAGCTGGTGAAGATCGACCCGAAGTCGATCGGTGTCGGCCAGTACCAGCACGACCTCGCCGAGTCGGCGCTGTCCCGCTCGCTCGACGCGGTGGTCGAGGACTGCGTGAACGCGGTCGGTGTCGACGTCAACACCGCGTCGGTGCCGCTGCTGCGCCGGGTCTCCGGGATCACCGAGGGCCTGGCCGCGCAGATCGTGCAGCACCGCGACACGAACGGCCCGTTCCGCACCCGCACCGCCCTCGCGGACGTTCCGCGGCTCGGCCCGAAGGCGTTCGAGCAGTGCGCGGGCTTCCTGCGCATCCGGGACGGCGAGAACCCGCTCGACGTCTCCGGCGTGCACCCCGAGTCCTACCCGGTGGTGCGCCGGATCCTGGAGCGCGCGAAGACCGACATCGCCGCGCTGATCGGCAACGCCCAGAAGGTCAAGTCGCTGAAGCCGACGGACTTCGTCGACGCGCAGTTCGGGCTGCCGACCGTCACCGACATCCTCGCCGAGCTGGAGAAGCCGGGCCGGGACCCGCGCCCGGCGTTCCGCACCGCCACGTTCGCCGAGGGCGTCCACAAGATCGCCGACCTGAAGCCGGGGATGCTGCTGGAGGGCGTGGTCACCAACGTGGCCGCGTTCGGCGCGTTCGTCGACGTCGGCGTGCACCAGGACGGGCTCGTGCACGTCTCGGCGATGTCGAACCAGTTCGTGTCCGACCCGCGCGACGTCGTGAAGTCCGGTGACGTCGTGCGCGTCAAGGTCCTCGAGGTCGACGAGGCCCGGAAACGCATCTCGCTCACGCTCCGGCTCGAGGACGAGGCCGGCGCGCGGCAGGCCCGCGGTGGGCCGCGCGAGCAGAACCGCGGCGGCGGGCGCGACCAGAAGGGTGGGCCCCGGGACCAGAAGGCCGGGCAGCGCGGCCAGAAGGGCGGCGACCGCCGGGACCAGCGCCGGGGCAGCGACGACCGGCGCGGCGGCGGCCGCCAGGGTGGCGGCGCCCCGCAGAACAGCGCGATGGCCGACGCCATGCGTCGCGCGGGCCTGACCGGAGGCGACAAGCGCTGAGCTTCGCCGCCCCCATTGCAGCAAAGCCACTCTCATGCAATGACATGGCATGAAGGTGGCTTTGCTGCAACTTCCCAGGGCCCCGGTGCGTGCGTGACCGCGATCACCTGGGACTATGTGTGGTCGGTGGTGTGTTGGACCACCTGAGACCGCACCGGCCGGGTAGTAGTAGTGCCGATGGCCCCGCGGGCTCATCCCGTGGGAGCGCCGTCGGTGCTCCCGTCCCTGCGACGGAAGACGATTCTTGATCGAGAACGAGCACGCGCTCGACCTGCCCCGCTTCTCCGACCTCCCGCTGCGCCACGAGCTGCTGAGCGAGGTCGAGGAGCTGGGCTATCAGCACCCCAGCCCCATCCAGGCGCAGTCGATCGCGCCGCTGGTCGAGGGCCGTGACCTGCTCGGCCAGGCCGCCACCGGCACCGGCAAGACCGCCGCCTTCGCGCTCCCGATGCTCGAGCGGCTCGCGGGGCAGCGACCGGAACAGGCGAGGGGGGACGCGCCGTTCGGGCTCGTCCTCACCCCCACCCGCGAGCTCGCCCTGCAGGTGTCCGAGGCGGTCACCCGCTACGGCCGTGGTCTGGGCGCGCGCGTCGTCACCGTGTACGGCGGCGCGCCCGTCGGCCCGCAGTGGCGGGCCCTGCAGCAGGGTGTCGACATCGTCGTGGCCACGCCCGGCCGCGCGATCGACCTGCTGAACCGTGGCGCGCTGCGGCTCGACGGGCTCGAGACCGTCGTGCTCGACGAGGCCGACGAGATGCTCGACATGGGTTTCGTCGAGGACATCGAGACCCTGCTCGACGCCACCCCGGACACCCGGCAGGCCGTCCTGTTCTCGGCCACGATGCCGCGGCGCATCGAGACGCTGGCCCAGAAGTACCTGCGGGAGCCGGTCACGGTCCGGATCCGGCGCGAGGCCGTGCCCGAGGGCGAGGCCCCGAAGGTGCGCCAGACCGCCTACCTGGTTCCGCGCAGCCACACCACGGCCGCGCTCGGCCGCGTGCTGGAGGCGGAGCGGCCGACGGCGGCGATCGTCTTCTGCCGCACCCGCCTGGACGTGGACGCCGTCACGGAGACGCTCACCGCCCGCGGCCTGCGGGCCGAGGCGCTGCACGGCGGCATGGACCAGGAGCACCGCACCCGCGTGGTCGAGCGGCTGCGCAGCGGGCGCACCGAGCTGCTCGTCGCCACCGACGTGGCGGCCCGCGGCCTGGACATCGACCTGCTCACGCACGTGGTCAACCACGACGTGCCGCAGTCGTCGGAGGCGTACGTGCACCGGATCGGCCGGGTCGGCCGGGCCGGGCGCGAGGGCGTGGCCATCACGCTCGTGCCGCCGGCGAAGGTGCACGCGATGCGCGCCGTCGAGCGGCTCACCGGCCAGCCGATCGAGTTCGCCCCGGTGCCGACGGCCGCCGACCTGCGCGCCGCCCGGCTGGAGCGCACGTCCGTCGCCCTGCGCGAGCGGCTCGTCGCCGACCTCCTGGAGACCGAGTCCGACACCTCCGGCGACGGCGTCGCGGCGATGATCTCCGGGCTCACGGCCGAGTTCGACCCCGCCGACGTCGCCGCGGCGGCGGTCCGGCTCCTGCAGGCGGCCACCGGTGCGCCCGACGACGCCGAGGACATCCCGGTCGTCACGCCCTCGCGTGCCGGCGAGCGCCGCGAGAGCCGGGGTCGGGGCGGTGCCGCCGGCACCCGGCCCCCGAGGGCCGGCACCACGCGCCTCTTCGTCAACGCGGGCCGCGCGAGCGGCGTGCGTCCCCAGGACATCGTGGGCGCGCTCGCCAACGAGTCGAGCCTGTCCGGCCGCGACATCGGCGCGATCCAGATCCACGAGCGGCACGCGCTGGTGGAGATCCCCGAGCATGCGGCCGACGACGTGCTGCGCAGCCTCAGGGGTGGCACCACGTTGAAGGGCCGCCGCACCAACATCCGCCGGGACCGGGGCCTCGCCACCGCAGGTCGCGGGCGTCGCGACTGACCCACCCTGCACGAACGGCCCTCCTGTCCGAGCCTGTGGGACGAGGGGGCCGTTCGTCGTACGCGGGATTCGGTGTTGATCTCGAGCTGGTCGGGCGGTTAGGTGTAGTCCTCTGATGAGCTCGAGGAGGAGCGATGGCCGAGGCTGGAGCCGCGCAGGGCGGGGTGGTACAGGGGGCCGTACGCAAGGCCATGTGGCGGCTGCTGCCGTTCCTCGGGTTCTGCTATCTCCTGAACTACGTCGACCGGACCAACGTCGGCTTCGCCGCGCTCACGATGAACGCCGACCTCGGGTTGTCGGCCGCGGCGTACGGCCTCGGCGCCGGGCTGTTCTTCGTCGGCTACTTCTTCTTCGAGGTGCCGAGCAACGTCATCCTGCACAAGGTCGGCGCCCGGCTCTGGATCGCCCGGATCATGGTGACCTGGGGGATCATCGCCTCGGCCACCGCGTTCGTGCAGGGTGAGATCAGCTTCTACATCGTGCGGTTCCTGCTGGGCGTGGCCGAGGCCGGCTTCTTCCCCGGGATCATCCTGTACCTGACGTACTGGTTCCCCCGCGTGCAGCGCGCGAAGGTGGTCGCGCTGTTCTTCCTGGCCGTGCCGATCTCCTCCGTGGTGGGTGCGCCGATCTCCACGCTCCTGATCCAGTACGGCGGCGGCGCGCTGGGCTTCGACGCCGGCTGGCGGTTCATGTTCTTCGTCGAGGGCCTGCCCTCGATCCTGGTCGGGTTCGTGGTGCTCCTGCTCCTGCCCGACCGGCCGCACAAGGCGCGCTGGCTCAGCGGCGACGAGCAGGAGGCGCTCACGCAGAAGATCGCCGACGAGGACGGCGCGCAGGTGCCGCACACCACCGGCATCCGCGAGGGGCTGCGTGACTCCCGCGTCGTCGGGTTGTCGCTCATCTACTTCGGGATCGTGTTCGGCAACTACACGCTGGCGTTCTTCCTGCCGCAGGTCATCTCGGACCTGCAGGAGCGGTTCGGGGTCGAGTACTCGCTCGCGGAGATCGGCCTGATCACCGCGATCCCGTACGTGATCACGTGCTTCACGATGATCTTCAATGCGCGGCACTCGGACCGCACCGGCGAGCGCAGGCTGCACGTCGCGGTCCCGGTGTTCATCGGGGCCGTGGGCGTCGCGTCGGCGCTGTTCATGGACTCGCCCTTCCTCGTCATCGCCGCGATGACGCTCTGCGCCGCAGGCGTCAACACCGCGATCCCGGTGTTCTGGCAGCTGCCCAGCACGTTCCTCACCGGGTTCGGCGCCGCCGCGGGCATCGCGATGATCAACTCGTTCGGCAACATCGGCGGCTTCGCCGGGCCGTACATGACCGGGTGGTTGCGCGATCTCACCGGCAGCAACCGGGCCGGCATGTTCGTGGTGGCGGCGTTCATGGTGATGGCGGGGATCATGGTCCTGGTCGTCGGGCGGAGGCAGGAGCGGGAGGAGGGGCGGGCCGTGCTCGGCGCCGCCCCCGAGGAGCACCGATGACGACGGACCTCCGGCCCCGCAGCAGGTGAGAGGCGCGAGCGGACCGCCGGCCGGTTCGGTGGGCCTCCGGTGGGCCACCCCTCACCTGTCAGCCGCGCCTGCGGTGTCGCTTCGCGAGCGCTGCGCGCCCCTGGACGGGCGAGCCTCTGCGGCCCTTCCCGGGCATGATCATGGCTTCGGCGCAAGAACGGGCGAATCCGACCCGAGAAGGCGCCGAATCGCCGATCACGGGCCTGGGACGCCCTGGTGAACCGCATTACGTGGGGTCAGACGCTGCAGGAGCCGTCCGCGCAGCCGTCCGCGTCGCCGGCCGGGGTGAGGACCTGCAGCGGGTGGGCCTCCGCCCACGCCGTGTCCAGCACCTGGAGGAGCGCCTCGGGCGGCTGGGCGCCCGCCACGCCGTACTTGCGGTCGACCACGAAGAACGGCACGCCCGTGATCCCGTACGCCTGGGCCTGCTGCTCGTCGGCGCGCACGGCGTCGGCGTAGCGGTCCGAGGCGCGGACCGCGCGGGCCTCGTCGGCGTCGCGGCCGGCCTCGACGCCGAGCCGCGCGAGCGTGGCGTGGTCGGCGATGTGCTCGCCGTCGGTGAAGTAGCCGCGGAACAGGCGCTCCTTCACCGCGTCCTGCACGTCGCGTTCCGCGGCCAGGTGCAGGAGCCGGTGGGCGTCGAAGGTGTTGCCGCGGCGGGCGCGCTCGAAGTGGAAGTCCCAGCCGTCGGCGGCGGCCATCTCGGTCATCTGCCGGTGCTTGGCCTCGGCCTCGCCGCGGGACATGCCGTACTTCGTGGCGAGGTGGTCGTGGAGGTCGCCCTCCTGCTCGTGCGGCGCCTCCGGGTCCAGCTCGAAGCTGTGGAAGCTCACCTCGACCTGGTCGCGGTGGGCGAAACCCGAGAGCGCCTTCTCGAAGCGGTGCTTGCCGACCGCGCACCACGGACACACGACGTCGGACCAGATCTCCACCTTCACGACCGGGTCAACCTCCGGTGCGGGGAGCATGTTCCCCATGTCCGACCTTCCCGACGACTGGCGCAGCTGGCGCCGGCAAGAAGACCTCGAGAGCTACGACGAGCGCTTCCGGCGCCTCGCCGAGGCGGGGCAGAACCCGCACGGCGAGGCCGACCTCGTCGCCTCCTACACACCCGCCACGGTTCTCGACGGCGGGTGCGGCACCGGGCGCGTCGCGATCGAGCTGGCCCGGCGGGGGATCGCCGTGCTCGGCGTGGACGCCGACCCCGACATGATCGCCGCCGCCCGCGCAAAGGCGCCCGAGCTGGAGTGGCTCACGGCAGACCTCGCCGACCTCGACCTCCCGCACCGGTTCGACGTGGTCGTGCTCGCCGGCAACGTCGTGCCGTACGTGCCGCCCGAGCAGCGCGCGCGGGCGGTGGCGGCGTGCGTGGCGCACCTCGCGCCCGGCGGCCGGCTCGTCGCCGGCTTCCGGCTACGGCCCGGGTGGCCCACGCCGGACGACTACGACCGGTGGTGCGGCGCGGCCGGAGCGGAACCGGTCGACCGGTTCGCCACCTGGGAGGGTGCGCCCTACGACGGCGGGGACTACCTGGTGGCGGTGCACCGGCGGGGTCAGGGGACGGCGGCCACCTGATCGTCGCGCGGTTCGAGCAGCAGCGTGGACGGCCGGGTGGAGAAGGAGTGTTCGAGCACGAGGCACCCGGCGCCGATCGCGCCGACGTCGGGGCCGAGCGTGCTGCCCAGCGCCGCGACCGGGTGCACGTGGCGGGCCTCGGTGGTGGTGAGCAGCGTGTCGCGCAGGATCGGGAGGAAGACGGCGCTGATCCGGTCCCAGATCGGCCCGCCGAACACGACGGCCCGGACGTCGAGCAGGTTGGAGATGGTGGCCGCGCCGCGGGCCAGCCGCGATGCGCTCCCCTCCAGGATGGGCCGGGCCGCGGCCCGGCCGCACATCCCGGTGAAGAGCTCGTCGATCTCGCGGTCCCCCGCGTCCGGGGCCGGCCGGGGGAGCAGGCCGGCCCCGGCGGCCTCGGCCACCAGCGTGCGCGGCATGCAGGAGACGCCGACGCAGCCGCGCTGGCCGCAGCGGCAGGGCGGCCCGTCGGCGTCGACGATCAGGTGGCCGATCTCGCCCGCGTTGTTCGTGCTCCCGCCGAGCAGCTCGCCGCCGATCACGAGGCCCGCGCCGAGCCCGGTGCCCAGGTAGACGAACACGAAGTCCGTCAATGCGGTGGCCGACCCGCGCCACAGCTCCGCCAGTGCCGCGGCCGCCGCGTCCTTGTGCAGCACCACCGGGTAGCCGGTGGCCTCGTGCAGCAGCTCGCGCAGCCCGACGCGGGTCCAGTCGGGCAGCAGCGGCGGCTCCAGCACCACACCGCTGCCCGGGTCGAGCGGGCCGGGCGCGGCGATGCCCATGCCCAGCACCCGGCCCGCGTCGACGCCGGTGGACGTGACCAGCCCGGCGGCGGCCGCCGTGATCGCGGCGACCAGTTCCGGCGGGGACGTCGCCGACGCCGGCAGCGTCCGGACCGACGCGACGACGTCGCCCACGAGGTCGAGCAGGGCGACCGTGGTGACCGTCGGGTCGACGTGCACGCCGATCGCGAAGTGCCCGGTGGGGTGCAGCTGCAGCAGCGTGCGCGGCTTGCCGCGGCCGCCCGGGAGCGTGCCCGCCTCCCTGATGAGCTCGCGGTCCAGCAGCCGCCGCGTGATGTTGGAGACGGCCTGCGCCGAGAGGCCGGTGAGCTCGGCGAGCTCCACCCGGGACAGGCCGTCGGGGGCGTGCCGGACGGCGTCGAGGATCACGGCCTGGTTGAAGTCGGCGATGCGCGGCAGGTTGGTGCCCCGCCTGCCCTCCATGGGCCGGATCGTAGCCTCAGGCGCGGGCCACGACCGCAGCGTCGAGGGCGTCGCGCATCGCCGGGACCGGCGGCGTCAGGCCGGTCATCAGCTCCACCTGCGCCACCGCCTGGTGCAGCAGCATCTCCAGCCCGCTGACGACGCGCGCCCCGGCGGCCTCGGCGGCCGCCGCGAACGCGGTGGGCCACGGCGCGTAGACGACGTCGAGCACGACTGCGCCGGGCCGCACGCCGGTGAGCTGGTCGGCGGCACCCTTCGGGAGCGTGGACACCACCACGTCGGCCCGGGCGAGGGCGGCCCGCGTGCGGGCGGGGTCGAGCAGGCCGTCGGTGATGTCCGGCGTCACGCCGAGCCGTTCGGCGGCGGCGCGCAGCTCGCCGGCCCGCGCCGTGGAGCGCACCAGCACGTCGACGTCGCCGATCCCGAGGCGGGGCAGCGCCGCGAGCGTGGCCTGTGCGGTGCCGCCCGCGCCGAGCACGACCGCGCGCCCCGCCGGCGGCGCGCCGGCGCCGCGCAGGGCCGCGACCAGGCCCGCGACGTCGGTGTTGTCGGCGTAGCACCGGCCGCCGGTGAGCACGAGGGTGTTGGCCGCTCCGGTGGCGACGACCAGCGGGGAGACCTCCCGCGCGACGTCGAGGGCCACCCGCTTCAGCGGCATCGTCAGCGACAGGCCGGCCCACTCCGGTCCCAGCCCGGCGACGAACCCATCCAGGCCGCCCTCGTCGCACTCGTGCGCGTCGTAGTGCCAGTCGTCGAGCCCGAGCGCCGTGTACGCCGCGGAGTGCAGCACCGGCGACAGCGAATGTGCGACCGGACTCCCCAGCACTGCAGCACGCATGGCGACCAGTATCTCCGGCGGGGCGTGTGCCAGGCTCGCCGGATGGCGGAGACCATCCTCGTGCTCGGCGGACGCAGCGAGATCGGGCTGGCGGTGGCGCAGCGGATCGCGGCGGGGAACACCGTGGTGCTCGCGGCCCGGCGCAGCGCCGACCTCGACGCCGAGGAGAAGATCCTGCGCGATGCCGGGGCGGCGGCGGTCGACCGCGTCGAGTTCGACGCCGACGCCCTCGACAACCACCGCGGCGTGCTGCTGGACGTCGTTCGCCGGCACGGCCGCCTCGACGTCGTCGTGGTCGCGTTCGGGATCCTCGGCGACCAGGCGCAGGCCGAGCGCGACCCGGCGCACGCCGTGGAGATCGTGCACACCGACTACGTCGCGCACGTGGCCGTGCTCCTGCACCTCGCCACGATCCTGCGCGAGCAGGCTGCCGGCACGCTGGTCGTGTTCTCCTCGGTCGCCGGGGCGCGGGTGCGCCGCGCCAACTTCGTGTACGGCTCGGCCAAGGCGGGCCTCGACGGGTTCGCGAGCGGGCTGGCCGACTCCCTGCACGGCACCGGCGTCCGGCTGCTCCTGGTCCGGCCGGGGTTCGTGATCGGCCGGATGACCGAGGGCATGACCCCGGCCCCCTTCTCGTCCACGCCGGACCAGGTCGCCGACGCCACCGTCGCCGCCCTGCGCGCGGGGCGCGGCGAGGTGTGGGTGCCGAAGGTCCTGCGGCCGGTGTTCGCCGTGCTGCGCCACGCCCCCCGCGCGCTGTGGCGCCGGATGCCGCGGTAGCCCGCCGAGATGCGCTCACACACCAACTGTGGCGCCGGCACACGAACTGCAGTTGGTGTGTGAGCACCCGTGTTGGTGTGCGACCGCAGGGTTCGGGAGTTCGAGCCCTATGGGGAAAGCCTCCGTGACGCTACGGTCATGCCCTGCTCAGAGGATCACCCGGTCTGAGGGGAGCGCGGGATGGTCGGTCGGGCGCGCGCGGTCGTCGCCGCCGTGGTGGCGTTCGCGATTCTGGTGGCGCTGTGGGAGCTGGCCAAGCTCCTGCTGCCCGGAGACGGCGTGCTGGTCGGCGACACCCGCATCCTGCCCCGCACCGACGACTCGGCGATGCCGCACGTCTGGACGGTGCTGGGGCGGCTCTTCGAGCCCGAGGTGTCCGGTGCGGCGGACGCGCGCACGGTCGGGGCGGCCGTCGCGTCCGGGGCGCTGTTCACCCTCGGCCTCGCACTGGGCGGGCTCGTGCTCGGCGGTGTGCTCGGGATGTTGCTGGCGCTGGCGATGCAGCGGTTCGGGTTGCTGGAGCGGGCGGCGCTGCCGTACGTCGTCGCCTCGCAGACGGTGCCGCTGATCGCGATCGCCCCGCTCGTCGTGGGGTGGGGCGGCAAGATCGCGATCATGGGCTGGGCGTGGCAGCCGTGGGCGAGCGTCATGGTGATCTCGTCCTACCTGGCGTTCTTCCCGATCGCGGTCGGGATGCTGCGGGGCCTGAACTCGCCCGTGAAGGCGGACGTCGAGCTGTTCCGGACGATGGCCGCCGGCTGGTGGACCACGGTGCTGCGGCTGCGGCTGCCCTCCTCCGTGCCGTTCCTGCTGCCCGCGGTGCGGCTGGCGGCAGCGGCGGCGGTGGTCGGGGCGATCGTCGCGGAGATCTCCACCGGCACCCGCGGGGGAATCGGCCGCCTGATCATCGAGTACGCGCGGTCGGCCACCGGCGACCCGTCCCGCCTCTACACCGCGATCCTCGGCGCCGCCGTGCTCGGGCTCGTCGCGGCCGGTGTGGTGAGCCTGCTGGACCTCGGCCTGCGCCGCTACCGGGGGAGCGTGCGATGACCGCCGTGCTGCTGTCCGGCGTGCAGAAGCGCTTCGGTGACGTCCACGCCCTGGACGGCATCGACCTCGAGCTCGCGGCCGGCGAGTTCGTCTCGCTCATCGGGCCCTCCGGGTGCGGGAAGTCCACCCTGCTGCGCGTGGTGGCCGACCTGGAGCAGCCCACGTCGGGCCGCGTGCTGGTCGGTGGGAAGACCCCGCGCCAGGCCCGGCAGGACCAGGACTACGGGATCGCCTTCCAGCAGGCCGGCCTCCTGGAGTGGCGCAGCGTGGTCGAGAACGTCGAGCTCCCGCTGCACGTCCACGGGGTCGACAAGGCCGGACGGCGGGCCCGGGCCACCGAGCTGCTGGAGCTGGTGGGGCTGGACGAGTTCGCGGCGGCGCGGCCGAGCGAGCTGTCCGGGGGCATGCAGCAGCGCGTGGCGATCGCCCGGGCTCTCGCGCCCAGCCCGCGGCTGCTGCTGATGGACGAGCCGTTCGGCGCGCTCGACGAGATGACCCGCGAGCGGATGCAGGCCGAGCTGCTGCGCATCGCGGGCGAGACCGAGGCCGCCGTCCTGTTCGTCACGCACTCGATACCCGAGGCGGTGGTGCTGTCCGACCGCGTGGTCGTGATGTCGCCGCGGCCCGGCCGCATCACCGAGGTGGTCAAGGGGGAACGGCCCGGCGCCGACCAGGACGTCGACGACGTGCGCGAGTCGAGCGCGTTCTTCACGGCGATCACGACCGTCCGCGAGGCGCTGCGGAAGGGGCACCCGTGACGCGGGCGGTGCCGGGCGCGTCCGGGGTCGAGGCCGGCCCGCGGCGCGGCCCGCGCGGGTTCGGGAACGTGTGGCCTCCGGTCGCGTTCGGCGTCGGGTTGCTGGCGTTGTGGGAGCTGGTGGTCCGGGTCGCCGGCGTGCCGGCCTTCCTGCTGCCGACGCCGAGCGCGATCGGCGAGCAGATCGGCGCCCAGTTCACGGTGATCCTCTCGACGGCCGCGGTGACCGGCGGCAACGCCCTCGTCGGGCTGGTGGCGGGGTTCGTCGCCGGCGTCGCGCTGGCGCTGCTCGCCGCCGGGTCGCGGATCTTCGGCGAGCTGGCCACCCCGGTCGTGCTGGCCGCGAGCGCCGTCCCGATCGTCGCGCTGGCACCGGTGTTCACCACGATGTTCGGCTCGGCCACCGAGATCCCGCGCCAGCTCGTCGTGACGGTCGTGGTCACGGTGCCGGTCTTCGTCGCGACCGCACGCGGGCTGCGGCAGGTCCAGCCGGTGCACGCCGAGCTCATGACGGCGCTCGCCGCCACGCCGTGGCAGCACGCGCGCTTCGTGCGGCTGCCCGGCGCCGTGCCCTACATCATGACCGGGCTGCGGCTCGCCGCCCCCGCGGCGGTGATCGCGTCGATCGTCGCCGAGTACTTCGGCGGCCTGCAGAACGGGCTGGGCAGCCGGATCACCGCGGCCGCCGCCAACACCGCCTACGCCCGCGCGTGGGCCTTCGTCGCCGCCTCGATCGCACTGGGGCTGCTGTTCCACCTGGCCGGGGTGCTCGTCGAGCGCCTGGTGACCCGCGGTCGCACCGCCTGAAACGCCGGAGGTCCCGATGCCCCGTTCCGCCATCCACCGCCTCGCATTGGCGGCCGCGTTCCTCCTGGCGGCCACCGCCTGCAGCGTCACGCCCGAGGGCGGCGGCACGGCCCCGGCAGGCGACGGGCCGCAGCAGGTCAAGCTGCAGCTGCAGTGGTTCACCCAGGGCCAGTTCGCCGGCTACATCGCCGCCGTCGAACAGGGCTTCTACTCCGAGCGCGGCCTGGACGTGCAGATCCTGGAGGGCGGGGTCGACATCGTCCCGCAGACCGTGCTCGCGCAGGGCCAGGCCGACTTCGCGATCGCCTGGGTGCCGAAGGCCCTCGCCTCGCGGGAGCAGGGCGCGGGGATCACCGACGTCGCCCAGATCTTCCAGCGCTCCGGCACCTACCAGGTGTCCTTCGCGGACAAGGGGATCAGGACGTCCGCGGACCTCAAGGGCAAGAAGGTCGGCAACTGGGGCTTCGGCAACGAGTTCGAGCTGTTCGCCGGCATGACGAGCGCCGGGCTCACCCCCGCCTCGGACGTCACGCTGGTGCAGCAGCAGTTCGACATGCAGGCGCTGCTCTCCGGCGAGATCGACGCCGCGCAGGCCATGTCCTACAACGAGTACGCGCAGGTGCTGGAGGCCACCAACCCCGCCACCGGCCGGCTCTACCAGCCGACCGACTTCTCGATCATCGACTGGAACGAGGCCGGCACCGCCATGCTGCAGGACGCGATCTGGGCGAGCACCGACCGCCTGCAGGACCCGGCCTACCAGGAGCTCACCAGCAAGTTCATCGCCGGGTCGATCAAGGGCTGGGCCTACTGCCGGGACAACGTCGAGTCCTGCCGGGACATGGTGGTGGCCGCCGGCTCCACCCTCGGCGCCAGCCACCAGCTGTGGCAGGTCAACGAGGTGAACAAGCTGATCTGGCCGGCACCCGCCGGCGCCGGCGTGATCGACGATGCCGCCTGGGCCCAGACGGTGCAGGTGGCGCGCACCGCCGTCAACGCCGACGGGCAGACCGTGCTCACCCGCGACCCCGACGCCGAGGCCCACACCAACACCTACGTGCAGCAGGCCCTCGACGTGCTGAAGGCCGAGGGCGTCGACACCGTCGGGTCGGACTACGAGCCCACCCAGGTGACGCTCAACCCGGGTGGCGCCTGAGCAGCTCGTACCAGACGCCGTCGTCGAGCGTTCGGTCCTCGCCGACGCCGACGACGGCGTCCTGGTGCACCTCACCGACCAGGGTGAAGCCGGCCTGCTCGGCGACGTGCCGGCTGGCCCCGTTGTCCCGCGAGGCGCCGATCTGCAACCGGTGGCGGCCCAGCCCGCCCTCCTCGCGGGGCGCGAAGGCGTGCGCGACGACGAGGTCGACCGCCTCGCCGACGACGCCACGGCCGCGGGCGTCCGGGTGGGCCCAGTAGCCGATCTCGCCGGCGGTGGGGTTCATCGTGTCGTCGAGCCGGAAGACGGAGACGTTCGCGAGCAGCCGGTCGTCGTCCCGGTCGGCCACCGCCCACGTCACCTTCTGCCCGAGGGACTCGCCGAGCCGGCAGCCGAGGACGAACGCACGGGCCGACTCGACCGGGTAGGGGTGCGGGAGCGTCGGCAGCCAGTGGCGGCTGCGCGGATCCGAGCACGCCTCGGCGATCCGCGGCAGGTCGGCCTCGGTGTGCGGGCGCAGCCGCACCCGCTGTCCCCGCAGCTCGGCCGGCGGCCACCACGTGGTGCGTGGCGTCATGTCCTCGCCCGGGGTGAGCGAGGCGAACCAGCCGTCGGCGAGGCCGTCGCGGCGCGGCAGGGTCAGCCGGCGGGTGCCTTCGAACGTGAAGCCGCACGCGTGGGCCACCCGCCAGGACGCGAAGTTGCCCACCTCCGCCCACCAGTGCAGCACCGGAAGCCCGGCCTCCGCGAACGCCCAGCGCGCCGCCAGCCGCAACGCCCGGGACATCAGCCCGCGCCCGCGTGCCTCCGGAGCGAGCCCGAAGCCGACGAACGGGGGCGATCCCGGGTGGACGTCCACGTTGCCGGCGAACCGCCCGCCCGCCTCCACCACCCACCGCGCCGCCGTGCCGTCGCTCCATCCCGCGGGAACCGTCTCCTCGATCCACCGGCGCGCGTCGGCCGGGCCGTACGGGTGCGGGATGCGCGTCCAGCGGACGGTCTCCGGGTCGCGGGCGAGCGCCAGCAGGCCGTCCAGGTCGGCGGCGGTGTGGGCCCGCAGTGTCACCACTCCGTCGGTCAGGGTCGGTGCTCGCACCCACCAATGATCGCCGACGCGGCCGCGCTCGCACACCGACTTCCGCGCCGGGAGGATGGGGGGATGACCACCGCTGCCGTGACCGACACCGGCCTCGCCGCGTACCTCGACCGGATCGGCGTCGCCGTCGCCACCAGCCCGGACCTCCCGACGCTGCGGCGCGTCATCGCCGGGCACACGCGGTCGATCCCGTTCGAGAACCTCGACGCGTTCACCGGCCGCGAGGTGGCCCTCGACCCGGACCCGCTCACCGCGAAGCTCGTGCACGGCCGCCGCGGCGGGTGGTGCTTCGAGCAGAACCTGCTGCTCAGCAGGGCCCTCGACGCGCTCGGCTACGCCACAACGTGCCTCGCCGCCCGGGTGCTGTGGAGCCGCCCGGTCGACGCGCCGCCGACACCGCGCAGCCACATGCTGGTGCGCGTCGACCTGCCGGAGGGACCCCACCTCGTCGACGTCGGCTTCGGCGGGCTGACGCTCACCGGCGTGCTCGCGCTGGAACCGGACGTCGAGCAGGACACCCCGCACGAGCCGTTCCGGCTGGTGGCGGCCGAGCGGGCGGGCTACGTCATGCAGGCGCGGGTGGGCGGCGAGTGGCGGCCGCTGTACTGGTTCGACCTCACCGAGCAGCTCCTCGCCGACTACGAGGTCTCGAACTGGTACCTGTGCCACCACCCGCGGTCGCACTTCCTGAGCGGGATCATGAGCGCCCGGCCGGAGCCCGACCGCCGGTACGCCCTCGGCAACACGAGCCTCGCCGTGCACCACCTCGGCGGCCCCACCGAGCGTCGCGAGCTGGAGTCGCCCGCCGAGATCCGCAAGGTCCTCGAGGAGACGTTCCTGATCGACACGTCCGGCCTCCCCGACCTGGAGACCGCGGTCGGGCGGCTCTTCGAGGGGCCCTAAGGAGCGCCCTGAACAACTCGGGCCTACTGCGCGACGCCCAGGCGGCGCCCTCGCCGCGTTGGACGTCCGCACCGATACAACAGCGGTATCGGCGCGAACGTCCGCCTTACGATGACACCACCTGGACGCCGCTCGCTACGGCCGGAGCCGTTCAGGACCCTCCTGGCCGAGGCCGATATCGTGTGCCGGTGCCGGACCGCGTCGTCGAGATCTACACCGACGGCGCGTGCAGCGGCAATCCCGGTCCCGGCGGCTGGGGTGCGGTGCTGCGCTACGGAACCGTCGAGAAGGAGCTCCACGGCGGTGACGCCGGGCCGACGACCAACAACCGGATGGAGCTGATGGCCCCCATCCGGGCGCTCGAGACCCTCACCCGGCCCGTCGCGGTTCGCGTCTACACCGACAGCACCTACGTGCGCAACGGGATCCTCGGCTGGCTGCCCAGGTGGAAGGCGAACGGCTGGACGACGTCGGCCAGGACCCCGGTGAAGAACGCCGACCTCTGGCGCAGGCTCGACGAGGCCGCGGCGCGCCACGAGGTCGAGTGGCACTGGGTGAAGGGCCACGCCGGGCACCCGGAGAACGAGCGCGCCGACCGGCTCGCCGTGCGCGGCGTGGCGGAGGCCGCCGGCCGCGTGCCGGGTTGAGCGCGGCTCTCCCGCGCCCGGGGGTCAGGCGCCGCGCAGGCGGGGCCGAAGGTCGGCGTCGGAGAGGCCGCCCAGCCCGTCCCGCTCGATCTTCCGGGCCAGGGCCTCGGCGTGCGCCTGGAGGCCTGCGATGTCCAGGCCGGCGGGTGCGGGTGCGGCCCAGCAGCCGATCCGGTACGCGGCGCGGTCGAGCAGCGACGCCGCGCCGCGCACGTTGCCCCGCTGCGCGTGCGTCAGCCCGACCGCGAGCTGGGCGAGCCCGCGCCAGAGCTCCCGCTCCTCGTCCGACGCGGCCTTCCACGCGGCCTCCAGCACGTCGTGGGCCGGGAACGGCAGCCCGGCGTCGAGCAGGCGCTGCGCCTCGGTGACGCTCTCGTCGGCGCTGAGCACGAGGTCCTCGGGCACCCGCTCGACGCCCTCGGCGCCGCGGGGGAGCGGCCGCCCCGCCGCGTCGCGGGGTCGGGAGTTGCGGGGGCGTCCGGACGGGTCGCGGTCGCGCGTGGTGTCCACGAGGAACACCGTGCCACGACCGCTCAGGACTCGGGCGGCAGCATGGCCTCGGCGAGCGCCCGGGCGTTCCGCGCGGGCCCCTCGGCCCCGAGGGCCTGCGCGGACGCGTAGACCCCCTCCATGAGGAGCGCGAGCTGATCGGCGAGCGCCGCGCCGTCGGGCAGCTCCGCGGTGACCTCACCGAGCCGCCCGCGCACCCAGGCCTTGTTGGCGGCGGCGTTGCGGTGTGCGGCCACCTCGGGGGCGGGGAACTCGGTCAGCGCCATCTGGAAGGGGCAGCCCCGGCAGCGGTCGGGCTGCGTCTGCACGGCGAGCTCGTCGAACAGCGAGAGGATCCGCTCCCGCGGGCTCCCGTCGCCGAGCGCGGCGTCGAACCACTCGCGGTAGGCGTGGTCGGCCCGCTCGACGTACGCCGCGACGAGGTCGTCCTTCGAGGCCCAGAGCCGGTAGAGGGTGGTGGGGGCCACCCCGGCCTCCGCCGCGATCCGGTCGACTCCGATGGCGCGGATGCCCTGCCAGTAGAAGAGGTCGTGCGCCACCTCCAGGACGTGCTCGCGCGTCTCCGCGGAGCTGCGTCGCGTCGCCGTTCCCGCTCGGGCCATGGCACCACCCTACCCTGTTAGGGATCGTTCCCTAGCGTTCTGCGTCACACCTCCTTGCCGCCGCTGTGGACACCGGCCTAGCTTCCCGATAGGGAACGATCCCTAACATTGGAGGCGGGGTCATGAACGACCCGGGGAACACCAGATCCGGCCCGGCCCTCGCCGCGCTCTTCGCGGCGGCGTTCGTGATGGGCAGCGCCGAGCTGCTCGTCGTCGGGGTGATCGACCTGATCGCCGCCGACCTCGAGGTGCCGGTGAGCACCGCGGGAGCGGCGGTCACCGCGTACGCACTCGGCATCGCAATCGGCGGGCCGATCCTGACGGCCCTGACCATCCGCTCGAACCGGCGTGCGGTGCTCGCCTGGGCGCTCGCCGGGTACGTCGTCGCCACCGCCGCTCCGCTCGCCACGTCGAGCGCCGCGGTCTTCCTCACGGCCCGGTTCGCCGCCGGCTCGCTGCACGGCCTGTTCATCGGCGTCGCGTTCGCCGTCGCGGGCGCGCTGGTGCCACCGGAGCGCACGGGGCGCGCGATCGGGATCGTGCTCGGCGGGATCTCGGTGTCGACGGCCGTGGGCGTCCCGCTGGGCACGCTGGTCGGGCAGGGGATGGGCTGGCGGGCCGGTTTCGTCGGGGTCGCCGTGCTCGGACTGGGCGCGCTGCTCGCGCTGCTGCGCATCATCCCGGCGGTGGCCGCGACCGGTGGCGGACGCGCGTCCGTGCAGGCCCGGTACGCCTTCGCACCCCGGGTGCTGGCCGTGCTCGGGACCGGGCTGCTGATCCTCGGTGGCCAGTACGCCGTGCTCACGTACATCACGCCGTTCCTGCAGGAGCGCACCGGCGTCTCCAGCGGCGCGGTGAGCGCGTTCCTGCTCGCCTACGGCGTGGCCACGGCCATCGGGGTCTTCGCCGGTGGGTGGGCGGCCGACCGCAGTGCCACCCGGGCCCTCGTGTTCGGCAACGCCGCCCTGGTGGTCGCGCTCGCGCTGCTGCACTTCGTCGCGGCGATCCCGGTGCTCGTCGTGATCGTGCTGGTCGCCTGGGGGGTCGTCGGGATCGGGCTCGTGCCCTCCCTGCAGTACCGCGTCCTCGAGCTCGCCGGACCCGGCCGCGACCTCGCCGCCACGTTGCCCGCGTCCGCCCTCAACGCCGGGATCGCGCTCGGCGCCCTCGCCGGCGGCTGGACGCTCGACGCCTACGGCGCGGGCGGTCCCGTGATCACCGGACTCGTGGTCACCGCCCTGGCGCTGCCGGCCGCGTGGGCCACCGCGGCACTCCGTCCCACCCCCGCCACGCAGACCGAAGGAGCCTCGGCATGACCGACCTGACCGGACGGACCGCCCTCGTCACCGGCGCCTCCCGCGGCATCGGCCGCGCGATCGCCGAGCGGCTGGCCGCCGACGGCGCGCTCGTCGCCGTGCACTACGCCAGCAACGAGACGGCCGCCGCGCGGACGGTGGCCGCGATCGAGGAGGCCGGCGGGCACGCCTTCTCGCTGCGCGCAGACCTGGCTGAGACCGCCGGGCCGGAGACCCTGTTCAGCGCCCTGCGGGACGGCCTCGCCGGGCGCCCGCTCGACATCCTGGTCAACAACGCGGCGGTCATCGACCCCTCGGGGACGATCGAGGACGCCACCCCGGACGCCTTCGACCGGCTGTTCGCGGTGAACGTCCGCGCGCCGCTCTTCGTCGTCCAGCGGGCGCTGCCCCTGATGCCGGACGGCGGCCGGATCGTGAACGTCTCGTCCGGCGTGACGTGGTTCGCCACGCCCGACCTCGTCTACAGCATGAGCAAGGGTGCGCTGAACGTGCTCACCCGCTCGCTCGCGCAGACCGAGGGCCGGCGGGGGATCACCGTCAACACGGTCTCGCCGGGCATCACGGAGACGGACATGAACGCCTGGCTGACCGAGAGCCCGGAGGCCGCTCGCGGCGTCGCGAACATCGTCGCGCTCGGCCGGCACGGGCAGCCCGCCGACATCGCCGACGCCGTGGCGTTCTTCGCCTCCGACGACGGCCGGTGGGTGACCGGTCAGACGCTGGAGGTCAACGGCGGGTTGCTGCTCGGCCCGCCGGCAACGTCCTAGCAACTCACCCGGAACCACATGTGCGTCGACAGCGGGGCGGTGCCGACGTCGATCCGCTCCAGCCGGACGTGGGTGCCCCCGGGACGGTCGAAGAGCCGCACGCCGTCGCCGAGCAGCACCGGGGCGACGAACGTCAGCACCTCGTCGAGCTCGCCCGCATCCAGGCACGAGCGCGCCGTCTCGGCGCCGAGCACGTCGACGTAGCCGTCGCCCGCCGCGGCCCGCGCGGCGGCGACCGCATCCCCGACGTCGGTCACGAACGTCACGCCGGGAACCGGGTCCGGCGGGGGCTTGCGGGTGAGCACGAACTGCGGGCCCTCCCAGCCGCCGCCGAACACCTCGCCCGCCGCCTCGGTGCCGGCGTGCGGGTCGTCACCGCGGAACGTGCGGCCGCCGGCGAGGACCGCCCCGACTCGGGTGATCAGCTCGTCGACGACCGGGTTCGGTTCGAGGTAGGGGGTGAGCCAGGACATGTCCCCGCCCGGGCCCGCGATGAACCCGTCGAGCGACATGGTGGCCGAGTACAGGAGCTTTGCCATGTCATGGAGACGGCGCGGCGCCGGGAACGTCATCGGCGGGCAGGAGCAGCGGCAGCCCGAACGCCGGGAACAGGTGCGTGTCGTGGAACGCGATGGCCTCGGTGACGAGTCCGTCCTCGATGCGCAGCACCGAGATCGCGAACGCGCGGTGGTCGGGGTCTTCCCCCGTCCGCAGGTACGTCGCCACGGCGGGCTGCCCGTTCGCCCTGGCGGGCAGCATCCGGAAGCGGTAGCCCAGCCCGTCCGCGGCCCAGCTCGCGCGGAGCGCCGCGACCATCGCGTCGCGGCCGCGGAACCACATCGGCCACGGGGGCATCGCCGTGCGCACGTCCTCGGCGAGCAGCGCGGCCAGCGCGTCGGGGTCGGCGCTCTCCATCGCGGCCATGTAGCGGCGCAGCACCGAACGCTCCTCCGCGGTCGGCCGGGCGGAGGGCGTCCAGTCGGCCCGGCGAGCGGGGAGGTGTTCGCGCAGCGCCGCCCGCGCCCGCTGCAACGCGCTGTTGACCGAGGCGACACTGCCCTCCAGCACGGTCGCGATCTCGCCCGGCCGCCAGCCGAGCACGTCCCGCAGCAGCAACGCCGCCCGCTGCCGCGGCGGCAGGTGCTGGATGGCCACCAGGAAGGCCAGCTCGATCGTCTCCCGCGCGACGGCCGCGGCGCCCGGCTCCGTGTCGTCGGGTGCGAGCCGGTCCAGGAACGGCTGCAGCCACGGGATGTCGGTGCGCGCCGCCAACGCGACGCCCGCGTCCGACGGTGGCCGCAGATCCTGCGGCAGCACCCGGCGCGCCCGGCCGCCGAGCGCGTCGAGGCAGGCGTTCGTGGCGATCCGGTACAGCCAGGCGCGCAGGCCGGAGCGGCCCTCGAACGTGCCGATGCCCTTCCAGGCACGCAGGAAGGTCTCCTGCACCAGGTCCTCGGCCTCGTCGAACGAGCCGAGCATCCGGTAGCAGTGCACGCGCAGCTCGCGGCGATGGGTCTCCACCATCGCCGCGAACGAGTCGTGCTCGATGTTCACTCGCCGCGCAGCAGCTGCTCGAAGGGGACCGGGTCCTCGAACGGGTCGGGCGCGGCGGTGCCGGGCCGGGCGGCGACGAGGTCGGCGAGCTCACCCGCGGCCCGCGCGATGCGCCGGTCCAGCGCCGGCACACCCGCGGCCCCGCCCGCCCAGTCCTCCGGGGCCGCGAACACCGCGGTGGGCACGACCACCGCGTGCAGGTACGCGAGCAGCGGGCGCACCGCGTGTTCCAGGGCGAGGGAGTGCCGGCCGCTGCCGCCGGTCGCCGCGATCAAGGTCGGCTTGCCGTCGAGCACGCCGTCCTCGAGGGCGTCGAAGAGCAGCTTGAACAGGCCGTTGTAGGACGCCGAGAACGTCGGCGTGACGGCGATCAGCCCGTCGGCGCCCACCACCGCGTCCACGACCGGGCGCAGGCCCGGCGCGACGAAGCCGGTGAGCACGGCGTCCACCAGCTCGTGCGCGTGCTCGCGCAGCTCCACGACCTCGATCGCGGCGTGCACGCCGTGCTCGGCCAGCGCCGCGGTGGTGGCGGCCGCGAGCCGGTCGGCGAGCAGCCGCGTGGACGACGGGACGCCGACGCCCGCGCTCACGACGGTCAGCGTGGTCATACCGCCACCTCCTGCTCCGCCTTCAGGCTCTCGTGGGTCGGCGCGTCCGGGACGCCCGCCGCCCGGCGCGCCGCGAACTCCTTGCGCAGCACCGGCACGACCTCCTCGCCCAGCATGTCGAGCTGCTCGAGGACGGTCTTCAGGGGCAGGCCGGCGTGGTCCATCAGGAACAGCTGGCGCTGGTAGTCGCCCGCCAGCTCGCGGAACGTCAGCGTCTTGTCGATGACCTGCTGCGGGCTGCCGACCGTGAGGGCGGTGAGCTCGGAGAAGTCCTCGAGCGACGGGCCGTGGCCGTAGACCGGCGCGTTGTCGAAGTACGGCCGGAACTCGCGCACGGCGTCCTGGGAGTTCCTCCGCATGAACACCTGCCCGCCGAGCCCGACGATCGCCTGGTCGGCCGAGCCGTGGCCGTAGTGCTCGAACCGGCGCCGGTACAGCTGCACCATCCGCCGGACGTGCCCCGCGTCCCAGAAGATGTTGTTGTGGAAGAAGCCGTCACCGTAGAAGGCGGCCTGCTCCGCGATCTCCGGGCTGCGGATCGAGGCGTGCCAGACGAACGGCGGCACCCCGTCCAGTGGCCGCGGTACGGACGTGAAGCCCTGCAGCGGCGTCCGGAACCTGCCCTCCCAGTCGACGACGTCCTCGCGCCACAGCCTGCGCAGCAGCGCGTAGTTCTCGACCGCAAGGGGGATGCCGTCGCGGATGTCCTTGCCGAACCACGGGTAGACCGGTCCGGTGTTGCCGCGGCCGAGCATCAGGTCGACGCGCCCGTCGGACAGGTGCTGCAGCATCGCGTAGTCCTCGGCGATCTTCACCGGGTCGTTGGTGGTGATCAGCGTGGTGGCCGTCGACAGCTGCAGCCGCTTCGTGCGCGCGGCGATGTAGCCGAGCATCGTGGTGGGTGAGGAGGGCACGAACGGCGGGTTGTGGTGCTCGCCGGTCGCGAAGACGTCCATGCCCACCTCCTCCGTCTTCAGCGCGACGGCGACCATCGCCTTGATCCGCTCGGCCTCGGTGGGCGTGCGGGCGTTCGTCGGGTCGGGCGTGACGTCGCCGACGGAGAAGACGCCGATCTGCATCCCCATCTCGATCCCTGCCTCCGGTAGTTGCGTCTGCAATCACCCGCCCCAACGCGCGGGACGCCGAGTTCATGCCCGCACCGTGCTCGGTGCCACACCCCGCTCCCGCTTGAACGCCGCGCTGAACGTGAAGGCGTCCGAGTACCCGACGCGGCGCGCCACCGCCCCGACCGTGACGTCCGGGTCAGCCAGGTACTCGGCGGCGAGCGTCATCCGCCAGCTCCGCAGGTAGGACAGCGGCGCGTCCCCGACGAGCTCGCGGAACCTCTTCGCGAAGGCCGCCCGCCCGGCCCCGCCCCGCGCCGCGAGCTCCTCCACCGTCCAGCGGCGGGCCGGCTCGGCGTGCAGGGCCTCGAGGGCGGGCCCGACCACCGGGTCGGCCAGCGCGGCGAACCACCCCGGCCGCCCGGGCGCGCGCGTGGCGAACCAGGCGTGCAGCGTGCAGGTGAGGAGCCAGTCCAGCAGCCGGTCCCGGACCACGGACGGACCGTCGCAACCGCGGTCGAGCAGCTCGAGCAGCGTGATGCAGTCCGGCTCGTCGGGCGGGACGACGGCGGACGGCGGCAGCGCGCTCGTCAGCCGGACACCACCGGCGCGCGACCGGTACCCGCAGACGAGCAGGGAGGCACCCGCGTCACCGGCCAGGACCGTGACGGCGGCGCCCGGCTGGATCATCGCGACGCCACCGGCGGGGAGCGGCTCGTCCGCCACCGTGACCTCGCCGGCCACCACGCCGCACAGCACGAGCGGCGAATCCACGGGAACGGCGTACCCCTCCCCGGGGCCGAGCCGGGCGCGGACCACCGCACCCTCGTGGGTCCGGATCCCACGGAGCAGGGTCTCCAGGACCGTCACACCTGCGGAGCATAGACGTCCCCACATCCCCCGCGGACGCGCGAACATGGCCGCTGCCGGTGGCCGCGAGATCCACTGGGCGGCATGAACCCAGACATCTCGGTGCTGGCCGCGAGCGGCAAGACGGGCCGGCGCGTGGTCACGGCGCTGCGCGCCACCGGGCACCAGGTGCGGGCCGCGTCCCGGTCCGCGGAGGTCCGGTTCGACTGGACGGACCCGCGCACCTGGCCCGCCGTGGCCGACGGGGCCGGCGCGCTGTACCTCGTCCCCCCGGAGGACCCCACCCCGCTCCCGTCGTTCGTCGACCTCGTGCAGGAGGCCGGCGTCGAGCGGGTCGTGCTGCTCTCGGGCCGGGCGAGCGAGGTGTGGTACGGCCGTTTCGGGCACGCCATGGCCGCGGCCGAGGACGTCGTCCGCGGCAGCGGCCTGAGCTGGACGATCCTGGGAGCCAGCAACTTCATGCAGAACTTCACCGAGGACCTGTGGCACGGATCGTTGCTCGCCGGCCGGCTCGCCCTGCCCACCGGCGGGGTGCCCGAGCCGTTCGTCGACGTCGACGACGTGGCTGCCGTCGCGGCCCGGTTGCTGGTCGCCGACGGCTACGCGGGGCGGACGCTCGAGCTCACCGGGCCCACCGCCCCCACCTTCGCCGACGCGGTGGCTGCCATCGCCGCCGCCGCGGGCCGGCCGATCCGCTACGAGGAGCTCACCCCGGCCGCCTACGCGGACGAGCTGCGCGCCTCCGGGCTCCCGGACGAGTGGGTCGCCGAGCTGGGTGGCATGTTCGAGGTCCTCCGGGACGGGCACCTCGCCGCTCCCACCAGCGGAGTCGAGGACGTGCTGGGCCGCCCGCCGCGCTCGTTCGCCGACTGGGTGGCGCACATCGCACCCACGGGGGCGTGGGCGGGCTGATCCCTGTCGGTGCGTCCAGGCATGATGCGCACCGATCGAGTGAGGGGAGCCCACGGATGGCGGAGGCACCGGCAGCGCTGTCGGAGCAGGACCTGGCAGCGGCACGCGCCGAGCTGGCGGAGGACCGGTCGTTCCCGGTGTGGTTCACGGCCGCCGCCGTCGGTGTCCCGGTGGGGGGCTCGGCGAAGATCGTGTCGATCGGCGAGCCCGCCGAGGGCGACTTCGTCGAGATCCGGCCAACCGGCACCAAGGACACGGTGTTCTGCTCACCCAACGAGCTCACCCGCACGCGCCCGCCGCGGCGGCGGGCGAAGCAGGCCCCGGCGCAGGCCGCTGTCCCTGCACCGGCTGCCCCTCCACCGGCCGCCCGGCCGGTGCCGCCGCCTGCGCCGGCCCGCCGGGAGACCCCGGCCCCGCCGCGGGAGGTGCCGGCGCGCAACGGCTCGGCGCCGCCCGCTGAGGAGAAGAAGCCGGCGCGGGCCCGTCCCGCCGCCCGCCCGGTCGAGGTCACCGTCACGTTGAACAGCACCGCCGACGGCGAGTGGACGGTCGAGGTCGTCACCGGCCGCAAGCGCACCGTGCGCCCCACGCCCGTGCAACCCGCCGAGGTCGCGAAGGCCGCCCGGTCACTGCCCGGCGCCGTGGCGGCGGCGATCGAGTCGTCCCTCGCGGCGGCGCGGCAGCGGCAGATCGAGCGCGTGGAGCGGTTGCGCGCCGAGCTGGACGCCGCGCAGCAGGCCCTGCAGGACCTGTCGAACTGACGCCCGCCCCGCCGCTCACACACCAACCGTGGTGCCGGCACACCAACTGCAGTTGGTGTGTGAGCGCCGAAGTTGGTGTGTGAGCGCGGAGCTCAGGAGTGCGGGCCCACCGGCTTGCGCAGGACGCCCGCCTGGGCGCGGCCCTTGCCGGCCAGCTTGGCCGCGGTGCGCAGGGTGCGGCGCGGCAGCTCGAGCACGTCCACCACGGCCCGGTAGCGCCATCCCGGCACCGACAGGGTGCGGCCCTTCGCGAGGTCGGAGAGGCAGGTGTCCACCACGCCGGCCGGGTCCAGCCCGTTGCGCGACGCGTCCGCCGGCGCGGGGAACATCGCATTCTGCAGCTGCCCCGCCACGAGCGCGATCATGCGGACGCCGGTGCCCTCCAGCGACGCCGCCACCGTGTCGCTGAACGTCAGCACCCACGCCTTGCTCGCGGCGTACGCGTCACCCCGGCCGGCGAGGTACCCGGCGAAGCTCGACACGTTGATCACCGCCCCCCGGTTCCGGTCGATCATGCCGGGCAGCGCGGAGCGGGTCAGCTGCATCAGCGCGGTGATGTTGATGTCGATCTCGGCCTGCAGCTTCGCGACGTCGGCCACGGTGAACTCGGTCTCGCCGCTGACGCCCGCGTTGTTCACGAGCAGGTCGACCGGCCGCTCCCGGTCCTCGAGCCGGGCCTGCACCGCGGCCAGGCCCTTCTCGCTGCTCAGGTCGGCCACCAGGACGTCGACCGACCGCCCCGTCCCGCGGATGAACGTCGCGACGCGCTCCAGCCCGGTCTGGTCGCGGTCCACCAGCACGAGGTCGTGGCCGTCGCGGGCGAGCCGTCCGGCGAAGGCGGATCCGAGCCCGCGGCTGGCACCGGTCACGAGGGCAGTAGGCATGCCCCGGAGGCTAGCGAGCCCGATCGGGTCAGCTCTTCGGGCCCACGACCACGTCCAGCGCGGCCACGGCCTCCCGGCGGGCCACCGAGATCGTGTCGGGCCGCGGGAAGCGGTGGGCGACGCCGAGCAGGTCGAGGGAAACGCTGCAGAGGGCGAGGATGTCCTCGGACTTGTTGGTGAAGAAGTAGCGGGGGTACTCGTAGCGCCGCGCGTCCCCGGCCGACTTGCGGGGTGCCCAGTTCGTGATCCGGCATCCGTCGGAGTGGAACAGACCGCGCAGGAACGCCCCGGTGTGCTGATCGACGAGCTCGTCCTGCCAAGGTTCCAGCACGATGGACCGGGTGTGCTTCATGCCCGGACCGTGCTGGGGGAAGAGGCAGGGCCAGTGCTTCCAGCGTGCGGTCACGTAGGTGCATCCCTGTCGGTGCAGGTGACTCACCGTGTTGTTCGGCCGAAGCGCGCGGATCGCCTGCGTGCATTCCGCCATGATCGCGGGCCACGCGTCGGCGCACGCGATTCGCAAGGACCACACGTTCCCTCGGCCCTGGCTGAGCGTGCCGTCACCCAGGTACTGACCGAGGAGGTACGCGTATGCCGAACCCGGACCAGGCTTCTCCCTGGCCGGGTCGCAGCGTGGGCACTCCGATGCCCGGGTTCCCTGCAGTCCGTCGCGCCAGCTGCGCATCGCCGAGCGGCTGATCCCGGTGGCTCTGCTCACAGCGGAGAGGCTCTGGCCGGAGCGGACGGCCGCCAGTGCGGCTCGGCGCACCTCGGCGTCGTACACGTAGGCAGTGTCCCGTCCGCCACCGACGATTTCGGTCGCGCACCGTGCCCCCGGTGGGATTCGAACCCACACTGGACGCTGTTTGAGAGCGCTGCCTGCTGCCGATTGGGCTACGGGGGCGGTCGGCGAACTCTATCGTGGATGGGTTTGCGGTCGCCTGCCGACCCGTGACGATCGGCGGGATCACAGTTCGGCACCGCGACCAGCCGGTATTCTGAATCCTTCCGGCACGACCCCCCCGGCGAAGGAGAGCAGCCCTGTGAGCCAGCAGGTGTCCGAGCAGCAGTCCGCGGACGAGGCCCGACCGGCCGCCGGTCTGCGCGTGCTCGTGGTGGAGGACGAGGCACTGATCCGCCTCGACCTCACGGAGATGCTGACCGAGGAAGGCTATGTCATCGCGGGTGAGGCCGGTGACGGCGAGCAGGCCGTCGAGCTCGCCCGGGAGCTCCGGCCGGACCTCGTGATCATGGATGTGAAGATGCCGAAGGTGGACGGCATCGCGGCCGCCGGGTCGATCGTCGAGGAGAAGATCGCGCCGGTCGTCATGCTCACGGCGTTCAGCCAGCGCGACCTGATCGAGCAGGCGCGGGATGCGGGCGCGATGGCGTACCTGGTCAAGCCGTTCGCGCGGCACGAGCTGGTGCCGGCCATCGAGCTGGCGGTGTCCCGGTTCGCGGAGAAGCGGGCGCTCGAGGACGAGGTGGCCACGCTCACCGAGCGGCTCGAGACCCGCAAGACCGTCGACCGGGCCAAGGGCCTGCTCATGACGCGGCAGAGCATGAGCGAGCCCGAGGCGTTCCGGTGGATCCAGCGCACGGCGATGGACCGCAGGACCACGATGAAGGCGGTGGCGGAGGCCATCGTGGACGGGCTGGCCGCTCCGAAGGCCTGACGGCCCAAGCCATGAACGTTGCGGTCCGGTAAAGGACGCGCCGCCGATGATGACTCTGTCCATCGCTTTCCCTTAACGTCCGCCCGTCTCCCGGAACGGGGAGCGGTCCCGCGGGGAGTCCGGGGGCGGTACGGAAGGACATGGACATGAGTCGGAATCGGAAGGTGCTCGCGCTCGCCGCGACGCTGACCGGAGCCCTGGTGCTCTCGGCGTGCGGCGGCGGCGGTGGCGGTGATACCGGTGGTTCCGCCCCGACACAGGAGCAGCGTGCAGAGCCGACGCAGGCGCCGTTCACGCCGCCCGCGAACGCCGAGCTCCCGGCCGGGGACGGTCAGGGGCAGTGCAGCGGCGACCCGTCGATCGCGTACATCGGCACGATCGCCGGTCAGAACGCGGGGCTGGGCATCGCGATCAAGCAGGCGGTCGAGCTCGCCATCGAGGAGCACAACGACGCCAACGCCGGTTGCCAGGTCTCCTACAAGGAGTTCGACACCGCAGGCTCCCCGCAGACCGCGCTCGCTCCCACGGTCGCCGCCATCAACGACCCGTCGATCCTCGGGGTCGTCGGGCTGCCGTTCTCCGGCGAGTCCGAGGCCGTCGGCCCGGCCCTGTCCGAGGCGGGCCTCGTCGGGGTGACCCCGTCGGCGACGCGCCCCGACCTCTCGACGAAGGGCTGGAAGCACTTCTTCCGCGGCCTGGGCAACGACTCGGTGCAGGGGCCGGCCGCCGCCCGCTTCATCACCGACACCCTCGGCGCGCAGAGCGTCTGCGTCATCCGCGACGACAGCGCCTACGGGCAGGGCCTGGCCAGCGAGCTGACGAAGGCCCTCGGTGACAAGGCCACCTGCGACGACGAGATCAAGACCGGGCAGACGGAGTTCTCGGCCGCGATCGGCACGATCGAGTCGGCGTCCCCCGACGCGATCTTCTTCGCCGGCTACTACGCCGAGGGCGCCCCGTTCACGCAGCAGCTGCGCGACGCGGGCGTCGAGGCCGACCTCGTCGTGCCGGACGGGGTCAAGGACCCGATCTTCGTCGAGAACGCGGGAGAGGCCTCCGAGGGCGTCTACATGACGTGCCCCTGCCTGCCCGGTGACGTGTTCCCGGAGTTCACGGACGCCTACAAGGCGCGTTTCAACGTCGACCCGCAGACCTACTCGGCGGAGGCCTACGACTCCACCACGATCATGCTGCGCGGGCTCGACCAGGGCATCGCCGACCGCGCCGGGCTGCTCGACTTCGTGAAGAACTACGACGGGCAGGGCCTGACCAAGCACTTCAAGTGGAACGAGACCGGTGAGCTGAGCGAGACCCCGGTGTGGAGCTACGTCGTGAAGGACGGCCAGATCCAGCGGCTGTCGCCGATCGACTAGGAATAGGCACCAACGGAAGTGGTGGCGGACGCGCGGTCCCGGGCCAGGCCCCGGGACCGCGCCTCTGTCACGTGAAGACGGGAAACACCCTGTGATCACCCACGTCACGAGCGTGCTCGCGCAGGACCCGCTGGTCGACTTCAACTTCGAGTTGCTGATCGACCGGTTCTGGGACAACACCATCGACGGCCTGTCCTACGGCTCCATCTACGCCCTGGTGGCCATCGGTTACACGCTGGTCTACGGCGTCCTCAAGCTGATCAACTTCGCCCACAGCGAGATCTTCGTCATCGGCATCTTCGCCGCCTACTTCACGTTCCTCGGCCTCGGCTACGCGCCCGGCGAGACGGCCGAGCCGGGGCTCGTCGCCCTGATCGGGTCGCTGCTGCTCGCCGCGTTGATGGCGATGGTGGCGTCGGGCGGCTCCGCGGTGCTGCTGGAGCGGATCGCCTACCGGCCGCTGCGCAAGCGCGGCGCCCCCCGACTGGTCTTCCTGATCACGGCCATCGGGGCTTCGTTCGCGATCCAGCAGATCTTCCTGATCTTCCTCGGCGGCAATGCGCAACCCTCGATCCGGTTGCTGCGGCCGACCGAGGTGTTCGAGGTCTTCGGCGCGCGGGTCACGAACATCCAGCTCATGACGTTCGCCGCGGCGATCCTGCTGATGGTCGTCGCCGAGACGTTCGTCAACCGCACCCGGCTCGGAAGGGGTGTCCGGGCGGTGTCGCAGGACCCGGACACGGCCACGCTGATGGGCGTCAACCGGGAACGGGTCTTCATGCTCACGTTCCTGCTCGGCGGCGTGCTGGCCGGTGCGGCGGCGCTGTTCTACCTGATGACGATCCCGGCGGCCGCGATCTACAACGGCGGCTTCCTGCTCGGCATCAAGGCGTTCACGGCGGCGGTGCTCGGCGGGATCGGGAACCTGCGTGGCGCGCTCCTCGGCGGGTTGCTGCTGGGCGTCGTCGAGAACTACGGCCAGTCCTTCTTCGGTGGCGAATGGCGCGACGTCATCGCGTTCGTGCTGCTGATCATCGTGCTGATGTTCCGGCCGACCGGCATCCTCGGCGAGTCCCTCACGAAGGCCCGCGCATGAGCGCCCCGGACGTCGCCATGACGAAGGTCCCGTTCGGCACCCGCCTGCGCGACTGGTGGGGATCGCTGGACCGCTGGCAGCAGTGGGCGGTCATCATCCCCGCGGTCGTGCTGATCTACCTGCTGCCGGTGCTCAACCCGCCGCTGCTCACCACCGAGCCGGGCACGGACTTCCAGATCACGCTGTTCAACGCCGCCCGGATCGCGCTGATCGCGATCGGGCTGAACATCGTGGTCGGCCAGGCGGGTCTGCTCGACCTCGGGTACGTGGGGTTCTTCGCCGTGGGCGCCTACACCACGGCGGTGCTGTCGAGCCCCGACTCGTTCCTGAACTCGCGCTACCCGTGGTTGATCTGCGTCCCGATCGCCATGGCGGTCACCGCCGTCTCCGGGCTGATACTCGGGGCGCCAACGCTTCGATTGCGCGGCGACTACCTCGCGATCGTCACGCTCGGGTTCGGCGAGATCGTCCGCCTGCTCGCCGACAACCTCGACCCGTTGCGCGGTCAGCGTGGTTTCGCCGCCATTCCGGGACCCGAGGCCACCCGCGCGGACGGCTCGGCGGTGTTCAACTCCACCGACGGCACCCCGTGGTACTGGCTCACCGTCACGGTGATCATCGTCGTGCTGATGCTCGTGGGGAACCTGGAGCGCAGCCGGGTGGGCCGGGCCTGGGTGGCCATCCGGGAGGACGAGGACGCCGCCGAGGCCATGGGCGTGCCGACGTTCCGGTTCAAGCTGTGGGCCTTCGCGATGGGCGCCGCCGTCGGCGGGCTGTCCGGCTCGATCTACGCGGGGCAGGTCGGCTTCATCAACAGCCAGGGTTTCGACGTCATCACGTCGATCCTGTTCCTCGCGGCGGTGGTGCTCGGCGGGTCGGGCAACAAGGTCGGGGTGATGTTGGGTGCGTTCCTCATCGTCTACATCCCGGACCGGTTCCAGGTGATCGCCGAGTACCGGTTCCTGATCTTCGGTGTCGCCATCATGGTGCTGATGGTCTTCCGTCCGCAGGGTCTGCTCGGCGCCCGCCAGCGGCTGCTGACCTATGGGCGCCAGGCCTACCAGCGCCTGATCGGCAAGCCGGAGCAGATCAGCAGCGAGAGCGCGCTGCAGACCCATCCGGACGGGGTGGTCCGGTGAACCCCCAGGAACCGCCCACCGAGGAGATCCGGGCCGTCCCGCCGGACGGCGGGCTGGTCGCCGAGCTGCAGCGGATGACACCGCAGGAGCGGGCGGCGCACGAGAAGCAGGTGGCCGCGGCCGCCGCCACCGACCGGGACATCACCGTCGGCGTCGGCGACACGCTGCTCGAACTGCGCGACCTCACGATGCGGTTCGGTGGCCTCACCGCGCTCGACGCCGTGTCGTTCTCGATCCGCCGGGGCGAGATCCTCGGGCTGATCGGGCCGAACGGCGCGGGGAAGACCACCTGTTTCAACGCGATGACCGGGGTCTTCCGCCCGACGTCGGGGGACGTCCTGCTGGAAGGGCAGTCGATCAGCCGTCGCAAGCGGTTCGACATCACCCGGCTCGGGATCGCGCGGACGTTCCAGAACATCCGGCTGTTCGGCGAGATGACGGCGCTCGAGAACGTCATGGTGGGCACCGACGCCCGGCACCGGACGAGCGTGCCGGGCGCGCTCCTCCGCTTCCCGCGGCACTACGCCGAGGAGCGGGCGGGCGTCGAGAAGTCGATGGCGCTGCTCGAGTTCGTCGGGATCGCCGACCGCGCCGCCGACCGGGCCCGCAACCTGCCCTACGGCTACCAGCGCCGGCTGGAGATCGCGCGTGCGCTGTCCACCGAGCCGAAGCTGCTGTGCCTCGACGAGCCCGCGGCGGGCTTCAACCCCGCGGAGAAGGACGATCTCGTCGCCCTCATCCGCAAGATCAGGGAGGACGGGTACACCGTGCTCGTCATCGAGCACGACATGCGGGTCGTGATGGGTGTCACCGACCGCATCGTCGTCCTGGAGTTCGGCCGGAAGATCGCGGACGGCGTGCCGGACGCGATCCGCGAGGATCCCGCCGTCGTGGCGGCGTACCTGGGGGTGCCCGACGATGGCTCTGCTTGAGCTGGACGGCATCGCCGTGCACTACGGGCGCATCCAGGCGCTCGCCGGTGTCTCGGTCAGCGTGGACGCCGGCGAGATCGTGGCGCTGATCGGCGCGAACGGCGCCGGCAAGACCACCACGATGCGCGCGGTCTCCGGGCTGCTCCCGCTGAGCGAGGGCCGGGTGGTCTTCGAGGGTGAGGACATCACGCGCCTGCGGGCCGATCTGCGCGTCCGGCGGGGGATCTGCCAGGCCCCCGAGGGGCGCGGCGTGTTCCCCGGTCTCAGCGTGCTGGAGAACCTCGACATGGGCGCCTACAGCCGCAAGGACCGGCGCACGGCGGCGTACCGCGAGGACCTGGACCAGGTGTTCGAGCTGTTCCCGCGCCTCGCGGAGCGGCGCGACCAGGCGGGCGGCACCCTGTCCGGCGGCGAGCAGCAGATGGTGGCCATCGGCCGTGCGCTGATGTCGCGGCCGCGGGTGCTGCTGCTCGACGAGCCGTCCATGGGGCTGGCGCCGCAGATCATCCAGCAGATCTTCCGCATCATCAGGAACATCAACTCCGAGCAGGGCACGACGGTGCTCCTGGTGGAGCAGAACGCGAGCCAGGCCCTGGCCCTGGCGCACCGGGCGTACGTGCTGGAGACGGGCCGGGTCGTGCAGCACGGCACCGGCCGTCAGCTGCTCGAGGACCCGGCCGTGCGCAACGCCTACCTCGGGGTTGCCTGAGCCGTCCGGGTCAGAACCCGGACGGCCGGGTGTCGCGGTGCAGGCAGGTCAGCTTGGCCGTGCAGGTGCGCCTGCCCTCGGCGTCGGTGATCACGATCTCGGTGGTCGACGTGCTGCGGCCGATGTGGATCGGCCGTGCCACGCCGGTGACGAGGCCCTCGGTGGCGGCGCGGTGGTGGGTGCAGGCGAGCTCGAGGCCCACCGGGAACCGGTCGGGGAGCGCGTGCAGCGCCGAGAGCGTGGAACCGAGGGTCTCGGCCAGCACCGCGTTGGCGCCGCCGTGCAGCAGGCCGAACGGCTGGCGGTTGCCCGCCACCGGCATCGTGCCGACCACCTCGTCGAGGCTCAGCGCGACGAACTCGATGCCCATCAGCTTGGGGAGCTGCTCGGGGGCGTCGGGAAGTGTCAGGTCAGCGGGGTCGATCGGCACCACGGGACTGTATGTCAGTCCCGGTGGTGCGGACGGTGGTGGCGCCCAGCAAGATGCGGTAATGCGCCGCGTGCTACTGCGCTGCGTCGCGGACCGGCGTGGGGAGCGGGGCGAACGGGCGGACGGTGATCGCGTGCATCTGCGCCCCGGTGACGCCGTGCGCGGGCATGATCAATACTTTGGCGCGAAAGCGGGCGGAAACGACACGAGAACGCGCCCAATCGTCGATCATGACCGGGTGATCGCCGATCGGGTGCGCTCATCGCCGTCCGGGCAGCAGCGGGTGCAGCGAATCGCCGATCTTGCGATCGACAGCCGCCGTGCTACGCCTTGTGCGTCACGAAGATCGCCGTCCCGGGGAACAAGCGGCCCCGCAGCGGGGACCACTGGCCCCACACCGTCTCCCGGTCCTCCGGCCACTCCGGCTCGATCAGGTCGTCCAGTGCCAGGCCGGCGGCCACGACGTCGCGGATGCGGTCTCCGAGCGTGCGGTGGTGCTCCACGTAGGTGGCGCGGCCCGCGGCATCGACCTCGACGTAGGGGGTGCGGTCGAAGTACGACTGCTGGACGGTGAGCCCGTCGGGGCCCGGGTCGTCGGAGAACATCCAGCGCATCGGGTGGTTGACCGCGAACACCCACCGCCCGCCGGGGCGCAGCACCCGGGCGACCTCGCGCATGACGCGTTGCGGTTCGGCAACGAAAGGCACGGCGCCGAACGCGGAGCAGGCGGCGTCGAACGAGGAGTCGGCGAACGGCAGGTGCTCGGCGCCGGCCTGCACGAGCGGCACCGCGAGCCCGGTGGCGACGCCGAGGGTGCCGGCGTGGCGGAGCATCGACGCGGAAAGGTCCAGCGCCACCGGGTGCGCACCGTGGGCGGCGAGCCAGCGCGCGCACGGCGCCGACCCGCACCCGACCTCCAGCACCCGCAGGCCGGTCACGTCGCCGAGCAGCCCGGCGTCGGCCTCCCGCAGGCCCTCCGGGCCCCAGACGAAGTCGGCGTCGCCGATGTCGCCGCCGTGCTCTGCCAGGTAGTCGTCGGCGTCGGCGTCCCACCACATCCGGCTGGCGCGCTCCGACTCGGCCGCGTCGGCGGCCCTGCGGGCCACCCCGGCCGTCCCCAACATCTCCTCGGCGCTCAACGCACGGCCTCGCTGACGCTCGGCCGGCGCTTCGCGCAGGCGCTGTGCCGATGGTTCGCTCGCTGTCGCTCGCTCACCTGGGAATCATCGAGGAAGGTCGAGGGTTGAGCAGGGGGTACCCGCATTGCCCAGCTGATCGGGCGGCGCGTAGCATCATACTCGCGGTGTGGTCCACGTCGCGGGCACGACTCGCGCTTCGATCCGGCCAGACATCGCGTTGTTCTCCACGATCCACAGGTAAGGGTGACAGCACCACGTCACGAGACGTACCCCACACAGACCGCACCACCAGCCCATCCACCACCGGAGCACCCCACTACATGTCCACCGACACCACCGCCGCCCCGACCACACCGCAGGTCGCCGTCAACGACATCGGGTCGGAGGAGGACTTCCTCGCCGCCATCGACCAGACGATCAAGTACTTCAACGATGGCGACATCGTCGAAGGCACCATCGTCAAGGTTGACCGTGACGAGGTCCTGCTCGACATCGGCTACAAGACCGAGGGCGTCATCCCCTCGCGCGAGCTCTCCATCAAGCACGATGTCGATCCTGCCGAGGTTGTGTCGGTCGGTGAGTACGTCGAGGCCCTCGTTCTCCAGAAGGAGGACAAGGAAGGCCGGCTCATCCTGTCCAAGAAGCGCGCTCAGTACGAGCGCGCCTGGGGCACGATCGAGGCCCTCAAGGAGGCCGACGAGCCGGTCGAGGGCACCGTCATCGAGGTCGTCAAGGGTGGCCTGATCCTCGACATCGGGCTCCGGGGCTTCCTGCCCGCCTCGCTGGTCGAGATGCGCCGCGTCCGCGACCTGCAGCCGTACGTCGGCCGCAAGATCGAGGCCAAGATCATCGAGCTCGACAAGAACCGCAACAACGTGGTCCTGTCGCGCCGCGCCTGGCTGGAGCAGACCCAGTCCGAGGTCCGCAGCGAGTTCCTCAACCAGCTCAAGCAGGGCCAGGTCCGCAAGGGCGTGGTCTCCTCGGTGGTCAACTTCGGTGCGTTCGTCGACCTGGGCGGGGTCGACGGCCTGGTGCACGTCTCCGAGCTGTCCTGGAAGCACATCGACCACCCCAGCGAGGTCGTCGAGGTCGGCCAGGAGGTCACGGTCGAGGTCCTGTCCGTGGAGATGGACCGCGAGCGCGTCTCGCTGTCCCTCAAGGCCACGCAGGAAGACCCGTGGCGCCTGTACGCCCGCACCCACGCGATCGGCCAGATCGTGCCGGGCAAGGTCACCAAGCTCGTCCCGTTCGGTGCGTTCGTGCGCGTCGAGGAGGGCATCGAGGGCCTGGTGCACATCTCCGAGCTCGCCGAGCGCCACGTCGAGATCCCGGAGCAGGTCGTGCAGGTCGGCGACGATGCCATGGTCAAGGTCATCGACATCGACCTCGACCGGCGCCGCATCTCGCTGTCGCTCAAGCAGGCCAACGAGGGCATGACGGCCGACACGGAGTTCGACCCCACCCGCTACGGCATGGCTGCCGAGTACGACGACCAGGGGAACTACATCTACCCCGAGGGCTTCGACGTCGACAGCGGCGAGTGGAAGGAAGGCTTCGAGACGCAGCGCGAGGCGTGGGAGAAGGAGTACGCCGAGGCCCACACCCGCTACGAGCAGCACATCGCGCAGATCCGCAAGACCGCGGAGGCGGAGGCCGAGGCGGCCGCCGACGGCGGTGGTGGCGGAGCCGCCAACTACTCGTCCCAGGGTGGGGGTGCCCCGGCCGAGTCCGGTGGCTCGCTCGCCAGCGACGAGCAGCTGGCCGCGCTGCGGGAGAAGCTGTCCGGCGGCGCCTGACCGCAACCCAGCTGAACGGGACGGCCCCGGTGACCAAACGGTCACCGGGGCCGTCCCGTGTTCGGGGGGAAGCATTGTCACGGTTCGGTGAGTGAGCGGGCGCGTCGGGTGATATCCCGGGAGTTCCGATCTACGGTGGAACCATGCGCAGGGCGGGAGGCGGGCGCGCCGCGTGGGCGCTGGTCGCCGTCGCGCTCGCGCTGGCGGTCGGTGGGTGCGGCACCTCCAATGCCGATCCGACGAGCGTGCCCACGTTCCCGGCGGCCGACGCGACGGGGCCGGCCCCGTCGCCCGCCGACGACGGCCGCGTCATTCCCGTCGACTGCGGTCGTATCCTCGGTACCCCGGACCTCGAGGCCGTGATGGGGCTCCCGCTCGGCTCGGTGGCCGTGCGCACCACCATCGGGGTTCCCCAGCCCGCCGTGGGCCGCACCGAGCGCGTCACCTGCCGCTACACCCGAGCCGGCGACGGCGGAGGCCGGCCGCTGCTGGACATCAACGCCACCGCCTACCGCGACGCCGCCGCGGCGTCCGCGCAGTGGGAGGTGAACGTGCGGGCCGAGTCCGGGGACCGGCGCGACATGCCGCTCGGCAGCGCGCCCGGCGTGCTGTTCGAGAAGCGCGGTCAGGCCGTGCTGATGGTCGCCCACGCCACGAGCAACCTCACCCTCGTGCTGCCGGACCAGCCGCTGCCCGGCGACAAGAGCCGCGCCGACGCCCTGGTCGACCTCGCTCTGCGGGTGCTCCCGGCCGTCGCCGTGATGCCGAGCAGCACGGCCCCGCCGCAGCAGGCACCACAGCCCGGGCCGCAGTCCCAGGCGGGGGGCGCCTCCGGTTGATCCAGTAGCCTCGCCCGCGTGCTGCGGGTGGGGCTGACCGGGGGGATCGGATCGGGCAAGTCGACGGTCGCGCGCCGCCTCGTCGCCCGCGGTGGGGTCCTCGTCGACTCCGACGTGCTGGCCCGCGAGGTCGTCGCCCCCGGCACCGGCGGGCTCGAGGAGGTGGCCGGGGCGTTCGGTGCCGGGGTGCTGGACTCCTCGGGTGGGCTGGACCGGCCGGCGCTGGCGGCCGTCGTGTTCGGCGACCCGGAGGCGCGTGGCCGGCTGAACGCGATCATCCACCCGCGGGTGCGGGAGCGGTCCGCCGAGCTGATCGCCGCGGCACCCGCGGACGCCGTGGTCGTGCAGGACATCCCGCTGCTGGTCGAGAACGACATGGCGCCGTTCTTCCCGCTGGTGGTCGTGGTGCACGCGGACGCGGAGGAGCGGGTTCGGCGGCTCGTGCTGCGCGGGCTGCCGGAGGTGGACGCCCGCGCACGGATCGCCGCCCAGGCGAGCGACGCGGCGCGGCGCGCGGCCGCCGACGTCTGGCTGCCCAACGACGGCACGGAGCGCGACCTCGAGGCGGCCGTGGACGCGCTGTGGGAGCGCCGGCTCGTCCCGTTCGAGGCGAACCTGCGGGAGCGGCGGCCGTCCGCGGCCGGCGCGCCGCGGCTCGTCGACCCCGACCCGGAGTGGCCCGCCGCGGCCGCCCGCCTGCGGGCGCGCGTCGCTGCGGCCGTCGGGGAGCGCGGTCGCGGGGTGGCGCACGTCGGGTCCACCGCGGTGCCGGGACTCCCCGCCAAGGACGTCATCGACCTGCAGCTCGGCGTCGACTCGCTCGCCGACGCCGACGCGGTGCGCGACGACCTGCAGGACGCGGGCTTCCCGTGGCACCCGGGCATCGACCACGACAACCCGAAACCGCCCGGCTCCCCGGTGTGGCCCAAACGGGTCCACGCCAGTGCGGACCCGGGCCGGGTCGTCAACCTGCACGTCCGCGAGGTCGGCTCGCCCGGATGGCGCTACGCGCTGCTCTTCCGGGACTGGCTCCGCGCCGACGCGGCGGTCCGTGCGGAGTACTTGGGGATCAAGCGGACGGCGGCTGAACGTTACGCCGACGATCCCGGCGTCGACCGGTACGTCGAGGTGAAGGAACCCTGGTTCGACGCCGCTTCCGACCGAGCTGACGCATGGGCCGCAACTTCCGCATGGGTCCCGTCGTTGGACTGAACGGACGATGCTGCCGGTAACAGACCGGAGTAGTCCGGCGATGGAGGAGGCAGAGCGATCTCCATTCGGGTGAAGGTCGAGCTGTCGGGGAGGACCCAGGAGTGACCACGTCGGTCTCCCGGCGTGCCGATCTCGACGACGAGTCGGACGGCACCCAAATGGTGCAACGCACTGGCTTGAGCACCCCTGCCGAGCTGCGCGTCGACTTCGGGGCCCACCTCGAGGCCAACTACCAGCGCCTCGTCGCGCAGCTCTACGCCATCACGCTCAATCCGGGCGAGGCGCACGACGTCGTGCAGGACGCGTACTCGCGGGCGTGGCGCAGCTGGGTGGCGATCGGCCGCACCCCGGACCCGAGCGCGTGGATCCGCCGGGTGGCGGTCCGGGCGACCATCCGCAGCTGGCGGGGCGCGCTGGCCCGCTTCGGGGTCGGTCGTCCGCGGGCGATCGGCGCCGGTGTCGACGAGCGCACGCGCGCCATTCTCAAGTCCCTCGCCCGGCTGTCGCCCGCGGAGCGGCGCGCGGTCGTGCTGTTCCACATGGCCGGTGCCACGATCGAGGAGATCGCGGCCATCGAGCAGGCGTCCGAGGCGCTGGTCCACGCCCGGCTCACCCGCGGCCGCCACGTCGTCACCGAGGGGATGGCCGACGTGCTCCCCGACGTACTGGGTGACGCGGCCGCCACCGGCTACGCCCCGGGCTTCGGCCTCGACGGTTCCCGTGCCGGGGACTCCGACGACTACGGGCTCGACGACGCCCACGACCACGAGGGAGGCCGTCGGTGACGGACGGCTACGAACGCATCACCGATGAGCTGCGCAGGCTCGACGACGAGCTGTCGGCCGCGGTCACGCTGCCGTCGGTGGACACGGTCCTCCGCCGCGCGAGCACGCTCAACCGGGCCAGCACCGCGGCCGCCGCAGCCGTCCTCACGGTCGGCGCCCTGGGCGCCACCACGGCGGTCGCGCAGCTCACCGTGCCCAGCCAGGCCATCGACCCGGCCGCCTCCGTCTCCGCCGACACCGAGCCGTCGAGCCGGGTGGGGGCGGGCGCGTCGCTGCCCGTAGTCGAGGAGGTCCCCACCTCGACGGACGAGTCGACCACGGAGGAAGAGGCGCCGGTCGACGAGCCGGTCCGGGCGCCCGCGCCGGCCCCCAACCCCGGGCTGGCCGCACCGCCGCCGCCCGCGCTCCCCCCACCGCCCGTCGTGGTCCCCACCACCGAGGCGCCGCAGCGCACCACCACCTCGCAGCGGCCGGACCACAACGACGAGGGTGGTCACGACGACGACCACAACAATGACGACGACCACTCCGACCGGCCCACGACGACGAAGACCCGCACCACCGAACCCACCGAGTCGTCGGAACCCACCGAGCCGACGGAACCCGACGAGCCGACGAGGCCCACCAAGCCCGGCGACGGCGACGACCCGCCGACGTCGTCCTAGGAACTCCCTGACCAACTCGCGGGCGTACTGCGCCTCCGCCTGTATCGCCCAGTTGCTCCATGGGGCCGGGGCCTGCCCGGTGGGGCGCGCGGCGCCACCGGAGGCCGGTTTCGCTCGCATGATCGCGGCTTGGGTGCTGCGGCGGCCGTATGTGGCCGTGGATGCACCGATCCGCTGATCAGCAGCTCTCGGCGAAGCAGGGCGGCCGCCCGAGGATCGGCGCCGAAGCGGTCTCGTCGTGAGCTCGGTGCGGGGGAACCCAGTCGCGGCACCCGGCAGGTGGTCTTGTCCCGGCTCGCCCGAGCGGTGTGGACGTGCTCCCGGTTGGTGACCAAGGGCAGATGGTCGCTCCCGGAGGTCGATCGACTGCCATCTGCCCTTGATCGGCGACGGCCGGGCGGCGACTCCGCCCGGACGCCGCTCGCTACGGCCGGAGTCGTTCGGGACCCTCGGAGCGGTCCTTCCAGCTGAGCGCGATCCCGAAGGTGGCGAGCCACGCGTCCAGGTCGTGGCCGTGGCTCGCGAGGCCGTCGACCGCGCGGTAGGCGGCGTGCATCGCCGACTCGGCGGCAGCGGGGGCCAGCAGGCCGAGCGCGACGGCCGCCACGAACTCGTCCACGTCCACCACCGTGGCGTCGTGCCCGGTGCGCACGACGATGTCCAGGTAGTGGTCGGTGAGCACCCAGCGCCCGCCGTCCCGGACGATGTCGCAGACGTCGAGGTAGAAGTCCTGCTCCCGCGCGTGACCCGGGTTCCACCACCAGTCGGTGACGCACAGGCCCAGGTCGGGGAGGAGCCACGACTCCACCCAGTTCGCCGTGGGCCGGTCGACCATCGCGCGGCTCATGTAGAGGCCGAACGGCGCTTCGCGGTACTCGTCGACCGGGCGTCGGAAGCCCTTGGTGTCGGTGTTGACGTGGGCCGGTACGTCGAAGGTCACGGTCTTCGGCGGGTGCACCCGCCCGATGCTCCCAGAGACTGTCGGTGCGGCTCGTACCCTGGACGGCGTGGCATTCGCGACTGAGGTTCCCGGCAGTGCGGCACTCCCGGACGTTCCGGTGGCGCACTCGGAGTTCCGCCCCGTCGGGGAGATCCCCCGCACCGGCGGCCACTTCGAGGTGGTCAGCCCGTACCAGCCCGCGGGCGACCAGCCTGCGGCGATCGAGGAGCTGGAGCGCCGGGTCAGGGGCGGTGAGCAGGACGTCGTGCTGCTCGGCGCCACCGGCACCGGCAAGTCGGCCACCACCGCCTGGCTGATCGAGCGCGTCCAGCGGCCCACGCTCGTGATGGCGCCCAACAAGACGCTCGCGGCGCAACTGGCCAACGAGCTGCGCGAGATGCTGCCCAACAACGCGGTCGAGTACTTCGTCTCGTACTACGACTACTACCAGCCCGAGGCGTACATCGCGCAGACCGACACCTACATCGAGAAGGACTCCTCGATCAACCAGGACGTCGAGCGGCTGCGCCACTCCGCCACGATGAACCTGCTCTCGCGGCGCGACGTCGTCGTGGTCGCCTCGGTGTCCTGCATCTACGGTCTCGGCACGCCGCAGTCCTACCTCGACCGGTCGGTCAAGCTCGAGGTGGGCGGCACGGTCGAGCGCGACGCGCTGCTGCGCGCGCTGGTCGACGTGCAGTACACGCGCAACGACGTCGCGTTCGCCCGCGGCACGTTCCGGGTCCGCGGCGACACGGTCGAGATCATCCCCGCCTACGAGGAGCTCGCGGTCCGCATCGAGTTCTTCGGCGACGAGATCGAGGCGCTCTACTACCTGCATCCGCTCACCGGCGACGTCATCCGCCAGGTCGACGACGTGCGCATCTTCCCGGCCACCCACTACGTGGCGGGCCCCGACCGGATGGAGCGCGCGGTCCGCGACATCGAGGCCGAGCTGGAGGAGCGGCTCGCCGAGTTCGAGCGGCAGGGCAAGATGCTCGAGGCGCAGCGGCTGCGCATGCGCACCCAGTACGACCTCGAGATGATCCGCCAGGTCGGGTTCTGCTCGGGCATCGAGAACTACTCGCGCCACATCGACGGCCGCGGCCCCGGCTCGGCGCCCGCCACCCTCATCGACTACTTCCCCGACGACTTCCTGCTGGTCATCGACGAGTCCCACCAGACCGTCCCGCAGATCGGCGGCATGTACGAGGGCGACATGTCGCGCAAGCGCAACCTCGTCGAGTTCGGGTTCCGGCTGCCGTCCGCGGTCGACAACCGCCCGCTCACGTGGGAGGAGTTCGCCGACCGGATCGGCCAGACGGTCTACCTGTCGGCCACGCCCGGCCCGTACGAGATGTCCCGCACGGGCGGCGAGTTCGTGGAGCAGGTCATCCGGCCCACCGGCCTGGTCGACCCGAAGGTCGTCGTCAAGCCCACCAAGGGCCAGATCGACGACCTCGTCCACGAGATCAGGGAGCGCAGCGAGCGCGACGAGCGCGTGCTGGTCACCACGCTCACCAAGAAGATGGCCGAGGATCTCACCGACTACCTGCTCGAGCTGGGTATCCGGGTGCGCTACCTGCACTCCGAGGTCGACACCCTGCGCCGGGTGGAGCTGCTGCGGCAGCTGCGCCTCGGCGAGTTCGACGTGCTGGTCGGCATCAACCTGCTCCGCGAGGGGCTCGACCTGCCCGAGGTGTCGCTCGTCGCCATCCTCGACGCCGACAAGGAGGGCTTCCTCCGCTCCGGCACCTCGCTGATCCAGACGATCGGCCGCGCCGCCCGCAACGTCTCGGGCGAGGTGCACATGTACGCCGACAAGGTCACCGAGTCGATGCAGTACGCCATCGACGAGACCGACCGCCGCCGCGCCAAGCAGGTCGCCTACAACGAGGCCAACGGGCTCGACCCGCAGCCGCTGCGCAAGAAGATCGCCGACATCCTCGACCAGGTCTACCGGGAGGCCGAGGAGGTCCCGGTCGGCGGGTCCGGGCGCAACCAGTCCCGCGGCAAGCGGGCCGCCGGCGAGCCCGGCCGCGCCCCGGCCGCGGCGAGCTCGGGCATCGTCGCGCGGCGCGACACCACCAACATGCCTCGCGCCGAGCTCGCCGACCTCGTCCAGCAGCTGTCCGACCAGATGCTCGGTGCCGCCCGTGACCTGCAGTTCGAACTCGCCGCCCGCATCCGCGACGAGATCGCCGATCTCAAGAAGGAGCTGCGGGGGATGGACGCGGCGGGGATCCGCTGAGGCTCCTCCGATCGCAGGCCGGCGGCCTCGGGTTGAACGAACGGCACTCTCGTCCAGCTCTATCGGACGAACGTGCCGCTCGTCCGGCAGATCAGGGGGCCACAGGGGTGGGGCGTCGCGCAGGCCCCTGGCCGGGCTACCGTGGCAGGGGAGAGGCGACAGGGGAGGGAGCCGGCGTGGCGGTTGTCGGCGCATCGACCGCACCCACGCCTGCCGCATCGCGGCTGCTCCAGGTCCTCCGTACGCCGTCGCGGGTCCTGCCGGTCGCGCTGCCGCTGCTGGCGCTGGTTCTCGCCGCGGTCGTGGTGCACACCGGCGGTCGGCACATCGACCTGGAGGTCTACCGGTTCGGGGTGCAGGCCTGGCTGGCGGGCGGCGACCTGTACGGGCCGCTGCCCGAGACCTCGGACCACATCACGCTGCCGTTCATCTACCCGCCGTTCGCGGCGCTGGTCATGGTGCCGCTCGCGGTGGTGCCGTGGGTCGTCGCGTGGGTGGGTCTGCTGGGCCTCTCGGCGCTGGCGCTCGGCGCCACGCTGTACGCGTTCGCGCGGAGGCTGTGGCCGTCCGGCGGGCGCGGCGGGGCGCTGTCGGTGGCCTCGATCGCGTTGCCGCTCGCGCTCGCGGTGGAGCCCGGGCGGGCGATCAACTTCGACCATCCCATCGAAGGGCGTCCGGCGTTCGGGCTCGAACCGGTGCTGCAGACCATCGAGTTCGGGCAGATCAACCTGGTGCTGATGGCGCTGGTCGCCCTCGACTGCCTGGTGGCCAAGCCGAAGTGGCCGCGCGGCGCGCTGATCGGCATCGCCGCCGCGATCAAGCTGACGCCCGCGGTCTTCGTGCTGTTCTTCCTCCTGCGCAGGGACTACCGGTCCGCCGCCACGGCCGCGGTCTCCGGGGCCGTCGCCTCGCTGATCGGGTTCGTCGTGGCCCCGGAGCAGTCCTGGCATTTCTGGTCCGACCCGGCCGGCGGGGTGAGCGGGTCGCCGTTCTACACCAACCAGACGTTCGAGGCGATGCTCGTCCGGGCCGGGGTCGACGGCACGCCGCGCACCGTCGTCTGGCTGCTGCTGTCGGCCGCGCTGTTCGCGCTCGCCGTGCCCGCGATCCGGCGGGCGCCCGCCCCGCTGGCCCTGGTGACGCTCGCGGCCGTCGGCCTGCTCGTCTCCCCGACGTCCTGGTCGCACCACTGGGTGTGGGTCGCCCCCGCGCTGCTCGTCGCCGCGGCCACCGCCTGGGCGAAGCGGTCGGCGGTGTGGACCGCCGTCACGGTCGCGACGGGGGCGGTGTTCGTGATCGCGCCCCACCAGTTCGTCCACCCGCGCGGCGGTGAGCAGGAGCTGACGTGGACACCGCTGCAACAGTTCGTCGACGGCACCTACGTCTGGTTCACGGTGCTGCTGATCGTCCTGCTGTGGTGCACCCGCCGGTCCTGGCCGAGCGTCGCCCGGTGACCCACGACGAGCTCGTCGCCTTCTGCCTGGCCAAGCCCGGTGCCGCGGAGGACGAGTCCAGGAAGGGCGACGTCGTCGCGAAGCTGCCGAAGCGGCTACGCCCCTGGGGGGCCTGGATCGCTGCTCGCGGCGGCCCTGGGAGCGACTTGATCGCCACGATCGTGACTTGGACCGCGGATGTGCGGTTCATGTCACGGATCCGCTGATCACATCCCTCTCCGGGCCGGCTGCGTGCGGGGGCGAACCCAGCCGCGGGACCGGCCAGGTGGTCTTGTCCCGCCTCGCCCGGGCAGCGACCCCCGCGACGGGTATGGCGAGGCCGCGTCGGCGACCGGGGTGTCGGCTCGATCGTCCGCCTCGCGGTGACACCACCTGGACGCCGCTCGCTACGGTCGGAGTTGTTCAGTGCTTCCGGGGCCGTGGCCCCGCATGTGCTCCCGCGCCCATGCGTCGAAGCTGGTGAGCGGGATGCCGAGGTCCCTCGCGTACCGAGGGCGGCCCGGCTGGCCGGCCACGTTCAGCCACTCGTGCGAGGCGCCCATCGCCGGCATGCCGGCGGTGAGAGCGTCCTCCTCGGTCATGTCCGGTGCGGAGAGCCGCGTGCCGAGGGCGCGGGAGAGGACCTGGGCGATCTCCGTCATCGACAGGTGGTCGCTCGCCAGCTCCAGCTCGACCCGGTCGAAGCGCTGGGGCGTGGCGATGGCCGCGGCGGCGGCCCGGCCGATGTCCTCGACCGCGACGAGGGACAGCCGGGTCTCCGGGTTCAGGACGCTCACCAGGCCTCCCTCGATTCCGCGGGGGAACAGGAACGCCATGGACGGCAGGAAGTTCTCCATGAAGAAGCCCGGCTTGAGGATCGTCCAGTGCGGGAAGCCGGCGTCGCGGACCCGGTCCTGGATCGCGCTCTTGGCCCGCAAGCCGGGTTCCACCGCCCAGCGGCCCTCGGCCCAGGCGGGGTGCTCGGTGTGCTGGCCGGCCCCGGTGACGGAGGTGTGCACGAACTGCGGCACGCCGGCCGCCTTGGTGCCTCGACGAGGTTGACGCCCTGGGCCACCTCCCCGGCGAAGTCGAACCCCCCGGCGGTGATGCCGGGCATCTGCACGGAGAACACCGCGCGGGCGCCGCCGGCGGCCCGGATGACGGAGTCGCGGTCGTGGAGGTCGCCGGGGACCAGTTCGGCGCCGAGCGCTTCGACGGCCTTCGCCCGCTCGCCGGCCGGGTCGCGCACCAGGGCGCGGACCGGGATGCCCGCTGTGAGCAGGGCGCGGGCGGTGGCGCCGCCCTGCCGGCCGGTGGCGCCGGTGACGAGGACGGGCGCGGGGTGTGCGGACATGGTTCTCCTCCCAGTAAACGGCGGGGCCCGCCGTTTCTGCTCGGCTACGATATGGCGGGGCCCGCCACTTGGCAAACCTGGAGGTGACGCCATGCCCGCACCCCAGCGTGCGGACGCCCGGCGCAACTACGCGCGGATCCTCGCCGTGGCCGAGGAGGAGGTCGCCACCCACGGCGCCGCCGCCTCCCTGGAACAGATCGCCCGTGTCACGGGAGTCGGCTCGGCGACCGTGCGCCGGCACTTCCCCACCCGCCGCGCGCTGTTGGAGGCCGTCTCGCGGAAGCGGATCGAGGCGCTGTCCGCCCGCGCCCACGAGCTGGCCGGTGCGGGCGAGAGCCGGGGCGCGCTCCTGGAATGGCTGGATGAGGTCGTCGCCTACTGCGTCTCGGCGCGGGGGCTGGCGGCCGTGCTGGCCGACGACGGTGCCGGATCCGATCCGGTGCACGAGAACGCCTGCTCGGCGGCGTTGGAAGAGGCGGCGGGCCCGCTGCTTCGCCGGGCCGCGCGGGACGGTGCCGTGGCCGCGGAGGTCACTGTCTCCGACCTGGTCACGCTGGCCGTCGGCGTCGTCCTGGCCACCGAGCAGCATCCCGACCACGCCGCCCGGGCGCACCGGCTGTTCCGGCTGGCGGTGGAGGGGCTGAGCCCCAACGGGTGACAAGGGGCAGGATGCAGGCATGGCGATCCCCCTCCAGATCACCGTGGACGCGCGCGACCCCCGGCGCCTCGCCGCGTTCTGGGCGGTGGTCCTCGGGTACGTGCTGCAGCCGCCACAGCCCGGATACCTCGTCGGCGGTGGTGAGGAGCACTACACCGCGATCGTCGACCCCGCCGGGTTCGGGCCGCGCATGCTCTTCCAGCGGGTGCCCGAGCCGAAGAAGCTGAAGAACCGCGTGCACCTCGACGTCAACGCCGGGCACGGCGCCATCGACCGGCGGGCCGCCATCCGGTCGCACATGTCGCAGCTCGTGGCGGCGGGCGCCACCGTGGTGCGGGAGATGCAGGAGGAGAGCGGTTGGTGGATCGTGCTCACCGACCCGGAGGGGAACGAATTCTGCCTGCAGTGACCATGTGACCGCTGCACGTCCATGAAGGCGTCCTGAACACTCGTTTCAGAAGTATTCGCTGGTCCGAGCGGTCGTCGGGCCGCAGACTGGTACGACGTGACCACCCGCGACCGCCTGCTCGCCTGCTTCGTCGCCGCCCTCTGGGGCGGCAACTTCATCGCCATCCACGTGGGGCTGGAGCACTTCCCCCCGCTGTTCATGGCCGCGCTGCGGTTCCTCGTGCTCGCGGTGCCGACCGTGCTGCTCGTGCCCCGCCCGCAGGTGCCGCTGCGGTGGCTGCTCACCTACGGGATCGGGTTCGGGATCGCGCAGTTCGTGTTCCTGTTCATCGCGATGGACATCGGGATGCCGACCGGGCTCGCGTCGCTCGTGCTGCAGGCCTCGGCGCCGTTCACGGTGCTGCTCGGCGTGCTGCTCCTGCGGGAGCGGATCTCGTTGCGGCAGGCGCTCGGGATCGGGGTCGCGCTCGTCGGCCTCGCCGCGATCGCGGTCTCGCGTGCGCAGGTGGCGGCCGTGCTCCCGGTGCTGCTCACCCTGCTCGGGGCGCTGGGCTGGTCGGTCGGCAACCTCGCAACCCGGCTCGCCGCCGCGCCCAACCCGCTGCACCTGACGCTGTGGATGTCGGTGGTGCCGCCGCTGCCGCTGCTCACGATGTCGTGGATCTGGGAGGGGCCCGCGGCCGGATGGGACGCGCTGCGGGGCGCGTTCACCCTCGCCGGGTTCCCGGGGGTGGTGGCGATCGGCTACATCGCCGTGCTCGCCACCCTCGTCGGCGCCGGGGTGTGGGTCGGTCTGATGCGCCGCTACCCGGCCGGGATCGTCGCGCCGTACTCGCTGCTCGCGCCGGTGGTCGGGATGACGTCGGCCGCCCTGTTGCTGGGGGAGCGGCCGAGCCCGGTGGAGCTGGTGGCGGCGGCCGTCATCGTCGGCGGGGTGCTGCTGGGCACCCCGCGACCGGCCCCGGCGGACGTATCGACGAAGGGTGCCGTGGCTGCCTAGTCTGGTCCGCAGGTGATGCGGATGACGGTGGACGAAGGCGTCTGCGCGGTACGGCCCGGCACGGACATCGGCCGCCACGCCCGCATGCTCTCCCGCGTCCACGACGCGCTGCTCTCGGGTGATCGGCCGCCCGCCTCGCCGCGCCGTCTCGTCGCGCGGTCCTGGGAGCGGGTACGGGCGCACGGGGTCGATCCCGACCTGGGCCACCCGGCCGGGCCGTTGCCCGGCTCCGAGGTGGAGCGGCGCCGATCGGTGAGCCCGCTGCAGCGGGTGCTGCCGGAGCTGCGCGCCGCGCTCACGTCGGTGGCCGACGACGCCTCGCACATCATGGTCATCACCGACGCCGACGGCAGGTTGCTCTGGCGCGAGGGTGCGGTGCAGGTGCGCCGCCGCGCCGACCGGCTCGGCTTCACCGAGGGCGCCGACTGGTCAGAGGGCAGCGTCGGCAGCAACGCGATCGGCACCGCCCTCGCCGAGGCGGCGCCCGTGCAGATGTTCGCGGCCGAGCACTTCGTGCGCTCCCACCACGTCTGGACCTGCACTGCCTGCCCCGTGCACGACCCGCGCACGGGTGAGCTGCTGGGCGTGGTCGACGTCAGCGGGCCGGCGCACACCGTGCACCCCACCACGGTGGCGCTCGTCGGCACCGCGGTGAAGCTGGCCGAGGCGAGCCTGTGGCGTCAGCACGAGGGCCGCCTCGACACGCTGCGCGGGCTCGCGGCGCCGGTCCTCTCCCGCCTGCAGGGGGCGGGCCTCGTCGTGGACGAGCACGGCTGGGTCGCGGCCGTCACCGGCATGCCGAGCGTGGAACGGGTCGCCGCCCCGCGGGGGGACCGGCCGATCTCGGTGCACGGGGTCGGGGTGTTCCTGCCCGAGCCGGTGCCCGGCGGCTGGCTGCTCCGCGTGGAGGACGCCGCCCGGATCCGGCTCACCCTCGACCTCGACGCCCGCCCGCCCCGCGCCGTCGTGGCCGGGTCGTCCCGCTGGGTGCACCCATTGTCCACGCGGCACGTGGAGGTGCTCGTGCTGCTGGCCGCCGCCGGCACCGCCGGCATGGACGCCGGCGCGCTGTCGGTCGCGCTCTACGGCGACCGCGACCACCTCGTCACGGTCCGCGCCGAGATGTCTCGCCTGCGCCGGTCGCTGGGCGGCCTGCTGCTCGCCCGGCCCTACCGGATCGCCCCCGACGTCGAGGTGTCCGCGCCGGACCCCGCCACGTCGTCGTTGCTGCACCGCTCGACGGCGCCGGGCGTCCGCCGTCTCGTGGCGGGTCGATGATCAGCCGCTGAGCGCCTTCGCCGCGGTGGCGCCGGCGTTCGCGACGTGGCGCTTGCAGGCGCGTCCGGCCCGGTCGGCGTCGTTCGCGTCGATGCCGGCCATGATCTCGCGGAGCTCCTGGACGCTCTCGTCGGTGCGTCCCGGCACCGTCAGCGAGAGCGAGCGCAGCGTGCGCACCCGGGCGTGCAGGCCGCTCGCGGTCTGCTGGAGGGCGACGTTCCCGCCGCCGACGAACAGGATCTCGTAGAACCGGTCCTTCGCCTCGAGGATCGAGGCGCCCCGGGCCGCGAGCCGCTCGATCGTGGTCATGGCCTTCTGCAGCGCGCGCCGGTCGACCTCCGTGGCGTTCTCCACGAACAGCTCGCCGGCCAGCCCTTCGAGCACCGACCGCACCTGGTAGAGCTGGTGGGCCTCGTCCGCGCTCACCGTCGCCACGACCGTGCCCTTGTTCGGGACGGTGGTCACCAGGCCCTCGGCGGCGAGCTCGCGCAGCGCCTCGCGGATGCTGGTGCGCGACACGCCCGTCAGCTCGACGAGCTCGCGCTCGATCAGGTGCTGGCCCGGGGCGAACCGCCGGTCGAGGATCGCCTGCCGCAGGTTCTCGAGCACCTGGGTGCGCACCGGCGCGGGGTGGCGCTCCACCCGCAACGACCGAGCGTTCGTCATGGAGCCTCCCGGCGTGCGTGGACGACGATCGTAGCCATCCGCGAACGGGCCGATGGCCATGCCCGCTTGCGGATGATTGTCGGACAAGCCTACAGTCGGGCGCCACCGCCGACCCGAGGGAGCTTCAGATGTCCGACGCCGGCCTCGAAGTCGTCCAGGTCAAGTACGGCGAGCGGATGGTCAACCGCAGCGTGGTGTTCCACGACTACGCGCGGTACGGGCTGCCCGACGCCGAGCTGCACATGGAGTACAACTTCTGGGTCATCCGCGACGGGCCGACGGTGATCCTGCTGGACACCGGCTACGACATCCCGGCGCGCGACTGGCTCGGCGAGATCCCGGTCGTGTCGACCCCGGACGGCCTGGCGCTGCTCGGCATCGACCCGGCGGACGTGGCCATGGTGATCACGTCCCACTTCCACTACGACCACATCGGCTACCTGGGGCTGTTCACCAACGCGCGGGTCGTCAGCGGCCGGGCGGAGTACGACTACTGGTTCGGCAAGTGGCGGCGCGACGAGCTCGAGGGCGAGTTCACCATCGCCGAGCACCTCGAGCCGGTGAAGCGCGCCGAGGACGAGGGCCGGCTGTGGTTGATCGGCGAGGAGACCGCCGTCCACCCCGGGATCACCGTGTACCCGGTCGGCGGACACTGCCCGGGCGAGCTGCTGACGACGGTCCGGGGCCGCTCCGGCCCGCTGATCCTGGCGGCGGACGCGGCGCACTTCTACGAGCAGATCGAGAACGAATGGCCGTTCTTCGCGTTCACCGACCTCCAGGAGATGCGCGCGGCGCTGTCGTTCATCAACGAGCTCGCTGCCCAGACCGGCGCGACGGTCGTCCCGGGTCACGACGGCCGGGTGCGGGACAGGTTCCCCGCCGTCGACGGCGAGGCAGCGCAGATCGCCACCGTTCTCGGCTGAGCAGACGACGAGGAGACGACCGATGACGCTGACCGCGGAGCAGGAAGCGCTGAAGAAGGAGTTCGTCGAGGTGCGCGGCACCTGGGGCGAGCACTGGGAGGGCATGCTCCGGCTGGATCCGGAGTTCCTGCGCTCCTACCTGGAGTTCTCCGCCGTCCCGTGGCGCAAGAACCACCTCGACGACAAGACCAAGGCGTTCATGTACATCGCGGTGGACGCCGCGGCGACCCACATGTACCTGCCCGGCGTCCGGCAGCACATCAAGGCGGCGCTCAAGTTCGGCGCGACGCCGCAGGAGATCATGGAGGTCCTCGAGCTGACCAGCACGCTGGGCATCCACGCGATGAACATCGGCGTGCCGATCCTGGTGGAGGTGCTCGAGGAGAAGGGCCTGCGGGACGGGCCGGCCGCCCTGGACGAGTACCAGGAACGGCTCAAGGCCGAGTTCACGAAGACGCGCGGCTACTGGCACTCGTTCTGGGACGAGATGCTCGAGCTCGACCCGGAGATCTTCGACGCCTACACCGAGTTCAGCTCCGTCCCGTGGCGGAGCGGCACCCTCGAACCGAAGGTGAAGGAGTTCGTCTACATCGCCTTCGACACGGCGGCGACGCACCTGTACGTGAAGGGGCTGAAGCTGCACATCGAGAACGCGATCGGCTACGGCGCCACGCCCCAGGAGATCCTCGAGATCATGGAGATCGCATCGGTGATCGGCATCCACGCCGCGACGTCGGCGGTGCCGATCCTGCTCGAGGAGGCCGAAGCGGCGGGCGCGGCACTGCCGGACGAGAGGTCCTGACCCCGATGGTGGATCGGCTGAAGGACAAGGTCGCGCTCATCACCGGTGCAGCCCGCGGCCAGGGCCGGGAGATGGCCGAGCTGTTCATGCGCGAGGGCGCGAAGGCCGTCGTGTCGGGCGACGTACTCGACGCCGCCGACACGGCGGACAGTTCGGTCACCTTCGTCAAGATGGACGTCACGCAGGCCGATCAGTGGAAGTCCGTCGTGGCCGACGTCGTGGCCGCACACGGTCGCCTCGACATCCTGATCAACAACGCCGCGGTGTGCGAGTACGAGCCGATCCTCGAGACGACGGACGAGCAGTACGACCGGGTGCTCGACATCGACCTCAAGAGCATCTTCCTCGGCATGCGCGAGGTGCTGCCGCACATGATCCGGCAGCAGGCGGGCTCGATCATCAACGTCTCGTCCATCTGGGGTCTGGCCGGGGTGCCCAACTCGTACGCGTACCAGGCCGCGAAGGGGGCGATCCTCAACGTCAGCAAGAACGTCGCGGCCACCCACGGCACCGACGGGGTGCGCTGCAACTCCCTGCACCCCGGCTACATCCTCTCGCCCATGAACGAGCACCAGGCGCCCGAGATCAACGCGGCGCTCATCGCCGGCACCGTGCTCAAGCGGCCGGGCGTGCCGATCGAGACCGCGTACGCGGCGTTGTTCCTCGCCAGCGACGAGGCCAGCTACGTCACCGGCACCTCACTCGTCGTCGACGGCGGGTACCTGGCGCCGTAGCAGCAGCGGGCCGCATGGGGTGCAACCCCGCTGCAACTGTTGCCCCGGCGCGCCCGCCGGAGTGAAGTGGGTCACGCGGGGCGCCGGGGCCTCGCGTGAGCTCGGAGGCGCGGGTGCAGCAGAGCGGGTCGAACGGGCAGCACCCGTCCGGGACGACGGGGCTGCCGGTCGTGGCGGGCTCGGCCATCGGGATCGTCGCCAACCCGATGTCCGGGCGGGACATCCGCAGGCTCGTCGCGCAGGCCTCGGTCTTCCCGAACGCGGAGAAGACCAACATGGCGCTGCGGCTCGTCGCCGCGGCCGGGGCCACCGGCGTCGGGCGGGTGCTGATGTCCACCGACGGCATGGGGGTCGCGGCCGGGGTGCTGCGGGCGAGGGACAAGCGCCGTGCGGGCGCGGCACGCTGGCCCGAGCTGGAGTTCGTCGAGCTGGACGCGATCAGCGGCACGGCCGAGGACACGCGCGCGCTGGTGCGGCGGATGGTGGCCGCCGGGGCGTCGGTGATCGTCCTGCTCGGCGGGGACGGCACGGTGCGGGCGGCCGCGGCGGCGAGCGGGGACGTCGCGCTGCTGCCGCTGTCCACGGGCACCAACAACGCGTTCCCCGAGATGTGGGAGGCGACGGTCGCCGGGACGGCGGCCGGGCTCGTCGCGACGGGCCGGGTGCCTGTGGCCGACGCCAGCTACCGGGCGAAGGTCCTGCACGTCGTCGCGGGCGCGAGCCACGAGCTCGCCCTCGTCGACGTGTGCGTCTCGACGGTGACGCACGTCGGGTCCCGGGCGCTGTGGCAGCCGGCCACGCTGCACGAGCTCTACTGCGCGTTCGCCGAGCCGCACGCCATCGGCCTGTCCAGCATCGCAGGGCTGCTGCACCCGGCCGCCCGCAGCGACCCGCACGGGGTCGTCGTCCGGCTGGCCGGCGCCGAGGCCGCCCCGCAGACCGTGCTCGCCCCGATCGCGCCGGGCGTCGTCGCGCCGATCGGCGTGCGCGCCGCCGGCCCGCTCGCCGCCGGTGAGCCGCATCCGGTCGGCCTCGCGCGCGGCACCGTCGCCGTGGACGGGGAGCGGGAGATCGAGTTCGGGCCGGCGACGCCGGTCACGGTCACGCTCGCGCCGGACGGGCCGCGGGTGCTCGACGTGCGCACGGTCCTCGCCGCCGCGGCGCAGCGGCGGCTGCTCGACCCGGGCGCGATCACGCAGGAGGTCCGATCATGAGAGCGGCACGGTTCCACGGCAGGGGCGACGTCCGCGTCGAGGACGTCCCGGACCCGCAGGCCGGGCCGGGCCAGGTCGAGGTGAGCGTCGACTGGTGCGGCATCTGCGGCACCGACCTGCACGAGTTCCTCGAGGGCCCGATCTTCATCCCGCAGCAGGGGGCACCGCACCCGATCACCGGGTCGGAGCTGCCGGTCGTCATGGGGCACGAGTTCGCGGGCGTCGTGTCCGCCGTCGGTGCCGGCGTGCCGGGGGTGCAGGAGGGGGACCGGGTCGCCGTCGAGCCGTACTACGTCTGCGGCGACTGCGTCGCCTGCGCGGCGGGCCGTTACAACATCTGCCGCAAGCTCGGCTTCGTCGGGTTGTCCGGGCAGGACGGCGGGTTCGCGGAGCGGTGCGTCGTGGACGCGCGCTGGGTGCACCCGCTGGGCGATCTCCCCACCGACGTCGGGGCCCTCGTCGAGCCCCTCGCGGTCGGCTACCACGCCGTGCGCCTGTCCGGCGTGGCGCCGGGAGGAACGGCGGCCGTGTTCGGCGCCGGCCCGATCGGCCTCGTCACGACGGCGGCGCTGAAGGCCGCCGGGGCCGGGCGGGTGATCGTGGTCGAGCCCGCGGCCGCGCGCAAGGCGAAGGCGGCCGGGGCGGGCGCCGACGAGGTCCTCGACCCGGGCGACGCCGACGTGCCCGACGCGATCCGCGACCTCACCTCCGGCGCCGGTGCGGACGTCGCGTTCGAGTGCGCGGGCGTCGATGCCGTGCTGGCCGCCGCGATCGGTTCCGTCCGCCCCGGCGGCACCGTCGTGAACGTCGCGATCTGGGGGCACGTGCCGCAGGTGCCGATGAACGAGCTCGTGTTCTCCGAGGTCAACGTCATCGGCTCGCTCGCGTACTGCGGCGACCACGCCGACACGATCGCCCTGCTCCGCGACGGGACCGTCGACGCCGAGCAGTTCATCACCGGCCGGATCGGGCTCGCCGACATCGTCGACGGCGGCTTCCGCGAGCTGATCGACAACAAGGAGGAGAACGTGAAGATCCTCGTCTCGCCGAAGGAGGAGCTGTCATGACCGGCACCCTGCCCAGCCCCACGTCCCAGGAGCTCACACCCGACCGGCTCCTCGCCGCCTACCGCGTGATGCGGACGATCCGCGACTTCGAGGAGCGGGTGCACGAGGAGTTCGCCGGTGGCGACATCCCCGGGTTCGTGCACCTCTACGCGGGTGAGGAGGCCTCCGCCGCCGGGGTGTGCGCGCACCTCGACGACCGCGACGCGATCGCCTCCACCCACCGCGGCCACGGGCACTGCATCGCCAAGGGCGTGGACATCAGCGGGATGATGGCCGAGATCTACGGGCGGAGCACCGGGTCGTGCCGCGGCAAGGGCGGCTCGATGCACATCGCGGACCTGTCCAAGGGCATGCTCGGCGCCAACGGCATCGTGGGTGGTGGCCCGCCGCTCATCTGCGGGCGCGCGCTCGCGTCCAAGCACAAGGGCGACGGCGGCGTGGCGGTCGCGTTCTTCGGCGACGGGGCGTCCAACCAGGGCACCACGCTCGAGTCGCTGAACCTGGCCACGGTCTGGAACCTGCCGGCGGTCTTCGTGGCGGAGAACAACGGCTACGCCGAGGCCACGTCGTCGAGCTGGTCGGTCGCCACCGACGACATCGCCGACCGGGCCGCGGCGTTCGGCATGCCCGGTGTGATCGTGGACGGGTTCGACTTCTTCGCGGTCCACGAGGCCGCGGGTGAAGCGATCGCCCGGGCCCGCGAGGGCGGCGGCCCGACGCTCATCGAGGTCAAGTTCACCCGCTACTTCGGTCACTTCGAGGGCGACCAGCAGCTCTACCGCGCCGACGAGGTCGCGAACGCGCGCGAGAAGCTCGACTGCCTCAAGCGCTTCCGCGCCAACGTCACCGACGGTGGGCAGCTCGACGGCGCACAGCTCGACCAGATCGACTCCGAGGTCGCCATCGCCGTCGAGGCCGCCGTGGTGGCGGCGAAGGCAGCGCCGAAGCCGGGGGCCGCCGACCTGCTCACCGACGTCTACGTCTCGTACTGAGGGGAGAGCCCGACATGGCACGCAGCATCACCTACCGCGAGGCGATCAACGAGGCGCTGGCCCAGGAGATGGAGCGCGACGAGCGCGTGATCGTCATGGGCGAGGACAACGCGGGCGGCGAGGGCGCCCCCGGCGACATGGACGCGTGGGGCGGGGTCCTCGGCGTCACCAAGGGCCTGTACGGGAAGTTCCCGGGCCGCGTGATGGACACCCCGATCTCGGAGTCGGCGTTCATCGGTGCGGCGATCGGGGCCGCGACCGGCGGGCTCCGGCCGGTGGCCGAGCTGATGTTCATCGACTTCATGGGCGTCTGCTTCGACCAGATCTTCAACCAGGCCGCGAAGTTCCGGTACATGTTCGGCGGCAACGCCGTCACTCCCGTGGTGATCCGGACGATGTGGGGGGCGGGCCTGCGGGCCGCCGCGCAGCACTCGCAGTCGCTGCTGTCGGTGTTCACGCACGTCCCGGGCCTGAAGGTCGCGGCGCCGTCCAACGCCTACGACGCGAAGGGGCTGATGATCGCGGCGATCCGCGACGACGACCCGGTGATCTTCGCCGAGCACAAGATGCTCTACGACACGTCCGCCGACGTGCCGGAGGAGAGCTACGCGCTCCCGTTCGGCGAGGCCAACGTCGCGCGTGAAGGCGGGGACGTCACGATCGTCGCGATCGGCCGGATGGTGCACACCGCGCTGGAGGCGGCCGAGGAGCTCGCCGGCTCCGGCGTGCAGGCCGAGGTGATCGACCCGCGCACCACCAGCCCGCTGGACGTCGACACGATCCTGGAGTCGGTGGAGAACACCGGCCGGCTCGTCGTGGTGGACGAGGCCCACCCGCGCTGCTCGCTGGCCACCGACGTCGCAGCGACGGTGGCGCAGGACGCGTTCGGGTCGCTGCGCGCGCCGATCCAGCTGGTGACCGGCCCGCACACCCCGGTGCCCTTCACCGACGCGCTGGAGGACCTGTTCATCCCGGACGCGGCGAAGATCGCCGGAGCGGTGAAGACGGCGGTCGACTATGCCCGATGAGCGGATCCTGACAGTCACGATGCCCAAGTGGGGCCTGTCGATGAAGACGGGCAAGATCGTCGACTGGTTCGTGTCCGAGGGCGACACGATCGCCAAGGGCGACGACATCGTCGACATCGAGACCGACAAGATCGCCGGCACCCTCGAGTCACCGGTCGAGGGGCCGGTGCGGCGGATCATCGCCGAGCCGGGCTCGGACCTGCCGGTCGGCGCCGTGCTCGCTGTCGTCGCGCCCGCGGACGTGGCCGACGCCGAGATCGACGCCGTCGTCGAGGAGGCGAAGGCGGCCGTCGCGTCCGGGGCGCTGGAGGAAGGGGACGAGCCGGAGCCGCAGCTCGTCGAGGTCGGCGGGCGGAGCATCTCCTACCTGGCGCTCGGTCCCGAGGAGGCCGATGTCCCCGTCGTCCTCGTGCACGGCTACGGCGGGGACAAGAACTCCTGGCTGTTCGTGCAGCAGCCGCTCGCCGAGGAGGGACACCGCGCGATCGCCCTCGACCTGCCGGGGCACGGCGCGTCCGGCAAGGACGTCGGCGACGGGTCGCTCCGGACGCTCACCGAGACCGTCACCGGCTTCCTCGACGCGGTCGGGATCGAGCGGGCCCACCTCGTGGGGCACTCGCTGGGCGGCGCCGTCGCGGCCGCGGTGGCGCAGGCCGCGCCCGGGAGGGTCGCGTCGCTGACGCTCATCTCGCCCGCCGGGTTCACCCCGGAGGTCGACGCCGAGTACCTGCGCGGGTTCGCCTCCGCGTCCTCGCGGCGGGAGCTGAAGCCGCTGGTCGGGAGGCTGTTCGCGGACGGTTCTCTCGTCACGCGCCAGCTCGTCGACGACCTGCTGCGCTACAAGCGCCTCGACGGCGTCGACAAGGCGCTCACCGCAGTGCTCGGCACCCTGCTCGGCGACGGTGACCGCCAGGCCATCGACACCCCGGGCCTGCTGGCGGGCGCCGACGTGCCGCTGGCGGTGGTGTGGGGCGCGTCCGACCGCATCGTCCCGGTGCCGGACGGGGTGGAGCTGACGCGGGTGGAGGCCGGCCACATGGCGCACATGGAGGCGCCGGGCGAGGTCCTGAGGGCGGTCCGCGCCCACTTGTGAACCGCAGCAAGGTGGCTTTACTCCGGTCCCACCGGAGTAAAGCCACCTTGCTGCGACTCCGGCGGCCGTCTCAGCTCGTGATGTCCTTGCGTTGGAAGTGCCAGATCGCTCCCGCGCCCAGGAGCAGCGCGTAGATCATCGCCGAGAGCGCGCCCCGCGTCATGCCGTCCCAGTCCACCGGGTCACCGAGGAGGCCGGCCCAGGCGTCGTCGAAGTGGGTGGGCAGGAAGTCGCGCAGGCCTTCGAGTGCGGTGATCTGGTCGAGGATCTGCGACACGATCGACACCATGACCGCCCCGCCCACGGCGCCGAGCGGGGCGTCGGTCGACACCGACAGCAGCAGCGCGAGCGCCGCCACCCAGCTCAGGTGCACCGCGAGGTACACCGCGCCGGACAGGATCCGCGCGGTGCCGGGCCCGTAGTCCAGCGATGCCCCCGTCGGGCTCACCATGTCGCCCGCTCCGTACGCGAGGGTGCCGACGACGAGCGACACGACCGGCAGCAGGACCAGCGCGGCGAGCGACAGCAGGGCGGCCACCACGGTCTTCTGCCGCAGCAGGCGCGCCCGCGGCACCGGCGCCGCGAGCAGGTAGCGCAGGCTCGACCAGGACGCCTCGGCCGCCACCGTGTCGCCGAAGAACAGCGCCACGACCACGACCAGCAGGAACGACGACGACGCGAACATCGCGAACACCGTGAAGTTCAGCCCGCTGCTGGTCGCGAGGTCGACGAGCGTGAGCGAGCCCGTTGGTGAGGTGTCCGGGGCCAGCTCGAACGCCACCCACAGCAGCACCGGCAGCAGCACGACGAGGCCGAACACCACCTGCGTCCGGCGGCGCCGCAGCTGGCGTTCCAGCTCGACCCGCAGCGGCAGCGTGCGCTCGGGGCGGAAGGCTCGGCGCGTCACCGCGGAGGGCGGCTTCCTGGGGGTCTCCGTCCGTGCCGATGATTCGCTCGCAAGCTCACTCATGGCGTCCGGTCCTCCCCGACCAGCTGCAGGAACGCGTCCTCGAGGCGCCGGCGCGGCCCGGCCGCCGCCACCTCCACCCCGGCGGTGACGAGCGCCCGCACCGCTTCGGCGCGCGGGGTGCCGTTCAGCTCCGCGTGCACGCCCCCGTCGGTCACCTCGACCGAGCGGACGCCCGCGAGGTCGGAGAGCACCGACGCCGCCCGCTCCGGGGCGTCGACGGTGAACGTGGCGGCGCCGCCGCCGGCGATGATCTCCTCGACGGTGCCGTCGGCCACCACCTCGCCGCGGTGCATCACGACCACGTGCGTGCACGTCTGCTCCACCTCCGCGAGCAGGTGGCTCGACAGGACGACCGTGCGGCCCCGCGCCACGTAGCGGCGCAGGACCTCGCGCATCGCCGAGATCTGCGGCGGGTCGAGCCCGTTGGTCGGCTCGTCGAGCACCAGCAGGTCGGGGAGGCCGAGCATCGCCTGCGCGATGGCCAGCCGCTGGCGCATGCCCTGGCTGTAGGTGCCGACCCGGCGGTCGAGGGCCGAGCCGAGCTCGGCGATCTCGAGGGCCTCCTCGACGTGGGCGTCGGCGACCGGGCGGCCGGTGGCCGACCAGTAGAGGCGCAGGTTGTCCGCGCCGGACAGGTGCGGGAGGAACCCCGGGCCCTCGACGAACGCGCCGATCCGGGCCAGCACCGGGGCGCCGGGCCCGATCGGCTCGCCGAAGGCGCTGATCGTGCCGGCCGTCGGGCGCACCAGGCCCATGAGCATCCGCAGCACGGTGGTCTTGCCGGCCCCGTTGGGCCCCAGCAGGCCGAGCACCACACCCTTCTCGACGGTGAACGAGACGTCCTTCACCGCCCGGAAGCCGCCGGAGTAGGTCTTGGCGAGGCCCGTGACGTGCAGCGGCGGGCCGTCATCCGCGGAGGGCACGGCGGCACGCCGGCCGCGCAGCCGGGCCAGCACCCAGCCGAGCAGCGCGACGGCGAGCACCACGGCGATCCCGACGAGTGGCCCGAGCGGCACCGTGGAGGCCGTGGCGCTCGTGCCCGGCACCACGGGCACGGTGAGCTCCCCGGTGACGCCGACCTGCCAGACCGCCGGTTCGACCGGGCCGGTGAAGCCCTGGTCGGTGGTGGCGATCGAGACGACGAGCTGGTTGCCGGACTCCACCGGCGCCACCACAGCCGGCAGCGCCACCGTGACCGTCGCGGGCGTCCCGTCCGCGGGGACCGGCACCCGGATCGGCGCGACCGCACCGCCGAGCAGCGTGCGCCGCCCGTCCGGCGACAGTTCCGTGATGCGGGCGAACAGCACGGCCTCCGCCGGGGCCGGCTGCCCCGGCACGCGCGCGACGCCCACCTGGACGCGCGGGGCGCCGGCCACCACGAGCGAGGCCGCGAGCGGCGCCGTGCGGAAGGTGGCGGACTGGCCTGCCGGGTCGGCGGCGAACGCGGAGATCCGACCGGCGAGGGAGCCGAGCGCGCCGCCGATCCCGGGCAGCGACGTGATCGCGGCCGGGTGGCCGCCCGCCGGGTGCACGACCTGCTGCGGGTCGCCCTCGAGCGCGAGCGGTGTGGTGAGGAGCGGGGCGCTGCCGGGCAGGCCCGGGTAGGCGGGGGCGGCGAGGGCGCGGCTGGTGGGCGTGTTCGCCCCCGCCCGGACGCCGCTCGCCACCACGTAGGAGAAGCCCGTGCCCGGGTCGTCGCCGGTGCGGGCGAGGTGGAAGTCGAACCAGTCGCCGATGTCGCCGCGGACGGCGTCGCCGGGTGCGGCGCCGTCGTGGCCGCCGCCGAACCACTCCACCTTGACGCGGCCGCCCGCGGCCGCGATCTGCCGGGCCGTCGCGTCGGCCTGGTCGAGCCCGAACAGGGTGTCCTGTTCGCCCTGCACCAGCAGCGTCGGTGCCGTGATCCGGCCTGCGACGGTGGCGGGTGACGAGCGGCGCAGCAGCTCCGCGGTGGCGGGGGAGAGCCTGCCGGTGGTGGCGGCCTCGGTGTAGGCGGCGCAGATCTCGGCGGTGAACCGGCCGCACGGGTTCGCGCCGGTTCCTCCCGCCGGGTCGCTCCCCGCGGAGAAGAGCATCCCCGCCCAGCCGCTCTTGAACACCCCGTCCGGGGCGGCGACGCCCCGGGCGGGCGTGTCGGCCGCGGGCGGTGCCGCCGTGGCCGCGTTCGGGAAGAGCGCCTGGCCGAGGTCGTTCCAGGTGATCACCGGGGCGAGGGCGTCGACGCGCGGGTCGTACCCGGCCAGCAGCAGCGCGAGCGCCCCGCCGTACGAGGCGCCGGTGACGCCGACGCGCGGGTCGCCCGGTCCGTCCTGCTGTACCTCGGGGAGCGTCGAGAGCCGGTCGACGAGGGCCCGGGCGTCGGCCACCTCGTGGTCGGGGGAGTCGAGTGCGATCTGCCCGGTGCTCGTGCCGAACCCGCGCGCCGACCAGGTGAGCACCACGAACCCGCGTGCGGCGAGCGCGCGGGCGTCGGTGTCCACGGACGCCTTGCTGCCGCCGAACCCGTGGGCCACCAGCACCGCGGGGGCCGGGGTGACGGCCGGCAGGTAGAGCGAGGTGTCCAGCTCGACGCCGTCGGGGGTGGTGACCCGCTCCTCCGACACCCGGACGTCCGCGGGCGCCGCGCCCGTGAGCAGGAGGCCACCCACCACGGCGAGCACGACGCTGAGCGCGAGGGACCGTCGGCGGCCGCGGGCGGGGTGCACAGGGCGACGTTACGGGGTGGCTCTCGGTAGTGCCCTCAGTCCGCTCTCAGAAGTGCCCGGGCAGGGTGACCTCGTCGAAGTGCTCCACGCGGGGCTCGCCGTCGAGGAACGGGCCGATGTGGCCGCGCCAGCGCCCGAAGTTCTCGGACTCGCGGAACCCGACCGTGTGGGCCTCCACGCTGTCCCACTCGATCAGCAGCACGAACCGACCGGGTGACTCGATGCCCTTGGTGAGCCGGGCGTCCCGGAAGCCGGGGGTGTCGGAGACGTACCGGATGCCGTCGCGGACGGCGGCGGCGAACTCCTCCTCGGTGCCGGGCCGGACGGCGATGTCGGCGATCTCCATGACCATCCGGGCATCCTCGCACGAGTGGAACGCGGGCGTTCGGGGCACAGATCCGGCATGGAGCACTTCACCATCGCGACCGTCGCGGAGCGCAGCGACGACTTCCGCCGCGTCCTCTGGACGGGTGAGCACACCCAGCTCGTGATCATGACGATCCCGCCGGGCGGAGAGATCGGCGAGGAGGTCCACGAGGGGATCGACCAGATCCTCACGTTCGTCAGCGGCACCGCCGAGGCGAGGGTGGCCGGTGAGGCGAAGGCCGTGGAGGCGGGCGACCTGGTGGTCGTGCCGGCGGGCACGAAGCACAACTTCGTGAACACGGGTCCGAACCCGCTGGTCCTGTACACCGTCTACGGCCCGCCCGACCACGCCGACGGCGCCGTGCACCGCACGAAGGAGGAGGCCGACGCGGCGGAGGAGTCGGGGGAGGACGAGCCCCCGACGTCCTGAGGGAGGCTGGGACGTCGGCCTCGACGATCAGTTGCGGCCGGCGACGGCCCCGAGAGCGATTCGGGCCACGGTGCATGGCCAGCGCGAGAGGGTGTGCATGCAGCCCGTGCAGTAGCCGTCTGCACGGCGGCGGTGGAGGCCGAGGGTACGTTCGGGGCCGCCGGGTTGCGCTGCCATGAAGGCCACTGCGGCGGCGAAGCTCCGCTGCGCTGCCAGGTAGTCGTCGACCTCGTCATTGTTCAAGCAGATCACGGCTCCTCGGCTCACCTGGACGTCTAGGGAAGTTGAGATTATCGGTCCCCTAGACAAGTGGCAACCGAGTCAGCGGGCCTTGATCTCGTACTCCAAGACGTACGCCGGGGCGGACTTGACGGTGTGGCAGACCTCGACCGGACTGCCTGCTGTGTCGTAGGCGGTGCGGATGACGACGATGACGGGTACGCCTGCCTGCAGCTCCAGCCGGCTACGTTCCTCGACCGTTGGCATGCGGGCCGTGACCTCCTCGACGAACCGATCGAGGGTGTGTCCGGCGTCCTCCAGCCTGGCGTAGACGCCACCGGGACCGGTAGCGATCTCCGTGATCGGGGTGCCTTCCGCGAGCGCGAGGGGCAGGTATGACACCGCGAGCTCGACGGGCCGGTTGTCGGCGGAGTAGCGGCGAGAGCGGCTCAGCACGAGATGCTCCTTCAATCGCAGGCGGTCACGCACGAAGTCGGGCGCGTTGACGCGCGTGATCTCAATCTGGTCGACACGGGGTTGGAAGCCGCTTCTCTCCGCCTCGGCGAGGAAGGCTGCCTTCCCCGCCACGCGGTGTTCGCGCGAGAACCGTTCCGACGCCAGTCTCCGGACGGGTGGCGGCTGCCGAACGAAGACGCCGCGCCCGTGTTCTGCGACCACCAGACCTTCGGCGCGCAGCTCCTGGATCGCTTGCCGCGCTGTCATCCGCGCTACGCCGTAGTGCTCCCTCAACTCCGCCTCGGAAGGGAGCCGATCCCCTGGCCCGAGTTCACCGGTGTCGATCGCGGCACGAAGATGTTCAGCGATCTGCCGATAAGGCGGCCGATCCTTCAGCCGATCGATGCGGCCGAGCTGCACGCCGACACCTCCAGTCGTCTAGGCACCCCGTAGGGTACGTCCCTGATCGTCGGAGGAAGGGCTCGACATGGGCAGTGCGCCCAGACACTCCGTGAGCGTTGCCGGGGTCGTCGTGCGCGACGACGGGCGGGTGCTCGCCATCCAGCGCCGGGACAACGGTCGCTGGGAAGCGCCCGGCGGGGTGCTCGAACTTGCGGAGACGTTCGAAGAGGGCGTGCGCCGGGAAGTCGCCGAGGAGACCGGAGTGCACGTCGAAGTGGGGCGCCTCACCGGCGTGTACAAGAACATGACGCGGGGGATCGTCGCTCTGGTGTTCCGCTGCCGCCCCGCGGCCGGTCAGGCCACCGTGACGGACGAGTCGAGACGGGTTGCGTGGTTCACGTTGGACGAGGTGCGCCGGCACATGAGTCCCGCGTACGCGATCCGGATCCTGGACGCGCTGAACGACGGCGTCGCCGTTCGTGCACACGACGGCGTCCGCGTGACTTGATCGTCGCGAGTGGTGTGGGAGCGACGGACATGTCGCTCCCACACCACTCCCAGTAGTCGGTGCGTCCGCAGCAGCCCCCATCGCGTCGTTGGCGTTCGGCGACGCTGACACGCCCGCCCGCGACGCGCTAGTTTCCGACCGTGGTGCAGCGGGGCGTGGTCGCCGCGGGGCACCCGGCGTCGGCGGCCGCCGGAGCAGCGGCCCTGCAGGCCGGGGGCAATGCCGTGGACGCCGCGGTGGCCGCGGTCGTCACGTCGTTCGTCGCGGAGCCGCTGCTCACCGGGCTGGGCGCCGGTGGGTACCTGCTCGTCGCGCCCCCGGGACAGCTGCCGGTCCTGCTCGACTTCTTCGTGGCCGCCCCCGGCCGCGGAGCCGCCGCGCCCCCGGCGCCGATGACCCACATCGTGGTGTCGTTCGAGGACGCGACCCAGATCTTCGACATCGGGGCCTCCTCCTGCGCGACGTACGGGGCGCCCGCGGGCGTGGCCGGCGCGGTGGAGCGGTTCGGGCGGATGCCGCTCGCCGAGCTCACCGCGCCGGCGGCGCGGCTGGCCCGCACCGGGGTGCGGGTGAACGCGATGCAGGCGTACCTGTTCGGTCTGCTGGCCGCCGTCGTCGGCTCCACCCCGGACGCCGCGGCGCGGTTCCTGCTGGACGGCCGGCCGCCGCGGGAGGGCGAGCTGCTCCGGGACGAGGAGCTCGCCGACTCGCTCGACCGGCTCGGCGCGGACGGCGCGGCGCCGTTCTACACCGGCGACATCGGCCACGCCGTCTCGGACCGGGTGTGCGCCGGCGGTGGCGTGCTGACCCCGGCCGATCTCGCCGGGTACCAGGTCGTGCAACGGATCCCGCTGCGCGTCGGGTACCGCGGACGGGAGGTCTTCACCAACCCGCCGCCGAGCGCGGGCGGGAGCAGGCTCGTCCGCGCGCTGGTGCACCTCGGCGCCACCGGCCGCGTGCCGGACGTGCCCGGCCTCGCCGCGGCCCTCGCGGTGGGCGACCGCGACGCGATGGCACCGGTCGCGGTGGACCGGCTGGGCTCCACCACCCACGTCTCGGTCCTCGACGCCGACGGCTGGGCCTGCTCGGTGACCTGCACCAACGGCACGGGTTCCGGCGTGACCGTCCCCGGCACGGGCATCCACCTCAACAACATGCTCGGCGAGCACGACCTGCTCGGTGCGTACGGCGTCGGCGAGCGGCTGCCCTCGGCGATGGCCCCGACGGTGGTGCGCCGGGACGGCGCCGCCGAGTTCGTGGTCGGCTCCGCGGGCTCGAGCCGGATCCGCAGCGCCCTCCTGCAGGTCCTCGTGAACATGGTCGACCGGGGAATGTCGCCGCAGGACGCCGTGGACGCGCCGCGGCTGCACGTGGAGCGGGGGGTCGCGTACGCCGAGCCGGGGATCGACGTCGCGACGCTTCGGGCCGTGGCCGGCCCCGTGCTGCGGTTCGACGCGCCGAACCTGTTCTTCGGGGGTTGCCAGGCCGTCCGGCGCGACGTCCGCGCCGGCGCGCTGGACGGTGGAGCGGACGGGCGGCGGTGCGGGGGCGTCGTCGTGGTGTGAGGCGGCTACTGCTGCTGTTGCGCCCGTTTCCGGCGCTTCCCCTCGTGCATCGCCGCGACCCGTGCGATCGGGATGGCGTGCCCCTCCTCCAGCAGGTCGGCGGGGAGGCCCTGGGGTGGCGGTGTGCGCTCGCGCCACGGGTCCGCGTCGCCGAGGAGGTCGACGGCGGTGCGGACGGTGAAGTCGCGGGGTGTCACGCGGTCGAGGTCCTCCCACGCCACCGGGAACGACACCGGCACGCCCGGCCGCACCCGCGGGCTGTAGGCGGCGACCACCGTGGCGCCACCCGACCGGGTGGAGTCCACGAACACCTTCCCGCCCCGGTCCTCCTTGATGTAGGCGGTGGTCGCCACGTCGGGGTCGACCCGTTCGGCCCGGGCGGCGAGCGCGCGGGTGGCGGCCGCGGCATCCTCGAACCCCACGTCGTCGGCGAGGGGCACGAAGATGTGCAGCCCCTTCGACCCGCTCGTCTTGACGACGCCCTCGAGCCCGCTGTCGGTGAGGGCCTGGCGCACGAGGTGCGCGGTCCGGACGACGTGCGCGAAGTCGTCGCCCTCCGGCGGGTCGAGGTCGATGATCAGGTGCGTGGGGTGGTGCTCACCCACGCGCATCAGCGTCGGGTGGTACTCCACCGAGCGCTGGTTGGCGAACCACAGCAGCGTGCGCCGGTCGTTCGCCAGGGCGTAGCGCACCTCGCGCCGCGACGCCTCGGCCCACACCGTGGTCGTCTCGATCCAGTCCGGCGTGTACTTGGGCACGTTCTTCTGCATGAACGGCTCCTGCCCCGGCCGGATCCGGATCACCGAGAGCGGCCGCTGCCGCAGCTCGGGCAGGATCCGGTCGCGCACCGCGTCGAGGTAGTCGACGAGGTCGCGCTTGGTGGCGTCGGCGCCGTCGAAGAGCGGCTGGTCGAGGTTGGACAGCTCCACCCCGTCCCGCGTCTCCACGGTCTTCGCACGGCTCACCGAGCACTCGTACCACGATCACGGCGACCGGGCCAGGCCCTCCCGATCGCACTTCGCACACCCAGGACCGGCTTCGCACAAGGCCGGCCTTGCGCGAAGCCCGTGCTGGATGTGCGAAGTGGTCACTGAGGTTAGCGCTGCAGGTGGTGCAGACGTACCTCACTCACGGTGCCGCCGGCTACGTCGGCGGTCATCCAGGTGAAGGTGGGCTGCCGCCGGCGGTCGGTGGGGGAGCCGGGGTTGAGCAGGCGCAGCCCGCTCTCCGCGGTGGTGTCCCACGGGATGTGGCTGTGGCCGAACACCAGCACGTCGGTGCCCGGGTACTCGCGCACGCAGCGCCGTTCGCGCCCGGTGGCGGCGCCGGTCTCGTGCACCACCGCGAACCGGACGCCCTCCAGATCGACGCGCGCCACCTCGGGTAGCCGGGCCCGGAGCGCGGCGCCGTCGTTGTTGCCGAACACGCCGACGAGCCGGTGCGCCCTCGCCTCGAGCGCGTCCAGCAGGTCGACCGACACCCAGTCGCCCGCGTGGATCACCACGTCGGCGGCGTCGACCGCCGCCCAGACCGGTGCGGGCAGGTCCTTCGCCCGCACCGGGAGGTGGGTGTCGGAGGTCAGGAGCAGCTTCAGTGCACGTCCACCAGATCGACGACGAAGATCAGCGTCTCGCCGGGCTTGATCGCGCCGCCCGCGCCGCGGTCGCCGTAGCCCAGGTGCGGCGGGATCACCAGCCGGCGGCGGCCGCCGACCTTCATCCCGGCCACGCCGCGGTCCCAGCCCGTGATGACGCGCCCGGCGCCCAGCGGGAACTGGAGCGTCGAGCCGCGGTTCCAGGAGGCGTCGAACTCCTCCCCGGTGGAGTGGGCCACGCCGACGTAGTGCACCTCGACGGTGCGGCCCGGGGTCGCCTCGGTGCCGTCGCCGGGTTTGAGGTCCTCGACCAGCAGGTCGGCGGGGGCGGGGCCGTCGTGCGGGTCGACGTCGGGTCGTTCCATCCCGGGTTGTTGCAGAGCCACGTTCTTCCTCCTGATGGTGGGCGCGCCCAGCGTGCCAGACGGGATGGCGGCGGGTAGACATGGCTCGTGGCCAGGCCGGACGCGCATCGGTCCGACTCCCGAGCGCCCGACCCGAACCGGTGGCGGGCGCTGTCGGTCACGCTCGTCGCCGGTTTCATGAGCCTGCTCGACGTCAGCATCGTCTCGGTCGCGTTGCCGTCCCTCCAGCAGGGACTCGGCGCCGACCCGGCCGCCGTCCAGTGGGTCGTCTCGGGCTACGCGCTCACGTTCGGTCTCGCGCTCGTCCCCGCGGGCCGGCTCGGCGACGCGCTGGGGCGGCGGCGGATGTTCCTCGGGGCGCTGGCGGCGTTCGTGCTGTTCAGCGGGCTGGCCGGGGCGGCGACGAGCATCGGGATGCTGGTCGCGGCCCGGCTCGCGCAGGGCCTCGCGGCCGGGGCGCTGGCACCGCAGAACTCCGGGCTGATCCAGCAGCTCTTCAGCGGCGCCGAGCGCGGCAGGGCGTTCGGCTTCTTCGGCGCGACGGTCGGGATCTCGACGGCCGTCGGCCCGGTCGTCGGCGGCGTCATCCTCGCCCTGGCGGGCGGGCCGGACGGGTGGCGCTGGATCTTCCTGGTCAACGTGCCGATCGGGGTGGTCGCGCTCGTGCTCGCCGCCCGGCTCATCCCGTCGGCCCCCGCCGGCCGCACCGGGCGGATCGACGTCGTCGGCGGGCTGCTGCTCGGCGGCGCCGTGTTCGCCGTGCTGCTGCCGCTCGTGGAGGCCGAGTCCGGTGGCGTCGCCCGCCTGTGGTGGCTGTTCCTCGTCGCGGCGACGGCGGGGACGCTGTTCGTGTGGTGGGAGCGGCGCGTGACGCGGCGGCACGGTGCCCCGCTGCTCGACCTCCGCTTGCTCTCCGGCACGCGCGGCTACGCGCCCGGCGCGGCGCTCGGTGCCGTCTACTTCCTGGGCTTCTCCGGCATCTGGCTGGTGTTCGCGCTCTTCCTGCAGACGGGGTTGGGCTACACGCCGCTGCAGTCCGGGCTCTCGGTCACGGCGTTCGCGCTCGGGTCCGCGGTCTCGGCGGCGGCCGGCGGGCGCCTCGTCGAGCGCTTCGGCCGCCTGCTGACGGTCGTCGGGCTGGTCTGCGTGCTGACCGGCCTGGTCGCGACGATCTGGGTCGTGCTGGTCGTGCCGGCGACCGCGCTCATGGGCGCGATGGCGCCCGCACTGCTCGTCGCCGGGCTCGGCGGTGGGCTGGTGATCTCACCGAACATCACGCTGGCGCTGCGCGAGGTGCCGGTGCGCATGGCCGGCTCGGCCGGGGGAGCGCTGCAGACCGGCCAGCGGGTCGGGGCGGCGATCGGCACGGCCGCGCTGCCCGGCGGGTACTACCTGGTGCTGGGCGCGACCGGGCAGAACCACCCGGTCGCCGCCGCGGTGGCGCTCTCCGGCGCGGTGCTCTCGGTGAGCGCGGCGCTCGTCATCGCCGTGTGGGACCTGCGGCAGGAACGGGTCGCCCGGCGCCGGTGCACCGAGGAGGAGACCCACAGCTACGACCACGCCGCCCACGGCTGAACCACCCGTGAGTGGATACGGGTGCTCCAGCACTCGTATCCACTCACGACCCGGGGGTGAGGGCCTGCTTCAGGAACTGCACCTGCAGCAGCAGGAGGTTCTCCGCCACGACCTCCTGCGGCGTCATGTGCGTGACCCCGGACAGCGGCAGCACGCTGTGCGGCCGGCCCGCGGCGAGCAGGGCCGAGGACAGGCGCAGGGTGTGGGCGGCCACGACGTTGTCGTCGGCGAGGCCGTGCACGAGCAGCAGCGGCCGGGTGAGGCGGTGCGCGTCGGCGATGAGCGACGAGCGCTCGTAGGCCTCCGGGTCGGTGTCCGGCCGGCCGAGGTAGCGCTCGGTGTAGTGGGTGTCGTACAGCGCCCAGTCCGTGACGGGGGCGCCGGCCACCGCCGCGTGGAAGACGTCCGGGCGGCGCAGCACGGCGAGGGCGGCGAGGTACCCGCCGAAGGACCAGCCGCGGATCCCGACGCGGGTGAGGTCGAGGTCCGGGTGGCGTTCGGCCACGGCGTGCAGCGCGTCGACCTGGTCCTGCAGCACCGGGCCCGCGAGGTCCCCGTGGACCGCCCGGTCGAACGCCGGCCCGCGCCCCGGCGTGCCGCGCCCGTCGACGACCACCACCGCGAAGCCCTGGTCGGCGAACCACTGGCTGGTCAGGAACGCGCCGCGGGCGGCGAGCACGCGCTGGGAGTGCGGGCCGCCGTAGGGGTCCATGAGGACCGGTAGCCGCGTGCCCGGCTCGTGGTCGGACGGGAGCAGCACGGCCGTGCGCAAGGCGCGCTCGCCCGCGCTGAGCAGCGCGACGCGCGGGGTGAGGCCGGGGAGGTCGGCGAACGAGGGGATCGTGTGCTGGGCCCCGCCCCGGTGGACGGTGGTGGTCGTGCCGTCGGTGCCGAGGTCCTGCCGGGTGACCACGAGGGTGCCCGCGGCGAGCCGACCGCTGCGCACACCCGCACCGGTCGCGACGGCGGTGACCCCGTCGGGACCCCACGTCCAGAGGCCGATCGACGTGGGCTCCTCGCTCGCGCGGAACAGCACGACGTCGCCGTCGACGTCCGCGACGTCGCGCACCTGCAGGGATGCGGGCGTCACCGGCTCCCCGTCGACGAGGAGCCGCAGGCTGCCCTCGACGTCGCCGACCGTCACGAGCGCGCCCGACGCGGTGTGCGCGGGCACCCCGGGGACGATGTCGACCCAGACCGGGTCGGTCTGCTCCCGCACGGGTGTCGTCGCCCCGGTGGCCGGGTCGACGCGGAGCACGCGCAGGGCCCGCTGGTCCCGTGGCTGCACGACGATCAACAGGCCGTGGCCGTCCCAGACGGCGTCGGCGAGGTACTCGTCCCGCTCGGTGTCCCACCGCACCGGCACCACCGTGCCGTCGAGCGCGATCACCTCGAGGGTCACCCGGGCGTTCGGTGTGCCCGCCGCGGGGTAGGCGACGACGGCGGGCTCGCTCTCCGGGTTGGCCGGGTCGGCGATGTGCCAGCGCCGCACCATGGCGTCGTCCACCCGCGCCACCAGCAGCGACTCGCCGTCCGGTGCCCACCAGTAGCCGCGCATCCGGCCCATCTCCTCGGCCGCGACGAAGTCGGCGAGGCCGTACGTGACGTGCGGGCCGTCCGGCTCGGCGAGAGCGGTCGTGATGCGGGAGGCGACGTCGTGGACGTGCAGCGCCCCACCGCGGACGAACGCGACGGCGCGCCCGTAGGGGTCGGGCCGCGGGTCGATCACACCGGCGGCGGTGTCCACGAGGCGCGGGCCGAACCCGCCGGCGAAGTCCGCGAGGTAGAGCCGGCCGGAGAGCGTGAACGCGGCCGTGGTGACGGGCCGGTCGGTGGCGTAGCCGACCACGCCCCCGGCCTGTTCACGGCTGCGTTCGCGGCGGGCCTTCTCCTCGGCCGGCAGGTCCTCCTCGGGGGCGCCCTCGAGCTCGCGCGGGTCGGCGACGAGCCGTTCCTCCCCGTTGTCGAGGTCCAGCGTCCAGAGGCAGGTGACGGGGTCGGTGCCACCGCGGCTGCGCAGGAACACCACGCGCTCGCCGTCGGGGGAGACGGTGACGCCGCGCGGGGCGCCGAGGGTGAAGCGACGGGTGCGGGCCTGCCGGCGCGGGAAGCTGTCGGTCACGGGAGGTCAGTGTGCCCCGAACAGTCGTCAGTCGACGCAGGGCACGCCCTCCGCAGTGATCACCGGACGGCCACTCGTCGGCGGTGCCGTGCTTCCGCCGGCGTCGGGCTCGTCGGCCGGCTGCACCGTGATCGGGTCGTCGTCCGCGGCGGGGTGTGCCGTGGTGGGCGGCTCGGGCCGGGCCGGAGTGGTGGCGACCGGACCGAGCAGCGACCCGACGAAGCTCCGCACGTCGTCGCGGTCGATCTGCACGGCGATGCCGTCGACGGGGGTTCGCAGGTCGGGCCGGCCGGTGGGGATGGTGCGGAACGTCAGCGCGTTCGCGGAGACCTGGCGGAGCTGGGAGATCGCCTGCTCGAGGTCCCAGCCGCTGTCCAGGACGACGTAGCGCGTGGCGATGTCCACGAGGCGCGCCACGCGTGCGGGGTCGGTGATCGTGCTCGCCGCGAGGACCCGCTGGGCCAGGCCGGCGGCGAAGGCCTGCTGGCGGGCGATGCGGTCGAGGTCGCCGTCCTCGAGCCCGTGGCGCTGCCGCACGAAGGCGAGCGCGGACGCGCCGCTGACGAGGTGCTGGCCCGCCGGGAGGTCGACGCCGGAGTAGGAGTCGCGGACGGGGGCCTTCAGGCACACCGGCACCCCGCCGAGCGCCTCGGTGAGCTCGACGAACCCGGCCATCCCGATCTCGGCGAAGTGGTCGATCCGGGCGCCGGTCAGCTGCTCCACCGTGGCGACCAGCGTGCGCCGGCCGGACTCGCGGGCGCGCCGGTCGAGGTCCGCACCGTCGATGCCCTGTGCCCGCAGCGACTCCTCGGCGGCCTCCATGCCGCGCCGGTACGCGGAATTGATCTTGTGGGTGCCACGGCCGCCCGCGATCGGCACGAACGAGTCCCGCGGGATGGAGATGGCGACCGCGCGCTCGCCCGGCGTGGCCGGGACGTGCACGAGGATGATCGTGTCGGTGTGCAGCTGGCCCTCGTCCGGGCCCGCGTGCAGGGCGTCGAGCATCGCGGCCGGCAGCGGCCGGCCCTGCGCGTCGGTGCGCGCGTCAAGGCCGACCAGCAGCGCCGTGAACGACTCGCCCGCCGGCGTGGCGCGCGGGGTCGGGATCGCCTCGGTGCTGCTCACGGCCGCCGTGTCGACGCGCTGGTGCAGCGACCAGACGAACCCGGTGGCGACGAGTGTGGCGGCCGACACGAGTGCGATGACGACGCGGACGGCTGCGCGCACCGTGCGTCTCGCGTCCATGTTGCACTCCGGGTCACCGCGGCCGCCCTGCGCCTGGACCAGCGCCGTGACCGCCCGGGGCTGCTCGGCCGCCACAGCGGCTCCGGTCCACTTTAGTCACGCATCGTTCGACGCCGCTGCTCCGAACGGTGCACGTCACAGCATGTTTGCGAGTTGAAATCATACGGTCGGTGACCAATCCATGATCAACGCGCTAGGGTCGCCGCCTACCAGGCTTGCCACGGGGGGAGACACGTTGATGACCGCACTGCACAGGCAGCGCCGAAAGACGTCCGCGCGACGGTCGTTCGCGCCGGACCGTGCCCGGATCGTGCCCGCCCGTAACGGCTCCTGACAGAGATCGAGGTAATGCACGGCAAGATCACAGCGCAGAACGGACGTTCGTGATGACCGCTCCCCACAATTCCCAGCAGAAGTCGGCGTTCCCCGAACGGCCGTACCCGCAGGAGCCCCACCAACAGCCGAACCAGCCGGTGCACCCGCCGGTGGCCCCCGGGCAGCACCTGCGCCCGTGGCCGGTGAACCCCGAGCAACAGCAGCAGCAGCCGTACCCGGACCAGCCGTACCGGCCCCAGGGCGGGGACCCGCAGTCCGGCCGGCACGCCGCGGAGGAAGAGCTCCGCCGGGCGCAGGCGCGGACCCAGCCGGGAGCCCCCGGCCGCCCGGCCGTGCCCGCACCGCCGATCTTCGTCCGGAGGACGCGGTTCGAGGCCCTGGCCTGGACGGCCCTCGTCCTCGGGATCATCGGGATCATCGCCGGCGTCGCGGGCGTCCTCGTGGGCTCGTCGATCCTCGTCCTGAAGTACCTGACGATCGGCCTCGCCGCGGTCGGAATCCTGCTCGCGGTGATCGCGCTCGTGGGCACCCGGAAGGTCCTCGCCGGCATCGGCATCGTCCTGTGCGCCGGTGCGATCGTCGTCGCCATGACGGCCCAGGTGGCCGCTTCGCCCGGGTCGGAGACCCCGCTCACCGGCGACGAGGCCGCGGCGCAGGACGTGGCCGTCCGCGACTGCACGGTGGTGAGCCAGGATGGCGTCACGAGTGCCGAGGCCACGCTGGAGATCACCAACCACAGCGACCAGCGGCAGTCGTACAACATCACCGTCACCGTGAACGACCAGGGTGGTCCCCGCGTCGGCGAGATCCACGCGATCTCCACGGCCGTCGAGCCGGGGCAGAGCATGGTCCTGTCGGGCCCGCAGGCGAGCGGCACCGTCAACGGGCGGGCGCAGCCCGGCCCCGCGGACTGCCGTGTCACCGACGTCAACCGCCTGGCGCTGGGCGGCTGAGGGTCTCACGGCGGATCTCCGCCACCGGCGTGGTGGCCGTGCCGGCGCAACACGGCAGCACGGCCACCATGCCGGCGGTCGCGACGGCATGGTGGGCGGCGGGCGGATGTCGGCGGCCGCCTCTACCGTCCGGCGCGTGACCACTTCCGAGAACGCGCCGGCTGCCGGCGTCGCCCGCTTCAGCGTCGTCGCGCTCGACTGCCCCGACCCGGTGGCCCTCGCCGGCTTCTACAGCGCCCTCACCGGCTGGCCCTTCGAGCCGCCGGGCCAGTCCGACGGCTGGGTCCAGCTCGACCCGCCCGACGGCCGCGGCGCCGCGCTGGCCTTCCAGAAGGTCGCGTCCGGCTACTCCCCGCCCCGCTGGCCGGGCCAGGACGCGCCCCAGCAGTTGCACATCGACTTCGACGTGCCCGACCTCGACGAGGGTGAGCGGCAGGTCCTGGCGATCGGTGCCCGCAAGCACGAGGTGCAGCCGGCCCCGCAGAACTTCCGGGTGTACCTCGACCCGGCGGGTCACCCGTTCTGCCTCGTGCGCGCCTGAGCCCCCGGCCCGTCACACACCAACTTCGGCGCTCGCACACCAACTGCAGTTCGTGTGGGAGCACCACGGTTGGTGTGTGACGGCCGCGGAACTGCGGCGCCTTGAAGTTACTGGTCGGTAGGGGTGGTTGCGACCGTTCGCGGTGGGTACTTTGCGCTCCATCATGTGAAGCGGCTGTCCACATAATGGAGAGAAGTGACCAGCGTCGGTGTTCTCGACAAGGTGATGGCGATCCTCGACGCCTTCGCCGACGGGACGGCTCGCCTGGAGCCACCGGAGGTCGCCGCGCGGACCGGCATCAGTGCCCCGACCGCGTACCGGCTCATGGGCGCCATGGCCGAGCACCGCCTGCTCGGCGTCGACGGCCGGGCCTACCGGCTCGGCACCAGGCTGCTCCAGCTCGGCGCCCGGGTCTCCGAGGGTGTCGAGGTGCGCGCACTCGCCCTGCCGCACATGAAGGAGCTGCGCGATGCGACCGGCGAGACCGTGGAGCTGCAGATCCTGACCGGCCACAGCCGGGTCCCGGTGGAGATGGTCGTCGGTCGTCGCACGGTCCGGACCATGGGGCAGCTCGGGGTGCCACTGCCCATCCACCTCGGAGCCAGCAGCCGGGTGCTGGTGGCATGGCTCGGCGAGCGGACCGCTCTCGAGCTCGCCGGGCGCAGCGCCGCGGAGCACCCGGGCACGTCCTGGGACCCGCAGAGCTACCGGGAGCGGCTGCGCCGGGTGCGCGAGCAGGGCTGGGAGTTCAGCGCCGGCGAGCGCGACCCGGAGACCTCGGCGGTGTCCGTGCCGATCCGCGACCGCCACGACGACGTCATCGCCGCGCTCGTCGTCTCCAGCACCGCGACCAGGCTGGCCGATGACGCGCGCCGCTCGGCCGTCGTCGAACAGATCTGCGCCGCGGCGGCCGCCATCTCCACCGAACTGGGCCGCGACGCCGGCTCGTCGACGTCCCAGGAGTCGATCACATGAGCGAGAGCGGATCATGGGCACAGCGCCTCGAGCGGAGGCTCGCGACGAGCGTCGGAGGGGAGCCGACGTGAGCGGTCCCCTGACCGGCCTCCGCGTCCTCGACATCGCCACCGTCTTCGCCGGCCCCTTCGCCGCGGCGCTGCTCGGGGACATGGGCGCCGACGTGCTGAAGGTCGAGATGCCGGGCGCGGGCGACCCGTTGCGGGCGCTGGGCCCCTTCTCCGGGGAGACCTCCCTGACCTGGGCCGCGTCGGCCCGCAACAAGCGCAGCATGACGCTCGACCTCAAGGACCCACGGGGGCAGGAGCTGCTGGTCCGGCTGCTCGCCGACCAGGACGTGCTCATCGAGAACTTCCGCCCGGGCACCCTCAACCGGTGGGGGCTGGGGGCGGAGCGGCTGCGGGAGGCCAATCCGGACCTGGTCATCGTGCGGGTCAGCGGGTACGGGCAGAGCGGGCCCAACAGGGGCAAGGCCGGGTTCGGGACCCCCGCCACCGCGTACAGCGGGTACGCCCACATCAGCGGGTTCCCCGATCGGCCGCCGGTGCTCCCCTCGGTGTCCCTCGTGGACTACCTGACGGGCATGTACGCGGCGATGGGGGCGCTGGCCGCGATCTACCAGCTGAAGGTCGCAGGGGGACCCGTCGACGAGGTCGATGTCGCCCTGTACGAGTCGATCTTCCGCATGCTCGAGGTGGTCGTGGCCGAGTACGACGTCCTGGGCACCGTGCGGGAGCGCACCGGGAACGAGCTGGCGGCGTCGTCGCCCGCCGGGATCTACGAGTCCAAGGACGGCCAGTGGGTGGTCATCGTGACCAGCACCGAGCGCACGTTCGCCCGCCTCGCCCGCGCCATGGACCGGGAGGACATGCTGACCGACGCCCGGTACTCCACCAACCGGGCCCGCCTGGAGCGGCGCGACGAGATGAACCGGACCATGGCGGACTGGACGCGGCAGCTCACGCGCAGCGACCTCGAGGCCCGGCTGGACGAGTTCAGCGTTCCGCACTCCTCCGTGTACAGCGCGCCGGACATCTTCGCCGACGAGCACTACGCGGCGCGCGACATGCTCGTCGAGGTCGCACACCCCCAGCTGGGCACGGTGACCCTGCCCGGGGTGGTGCCGAAGTTCAGCCGGAACCCCGGCGGTATCCGCAACGCCGGCCCGGCCCTGGGTGAGCACACCGAGGACGTGCTGACCGGTCTCGGCCTGTCCCCGGAGGAGATCAAGGGCCTCCGCGAGAAGGGAATCATCTGATGGCGACGTTCGACTCCGCCCGGGACTACGCGGCAGGTGGCGGCGCCCTGCCGTTCGCCCTGCCCGCGAGCGTGCGCATCCAGGAGGTCGGCCCGCGGGACGGCTTCCAGCTCGAGCCCGGTGTGATCGAGACCGCGGACAAGGTCGCGATCATCGACGCGCTGTCCGCCACCGGGGTCCCCGCGGTGCAGCTGACCTCGTTCGTGCGCCCGGACGCGGTGCCGCAGCTGGCCGACGCCGCCGAGGTGATGGCCGGCTACACCAAGGCTCCCGGCGTCGCGTACTCGGTGCTCGTCCCCAACCTCAAGGGCGCCCAGCGGGCGCTGGAGTTCGACGCCGACGTCTGGGAGCTCATGCTGTCGACGACCGACGCGCACAGCATCGCCAACGGCAACCGCCCCACCGCGGCCGCGTTCGAGCAGATCCGGCCCGCGATCGAGCTCGGATTGGCGAACGACGTGCAGCTGGTCGGCGGCCTGGCGACCGCCCTGGGGTGCCCGTTCGAGGGCCGCACCAGCTTCGAGCGGGTGGCCTGGGTGGTGGAGCTGTACGCCGGCGCCGGGGTCCGGCACGTCACGTTGGCCGACACCGCGGGCCTGGCCGACCCCGCCCACGTCCACGACATGTCCGCCCGGCTGCGGGACGCCTTCCCCGAGGTCGCCATCACCCTGCACCTGCACAACACCCGCGGCCTGGGCATGGCGAACGTGCTCGCCGGGCTGGCCGCGGGCGTCACCCACTACGACTCGTCGATCGGTGGCCTCGGCGGCTGCCCCTACGCCCCCGGCGCCACCGGCAACATCGCCACCGAGGAGCTGGTGCACCTGCTGTCGCTGCTCGGCATCGACACCGGCGTCGACCTCGACGCCCTGATCCGGATCGCGCGCGGGCCGGTCGGCACCGCGGTACGCCACCCGCTCGAGTCCTCGTTCGAGAAGGCGGACCCGTCCTGGGTCCTGCACACCCCGCCGACCCGGCAGGTGCTCACCCGTGGGTAGCAGAACGGACTCCCGCAGTACATCGCCCTCCCTGAAGGAATCGCACCCATGAAGAAGATGCCCGTCCTGGCAATGGCGCTCGTGGTCGGCATGGTCGTGGCCGCATGCTCCGGCGGTGGCGGATCCGGAGGCGGGAACGCCGAGGACTACCCCAGCAGCCCGATCACCATGAGCGTCGGGGCCGACCCGGGGAGCGGGTTCGACCTGACGATGCGCACCCTGGTGGAGGTCCTCCAGAAGGAGGGCATCGTCGACGTCCCCATGCCGATCGAGAACCGGCCCGGCGCCGCGTCGGCGGTCTGGACCGAGCAGATGGTCAAGCGGCACGCCGGAGCCGACGACCAGGTCTCGGTCACCTCGCTGGTGATGATGACGAACAACGCCCGGGGCCAGTCGGACTACAACGTGGACGACGTCACGATGCTCGCCCGGCTGATCTCCGAGTACTTCGTGGTGGTCACGAATGCGGGCGCCCCGTACCAGGACCTGCGGTCGGTGCTCCAGGCCGTCGTCGCGGATCCGGGGTCGGTGCCCGTGGGTGCGGCGTCGGACGACCAGCTCCCGTTCGCCCTGCTGGTGGACGCCGCCGGCGGCGACGCCTCAAAGATCAACTTCGTCGCCTACGAGGGCGGCGGTGACCAGAGCGCGGCGCTCTTGTCGGGCGACATCCAGGTGGCCATCGCCGGCACCAGCGAGTTCCTCCCGCTGATCGGGTCCGGCGAGCTGCGGGCCCTGGCCGTGATCGGCGAGGACCGGCTCCCGGGCCTGCCCGACGTGCCCACGGCCGTGGAGCAGGGCTTCGACGTGACCATCTCCAACTGGCGTGGCATCTACGGTCCGCCCGGGATGCCCGACTACGCCGTCGGGTACTGGCAGGACGCCCTCCGGAAGGTCGTCGAGTCCCCGTCGTGGGCCGCGGCGGCCGAGAGGAACCAGTGGGTCACGACGTTCATGGTCGGCGACGAGCTGAAGACCTACCTCGACAAGACGAACCAGCAGGTGACCGCCGCCTTCGAGAAGATCGGCCCGCAGTGACGGCACCCCCGCCGACGGAGAGCCGAGCCCCCAACCGGCGATCGGGCCGGCGCGACGCCGTCTCCGGCCTGGTGGTCGCCGGCGCCGGCACGGTGCTGCTCGTCGCCGCCCGGGGTATCGAGGATCCGGTACGCCCGGATCCCGGGGTCGGCCCGGCCACCCTGCCGACGGCGCTGAGCGTCCTGCTGATCATCGCGGGCCTCGTGCTGGCGGTCATCGGGTGGCGCGGGCGGGACCGGGTCGTCGAGGCGGGGAACGACGGCGGGGTGGAGACCGTGGAGCAGCTGGTCCACCAGGAGGAACCGCCCGTGCCGTGGCGACGGCTCGCCGTGGTGGTCGCGCTGTTCATCGGCTACGCGCTCGCCTTCGTCCCGCTGGGCTACATGCTCGCCACCGCGCTGTACCTGGGCGTCATGGTCACCGTGATCGACCGGGCGCGGTGGAAACGCAACCTGATCTTCGCGGTGGTCTTCGCCGTGGTCGTCTACTTCGGGTTCACCGAGCTGCTCGGCGTCCAGCTGCCCGCCGGCGTGCTGGGCTGAACCGGGGAGGGCTGGCATGGACGCGCTGAACGGACTCCTCGCCGGGCTCGCCGGGGCGCTGACCCCGACGAACCTGATGTTCGTCTTCCTCGGGGTGCTGATCGGCACCATCGTCGGGGTGCTGCCCGGGCTGGGGCCGATCACCGCGATCGCCCTGCTGATCCCGCTCTCGTTCGGGCTCGACGCCACGTCCGGGCTGATCCTGCTCTCGGGGGTCTACTACGGGGCCATGTACGGCGGGTCGATCACGTCGATCCTGATCCGGACGCCCGGGGAGATCGCATCCGCGGTCACCGCGCTCGACGGCTACCAGATGGCCCGCAACGGGCAGGCCGGGCCGGCGTTGGCCACCTCGGCGGTCGGTTCCTTCGTCGGCGGCTCGATCGCCGTGCTGGGGCTGGTGTTCCTGTCCCCGGTGCTGGTGGACGTGTCCACCTCCATCGGAGCCGCCGAGTACGCCGTCCTGCTGGTGGGTGCGCTGGCGCTGACCACGTCCCTGATGACCGGGTCGAAGATCAAGGCGCTGGTCTCGGTGCTGGTCGGCATGTGCATCGGCACCATCGGCCTGGACCCCCAGGACTCCGTCGAGCGCTGGACCTTCGGCTCGATCGAGCTCTCCGACGGCGTCGACATCGCCCTGCTGGCCATGGCCCTGTTCGCCGTTCCCGAGGCGCTGCGCCACCTGTCGCTGGGCGAGCGCACGGCGTCGAAGGCCATCAGCGTGCAACGAGCGTGGATGAACAAGCAGGACCTGCGCCGGTCCGCCGCGCCCTACGCCCGCGGGACCCTGGTCGGCTTCTTCGCCGGCGTGATGCCGGGGCTCGGGCCCACCCTCGGCTCCTTCGCCTCCTACTCCCTGGAGCGCCGGGTCGCCAAGGGGGAGCGTCGCGCGCTGTTCGGCAAGGGCGCGATCGAGGGCGTCGCCGGACCGGAGACGGCGAACAACGCCGGGGTCGGCGGGGCCATGGTGCCCATGCTGGCACTGGCCATCCCCGGCTCGGCGACCACCGCGCTGCTGCTGTTCGTGTTCCAGATGTACGGGCTGCAGCCCGGCCCGCAGCTCTTCCAGACCGACGGCCCCCTCGTGTGGACCATCGTGGCGTCGATGCTGGTGGGCAACGCGATGCTGCTGGTGCTGAACCTGCCGATGGTGCGCCTGTTCATCAACCTGCTGAAGGTGCCGCCGCCGCTGCTCTACAGCGGCGTGGTGGCGTTCGTGATGCTCGGGGCCTACGCGCTGACGTTCAGCTTCTTCTCCCTGATCCTGCTGATCGTCATCGGTCTGATCGGATACCTGATGCAGGAGAACGACTTCCCGCTGACCCCGGCCATCCTCGCCGCCGTGCTGCTGCCGCTGCTGGAGCTCAACCTGCGTCGGGCACTGCTCATCGCCAACGGCGACTGGACCACGTTCCTGGACCGGCCGCTGTCGCTCGGCCTGCTGATCCTGATCACCCTCGGAGTGCTGGCCCCGTTGGTGATGGGGGTGCGCGCCAGGTACGTCCGGTCGAACCCCGTGGGTGGGGGTGCGCGATGAGCGCTCGGCCGTTCCGGCGTCACCAGCCGCGTTCCCGCCAGTCCCCGGTCAGGAGGTAGCGGCCAGGGGTGGGATCGAGGTCGACCCGCACCTTGATCGGCCGAAGGCTCCTCCAGGTCGTCCATCAGCTGGAGGTGGTCCTCGGTGGTCGTGGCCTTCCGGTGACCGCCGGGGAAGAGCGAGTCGTCTCAGCGGTGAACACGCGACCGCGGTCAGCGGCGTCCGCTGGGCACGGGCGGGCGGGTGACCGGCACGACGGTGAGCAGGCCCAGAAGTCCCTCGAAGTCGTCGGGGTTCGTCGTGAACAGCGGCAGCTCCTCAGCGATCGCGGTGGCGGCGATCATCAGATCGGCGATCCGCCGTCGCGGCTTCCGTCCGGCGGAGACAACTGCTGCAGTGACTCGCCCGTAGGTCCTGGCCGCCTCGGCGCTGAACGGGATGGGATCGAACTCGTGTTCGGCCCGTTGGAGTACGTCGAGGCGGCGGGCGCGTTCCGCGTACTCGTCGTAGTCGTCCTGCTCGCTGTTCGGTCGTACCTGGTGCGGGCCGGCGGAGAGCTCGGCGAGTGTCACAGCGCAGATCGCCATTTCCTTCGGCAGTTCGTCCGAATCGATCCAGCGGCGAAGGATCAGGATGTTCGTGTCGAGGAGGCCTCGATCATGGGCGCTACCGTGCATAGGGATCAGTAAGTTCATGATCGGCGGCAGCGTCCTGATCGGCGCGAAGGCCCGCGACGTCGATGGTCGCGGCGTTGTGCGACATGGCAGCGAACTCCTCCCGGGCGACGAAGCGTCGACGCCGACGCAGCGGGATCAGCTCCCCGATCTCGTGGCCGTCCCGGGTGACGGTGAACGACTGGCCGCCTTCGACTGCATCCATGATCTCTTTCGACCGCTGTCGAAGGTCGCGCTGCGTGATCTCGGGCTGGCTCACGACACCAAATCTTAGCGCGGTGTGCTACCCGGTGCCACACCGTGGCACCTCGGGCCTGCACGATCCGTCCGAGGTTCGCCCGCTCGCCCATCGCGGGACGGATCCCCGGATCTCGGACGGATCATCGGCCGGTGATCCGTCCGAGGTCGGTGCGAGCGCTCTCGCATGGGCGCACCCGCCGATCTCGCGGCGATCATCACGGGTCCGCCGGCGTCACCAGCCGCGTTCGCGCCACTCCCCGAGGCCTGGGCGCTCGCGGCCGAGGGTCGTGTCGTCGCCGTGGCCGGGGTAGACCCACGTCTCGTCCGGGAGCGGGCCGAAGACCCGCTCCTCGAGGTCGTCCATGAGCTGGATGTGGTCCTCGGGCGTCGTGGTCTTCCCGTGCCCGCCGGGGAAGAGGGAGTCGCCGGTGAAGACGTGCGGGTGGCCACCGGCGGCCGGGTCGCGGTAGACGAGCGCGATCGAGCCGGGGGTGTGGCCGCGCAGGTGCACCACCTCGAGCTCGATCTCGCCGAAGCCGATGGTGTCGCCCTGCTCGACCAGCACGTCCATCGGGATCGGCAGTTCGGGGGCGTCGAGCGGGTGCGCGATCTGCCGGGTCTGGAACATGCCGGCCACGGCGCCGAGGGCCTGCCAGTGGTCGTAGTGCTGGTGGGTGGTGACCAGGTGGTTCAGCTCGGGACGGCCGTCGTCGGCGCCGACGAGGTCGGCGAGCCGGTCGGGCTCGTTCGCGGCGTCGACCAGCAGCGCCTCGTTCGTGGCGCGGCACACCAGTAGGTAGGCGTTGTTGTCCATCGGGCCCACCGAGATCTTGGTGATCCTGAGGGCTTCGAGGTCGCGGCGGATGGCCGCGCCGCCCGGGTCGACATGGCCGGAGTAGCTGTCGAGGACGTCCACCCCCACAGCCTAGTGGGGCCCCGTGTCCGTCACGATCGGATCGCGGCGGGATGCGAGGTTCACCCGAATCGTTGACAGCAGAACGGTCGCTCGACAACGATCCGTCGACACTCGACCCCCGGGCAAGACGAGTTCGATGAGGAGCTGTCAGCGATGGATCCCCACCCGCTCACCCGACGACGTCTCCTCGGCCTGTTCGGTGCCGCCGCCTCCGTTCCGGTCCTCTCGGCGTGCGGCAGCAGCGTCGGCGGCTCGGACGGCGGGGACGCCGCCGGTGGGGGCGGGGGCACGATCAAGGTCGGGCTCGTGGTGCCCCAGTCCGGCGTCTACGCGGCCCTCGGCACGGACATGCAGCGCGGCTGGCAGCTCTGGCTGGACCAGAACGGCGGCAAGTTCGGCGACCACAGCGTCGAGACCGTGGTCGCGGACGAGGGCGAGACCCCGCAGACGGGCGTGCCCGCGGTGCAGAAGGTGCTGCAGAGCGACGGGGTCGACGTGGTCGTCGGCCTGGTCAACTCGGCCACCGCGCTCGGCGTGCGGGACGTGATGGCGGAGTCGCGCAAGCTGCTGATCGTCACCAACGCAGGGGCGGAGGACGTCACGGGCCCGGGGGGTACCCCGTACGTCTGGCGCACCTCGTTCACCAACGGGCAGATCTCCGCCGCGATGGGCGCCCACCTCGCCGAGGCGGGCTTCTCGGAGGGCGTCTACGCGATCGCGCCCGACTACGCGGCGGGCACCGAGGTGATCGAGCACTTCAAGCGGGCGTTCGAGGCCGGTGGCGGCCGGGTGGTCGGCGAGGTGAAGACGCCGTTCGGCACCACGTCGGACTACCAGCCCTTCCTCACGGGGATCCAGGACTCGGGGGCGCGGGCGACGTTCTGCTTCTTCTCCGGCTCCGAGGCGATCACGTTCGTCCGCCAGTACGCGCAGTTCGGGCTCGCCGGGTCGATCCCGCTCTACGGCTCGGGCTTCCTCACCGAGGGGAACGTGCTGCCCGAGCAGGGCGACGCCGCGCTCGGCGTGCAGAACACGCTGCACTACAGCGACCAGCTGGACAACCCGACCAACAAGGCGTTCGTCGACGCCTACACCACGGCCCACGGCGAGGCGCCGAGCTGCTTCTCGATGGCCACCTTCGACGCGGCGAACGTGCTGCACCGGGCCATGGGCAGTGCCACCGCCCTCGACGGTGACGCCCTCGCCACCGCGCTCGGTGGCATCGGCACGATCGACGACAGCCCGCGCGGCCCGTGGGCGTTCGAGAACCAGACGCCGCGGCAGAACATCTACCTGCGCAAGGTCGAGAACGTCGGCGGCACGCTGGTGAACGCCGTGATGGAGGATCTCGGTCCGCAGAGCCAGCCAGCGGCGGTCTGATGCTCGTCTCCGTCCTCAACGGGCTCTCCGTGGGGTTCCTGCTGTTCATCCTCGCGGTCGGGCTGTCGCTCGTGTTCGGGATGATGGACGTGCTGAACCTCGCCCACGGCGCGCTCTTCCTCGGCGGGGCCTACCTCGGCGCGGCCCTCTCCGGGAGCTGGGGCGGGTTCCTCGGCGCGCTCGCGATCGCGGCGGTGGGCGGGCTCCTCGCCGGGGCGGTGCTGTCGCTGATGACGGGGCCGTTGCGCCGGCGCTCGCACCTGGACCAGGCGCTCCTCACGCTCGGGGTGGCGTTCGTGGTGGCCGAGCTGTTGATCATCGCGTTCGGGGACGACCCGCTGTCGGTGGCCGCCCCGCCCGCGCTGGACGGCTCGGTCACCGTGTTCGGCGCGGTCTACCCGGCCTACCGGCTCGTGCTGATCGGCGTCGGCGCGGTGCTGGCGGTCGCGGTGTACCTGGTCGTGGAACGCACCCGGGTCGGCGCGCTCGTGCGGGCCACGGTGGCCGACCGGGACATGGTGGCGACCATCGGCGTCGACAACCGCCTCGTCACCACCGCCGTGTTCGCCGTCGGGTCGCTGCTCGCCACCACCGCGGGCGTGCTCGGCGGGCCGATCTACGGCGCCCGGCCGGGCCTCGACGCCACCGTGCTCATCCTGGCGCTGGTGGTCGTCGTGATCGGCGGGCTCGGCTCGGTGCGCGGCGCGCTGGTCGGGGCGCTGATCATCGGGCAGGTCGACACCCTCGGCCGGATGCTGCTACCGGAGCTGGCCTCGTTCGTGCTGTTCGCGGCGCTCGCCCTCGTGCTGGTGCTGCGGCCGCAGGGCCTGTTCGGCGGGCCCGCGGCGGTCGGTGCCCGGTGACCGCGGTGGAGGCCCCCATGGTTCCGGGTGGCGCGCCGGCGGTCACCCCGCGGGCGCCGCGGGGCCGGGCCTGGATCGTCACGGTGGCCGTGGTCGTCGTGCTCGCGGCCGTGCCGCTCTTCCTCGCGCCGTTCGCCACCACCACGCTCACCCGCATCCTGGTGTTCGCGCTGTTCGCGGTGAGCCTCGACCTGCTCGTGGGCGTGACGGGGCTCCCGTCGCTCGGCCACGCGGCCTACTTCGGCGCAGGCGCCTACGCCGCCGGCTGGGTGTCGATCAACGTGACGGCGGAGGCTCCGGTGCCGCTGCTGGCCGGGGCCGCGGTCGGTGCGGTGGCCGCCGCGCTCACCGGGTGGATCACGGTGCGCAGCGCGGGCGTGTTCTTCCTGATGCTCACGCTCGCCATCGGCGAGACCGTGCAGCAGCTGGGCAACGCGTGGGACTCCGTCACCGGCGGCGCGAACGGGCTCACCGGGATCCCGTCGGTGCGCATCGGCGGGGCGCCGCTCACCAACGCCGGGTTCACCTTTTGGTACGTGCTCGCGGTGTTCCTGCTCGGGTTCGCGCTGGTCTGGCTGGTGGCGCGCTCGCCGTTCGGGGCCGCGTTGCGCGGGATCCGGGACAACGAGGCGCGGATGCGGGCGATCGGCTACCCGACGGCGCTCTACAAGTACGCGGTGTTCGTGCTCGCCGGTGGGGTCGCCGGGCTCGCGGGCTCGCTGCTCGCCGCGCAGGCGCGGCTCGTCGCGCTGCCCGACCTCGGCTTCGCCACGGCGGCGTTCGCGCTGCTCGCCGTGGTCATCGGCGGGGCCGGGTCGCTCTGGGGCGCCTGCCTGGGCGCGGCGCTCGTCATCGTGATCCGCGACGCGCTCGGCCCCAGCCTCGGCGGCCACGGCACGCTCGTGCTGGGCGCGGTGTTCGTGCTGGTCGTCTACCTGCTGCCGCGCGGCGCGGCGGGGATCCGGCTGCGCAGGAGGCCGTCGTGACCGCGCTGCGCTGCACGGGCCTCGGCCGCTCCTTCGGCGCGCTCAAGGCCGTCGACGGCGTCGACATCACCGTCGAGCCGGGCGCGCGGCACGCGCTGATCGGGCCGAACGGCGCCGGGAAGTCCACCCTGTTCAAGCTCGTCACCGGCACGATGCGGGCGCACGCCGGCACCGTGGAGCTGGCCGGCCGCGACGTCACCCGGCTGTCGGAGGTGGCGCGCTGCCGGCTCGGGATGAGCCAGACGATGCAGCACGCGAGCCTGTTCGGTTCGATGACGGCGGCCGAGACGGTCGCGCTGGCGGCGGCCCGGCACGGGGGCGGGCGGATCTCGCCGTTCCCGCGCCGGCGCCCGGCGGTGCGGGAGCGGGCCGATGAGCGAGCTTGCGAGCGAGTCGATGTCACAGCGCCCGCGCGAAGCGCGCGGCCGAGCGCAGCGAGGACGTGCGAGGAGCTGCTCGCCGAGGTCGGGCTCGCCGACCGCCGCGACGTACCCGTGCCGGCCCTCTCACACGGCGAGCGCAAGCAGCTGGAGGTGGCGCTCGCGCTGGCCTGCCGCCCGTCGCTGCTGCTGCTGGACGAGCCCGCGGCCGGGATGTCGCCCGCCGAGAGCGCGCGGCTGCTCGAGCTGCTCGCGGCGCTGCCGGCGGAGATCACGGTGCTGTTCGTGGAGCACGACCTGGACCTGGTGTTCTCCCTCGCCGACTCCGTCACCGTTCTGCACCTCGGGCGCGTGCTGCTCTCCGGCACGCCCGACGAGGTGCGTGCGAGCGAGACCGTGCGCGAGGCGTACCTGGGGGCCGGGCGGCGGGAGGAGCTGTTCTTCACATGAGTTTCCTCGAGGTCCGCGGGCTGGTCTCCGGGTACGACCGGGGTGTCGTGCTGCACGGGGTCGACCTCGACCTGGACGCGGGCGCGGTGCTCGGACTGCTCGGGCGCAACGGCGTCGGCAAGTCGACGCTGATCATGACGCTGGCCGGGCTCGTGCCGCCGTCCGCGGGATCGGTGCTCCTGGACGGCCACGAGCTGGCCGGGCAGCGGCCGGACCTGGTCGCGCGGGCCGGGGTGGCGCTCGTCCCGCAGGGGCGGCGGGTGTGGGCGACGCTGACCGTGGCCGAGCACCTCGCCCTCTCGTCCCGCTCGCGCGCGGGCACCTGGACCGTCGACACCGTGCTCGACCTGCTGCCCCGGCTCGGCGAGCGCCGCCGGCACCTCGCGGGCCAGCTCTCCGGTGGCGAGCAGCAGATGCTCGCCGTCGCGCGGGCGCTGCTGACGAACCCGCGGCTCGTGCTGCTCGACGAGCCGTCCGAGGGGCTCGCGCCGGCGATCGTCGACCAGATCGCCGGCGTCGTCACGACCATGCGCGACGAGGGGGTGGCGGTGCTGATCGTCGAGCAGGACCTGCACCTGGCCTTCGCGGTGGCCGGGGAGATCGCGGTGATGGAGAAGGGTGTGCTCGTGCACCGGGTGCCGACGCCGGAGTTCCGCCGCGACCCGGACACGGCGTACCGCCTGCTCGGCGTGGCGTGACCACCGCGCCGCCGATGCGGCCGTGATGCAGCCTCCGCCCTCGCGCACGAGACTTCACACACCCAGGACCGGCTTCACAGAAGGCCGGCTTTTGTGTGAAGCCAATGCTGGATGCGTGAAGTGGCTCGTGTGCCGGCGCGGCGAGCGCCTCAGGTGCGCCCACCCGTCGTCAGCACCGTGCGGATCGTCACCGCGTCGCGCAGCAGCACCGTGACGGGCGTGCCGTCCACCACTGCCGCGAGCTGCTCCCGCAGGTCGGTGCCCACCTCGCCGTCCACCGTGACGCGCCGGTCGAGCATCGGCGGCGCGGTCGGGTGCACGCCCACGTGCACGGTGACGGCGCCGGGGTCGATGTGCCAGCGCTGCAGGAACGTGCGCACGGACATGGCCGTGCACGCCGAGAGGGACGCCGCGAGCAGGCCGAACGGGGTGGCGCCGGGCGGCTCGGCCCCGGTGCCGTCCGGCACCGCGCAACTCAGCTCGAACCCGTTGACGACGAGGTCGGCGGCGTCGCTCTCGGGCGTCGGCAGGCAGGCGACGGACCAGACGTTCGGCTCTCCCACCGGGTCAGCGTAGAACCCCGGATCTCGCTCGCACACCAACCGTGGTGGCGGCACATGAACAGCAGTTGGTGTGCCGGCACCGAAGTTGGTGTGTGACGCGGGGGCGGCGCTGCCGGTGGGTACCCGTCCGGTAGTTGATCGAACGTGTGTGCGATCCTCCTTGTGGCTGCCCGGCTCCCCGGCGGCCGTCGCCGGGCCGGCGCACCGGTTCTGTCGGTGGCCGCGCCTAGCATGGATCGAGGGCCTCTCTCGGCCCTGCACCCGCATCTCAGGAGGCTTCACCACCGTGGCCGACCGTCTGGTAGTACGCGGCGCCCGCGAGCACAACCTCCGCGGCGTCGACCTCGACCTGCCGCGCGACAGCCTCGTGGTGTTCACCGGCCTTTCCGGGTCGGGCAAGTCCAGCCTCGCGTTCGACACCATCTTCGCCGAGGGGCAGCGCCGCTACGTCGAGTCGCTCTCGGCGTACGCGCGGCAGTTCCTCGGGCAGATGGACAAGCCCGACGTCGACTTCATCGAGGGCCTGTCGCCGGCCGTCTCGATCGACCAGAAGTCCACCAACCGCAACCCGCGGTCCACGGTCGGCACCATCACCGAGGTCTACGACTACCTGCGCCTGCTCTACGCCCGCGCGGGCGTGCCGCACTGCCCGGTGTGCGGCCACGTCATCGAGAAGCAGACCCCCCAGCAGATCGTCGACCAGGTGCTCGCCATGGAGGAGGGCAGCCGGTTCCAGGTGCTGGCGCCGGTGGTGCGCACCCGCAAGGGCGAGTTCGTCGACCTGTTCTCCAACCTGCAGGCGCAGGGCTACTCCCGCGTGATGGTCGACGGCACGATCCACCCGCTCACCGACCCGCCCAAGCTCAAGAAGCAGGAGAAGCACGACATCTCCGTGGTGGTCGACCGGCTCACCGTCAAGGAGTCGGCCAAGCAGCGGCTCACCGACTCGGTGGAGACGGCGCTCCGGCTGGCCGACGGGCTTGTCGTGCTCGACTTCGTCGACCTCCCCGACGACGACCCGCACCGCGAGGTCCGCTTCTCCGAGCGGATGGCCTGCCCCAACGGCCACCCGCTCTCGCTCGACGACCTCGAGCCGCGCACGTTCTCCTTCAACTCGCCCTACGGCGCGTGCCCCGAGTGCACCGGCATCGGGATCAAGAAGGAGGTCGACCCCGAGCTCGTGGTGCCCGACCCGGAGCGGTCCCTCGAGGAGGGTGCCATCGCGCCGTGGGCGGGCGGGCAGTCCGCGGAGTACTTCGGGCGCCTGCTGGACGGGCTGTCCCGCGCGGTCGGCTTCCGCATGGACACGCCGTGGCGCAAGCTGGGCGCCGCGGCGCAGAAGGCGGTGCTGCACGGCACCCAGGACCAGGTGCACGTCCGCTACCGCAACCGGTACGGGCGCGAGCGCTCGTACTACGCCAACTTCGAGGGCGTTGTCCCGTTCCTGGAGCGGCGGCTCGACCAGACCGACTCCGAGTACGCGCGCGAGAAGTACGAGGGGTACATGCGCGACGTGCCCTGCCCGGCGTGCAAGGGGGCGCGCCTGCGGCCCGAGGTGCTGGCCGTCACGCTGGCCCACCGCACGCAGGGGGAACGGTCCATCGCCGAGGTCACCGCGATGTCGGTGGGCGAGTGCTCCGAGTTCCTCGACGGGATGCGGCTCGACGCGCGGCAGACCGCGATCGCGGGGCGGGTGCTCAAGGAGGTGCAGGCGCGGCTGGGCTTCCTGCTCGACGTCGGGCTCGACTACCTCTCGCTCGACCGCGCCGCGGGCACCCTGTCCGGCGGTGAGGCGCAGCGCATCCGGCTGGCCACGCAGATCGGCTCCGGTCTCGTCGGCGTGCTCTACGTCCTCGACGAGCCGTCGATCGGGCTCCACCAGCGCGACAACCGGCGGCTCATCGAGACCCTCTCCCGGCTGCGCGCCCTCGGCAACACGCTCATCGTCGTCGAGCACGACGAGGACACCATCCGGCACGCCGACTGGATCGTCGACATCGGCCCGGGGGCGGGGGAGCACGGTGGTCAGATCGTCCACAGCGGCACGGTCGCGGAGCTGGAGGCGCACGACACGTCGCTCACCGGCGCCTACCTGTCCGGCCGCCGCTCGATCCCGGTGCCCGACATCCGCCGCCCGCGCGACCGGAAGCGGCAGCTCACGATCGTCGGGGCGCGCGAGCACAACCTGCGCGGCATCGACGTCGACATCCCGCTCGGCTGCCTGGTGTCGGTCACCGGGGTGTCCGGATCGGGCAAGTCCACGCTGATCAACGACATCCTCGCCACCGTGCTCGCCAACAAGCTCAACGGCGCCCGCCAGGTGCCGGGGCGCCACACCCGGATCACCGGGCTCGACGGGCTCGACAAGCTGGTGCGGGTCGACCAGTCGCCGATCGGCCGCACCCCGCGGTCCAACCCGGCCACCTACACGGGCGTCTGGGACAAGATCCGCACGTTGTTCGCGTCCACCACCGAGGCGAAGGTGCGTGGCTACCAGGCGGGCCGGTTCTCGTTCAACGTCAAGGGCGGCCGCTGCGAGGCGTGCTCCGGTGACGGCACCATCAAGATCGAGATGAACTTCCTGCCCGACGTCTACGTGCCCTGCGAGGTCTGCAAGGGCGCCCGGTACAACCGGGAGACCCTGGAGGTGCACTACAAGGGCAAGACGGTCGCCGACGTCCTCGACATGCCCATCGAGGAGGCCGCCGAGTTCTTCGCGCCGATCAACTCGATCGCCCGGTATCTGCGCACCCTCGTCGACGTCGGCCTGGGGTACGTCCGGCTCGGACAGCCCGCGCCCACCCTGTCCGGCGGCGAGGCGCAGCGCGTCAAGCTCGCCTCGGAGCTGCAGAAGCGGTCCAACGGCCGCACGATCTACATCCTCGACGAGCCCACCACGGGCCTGCACTTCGAGGACATCCGCAAGCTCCTCGACGTGATCAACGGGCTGGTCGACAAGGGCAACTCGGTGATCGTCATCGAGCACAACCTCGACGTCATCAAGACGTCCGACTGGCTCATCGACATGGGGCCGGAGGGCGGCTCGGGCGGTGGCACGGTCATCGCGCAGGGCACCCCGGAGCAGGTGGCCGCCGACGAGGCGAGCTACACGGGCCAGTTCCTGAAGGGCCTGGTCACGCCGGAGGCCCCGAAGGCACCCCGCCGCAAGAAGGCAGCCGCCGCGAGCTGATTCGCGCTCTCGTACGCACCTTCGTGGGGGCGCGGGTTGGTGGGGTTGGCGGATTTCCGGGTGTGCCTCGCGTTGGCCTGTCGGAGATGTGATGCGGCCGGCCCCGCCGCACTGTCGTGGACTCGCCCCGGGCACGCGGGTGGGCATGTGGCGCGTTGCGCGCTGCGGTGACGGGCGGGGCCGGCTGGAGGACTACCGATCGTGTGGGCGCTCTGCGAGATGCTCGTCCTGCCTCCCGGCCCTGGGTACGGAGCACTCACCTCGGGTGCTCGTCGACCGCGTGTGGTCACCTAGTGGTCGAGGTGCGACCCGAGCATGATCGTTGCGAGATCGCGTTCAGCGCCCTGGCCGGGGCGATCCGGCGCAGTTCGGAGCGATCATGCGGCCTTGATCGTTCCGAGACCACGGTTCGCGTCCTCGTGGGGGCGGTTCCCCGCATCTCGGATGGATCACCAGCGGCGGATCCGAGCGAGCCTCGGCCGTGCACCTCCAGGAAGCGCTCCTGTTGCACGAACGGCACGTTCGTCCCGCTCTATTGGACGAAAGTGCCGTTCGTGCAGTCGCGACAACTCAGCGCATGGCTCCTTCTCGGGTGTCGCGCTCCACCCACGTCATGTCGGCGTAGCGGTCGCCCGCGGGGCGCAGGGCGTCGAGGCGGGCCAGGTCGGCCGGCGTGAGGGTGACGTCGAGCGCGCCGGCGTTCTCCTCCAGGTAGCGGACGCGCTTCGTCCCTGGGATGGGGACGACGTCCTCGCCCTGTGCGAGCAGCCACGCCAGCGCGGCCTGCCCCGGCGTGGCGCCGTGGGCCGCGGCGATCTCCCGGACCACCCCGACGATCTCGAGGTTGCGCTCGAGGTTCTCCTGCTGGAACCGCGGCAGGGTGCGGCGGAAGTCGTCGTCGGCGAACTCGACGGGCAGGGTGCCGGTGAGCAGGCCCCGCCCGAGCGGGCTGTAGGGCACCAGGCCGATGCCGAGCTCCCGGCACGCCGGCAGGACGGCTCGCTCGATGTCGCGGCTGAACACCGACCACTCCGACTGCACGGCCGCGATCGGGTGCACGGCCGCGGCGCGCCGGATCGTCTCCGCGGAGCTCTCGGAGAGCCCGAGGTGACGCACCTTCCCGGCCGCGACGAGCTCGGCCATCGCGCCGACGGTCTCCTCGATCGGCACCTCGGGGTCGGGCCGGTGCAGGTAGTACAGGTCGATGTGGTCGACGCCGAGCCGGCGCAGGGACGCGTCGCACGCCCGGCGCGCGTGGGCGGGGCTTCCGTCGACGCCGCTCGGATAGCCGTCCTCGCCGGTCAGGATGCCGAACTTGGTGGCGAGCGTGACCTCGTGACGCCGGTCCGCGAGCACGGTGGCGAGCAGCTCCTCGTTGGCGCCTTGGCCGTACATGTCGGCGGTGTCGAGGAGGGTGACTCCGAGGTCGAGGGCCCGGTGCAGGGTCGCGACCGCCTCGCCGCGGTCGGCGGTGCCGTACGCGAAGCTCATGCCCATGCAGCCGAGGCCGAGCGTGCTCACGGGGAGGGGACCGAGGGCACGGGTGGGTAGGGACACAGGTGTCTCCTGAGGTGAAAGGGAAGAGGAACGGACGAGTGGCGGATTACGGCTCGGCGTACCCGCCGTACGCGGCGATCTTGAACTCGACGGTCTGGAGCGCGAACGTGAGCTCCTGGATCTGCGCCCGGACCGCGTCGCGGTGCGCGACGAGCAGCTCCCGCCGCTCCGGCACGCTGACGTCGCCCGCGGCGACGAGGGCGATGTAGCGCTGCAGGTCGCGGATGGACATCCCCGTCATCCGCATCCGGTTGAGGAACACCACGCGGGCGTAGTCGCCCGTGCTGTACAGCCGGTAGCCCGCGGCGTCGCGGGCGACCGAGAGCAGTCCGATCCGCTCGTAGTACCGCAGCGTGTGGGCGGAGACGCCGGTGCGCTCGGCCATCTCGGCGATCGTCAGCGTCGCGCCCGGGGAGGGCACCGCCTCGTCCTGCCTCTTCAGGCGGTCCAGCGCGGCGTCCACCGATGCGGTCATGGCTACGACGGTAGGCCTTCGAGCGCGCTCCAAAGCAAGCTGCTACCAGGCGACGGGGAGGTGGTGCACGCCATAGATGTTGGAGTCGGTGCGAAGTGGCACGTCGGCCGCGTCGCAGTCCAGCCGCAGCGTCGGGAACCGGGAGAGCAGCGCGGGGAAGGCCACCCGCATCTCGACGCGCGCCAGCTGCTGGCCGAGGCACTGGTGGATGCCGTGGCCCAGGGTCAGGTGGCCGGTGGCGCGCCGGCGCAGGTCGAGGGTGTCCGGGTCCGGGTACTGCGCGGGGTCGCGGTTCGCGGCCTGCATCGAGACCGTGACGCTCTCGCCCGCCCGGATCGGCTGCCCCTCCACCTCGACGTCCTCCAGCGCGGCCCGGACGTTGGTGTGGGTGATCGTCAGGAAGCGCAGCAGCTCTTCTACGGCACCGTCGACGATCCCGGGGTCGGAGCGCAGCACGGCCAGTTGGGTGGGGTGGCTGAGCAGCGCGAACGTGCCGAGACCGAGCATGTTCGCCGTGGTGTCGAGGCCCGCGCTGAGCAGGAAGGCGCCGGTGCCGGCGAGCTCGTCGTCGGAGAGGTCGGTGCCGGTGAGGCTGCTGAGGACGTCCTCGCCGGGTGCAGCCCGCTTGGCCCGCACCAGGTCGAGCAGGCACGCGTGGAGGGCATCGACGGCCGCGGCCTTCTCCTCCGGTGCGGTGGTCATGTCGGTGAGCGTGTGGACGTGGCGCTGGAACGTGTCGCGGTCCGCGTAGGGCACGCCGAGCAGCTCGCAGATGGCGAGCGCGGGGATCGGCGACGCGAACGCCGTCACCAGGTCCACCGGCCCGCCCCTGCGCTCCATGGCGTCCAGCCGTGCCGCGGTGATCTCCTCCACCCGCTCCGTGAGCGCCCGCATCCGGCGCACGGTGAAGTAGCCGACGAGCAGGCGCCGCAGGCGCGTGTGCTCGGGTGGGTCGATCCCGGTGAGGTCGCCGACCGTGGCCGTCGGCAGCTGGGGCGGAGCGCCCTCCATCGGGATCGGCAGGTGCATGAGCTCGTAGCGGCTGCTGAAGCGGCGGTCCGCGAGGACGGCGCGCACGGACTGGTAGCCGGTGGCGAGCCAGCCGTCGTGGCCGTCCGGGTAGGTCATCCGGACGAGCGGGTGCCGCTCGCGGATCCCGGCGAGCTCGGCGGGCGGGTCGAAGGGCCGGTCCGGGTGGCGCAGGGTCGGGAGGGTGGTGACGCGCGGGGCGACGGTCTCGGTCATGTCGGTGCTCCGTTCAGCGGCGGTTGTAGCGGCGGATCGCCCAGGCGTAGCTGCCGCACGCGATGGCGGCGCTCCAGAGGAGCGTTGCGACGGCGTTCGCGCCGACCGGCGTGCCCATGAGCAGGCCGCGCACGGTCTCGATCACCGGCGTGAACGGCTGGTACTCGGCGAACCAGCCCAGCCCGGCCGGCATGGAGCCGGTGGGCACGAACCCGCTGCCGAGGAACGGCAGCAGCATGAGCGGCATGGGTGTGTTGCTCGCGGTCTCGACGCTGCCCGCGCTCATGCCGAGCGCGACGCCGAGCCAGATCAGGGCGAACGAGAAGACGGCGATCATGCCGAGCGCGGCGAGCCACCCGCCGACGCCCGCGGTCGGGCGGAACCCCACCAGGACCGCGACGCCGGCGACCACGAGGACCGACAGCATCGTCTGGACCATGCTGCCCAGCACGTGCCCGGTCAGCACCGACGGCCGGAAGATCGCCATCGTGCGGAACCGGGCGATGATGCCCTCGGTCATGTCCGTCGCCACCGAGACGGCGGTGCCGCTCACGGCGGTGCCCACCGTCATGAGCAGGATCCCCGGGGTGACGTAGGTGGCGTAGTCACCGCGGTCGCCGCCGAGCCCGGCGCCCAGCGTGCCGCCGAGGACGTAGACGAACAGCAGCAGGAAGATCACCGGCATCCCGACGAGCATCAGCGTCATCGACGGGTAGCGCTGCAGGTGCCGTAGCTGGCGGCGCAGCATGGTGGTGCAGTCGCGCAGCGGGTGACCGGCGAGAGCGGTGGTCATCGGGAGATCGCCTCCTCCGGCGTCGGGCGCCCGGTGAGGGCGAGGAACACGTCGTCGAGGTCGGGGGTGTGCACGGTCAGCCGGTCGACGGCGAGGCCGCGGCGGTCCAGCTCGTCCAGCAGGTCGCGGATCTCGTGGGCGGTCCCGCCGCTGGCGACCTGCAGGGCCAGCGCGGCGTCGTCCCGGGCAGCGCCTATGAGCACGCGGGCGGCCGCGTCGAACCGGGCGGCGTCGGGGAAGGTCAGCCGGACGTGGCCGCCGGGCACGAGGCTCTTTAGCTCGTCGGCCGTGCCGGCCGCGACGATCCGGCCGTGGTCGAGCACCGCGATGCGGTCGGCGAGCTGGTCGGCCTCCTCCAGGTACTGCGTGGTGAGCAGGACCGTGACGCCGGTGGCGGCGAGCTCGCGGATCATGTCCCACAGCGCGCGCCTGCTGCGCGGGTCGAGTCCGGTGGTCGGCTCGTCGAGGAAGAGCACCCGCGGGCGGCCGACGAGACCCATGGCGAGGTCGAGGCGGCGGCGCATGCCGCCGGAGTAGGTGGCCGCCGGCCTGGGCGCGGCCTCGACCAGGTCGAAGCGCTCGAGCAGGTCGCCGGCCCGGCGCCGGCCCTCGGCCCGGGGCAGGTGGTGGAGGTCGGCCATCAGGACGAGGTTCTCCTCGCCGGTGAGCAGGCCGTCGACGGCGGAGAACTGACCCGTGACGCCGATCGCCGCGCGCACCGCGTCGGGGTCCGTGGCCGGGTCGTGGCCCGCGACGCGCGCGCTCCCGCCGTCCGCGGGGACCAGCGTCGAGAGGATGTTGACGGTGGTGGTCTTGCCGGCGCCGTTCGGCCCGAGGAGCGCGAGGATCGATCCGGTCGGGACGTCGAGGTCCAGGCCGGTGAGCACGACCTTCTCGCCGTAGGCCTTTCGCAGGCCGCGCACGGTGATCGCAGGCACGCCTGGGCTCCTCATCGGGTGCGGTGCGAGTCGGGGCGCCGGATGACGATGTCGCCGACGGAGGTGCGGGTGCTGACGGTCGCGACCTCGTCGGACTCGCCCGGGCCGTCGGCCGCATCGAGGCCGTTGCGGACCCGGCCGAACTTCGTGTGCACGTCCAGCCGCGCGGCCGTGCCGGGGCGGATGCCGATCTCGACGTGGCCGTTGGCCGTCTTGAGCGAGATGTCACCGCGCACGATCTCCTCGACGAGGATGCCGCCGTTGGAGGTGGTGGCCGTGACGGCGGCCAGCGCCGTGTCGATGGTGATGTCGCCGTTCGCGGACCGGCAGGTGAGGTCGCCCTCGACACGGCCGACCTGGGTGGTGCCGTTGAGGTTCTTGATCGTCGTGGTGCCGCCGATCTCGTCGATGCGCACGGCACCCGCGGACTTGATCTCGGCGGCCCCGCCGATGCGGCGTGCGGTCACCCGGCTGTTCGTGCTCAGCTTCGCGGGACCGGTGCGGTCGACGGTGAGGTCGCCCATCGAGGTGGTGAAGTGACAACGCCCGAGTTCGCCCGTGGTGTGCAGGTCGGCGATCCACGCCTCGCCGTGCACCGCGGAGCCCGCGGGCAGCTCGATCTCGATGTCGAGCGCCCCGGCGTTGCGGGACGGGCCGAGCACGCGCCACGGCTGCGGAGCGTGGATCTCCAGGCGACCGTCGGCGAACTCGGTCCTGGTCCGTGCCGCGAGCTCGACGTCCTTGGCGTTGGACGGGTCGCGCGGTCCGATGGTGAGCACGGTGTCGGTGCGTTCGCTCGCCCGCAGCCGGATGTCGGCGACGGTGAGGGCGAGGGCGAGCGTGATCGGCTCCGGGGTGGCGAACGTGGGCATGGCAAAGCCCTCCTGCGTCGGAGTTGTGGATGTGGGGCCCGGGTACGGGCAGAGGTCAGCGGACCCAGCCGGTGAGGCTCTGGCCCCCGCGCATGGTGCGGGGCGGCGGCTGGGGTGCGTCCGGGATGAGCGCCGCCGATGCGGCCCGGACCAGCCACGCGTTCACCGAGAGGCGCTCCTTGCCGGCGGCCTCCTCGACCCGGGCCTTGAGGGTGTCGGGCAGCCGGAGGTTGATCCGGGTCATCGCGCCGTCGTCGAGATCGGGTGGCGCCGCGCCGCCGGCGCCACCCCCCGTGGTGCCGGCGGCGTCGTGGTCGGGGGCGGCGCCCGCGTCGTCCGCCGGGGCCGGGGTGACGGCGAAGCCGGGCTCCCGCCCGCGCAGCCGTATCTCGACCGAGCCGGGCGCCAGCTCCCGGGTGATCTCGTCGGCGGCCTCGGACAGGGCTTCCAGCAGCACCAGCCGGACGGCGGACTCCAGCGGGGCGGTGAGCCGCTCGGCGAGCGCGTGCGCGTCCTCGCCGCCCGCGGCCGCGGCGATCCCGAGCTCGTAGCGCAGCCGCTCCACGTGGGGCGTCAGGTCCATGGGAGCCAGAATGGCATCACAATGGTGCCAAGTCAAGGAGGGTGTGGTGCCACAGGTGGTGTCGGGGCAGACTTGGGCCTCGTGTTGATCGGGCTGCTGGGCGCCGTCGAGGCGCGGCGGGACGGCGCCGCCGTCCCGCTCGCTGGCCTGCGCGTGCGCGGGCTGCTGGCCCGGCTCGCGCTCGACGCCGGACGGACCGTCCCGGTGGCGGCGCTCGTCGACGCGCTGTGGGGCGACGCCCCGCCCGGCAGCGCCGCCAACGCGCTGCAGGCACTGGTGTCCCGGCTGCGCCGCGCCATCGGACCGGACCTCGTCGCCACCGTCGCCGGGGGCTACCGCCTCGACGTGCCGGCGGACGCCGTGGACGCCGCGCGGTTCGACGCCCTGGCCGGCGCCGCGAGCGGGGCGGGCGACCCGCGCACCGGCCACGCGCTGCTCGGGCAGGCGCTCGGCCTGTGGCGTGGCCACGCGCTCGCCGACGTGCGGGAGCTGCCCTTCGCCGAACCCGCGGCGCACCGGCTGACCGAGCGCCGGGCGGCGGCCGTCGAGGAGCGGGCGCGGCGGGCGCTGCTGCTCGGCGAACCGGGCCAGGAGATCGACGCGCTCACCGCCCAGCTGGACGCCGCGCCGCTGCGCGAGACCACCGCCGCGGTGCTGGCCCGGGTGCTGCACGCCGCAGGCCGCCAGGCCGACGCGCTCGCGGTGCTGGACCGCACCCGGCTGAGCCTCACCGAGGAGCTGGGGGTCGACCCGGGGGCCGAGCTCGAGGACGCCCGGCTCGGCGTCCTGCGTGGCGCCGCGGGCCCGGTGCGCCGTCCGGTGCCGGTTCCCGCACTGACCAGCTTCGTCGGGCGCGAGCGCGACGTGGAGCGGCTCTGCGAGCTCCTCGCCACCGGCCGGCTCGTCACGCTCATCGGGCCCGGTGGCGCGGGCAAGACCCGGCTGGCGCGAGAGGCGGTCGGCGGCCGGGTGGACGAGTCCCGGCTGGCCGAGCTCGCCGCGCTGACCGACGCCCACCAGCTGCCGGCGGCCCTGCTCGCCGCGGTGGGTGAGCCGGAGCTACTGGTCGGCTCCGGCGACGGGGCCGAACCGGACACGACGGCCCGGCTCGTCGCGACGCTGACCGGGCGCCGGGTCGTGCTGGTGCTGGACAACTGCGAGCACCTCGTCGACGCGGTCGCCGCCCTCGCGGAGTCGCTGCTGCACGCCTGCCCCACCCTGCGGGTGCTGGCGACGAGCCGGGAGCCGCTCGGCGTCGTGGGCGAGGTGCTGCACCCCGTCGACGCGCTCACCCCGGCCGACGCCACGCACCTGTTCGTCGACCGCGCCGCCGCCGTGCGGCCCGGGTTCGCCCTCACCCCGGACGTGGCGCCGGCCGTGGCCGAGATCTGCCGCAGGCTCGACGGCCAGCCGTTGCCGATCGAGCTGGCCGCCGCGCGGCTGCGCACGCTGTCCCCCGCCGAGATCGCCGCGCGCCTCGACGACCGGTTCCGGCTGCTGACGTCCGGTGCGCGCACGGCCCTTCCGCGGCACCAGACGCTGCGGGCGGTGGTCGACTGGAGCTGGGACCTGCTCGGCGAGCCGGAGCGGGCCGTGGCCCGGCGGCTCGCGGCGTTCGCCGGCGGTGCCACGGCCGCGGCCGCCGAGCGCGTCTGCGCCGGTCCGCCCGTGGCCGGTGACGTGTTCGAGCTGCTCGCGTCGCTCGTCGACAAGTCGATCGTGGTCGCCGTCCCGCAGCCCCACGGCGCGCCGACCCGCTACCGGATGCTAGAGACGATCCGCGAGTACGCGGGCGAGCGCCTCGACGAGGCGGGGGAGCGCGGCGCCGCCGAGGCCGCGCACCTCGCGGTGCTCGTCGATCTCGCCGAGACGGCGGAGGCGCACCTCCGCGGCGCCGACCAGCTGCCGTGGCTCGCCCGGCTGCGCGCCGAGGCCGACGAGATCGACGTCGCCCTGCAACGCGCGGTCGTGGCGGGGGACACGGCGACGGCCCACCGGGTGGTGGCCGCCATGGCGTGGTCGTGGGTCATCCGCGGGCTGTTCGACGACCTGACGCGGTGGCTCGACGCCCTCCACGCGATGGACGGCCCGGTCCCGGCCCGGGCCCGGGCGCTCAACCACGCGCACATGGCGCTCGTCCGAACGTCCCGGCGCGACTTCGCGGCGGTGCGGGGCGAGATCGACAGCGCGATCGACCTGTGCCGCGAGCTGCCCAGCCCGCTGCCACCGCTGCTCGAACTGGCCAGGCCGTGCTTCGCGCTGTTCGGCGGGGCCGACGGCGCGGACGTCGAACGCCTGGCCGTGGAGTCCGGCGATCCGTGGGTGCGCGGCTTCGCCCACCACATGCTGGCGATGGTCGCCGAGAACGACGGCCGCGTCGACGAGGAGCGGCGCCAGCTGCGCGCGGCCCACGAGGAGTTCCGCACCGTCGGTGATCGTTTCGGTCTCGGGATGGCCGTCCACTCGCTCGGCGAGCTCGAGGACATCGCGGGCCAGCACGACGCGGCGGAGCGGGCCTACGACGAGTCGATCGCGCTCGCCATGGAGCTGGGCAACGACGACGACCTGCCGCTGTTCCTCGGCCGCCGCGGGATGCTCGCGGCGCGGCGCGGCGATCTCGACGCCGCCCGCGCCTGCCTGCAGGAGGCGCTCGCCCTCCCGTCGGCCACGCCCGGGAACGACGGCGCGTTGTCGATCTCGCTCGCCCACGTCGAGCGGCTGGCCGGGAACCTCGAGGAGGCCCGGCGCCATCTCGCGGGCGCGGGCACGACCGCCGGCGTCGACCGGCCGCACCGGGCGGCGGCCCGGGCCACGGCGGAGGCCTCGATCGAGCTGGCGGCCGGCGGCCGGACCGCAGCGCGGGCCCATCTCGCGGACGCCGCCGAGGCCGCGGCGGAGGCGGCCGACGGGCCGGTGGTCGCGGTGGTCGCCGAGGTGGCCGCGGCACTCGCGCTGGACGACGGTGACGCCGCGACGGCGGCGCGGCTGCTCGGCGTCGCCGCAGCGCAGCGCGGGGCGGTCGACCTCGGCAACCCGGAGGTGCTGGACGCGTACGACCGCGCCCGCGCCGCGCTCGGCCCCGCCGTCGACGAGGAGGTGCGGCGCGGCCAAGAGCTGCCCCGCGACGAGGGCCTCGCCGCCCTCGTCGCGTACGTGGGCGGGCCGGTGGCCCCGCACCGCGCTCAGGTCCGCCGCTGGTAGAGGACCACCGCCAGCGGCGCGAAGATCGCGACGATCACCGCGGACGCGACCAGCGCCGCCGTCGCCGGACCGGCGACCGGCCCGCCGGTCAGCAGCCCGCGCACGGCGTCCGACAGCTTCGACACCGGGTTGACCTCGACGAACGCGCGGAGCCACCACGGCATCGTCTCGGCCGGGACGAACACGTTGCTGCCGAAGGTGATCGGCAGCATGATCAATGCGCCGAGCCCCTGCACCGATCGCGGCTGCCGGACCACCATGGCGAGCGCGGTGAACACCCAGCAGAGCGCGAACGCGAACACCGTGACCAGGCAGAGCGCCGCGATCACGGCGACCGGGCCGGTGCCGAACCGGAACCCGAGGACCACCCCGAGCACGAGCATGATCAGCCCGGACGTGAGGTACCGGACGAGGTCGGCCGCGATCGCCCCCACCAGCGGGGCCGACCGCGCGATCGGGAGGCTGCGGAACCGGTCGAAGATCCCGCTGTTCAGGTCGTCGGCGAGCGCCACGCCGGTGCCGGCGGATGCGAACACGAACGTCTGCACGAGCACGCCGGGGAGCGCGAACTGCAGGTACGTCTGCGTGTCCCCGGAGATCGCGCCGCCGAAGACGTAGACGAACAGCAGGAGGAAGATCACCGGTTGCAGGGTGACGTCGAGCAGTGCCTCCGGCGAGTGGATCGTCTTGACGATCCCGCGGCGGGCGAGCGCCGCGCTGTGCCGGAGGTTCGCCGGGAGGGCGGGTGCCGCCTCGATGACGGTCGTCATGCCGCCACCTCCTGCTCGTCGAGGGCCGGACTCGGGGCGTTCCCGGTCAGGGTCAGGAAGACGTCGTCCAGGCTCGGCAGCCGCAGGCCCAGCTCGGCGACCGCGATGCCGGCCTCGTCCAGCCGCAGGCCGAGCCGGTGCAGCAGGCCCGGCCCGCCGCCCGGCACGATCAGCTCGCCCACGGAGTCGCTGCTCGGCAGCGTGCCCGGGGCGGTCTCGGCGAGGAGCGCGGCGACGCGGGGCAGGTCCTCGCGGTGCAGCGGCCGGACGTGCAGCCGCTGGCCCCCGACCTCGGCCTTCAGCGTGGCCGGGGTGCCGGCGGCGATCACGCGGCCGCGGTCGAGCACGACGAGGTCGTCGGCGAGCTGGTCGGCCTCCTCCAGGTACTGCGTGGTGAGCAGCACCGTGACGCCGTCGGCGACGAGCGTGCGGACCGCGTCCCACACCTCGCCGCGGTGCCGCGGGTCGAGCCCCGTGGTCGGTTCGTCGAGGAACAGCACCTCGGGCCGGCCGACGAGGCTGACGGCGAGGTCGAGCCGGCGGCGCATGCCGCCCGAGTAGGTGCGCACGAGCCGTCCCGCGGCCTCGGTGAGGCCGAACCGCTCGATCAGCTCGGCCGCCCTGGCCCGGGCGGCGCGGCGCGGCAGGTCGAGCAGGCGCCCGACGAGCACGAGGTTGTCGGTGCCGGTCAGCGCCTCGTCGACGGCCGCGTACTGGCCGGTGAGCCCGATCAGCCGGCGCACGCTCGGGGCGTCGTGCACGACGTCACGGCCGAGGATGCGGGCGCGCCCGCCGTCGGGGCGCAGGAGGGTGGTCAGCACCCGCACGGACGTGGTCTTGCCGGAGCCGTTCGGGCCGAGCAGGCCGAGCACGGTGCCTCGGCGGGCGGAGAAGCCGACGCCGTCGAGCGCGGTCGTCCCCGTGAAGTTCTTCACCAGGCCCTCGGCCTGGATGACTGGTTCCATGGCGACGAGACTGCGGGACCTCGCTGACAGCCCGGCGACATTCCGCTGACAGAACCGGGTGGGCGCGGGGCGCACCGACCCTGGTACCCTCCGGAATGCGACCACCCTGTCGCGCGTTGTGCTGCGTGTCAGGGCGACAAGCGGAGCCCCGCTCCCACCCGCCACCTCGAAGGTGACCGGGTCCGGTCCGCCGGTGAGCCACCAGGCCTCCACCGGTGTATCACGGGTCTTCGCTCCGTCGCGCCCTACGACGTCGATACGAGGAGACCCCATCAGCACAGAGACGCGCATCAACGACCGCATCCGCGTTCCCGAGGTCCGCCTGGTCGGGCCGAACGGGGAGCAGGTCGGCATCGTGCGCATCGAGGACGCCCTGCGGCTCGCGCAGGAGGCCGAGCTCGACCTCGTCGAGGTCGCGGCCCAGGCCCGCCCGCCGGTCTGCAAGCTCATGGACTACGGCAAGTTCAAGTACGAGAGCGCGCAGAAGGCCAGGGAGTCCCGCCGCAACCAGCAGCTCACCACGATCAAGGAGCAGAAGCTCCGGCCGAAGATCGACACCCACGACTACGAGACCAAGAAGCGCAACGTCGTGCGCTTCCTCGAGGGTGGCAACAAGGTCAAGGTCACGATCATGTTCCGCGGCCGCGAGCAGTCCCGCCCCGAGCTGGGCTTCCGGCTGCTCCAGCGCCTCGCAGAGGACGTGGCGGAGCTGGGTACGGTCGAGGCCGCACCCAAGCAGGACGGGCGGAACATGACGATGGTGATCGCTCCGAACAAGAAGCCGGCCCCCCGCCCGCGTGTCACCACCCCCGCAGCGGGGCCGGCGGACGTGCCGGAGGGCTGACTGCTCCACGGACCGCCCAGTACGACAAGCTCGACGCCCCTGCCCCAGGGGGCGTCAACGGTGAACGGAACTGCCATGCCCAAGAACAAGACGCACAGCGGGATCGCAAAGCGGGTCAAGGTCACCGGCCGGGGCAAGCTGCTGCGCCAGCAGACCGGCCTGCGGCACCGCCTCGAGGTCAAGTCGAGCAAGGAGACGCGCGACCTGTCCCGCGTCGTGCCGGTGAACAAGGCCGACGTGAAGCGCGTCAAGAAGATGCTCGGCCGCTGACGGCTGCGCCGACGGCACCGACCTCCCCTCCCGCCTGACCGGCGCGGCCAACCCGCTGCCGGCCGACATTAAGGAACACCCTCATGGCACGCGTGAAGCGCGCGGTCAACGCTCAGAAGAAGCGCCGCGCCACCCTCGAGCTGGCCAGCGGCTACCGCGGGCAGCGGTCGCGCCTCTACCGCAAGGCGAAGGAGCAGATGCTCCACTCGCTGAACTACGCCTACCGCGACCGCCGTGCCAAGAAGGGCGACTTCCGGCAGCTGTGGATCACCCGGATCAACGCAGCCGCCCGCGCCAACGGCATGACGTACAACCGCTTCATCCAGGGCATCAAGGCCGCGGGTGTCGAGGTCGACCGCAAGATCCTTTCGGAGATCGCCATCAGCGACCCGGCCGCGTTCACCGCGCTCGTCGAGCTCGCCCGCGCCAACGTGCCCTCCCAGAACGGGAGCGCCGCCTGATCGCAGTTCAGGCCGAGCCGCCCGGCACCGAACGAACCCCGCGCGTCGTCGCAGCCCGCAAGCTGCTGCGGCGCGCGGGCCGTGATCGGGCCGGGCGGTTCCTCGTGGAGGGGGCGCAGGCGGTCCGCGAGGCCGTCCGCTACGCCCGGGTGCGCGAGCTGTTCGTCACGGCGACGGCCGCCGACCGGCATCCCGACCTGGTCGCGGCCGCGGCCGAGGTGGGCGCGCGGATCAGCCCCGTGACCGACCGGGCCGCCGAGTCGCTGGCCGACACCGTCACCCCGCAGGGCCTCGTGGCGGTGTGCGACCTGCTCGACGTGCCCGTCGCGGCCGCCCTCGGCGAGCGGCCGTCGTTGGTGGCGGTCTGCGCCGGCATCGCCGACCCCGGCAACGCGGGCACCGTGATCCGGGTGGCCGACGCCGCGGGCGCCGAGGCCGTGCTGCTCGCAGGCGACACCGTCGACCCGCACAACGGCAAGGCCGTGCGCGCCTCCACCGGCAGCGTCTTCCACCTGCCGCTCGCGCGCGACCGCGCCGCCGCCGCCGTGCTGGACGCCTGCGCCGCCGCCGGGCTCACCCTGCTCGCCGCCGACGCGGCGGGCGAGCTGGACCTGCACGAACCCGCCGCCCGACCGGTGCTCGCCGGTCCGGTGGCCTGGGTCTTCGGCGGGGAGACGCACGGCGTGCCCGCCGACCTCGCGGCGCGCGCCGACCACCGCGTCCGCATCCCCATCCACGGCCGCGCGGAGAGCCTGAACCTGGCCACCGCGGCCGCCGTCTGCCTCTACGCGAGTGCCGCTGCGCGCCGCCGTGAGGATCGTCGTGGGTAGGACCGTCGCACGTCGCCGTCAGTAGCGGCGCAGTTAGGATCGGCAACACCATGAGTGAGAGCACGGACCTCGACGTACCCGGCTTGCTGGACCCCGACGCGCTGAAGGCTGCCCTCGCGGCCGCGGAGCGGGCCTTCGCCGAGGCGTCCGACCTCGCGGAGCTCGCCGCCGTGCGCCCGGCGCACCTGGGCGACCGCGCCCCGATCCTCCTCGCCCGCCGCGAGCTCGGCTCGCTGCCCGGCCCGGACCGCGCCGACGCCGGCAAGCGCGTCAACGCCGCGCGGCAGCAGGCGCAGGAGGCGTTCGACGCCCGCCGCGCCGTGCTCGTCGAGGAGCGCGACGCGCGGGTGCTCGCCGAGGAGGCCGTCGACGTCACGCTGCCCTGGGACCGCGTCCCGCGCGGCGCCCGGCACCCCATCACGCAGGTCGCCGAGCACATCGCCGACGTGTTCGTCGCGATGGGCTGGGAGGTGGCCGAGGGCCCCGAGGTCGAGTCGTCCTGGCTCAACTTCGACGCGCTGAACTTCGGCAAGGACCACCCGGCCCGCACGATGCAGGACACCTTCTACCTGGGTGACTCCGAGCATGCGGGCACCGTCCTGCGCACCCACACCTCGCCGGTGCAGATCCGGGCACTGCTGGAGCGCGAGCTGCCGGTGTACGTCGTCTGCCCGGGCCGCACGTTCCGCACCGACGCCCTCGACGCCACCCACACGCCGGTGTTCCACCAGGTCGAGGGCCTCGCCGTCGACCGCGGGATCACGATGGCCCACCTCAAGGGCACCCTCGACGCGTTCGCCCGCGCCATGTTCGGCGCGGAGTCGCGCACCCGGCTGCGGCCGTCGTTCTTCCCGTTCACCGAGCCGTCCGCCGAGGTCGACGTCTGGTTCCCGGAGAAGAAGGGCGGGGCCGGCTGGGTCGAGTGGGGCGGCTGCGGCATGGTCAACCCCAACGTCCTGCGTGCCTGCGGGATCGACCCGGAGGTGCACTCCGGGTTCGCGTTCGGCATGGGGCTGGAGCGCACGCTCCAGTTCCGCAACGGCATCCCCGACATGCGCGACATGGTCGAGGGCGACGTGCGGTTCAGCCGCGCGTTCGGCGTCTGAATCGGCCCGGGAGGGCGAAAGAGTGCGTGTTCCGCTGTCCTGGCTCGCCGAGCACATCGGCGAGGCCACCCCACCGGCCGACGAGACCGCCGAGGCGTTCGTGCGCGTCGGGCTGGAGATCGAGGAAGTCCACGAGCCCCCGGAGCTGACCGGCCCGATCCTCGTCGGCCGGGTGCGGGCGTTCGAGGTCCTCGAAGGCCTGAAGAAGCCGATCCGCTGGTGCCAGGTGGACGTCGGGGAGGCGGAGGCGCGCGGGATCATCTGCGGCGCGTCCAACTTCGCCGAGGGCGACCTCGTCGTCGTCGCGCTGCCGGGCGCCGTGCTGCCCGGGCCGTTCCCGATCTCGGCGCGCAAGACCTACGGGCACGTCTCGGACGGGATGATCGCCTCCGCGCGCGAGCTCGGCCTCGGCTCCGACCACGCCGGGATCATGGTGCTCCCGCCCGGCACGGCCGAGCCCGGCGCCGACGCGCTCCCGCTGCTCGGGCGCGACGACCCGGTCGTCGAGCTGGCCATCACCCCGGACCGCGGCTACTGCTTCTCCGTGCGGGGGCTCGCCCGCGAGCTGGCCGGCTCCCTCGACGCCGACTTCGCCGACCCCGCCGCCCGGATCGCCGTGCCGGCCGCCGACGGCGACGCCTGGCCGGTGGAGCTGCCCGACCCCGGTTGCGCGCGGTTCGTCGCCCGCCGGGTCGACGGCGTCGACCCCGCCGCGCCCTCGCCGTGGTGGATGCAGCGCAGGCTCCTCGCCGCCGGGATGCGCCCGATCTCCCTGATCGTCGACGTCACCAACTACGTGATGCTCGAGCTCGGACAGCCGCTGCACGCCTACGACGCCAACCGGGTCTCCGGCCCGATCGTCGTGCGCCGCGCCCAGGCGGGGGAGAAGCTCGTCACCCTCGACGACGCCGAACGCACCCTCGATCCCGACGACCTGCTCATCACCGACGACTCCGGGCCCATCGGGCTCGCCGGGGTGATGGGCGGTGCGTCCACGGAGATCGCCGGGCCCGGGGAGAACGGGCGCATCGACGTCCTCATCGAGGCCGCCCACTTCCAGCAGGCCGTGATCGCGCGGGCCGCCCGGCGGCACAAGCTGCCCTCGGAGGCGTCGAAGCGCTTCGAGCGGGTGGTCGACCCGCAGCTGCCGCCGGTGGCCGCCGAGCGGGCAGCGCAGCTGCTCGTCGAGCACGGCAGCGGCACCCTCGCCGACGGTCGCACCGACGCCGGCGCGGCCCCGGAGCAGACGCCCGTGCGGATGCCGATCAACCTGCCCGACCAGGTCGCGGGCGTCGCCTACGCGCCGGGCGTCACCGTCCGGCGGCTCACGCAGATCGGCTGCGCCGTCGACCTCGTCACCGGCGACGACGGCCGCGCCCGCGTCGTCGCGCACCCGCCGTCGTGGCGGCCGGACCTCGCGCAGCCCGCCGACCTGGTGGAGGAGGTGCTGCGCCTGGAGGGCTACGACGCGATCCCGTCGGTGCTGCCCGCCGCGCCCGCCGGCCGCGGGCTCACCCGGGGCCAGGAGCGCCGCCGTGCCGTGTCGCGGGCCCTCGCCGAGGCCGGGTACGTCGAGGTGGAGCCGTTCCCGTTCGTGGGGCCGGCCGCCTGGGACGCGTTCGGGTTGCCGGCCGGCGACGTGCGCCGCCGCACCGTGGCCGTGCTCAACCCGCTCGACGCCGAGCGCGCCGAGCTCGCCACCACCCTGCTGCCCGGGCTCCTCGACACGCTGGTGCGCAACCGCTCCCGCGGCGCCTCCGCCGTCGCGCTGTACCACCTCGGGCAGGTCGTGCTGCCGCACGCCGAGGCGAAGCCGATGCCCGACCCCGACGTCACCGGGCGCCCGACCGACGCCGAGCTGGCCCAGATCGAGGCCGCCCTGCCGGCGCAGCCGCTGCACGTCGCGGCGGTCCTCACCGGGGAGCGCGAGCAGCGCGGCTGGTGGGGACCGGGTCGCGCCGCCGGCTGGGCCGACGCCGTGCAGGCCGCCCGCCTGGTCGGGCAGGCGGCGGGCGTCGAGCTGCGGGTCACCGCGGCCGCGCTGCCGCCGTTCCACCCCGGCCGGTGCGCCGCGCTGCGCGTCGGCGACTGGATCGTCGGCCACGCCGGCGAGCTGCACCCGAAGGTCGTCGAGGCGCTCGGGCTGCCGGAACGCACCTGCGCCATGGAGCTCGACCTCGACGCGATCCCGCTGACCGACCACCGGCCCACGCCGAAGGTCTCCCCGTACCCGCCGATCGCGGTCGACGTCGCGCTCGTCGCCGCCGCCGCGGTGCCCGCCGCCGACCTCGCCGACACCCTGCACGACGGCGGCGGCGACCTCCTCGAGGACGTCCGCCTCTTCGACGTCTACACGGGCGAGCAGGTCGGCGCCGGGCGCCGGTCCCTGGCGTTCACCCTCCGGTTCCGCGCCCCCGACCGCACCCTGACCAGCGAGGAGGCGAACGCCGCCCGCGACGCCGCCGTCGCCATGGCCGCGGAGCGGCACGCCGCGGAGCTGCGGGCCTAGTGTCCCGAACCGGAAGTCCGGTGCATGAATCGGCCGTCGAGTTATGTGGTGGACTTTCGGTTCGGGACACTAGGAGCGCCCTGCCCAACTCGGGCTTGCTGCGCGGCGTCCGGCTGGGTATCAGCTGGTTGTGTGGGGTGGATGTGCCCCGTGTGAGGCGGCAGGGTGTGAAGGCGCGCATGGGGAGTGGCGCGTGCGTTCGTCGCGGGTGCCGGTCCTCCCGGGCTGTGTCTGGTCGGTGGGGCATCCGGTGGCGCCGCGCATCGTGCCGGCGAGACTTCACACATCCAGGACCGGCTTCATGTGTGAAGTGGGGCCGCCGGGGCTCGCAGCCCGGGGTTGCCGCGGCCCGATTCGCCAACACCCTCGATGTGCGGTTCATGTCACGGCAGGCGCGAGAGCGCCGCCTCGGCGGCGGCGAGCCACTCCTCGTCCGAGGGCGCGCTGCCGGTCACCAGGATCGAGACCAGATACTGCTCACCCGCGAGCTGCAGGGTGGGCCCCGCCGCCGTGCCGATCACCGCCGCCCCGGTGCCGACGCCCGGTAGCTCCCGCCGCCCGTCCGTGTCGGCGGCCCGGACGTAGTCGGCGGGGGAGCCCGACCGCACCCCGTACACGTTGACCAGTGCGACCGGCCCGGACGCCGCGGTGACCGCGCAGCCGCCGCTGCGCGACCCATCGCCGCGGTCGACCGTGCCCTGCTGCGGCGGCCCCACCGAGAGGTCGACGAGCTCACCGAGCTCGGCCGCGGTGAGTAGGCACTCGTCGGCCAGCACGTCGGCCTCCAGCCCGCCGATGGGTGCGCCCACCGCCCCGGCCGAACCTGCGACGAGGGAGGTGCATCCCGCCGCGGCGAGCGGCACTATCGCCGCCACCACCGCGCACACCCGCGCCCGCCACGCCCGCTCCACGGGGCGACGGTAACGACCCGCCCCCGTTCTCCGGGCCCGTTCCGCGCAATTGGACCCGAGCCCACCGGCGAGCCGACCACAGCGCCATGATCCTTCCGAGGTTGCGGCCTGCGCCCTCCCGAAGGCGGTGAGGCAAAGCCCGGAACGACCAGCCGCACGTGATCGACGCGAGATCGGCGCGATCGCCTTCCGGAGGACCGAGACCCGAACGTCGGAACGATCAGTGCGGCATCGTCGGCCCGCGTCAGGTGTCGAGGCGGCGCAGCGCCTCCTTGCGGGAGAGCGGGGAGAGCCCCGGGTGCTCGGCCACGAACGTGCGGACCCAGTCCGGGTCGGTGCGGACGTGCTGGCGCAGGGCCCAGCCGATGCCCTTGCGGAGGAAGAAGTCGGGGTCGGCGACGTTGGCCTCGATCGCCTCGGTGAGGAGCGCCGTGTCGGTGGCCGCGGCCGCCTGGAGCTGGCAGATCACGGAGGTGCGGCGCAGCCAGCGGTCCGGATCGGTGATCCACGCGCGGACGACGGGGCGCAGGGCGCCGGGATGCGCGCGCAGCAGCGGGCCGATCCGGCGGCTCGCGATCTCGTCGGTGAAGTCCCACCAGGAGCCGGTGACGATCCAGTGCCGCAGCAGCGGCACCCACGACGGGTCGAGCCACGACAGGTACCGGCGGTGGCCGGTGAGCGACAGGGCCAGGTAGCGCTCCTCCCGGAACCCCGCGCCGTCCCAGAGCTCCCGCACAGCGGTCTCGAGCGCCGCGGCGTCGGCGAGCGGGTGCGCGGCGACGGCGGCCTTCAGGAGGCGCTCGCGGGCGGGCTTCGCAACGCCGCGGAACGGCATCGGCGACTTCATGTACCGCTGCATCCCGGCGGCCGCGGCCGGGTCGGCCTCGGCGGCGAGGTCGGCCCGCAGCCGCGTGACGATCGGGTGCACGGGGTGGACCGTACGGCCCGGGAATGTCGGTGACCCCTGTCACCCTGCGGGTGGAGAAGGGGGACGGAGATGAACGTGCTCGTGGCCACGGCCCGCACACAGGGCGACCGCCCGAACGACTACCACTTCTGCATCGAGGGCGAGCTCGTGCGGATCGACGAGGTGTGCGCCCGCGACCGTGGCGATCCCGACGGCGGCTGCGGCTGCGGGCGCGGGTTCGGCGGGCTCAACTCGCACCGCGCCACCACCACGGCGCGGATCGCCGAGGTGCCGCTCTCCCTCGGGGACTACGCCTTGGCCATCCAGTCCAGCCTGCAGCAGCAGGGCTGGAACACGTGCGCCGACTGCGCGATGTCGGAGGCCGTCGACCTGGCCGCCTTCGTGCTGGGCTGGCCGGTCGGCTCGGTCGTCGAGCGCCGGCTCGACGCGCTGGTGGTCCGCACGCTGGGGGTCGGCGCGTGAACGGCGCGGAACTGTCGGTGCGCTCACCTCGCACCGCGCCACGACCACCGCCCGGGTCGCCGAGGTACGACCGACCATGCCGAGGCGATCCGGTCCGGCCTGCAGCAACAGGGCCGGGATCGTGGCCCACCTGCCGGTGAGCACGGTGGTCGAGCGCAGGCTCGGCTAGCTACTACGGCCGGAGTTCGTGATGGTGCCCGGCGCAGCGTCGCTGGTGGGGCGCGGTCCGTGGCTGCGTCAGCAACCGGCACCGGACACCCACTGCTTTCGTGTCCTGTTGGTGGGTGTGGAATGCGGGACGGTCGTCGGGTGGAGCTGGCCTGGGGGTTCGCTGCCGGTGGGCGCGCCGTACCCGGCTCGTGGTGTGGGGCCCTCGTCTCGATCTGGTCCGGGGTGCGTTCCCTCCGGTTTGCCTGGTCCCCGCCATCTTTGCGGGGTGGTCGGGTTGGCGTCACTGCCGTCCCCCGGGGGTCATCCGGGTGGCCGTCCCCGGCCTGCTGGCACGCCGGTTGGCGACGGGATCCTGCGGCTGGGTGGGACTCGACCGGCGGTGGTGCCGTTGCCCGGGCCGCTCAGGCTGTGGTGTCGGCACCGAGTGTCCGGCCGGCCGACAGCCGGCCTGGTGCGATCCGAGGATGGGGTGTGATCAGCGGATACGGGACCTGGCGTGCATGTGTGAGTGTGATGTCCCGATCTCGCCGATCACGGCCCGCTGGGTGTCGATGTCGGGGTTGTTCGTGGGGTCGCCCGGGTGTCTGGGGAGTGCGGAAGGGGCGGGCGGGACCACCGCAGGTCGAGTGGTTGTCGGCAGTGGCGGTCTCGTCGGGACTGGCGTGCCGGCAGGTCGGGGACGGTCGCCCCGGTGACCCCGGGGGGACGGTGGTGGTGCCAACCGGATCACCGGCGGGGGTGAGGTCGGGTCCGGACGGGAGTGGCCGTGCCCGGGGCCGGGTCGATGGGGTGGGGCGGTCGGCTGCGAGCCGGGTACGGCGCGCCCACGGGCAGCCGATCCCGTGGCGAGGCAGCCCTGACCGCGAGGCGGCGGTCACGTTCGTGATCCGCGGTATCGGTTGTTCATGGTTGCGGCGACAGCCATGGGCAACCGATACCTGCGGTCTTCCCCGTCAAGATCCGAGGTATCGGGCGTTCATGGTCGTGTGGACAGCCATGGGCAACCGATACTTCGGATCTTGCCCCGCGGATCGACGGGCATCGGCCCCAAGGCCGTGTGTGCGGGCCCCGTCCAGCCGCTCGGGGCCGCTCGGATGAGCTGCCGCGCAGCCGGGCCGGCGACCCGACACCGACACAGTGGCCGAACCGGCCACTACCGCCGCCGACCAGCAACATGATCACGATCTACCGCTGCAAGCTAGCGATCCCGAACCGGAAGTCCACCACATAACTCGATGGCCCAGCTTCCCGCTGGCCGCACCGGCGAACCGTCCGAGTACGCCCGGTACGGGGCCGGCTCGCCGGCGCACCCGGCGGAAACCTGGATCCGCCGATTTATGCACCGAACTTCCGGTTCGGGACACTAGCTCGTGATCCGCTGATTCGCCGACCCCGGCCGCGGGCGTCGCCGCGCTCAGGTGGCGCGGTCGAAGGTCCGGGCCCAGCCCCGCACGTGGTCGAGCAGCTCCGATGGGGAGACCACCTCGAAGTCCGCGCCGATGGTCCCGAGCAACATGGCCGGCCAGTCCAGGGAGTCCACGCGCATCTGCAGCCGGCACCGGCCGTCGCCGGCGTCCTCGGCGGTGCCCCAGCGGTCCACGGCCTTCCGCACGCGCGCGGCGGGGGCGTCCACCAGCACCTCCACCGTCCAGCCGGGCACCTGTTCGGTCGACGCCCGCACGAACTCGGCGGCGTCCTCCGCGGGCAGGGTGCGGGGCAGGAACCGGGCGCCCGTGGTCCGGGGGCCGTCGATCCGGTCGGCGCGGAAGCTGCGCCAGTCGTGCCGGCCCAGGTCGTACGCCACGAGGTACCAGCGCCGGCCCAGCGACACCAGCCGCAGCGGCTCGACGTGCCGGTCCGAACGCTCGCCGGACCTCGCGGTGTAGCCGAACTCGAGCCGCTCGGTGTCCCGGCACGCCTGCGCGAGCGAGGTGAGCACCGCCGGGTCGGTGCTGGGGGCCGCGCCGCCCCAGGTCACCGGCACTGTCATCGCGCGCAGGGCGTCCACGCGGCGCCGCAGCCGGGGCGGCATCACCTGCACCACCTTGGCGAGCGCGCGCACCGACGACTCGGCGATCCCGGCCACGCCACCCTGGGCCGCGGCCTGCAGCCCGACGGCGAGGGCCACCGCCTCCTCGTCGTCCAGCACGAGCGGCGGGAGCGCGGCGCCCGCGGCGAGCTGGTACCCGCCGTCGACGCCGCGGCTCGCCTCCACGGGGTAGCCGAGCTCGCGGAGGCGGTCGATGTCCCGGCGCAGCGTCCGCACCGACACGTCGAGCCGCCCGGCCAGCTCCGGCCCCGGCCAGTACCGGTGGGTCTGCAGCAGGGACAGCAGCCGCAGTGTCCGTGAGCTCGTGTTCGCCATGGCCCCAGATTCTCCCGAATTGAGGTCAGGAAGTGGCACTTGAGGCCAATAACGTAGTCGTCAGCAGCACTGATACGGAGAGGCGGAACCGATGACCAGCCCGACGCAGCAGGAGGCCCCCGACATGACCACGCCGACCGGAGAGCGTGCGGACATCCTGGAGACCCTCGCGGCGCACCGGCAGTTCCTGCGGCACACCGTGCAGGGGCTCACCGACGACGAGGCCCGGCAGCGCACCACGGTGAGCGAGCTGACGCTGGGCGGGCTGATCAAGCACGTCGCCGAGACCGAGTCGGGCTGGGTGGACTTCATCCTGGACGGCCCCGTGGCGATGGGCGGCGGCGTCGACTGGAGCGAGCCGACCCCCGAGCTGATCGAGAAGTTCACGGCGGGCTTCCGCCTGCTCCCCGACGAGACCTTGGAGGGCGTGCTCGCCCGCTACGACGAGGTTGCCCGGCGCACCGACGACCTCGTCGCCACCGTCGACCTGGACCTGTCCCACCCGCTCCCCGAGGCGCCGTGGTTCCCCAAGGACGCCCGCCGGTCCGCGCGCCGGGTGTTCCTGCACATCGTCGGCGAGACGGCCCAGCACGCCGGGCACGCCGACATCATCCGGGAGTCCCTGGACGGGCAGAAGACGATGGGTTGACCCGCACGGCGGGTCAGATGTCGCTCGGCCCACTTCACACATCCAGCAATGGCTTCACACGAGGCCGGCCTGGGGCCGGCCTCGTGTGAAGCCGGTCTTGGGTGTGTGAAGCCGGTTCGGCGAGGGCCGACGCCCATGCCGGCGATTCCGGTGTGCGCAAACAGGTTTGCATCAGGTTGCGTCAGCGTGCATAGTCATACGTATGGCGCGGGTAGCGGTGGCAGGCGCGAGCGGGTACGCCGGGGGAGAGCTCCTCCGGCTCCTGCTCGCACATCCGGACGTGGAGATCGGGACCCTCACGGCGGGCGGGAGCGCGGGCACGCGCCTGGGGGCGCACCAGCCCCACCTGCTCCCCCTAGCAGACCGCGTGCTGGAGGACACGACACCGGCCACGCTCGCCGGGCACGACGTCGTCTTCCTCGCGCTGCCGCACGGCAGGTCGGCGGAGCTGGCGGCGCAGCTGGGTGACGACACCCTGGTGATCGACTGCGGCGCCGACCACCGGCTCGCCGATCCGGCCGCGTGGGAGCGCTGGTACGGCGGCGCGCACGCCGGGAACTGGCCGTACGGGCTGCCCGAGCTGCCCGGCGCCCGCGACGCGCTGCGCGGCGCGAAGCGCGTCGCCGTCCCCGGCTGCTACCCGACGGCGGTCAGCCTGGCGCTCGCCCCGGCCATGGCCGCGGGCATCGCGGAGCCCGAGGTCGTGGTCACCGCCGTCACCGGGACGTCGGGTGCGGGCAAGTCACTCAAGCCGCACCTGCTCGGTGCCGAGGTGATGGGCTCGCTGTCGGCCTACGGCGTGGGCGGCGTGCACCGGCACACACCCGAGATGGTGCAGAACCTGTCGGCCGCCGCCGGCGTGCCGGTGACCGTGAGCTTCACGCCGGTCCTCGCCCCGCTGCCGCGGGGCATCCTCGCCACCTGCACGGCGCGCACGAGCACGACTGCGGCCGAGGCGGTCGAGGTCTACGCCAAGGCCTACGCCGACGAGCCGTTCGTGCACCTGCTCCCCGAGGGGAGCTGGCCGGCCACCGCGTCCACCCTGGGCGCCAACACCGTCCAGCTGCAGGTCACCGTCGACGCCGACGCGGGCCGCCTCGTCGTCGTCGCCGCGATCGACAACCTGACGAAGGGCACCGCGGGCGGCGCGATCCAGTCCATGAACCTGGCGCTCGGCCTGCCCGAGACCGCCGGCCTCCCCGTGACAGGGGTCGCCCCGTGACCGTCACGCAGCCGCAGGGCTTCCGGGCGTCCGGCGTGGTCGCCGGCATCCGCAACGGCGACCGCCCCGACCTCGCCCTCGTCGTCAACGACGGCCCGCAGCACGCCGCCGCGGGCGTGTTCACCCGCAACAAGGTCAAGGCCGCCCCGGTCCTCTGGTCGGAGCAGGTGTTGACCACCGGCCGGCTGCGCGCGGTCGTGCTCAACGCGGGCAACGCCAACGCCTGCACCGGCCCCGAGGGTTTCCAGACCGCGCACGCCACCGCGGAGAAGGCGGCGGAGCTGCTCGGTTGCGGCGCCGTGGAGGTGGCGGTCTGCTCCACCGGCCTGATCGGCTCCCAGCTGCCCCGCGCCAACGTCCTCGACGGGGTCACCGCCGCGCACGCCGCCCTGGGCGACGACGCGGCCGCCGGCCGGGCCGCCGCCACCGCCGTGCTGACGACCGACACGGTGACCAAGGAGGTCGGGCACGCCGACCCCGCGGGCTGGACCGTCGGCGGCTTCACCAAGGGCGCCGGGATGATCGCGCCGTCGATGGCCACGATGCTCACGGTCGTCACCACCGACGCCGTGCTCGACGCCCCCGTGCTCGACGAGGTTCTGCGCGCCGCGGTGCGGGTCAGCTTCGACCGGCTCGACATCGACGGCTGCATGTCCACCAACGACACGGTGCTGCTGCTCGCGTCGGGCGCATCCGGGGTCGTGCCCGACACCGCGGCGTTCGGCGCCGTGCTCACCGACCTGTGCAAGGACATGGCGCGGCAGATGCAGGCCGACGCCGAGGGTGTCACGAAGCGGATCACGGTGCGCGTCACCGGCGCGGCCACCGAGGACGACGCGGTCACGATCGCCCGCACGGTGGCCCGGGACAGCCTGGTCAAGACCGCGCTGTTCGGCTCGGACCCGAACTGGGGCCGGATCGCGGCCGCCGTCGGCTACTCCGACGCCGCGGTCGACCCGGACCGGATCGACGTCACGGTCAACGGCGTGCTGCTCTGCCGCGGCGGGGTGGCCGCGGGTGACCGCGCCGACGCCGACATGAAGGGCGCGGACATCCTCGTCGAGATCGCGCTCGGGCTCGGGGACGGCGCCGCGGAGATCCTCACCACGGACCTGTCCCACGGCTACGTGGAGGAGAACAGTGCGTACTCCTCTTGAGGCCCGCCTCGAGCGCGCCGGCGAGAAGGCGGGCGTCCTCGCCGAGGCGCTGCCCTGGCTGCAGCGGTTCCACGACAAGATCGTCGTCGTCAAGTACGGCGGCAACGCCATGATCGACGAGGAGCTCAAGCAGGCCTTCGCCCAGGACATGGTGTTCCTGCGCCTGGCGGGCATCCACCCCGTCGTCGTGCACGGCGGCGGCCCGCAGATCACCGCGATGCTCGACCGGCTCGGCCTGCCCGCGGAGTTCCGCGGCGGCCTGCGCGTCACCACCCCGGAGACGATCGACATCGTGCGGATGGTGCTGGTCGGGCAGGTGGGCCGCGAGCTGGTGGGGCTGATCAACCAGCACGGCCCGTACGCGGTGGGCCTGTCCGGTGAGGACGCGCACCTGTTCACCGCGGAGAAGCGCACCGCGCTCGTCGACGGCGAGGCGGTCGACATCGGGCTGGTCGGCGACGTCGTGCACGTCAACCCGGATGCCGTGCTCGACATCGTGAAGGCGGGCCGGATCCCGGTGGTCGCCGGCGTCGCCCCGGACGTCGACGGCACCGTCTACAACATCAACGCCGACAGCGCGGCCGCCGCGCTGGCAGCGAGCCTCGGTGCCGCGAAGCTGGTGGTGCTCACCGACGTGGCGGGGCTCTTCGCGAACTACCCGGACCCGGAGTCGGTGATCAGCGCGCTCGCCGCGGCCGAGCTGGAGCCGATGCTGCCCGGCCTGGCCAGCGGGATGGCGCCGAAGATGGAGGCCTGCCTCCGGGCGGTGCGCGGTGGCGTGCCGCAGGCCCACGTGATCGACGGGCGGATGCCGCACTCGGTGCTGCTCGAAGTCTTCACCAGCGAGGGAGTCGGAACGATGGTGACCCCATGACCGAGAACACGACGACGCGGTGGCAGGCCGCGATGATGGACAACTACGGCACCCCGCCGCTCACGCTCGTGCGCGGCAGCGGCGCCGAGGTATGGGACGCCGAGGGCAACCGCTACCTCGACCTGGTCAGCGGCATCGCCGTCAACGCGCTCGGCCACGCGCACCCGGCCGTCGTCGAAGCCGTCACGCAGCAGATGCAGACGCTCGGCCACACGTCCAACCTCTACATCACCGAGCCGCCCCTGGCCCTGGCCGAGAAGCTCCTCGAGCTGATCGACAGCGCGGGCCGGGTCGTGTTCTCCAACTCGGGCGCCGAGGCCAACGAGGCCGCGTTCAAGATGGCCCGCCGCACCGGCCGGTCGAAGATCATCGCCTGCGAGAACGCCTTCCACGGCCGCACGATGGGCGCGCTCGCCCTCACCGGCCAGGAGCCGAAGCGCACGCCCTTCTACCCGATGACGCCGGGTGTGGAGCACGTGCCGTACGGCGACGTCGCCGCGCTCGACGCGGCCGTCGACGCCGACACGGCGGCGGTGTTCCTGGAGCCGATCCTCGGCGAGGCCGGCGCGGTCAACCCGCCGGAGGGCTACCTGCGGGCGGCCCGCCGGATCACCGCCGAGCGCGGTGCCCTGCTCGTACTGGACGAGGTGCAGACCGGTATCGGGCGCACCGGCTCGTGGTTCGCGTTCCAGCAGGCCGGCGTGGTGCCGGACGTCGTGACGCTCGCCAAGGGCCTCGCGGGCGGGCTCCCGATCGGCGCCTGCATCGGCCTCGGTGCCGCCGGGGACCTCCTGACCGCCGGCCAGCACGGCACGACGTTCGGCGGCAACCCGGTCGTCGCGGCCGCGGCCCTCGCCGTGCTGCGCACGATCGCCGAGGAGGGCCTGCTGGAGCACGTCACGCAGGTCGGCAAGGAGATCGCGACGTCGATGGAGGCGCTGGGCCACCCGCTCGTCAACGGCGTCAGTGGCGCCGGTCTGCTGATCGGGATCGGGCTGCGCAAGCCGGTGTCGGGTGCGGTGGCCGCAGCTGCCCGCGCGGGCGGGTTCCTCGTGAACAACGCCGTGCCGGACCGGGTCCGCCTGGTACCGCCGCTCGTGCTCACCGACGTCCAGGCGCGCGAGTTCCTCGCCGCCTTCCCGAAGTTCCTGGACGCCGGGGATGACTAGACACCTCCTGCGCGACGACGATCTCACGCCGGACGAGCAGCGGGAGATCCTCGACCTCGCGGACGCGATGAAGGCCGATCGGTACGCCCACCGGCCGCTGGCCGGCCCGCGCCCGATCGCCGTGCTGTTCGACAAGCCCTCGACGCGCACGCGGCTGTCGTTCGAGGCGGGGATCGCGCAGCTGGGCGGGCACCCGCTGATCGTCGACGGGCGGTCCAGCCAGATGGGCCGTGGCGAGACGATCGGCGACACGGCGCGGATGCTCTCCCGCTACGTCGATGCGATCGTGTGGCGCACCGGCGACCAGTCCCGGATCGAGGAGATGGCGAGCGGGTCGGGCGTGCCCGTCGTCAACGCGCTCACCGACCAGTTCCACCCCTGCCAGGTGCTCGCCGACCTGCAGACGGTCCGCGAGCGGTTCGGGCGCCTCGCCGGTCTCACGCTGACCTACCTCGGTGACGGCGCCAACAACATGGCGCACTCGTTGCTGCTCGGCGGTGCGACGGCGGGCCTGCACGTCCGGATCTGCGCGCCGGAGGGGTTCCAGCCCGACGGCGGCGTGCTGCGCGACGCGAAGAACCGCGCGACCGACACGGGCGGCGGCGTGGAGCTGATCGCCGACCCGCACGCCGCGGTCGACGGCGCCGACGTGGTCGTCACCGACACGTGGGTCTCGATGGGCCAGGAGGAGGACGGGCTCGACCGGACCGCCCCGTTCCGGCCGCTGCAGGTCAACGCGCGCCTGCTGGAACGGGCGGCGGACGGCGCGATCGTGCTGCACTGCCTGCCCGCCCACCGCGGCGACGAGATCACCGACGACGTCCTCGACGGCCCGGCCAGCGCGGTCTGGGACGAGGCCGAGAACCGCCTCCACGCACAGAAAGCGCTGCTCACATGGTTGATGCGGCAGTCGTGACCACGGGGACGCGCGCGGGCCGCCAGTCCCGGATCGTCGAGCTGATCCGGGACCGGGCCGTGCACAGCCAGACGGAACTGCTCGCCCTGCTGGAGGACGACGGGATCGCCACCACCCAGGCCACGCTGTCCCGCGACCTGGACGAGCTGGGCGCGCTGAAGGTCCGCGGCGCCTACGTGATCCCGGACGACGGGAGCCCCGTCCGCGGCGTGGAGGGCGGAACGGTCCGGCTCGCCCGGTTGCTGGGGGAGCTGCTCACGGCCGCGGACGCGAGTGGGAACCTGGCCGTGCTCCGCACGCCCCCCGGCGGGGCGCACTACCTGGCGAGTGCGCTCGACCGGGCAGCCCTGAACTACATCGTCGGCACGATCGCGGGCGACGACACCCTCCTGGTGGTGGCCCGTGAGCCCCTCACCGGGTCCGAACTCGTCGCTCGGCTACGCGAACTCTGAACAAGGAGCAACCAACCCGTGAGCAAGGTCCTGACCTCCATCCCCAAGGGTGAGCGCATCGGCATCGCCTTCTCCGGAGGCCTCGACACCTCCGTGGCGGTCGCCTGGATGCGCGACAAGGGCGGGATCCCGTGCACCTACACCGCGGACCTCGGCCAGTACGACGAGCCGGACATCTCCGGCGTCCCGGCACGCGCCAAGCAGTACGGTGCCGAGATCGCCCGCGCGGTCGACATCAAGCCGCAGCTGGTCGCGGAGGGCCTGGCGGCGCTGGCGTGCGGCGCCTTCCACATCCGGTCCGGGGGCCGGACCTACTTCAACACCACCCCGCTGGGCCGGGCCGTCACGGGGACGTTGCTGGTGCGGGCGATGCAGTCCGACGACGTGAACATCTGGGGCGACGGCTCGACGTTCAAGGGCAACGACATCGAGCGGTTCTACCGCTACGGCCTGCTGGCCAACCCCGAGCTGCGCATCTACAAGCCGTGGCTGGACGCCGACTTCGTGCAGGAGCTGGGCGGCCGCCACGAGATGAGCACCTGGCTCACCGCGCACGGGCTGCCCTACCGGGACTCGGCGGAGAAGGCGTACTCGACCGACGCCAACATCTGGGGCGCCACCCACGAGGCGAAGACGCTCGAACACCTCGACGTGTCCCTCGAGACCGTCGAACCGATCATGGGTGTGAAGTTCTGGGATGCGGCGACCCGGATCGAGACCGAGGACGTCGCCGTCACGTTCGAGGCCGGCTACCCGGTGGCCCTGAACGGCCGGCGGTTCGCCGACCCCGTCGCGCTCGTCCAGGAGGCCAACCGGATCGGCGGGCGCCACGGCCTCGGCATGTCCGACCAGATCGAGAACCGGATCATCGAGGCCAAGTCGCGCGGTATCTACGAGGCGCCCGGGATGGCCCTGCTCTTCGCCGCGTACGAGCGGCTGCTCAACGCGATCCACAACGAGGACACCGTCGCGAACTACCACAACGAGGGCCGAAAGCTCGGCCGGCTGCTCTACGAGGGGCGCTGGCTCGACCCGCAGGCCCTGATGGTGCGCGAGTCGGTCCAGCGCTGGATCGCCTCGCTGGTGACCGGCACCGTCACGCTCCGGCTGCGCCGCGGCGACGACTACACGATCCTCGACACCGAGGGGATCGGGTTCTCCTACCACCCGGACCGCCTCTCGATGGAGCGCGTCGAGAACGCCGCCTTCGGGCCGACGGACCGGATCGGCCAGCTCACGATGCGCAACCTCGACATCGCCGACTCCCGCGCCAAGCTGGAGGCCTACGCCGGGCAGCCGGCCGAGCAGGGCACGGTGCTCGTCGAGCACGGCACGCTGTTCGGCGAGCTGCCGGCCGGTGGCTTCGACCGGATCGCGACGGTCCCCGACGGCGCCGCGGCCGGTGACCGCGACTCGGAGAAGTCCCTCGACGACGCCGCGCTGGAAGCGGGCACCGACTGATGGCGCTCTGGGGAGGCCGGTTCGCCTCCGGACCCGCCGACGCGCTGGCGGCGCTGTCGAAGTCCACGCAGTTCGACTGGCGCCTCGCGCCCTACGACCTGCGGGCCTCGATGGCGCACGCGCGCGTGCTCGCCCGTGCGGGTCTGCTCACCGACGACGAGCTGGCCGGGATGCTCGACGCGCTCGCGAAGCTGGCCGCCGACGTCGAGTCCGGCGCGTTCGGCCCGGCACCCGACGACGAGGACGTGCACTCCGCCCTCGAGCGCGGCCTGATCGAACGGGCAGGACCCGATCTGGGCGGCAAGCTGCGCGCGGGCCGGTCCCGCAACGACCAGGTCGCCACGCTCTTCCGGATGTGGCTGCGCGACGCGTCCCGCCGGGTCGGAGCCGGTGTCCTGGACGTCGTCGACGCGCTGGTCGCGCAGGCCGGTGCGCACCCGGACGCGCCCATGCCCGGCCGCACCCACCTGCAGCACGCGCAGCCCGTCCTGCTCGCGCACCACCTCGCCGCGCACGCCCACGCGCTGATGCGTGACGTCGACCGGCTGCGGGACTGGGACCGGCGGGCGGCCGTCTCCCCGTACGGGTCGGGGGCGCTGGCCGGTTCCTCGCTCGGGCTCGACCCGGAGGCGGTGGCGGCCGAGCTGGGCTTCGACTCGTCGTCGGCCAACTCGATCGACGGCACGGCCTCGCGCGACTTCGCGGCCGAGGCGGCGTTCGTGCTGGCCATGGTGGCCGTCGACCTGTCCCGGGTCGCCGAGGAGGTGATCGTGTGGGCCACGGCGGAGTTCTCCTACGTCACCCTCGACGACGCCTTCTCCACCGGCAGCTCGATCATGCCGCAGAAGAAGAACCCGGACGTCGCGGAGCTCGCGCGCGGCAAGGCGGGCCGGCTGATCGGCAACCTGACGGGGCTGCTGGCCACGCTCAAGGGCCTCCCGCTCGCGTACAACCGCGACCTGCAGGAGGACAAGGAGCCGCTGTTCGACTCCGTCGAGCAACTGGAGCTGCTGCTCCCGGCGGTCGCCGGGATGGTCGCCACTCTCACCTTCCACACCGACCGGCTCGCCGCGCTGGCACCGGCCGGGTTCACCCTCGCCACGGACGTCGCCGAGTGGCTGGTGCGCCAGGGCGTGCCGTTCCGGGTGGCGCACGAGGCCGCAGGCGGGTGCGTCCGCGCGGCGGAGGCCCGCGACGTCGGGCTCGCGGACCTCACGGACGCCGAACTGGCCGCCGTGCACCCCGCGCTGACCCCGGACGTGCGCGCCGTGCTCACCGTGGCAGGCTCGATCGCGTCCCGGGCCGCTCGCGGTGGTACCGCGGGCGTACGGGTCGCCGAACAGCTCGCCGACCTGCGCGCCGCCACCACCACCGCGCGACAGGCCCTTACCGATTCTGGAGGATCCGCATGACCACGCCGGGGCCGGCCGACGCCCGCGACGCCTACGAGAAGCTCCAGGCCGAGGGCATGAAGCTCGATCTCACCCGGGGCAAGCCGTCGTCGGAGCAGCTCGACCTCGCCACCCCGATGCTGGGCCAGCCCGGCGCCGAGGACTTCCGCGCCGCCGACGGCACCGACACCCGCAACTACGGGGGCCTGCACGGCCTCCCCGAGCTGCGGGCGATCTTCGCGCCGTTCCTGCAGGTCCCGGTCGAGCAGCTGGTCGCGTCCGGCAACTCCAGCCTCGAGCTCATGCACGACACGCTCGTCCACGCGCTGCTGTCCCCCCTCCCCGATGCAGAACGGCGCTGGGTGGAGGAGGAGCGGGTCGTCTTCCTCGCCCCCGTCCCCGGTTACGACCGGCACTTCGGCGTGTGCGAGCGGCTCGGCATCGAGCTGGTGCCGGTGCCGATGACCGCCGACGGCCCCGACATGGACGTCGTCGAGGAGCTGGTCGCCGCCGACCCCACCGTCAAGGGCATCTGGTGCGTGCCGAAGTACTCCAACCCCACGGGTGCGGTGTACTCCGACGAGACGGTGCGCAGGCTCGCGGCGATGCCCACCGCGGCGCCCGACTTCCGCATCATCTGGGACAACGCCTACACGGCGCACCACCTCACCGGGGACGAGGCCGAGATCGCCGACGTGCTCGCGCTCGCGGCCGAGGCCGGCAACCCGAACCGCCCGTTCGTCATCGGGTCCACGTCGAAGATCACGCTCGCCGGCGCGGGCGTGGCGTTCCTCGGCGCGTCCGCGGAGAACATCGACTGGTGGATCCGGCTCACGTCGAAGCGCACGATCGGCCCGGACAAGACCAACCACCTGCGCCACGTGCGGTTCCTGCGCGACGCCGACGGCCTGCGCGCGCACATGCGCAAGCACCGCGAGATCATCGCGCCGAAGTTCGCGGTGGTGGACGAGGTGCTCACGCGCGAGTTCGCCGACACCCCGGGCGTGGAGTGGTCCAAGCCCGCCGGCGGGTACTTCGTCACGCTGACCGTGCCGGAGGGCACCGCCACCGAGATCGTCCGGCTCGCCGGGGAGGCGGGGCTGGCACTCACCCCGGCCGGTGCCACGCACCCCGGTGGCGAGGACCCGCAGGACAGCATCATCCGGCTCGCGCCGACGTTCCCCGTGCTCGCCGAGGTGCGCAAGGCGATGGAGGGTGTGGCGGTGTGCGTCCGGCTCGCGCTGGCGCAGCGCAGGTGACGGAACTCCTCCCGCGGGAGGAGCTGGCCGTCGACGTCCTGGAGGCGGCGGTGCGGCTGCTCGGCTGCACCGTCGTCGCCGACACGCCCGAGGGCGAGATGGCCGTCCGGCTCGTCGAGGTGGAGGCGTACCGCGGCCGCGACGACCCCGCCTCGCACAGTTTCCGCGGGCGCACGCCGCGCAACGGCGTGATGTTCGGACCGGCCGGGCACCTGTACGTCTACTTCGTCTACGGCATGCACTTCTGCGCGAACGTCACCGCGCTGGAGGACGGCGAGGCGGGGGCGGTGCTGCTCCGGGCGGGCGAGGTCGTCTCCGATCTCGCGGCGGCGCACGCCCGCCGGCCCACCGCGCGGCGTGATGATGATCTCGCCAAGGGCCCGGCCCGGCTCGCGTCCCTGCTCGGGCTGGGGCGGGAGCACAACGGCGTCGACGTGACCGACCCCACCTCACCGGTCCGGCTGCTGGCCGGGCCGCCGGTCGACCCGGCGCTCGTGCGCACCGGGCCGCGGGTCGGGGTGGCGGCCGCCCACGAGCTGCCGTGGCGGTTCTTCGTCGACGGGTCGCCCGCGGTGAGCCCGTACCGGCCCGGCCGGAGCGCGCCGATCACAACGACTGGACGGCGGGGGTAGGGAAGCCTAGCCTTCGCGCGTGATCGCCCGCCTCCGTGCCTCCGCGGCCCTGCTCGCCGCCGCCGTCCTGCTCAGCGCGTGCGGGGGAGGCGGATCCGCCCCGGCCGGGGCGGATCCGCGGGCATCCGTCACGGTTCAGCACGCGTTCGGCTCCACCGTGATCCCGGCGGCACCGCAGCGCGTGGTGTCGCTGGGCTACACCGACCAGGACGCGATCCTCGCGCTGGGCGTGGTGCCCGTCGCCATCCGCGAGTTCACCGGCAACCGGCCGTTCGCCACGTGGCCGTGGGCGAGCGACCGCCTGCAGGGTCAGCAGCCGCAGGTGCTGGTCGGTGACGAGATCAACGCCGAGACGGTGGCGGCGCTGCGACCGGACCTGATCGTCGCGGTGTCGGCGGGCCTCGACCAGCAGGAGTACGACACGTTCTCGCGGATCGCACCCACGATCGCGCACCCGCCGGGCGCGAACCCGTTCCAGGTCGCCTGGCAGGACTCGACCCGGCTGATCGGCACCGCGCTGGGCCGGGCGGACGAGGCCGACCGGATGGTCTCCGACCTCGAGGCCCGGTTCGTCACCGTCCGTGGGCAGTACCCGCAGTTCGAGGGCCGCAAGGCCGCCATCGCCGCCGCCGGCTCGACCGGCGCCGGCTACTTCGTCTGGACCTCGCAGGACAGCCGGGGCCGGTTCCTGACGTCGCTGGGCTTCACGGTCCCCGCGGACTTCGACGAGCTCGCCGGGGACAACTTCTACGCCGACATCAGCAACGAGCGGCTCGGCATGCTCGACGAGAACGACGTCGTCGGCTGGCTGGAGATCCCCGGCAACGACGACGCCGCGCTCGAGTCCCAGCCCGGCTACCCGGCGCTGCGGATCGGCCAGGAGGGACGCGTGGTCGACCTCACGCAGGAGCAGGGCGTCGCCCTGTCCTTCAGCAGCGTGCTGAGCCTGCCGTCGCTGCTCGACGAGCTGCCCGCGGAGCTCGCATCGCATCTGGGCGGCTGAAACCCGCTGGCAGTGGTGGGGGAGGATCGTTCGCGTGGGAACGAACATCCTCGATGAGCTGGAGTGGCGCGGCCTGATCGCGCAGAGCACCGACCTCGACGCGCTGCGGCGTGATCTCGACGACGGGGTGCTCACCCTCTACGCCGGGTTCGACCCCACCGCGCCCAGCCTGCACGCGGGCAACCTCATGCTGTTGCTCACGCTGCGCCGCTTCCAGCGGGCGGGCGCCCGGCCGATCGTCCTCGCCGGCGGGGCCACCGGGATGATCGGTGACCCCCGCGACGTCGGCGAGCGGACGCTGAACAGCGTCGACACGGTGCGCGACTGGGCGAGCCGGATCCGCGGGCAGCTGGAGCGGTTCGTGGACTTCGACGACGGCCCCACCGGCGCGCTGGTCGTCAACAACCTCGACTGGACCGGCGGACAGAGCACCCTCGAGTTCCTGCGGGACACCGGCAAGCACTTCTCGATCAACGTCATGCTGCAGCGCGAGACGGTCAAGCGCCGCCTCGACGGCGACGGCATGTCCTACACCGAGTTCAGCTACCTGCTCCTGCAGAGCCAGGACTACCTGCACCTGCACCGCCAGCACGGCTGCCGCCTGCAGATCGGCGGGTCCGACCAGTGGGGCAACATCGTCGGCGGGGTCGACCTGATCCGGAAGGTCGAGGGCGCCGGAGTGCACGCCCTCACCACGCCGCTCGTCACCGACGCGGACGGCCGCAAGATCGGCAAGTCGACCGGCGGCGGGAGCATCTGGCTCGACGCCGAGATGACCTCGCCGTACGCGTGGTACCAGTACTTCGTCAACGTCGCCGACGCCGATGTCGTCCGGTACCTGCGGTACTTCACTTCCCTGTCCCGGGAGGAGATCGACGAGCTGCAGCAGGCCGTCGCCGAACGGCCGTTCGCCAGGGAGGCGCAGCGCCGGCTGGCCGGTGAGCTCACCACGCTGGTGCACGGGGAACGGGCCACCGACCAGGTGGTCGCGGCGAGCTCCGCGCTCTTCGGCCGGGGCGACCTCCGGGGGTTGGACGCCGGCACCCTCGACGCGGCCCTGGCCGAGGTGCCCCACGCCGAGGTGTCGATCGGGGAACGACCGACGATCGTCGACCTCCTGCTCTCGACCGGGCTGGCGGAGAGCCGCAGCGCGGCCCGGCGCACCGTCGGGGAGGGCGGGGCGTACGTCAACAACGCGAAGGTGCCCGACGAGGGCTGGACGCTCGACGAGGGCGACCTCCTCCCCGGGCGGTGGGCCGTCGTGCGCCGGGGCAAGCGCAACCTCGCCGGCGTCCGGGCGAGCTGAGCCGTGAGCTGCCGCCATATGGCCCCTGACCTGCGAGGACATCGAAAAGGTACCCCCGGTGTTCGGGCCCTTTTCGGGGGTGTGTAACTTTCTCCTCGTCGCCACGGCGGGCAGCACGACAGACCGGGACGGATCTTCTCCGGCCCAGAGTCAGCCCCCGGATCATGGCGGCCGCCCCGGAAGGCCGAGCACCTCGGTGCTAGCCTGAAGGAGTGGGACTGGCGGAGCTTGACTCCGCGCCCAGGACCACGTACCGTATGAAAGTTGCCCCGGCCCGATCCGCAAGGATCGAAATGGTGTGCGGGTGTCTCTTGAGAACTCAACAGTGTGTCGAGCTTGTTCATGGACTGGTTTTGTGCCAGTTTGAACATTAAGTCGTCGAGGCCCCGTCCTCGGCGCAATTGTAGGGCCAGTTT
>NZ_JBRERS010000019.1:0-120874 GCF_054486945.1 Pseudonocardia wallangbongensis
TGGGACCAGCTGGGTCAGCGCCTGCTGGTCCACCAGCTCTACGACCAGCAGGCCAACCTCCCCGCCGGCCAGGTCCCCCTCGTCATGCTCGACATGTGGGAGCACGCCTTCTACCTGCAGTACAAGAACGTGAAGCCCGACTACGTCAAGGCCTGGTGGAACGTCGTCAACTGGGCGGACGCGGCCGACCGCTTCGCCAAGGCCCGCGCCTGAGCACACCGGCTCACGTCACGTCCGACCCGAGGGCGGCCCGCACGTCGCGGGCGCCCTCGGCCGTTCTGCTGCACGCGAATCCCGGCGACTGACCGAGGGATGGGGCCGATCATGCTGCAGGCCGCGACCCCGGAAGCCCGTCCAGGATCCGCCCGGCCGAGGCGTGCTCGTCGCGGGCCCGGTCCAGACAGTCCGCCCGCACATCGGGATCGGCCTTCGTGCCGTGCACATATGCGGACAGCGCTGCGTAGGCGGCGTCGAGCATCGCCGACGCGGCGGCCAACTCCGGCGCCGCCTCCCCGTGCAGCATCACGCCCACCCGAGCCCGGGTGCGGCGCAGGTTCCAGATCGCCCACAACGCGCTGGTCGGCCGCACGCCCGAACCGGGGCGCCCGCTCGCCCGGAACGCCACCTCATCCACCAGCGGCACCGGGTCGTGCGGGCTGAGCGCCGCGAGCGTGCTCGCCGCGCGCATCGCGGCCGCGTCACCCGCGCCGGCGACTGCAGCCGCCAGCTGCAGATGGCGGACCAGGTCCGAGCTCGCCGGCTCGACGTCCACCAGGCCGGTCACCTCCAGCGCAGCGGCCGCCCGCTCCACCGCGCCGGCACCGACCCGCTGCCGTGGATCCCGCTCCGCCATAACGCATGGTATTGCAAATCTGTGGCAGGTGCCACACTGTTCCAATAGAAGCCCGGCCCCGCGGCCTGAGCTGAGGCGGGTAACCGTGGCAGGAGCCTCAGCAGTGCTCCAGGATTCCGGACATCAGTGTCGACGCGGTGAGGTGCTTGTAGCCGACGCTGGCGAAGTACACCAGCAGCTCGTGGTCGTCGCGGCTCAACATCCGTCCCTCGCCCCAGAGCCGGTGACGCACCGCAGTGCCCCCGATGGTCGTCGGGTGCGGCTGCTGGGCGGCTTTCGGCGCGTGGTCGTTGTCGCAGTTGCCGCAGGGTGGTGGGTAGGTCTCGCCGAAGTAGGCGAGCAGTTCCGCGCGCCGGCAGCGGGTGGTCTCCGCGTAGGTGCGGGCGGCGTCCAGGCGGCTCGCCAGCACTGCCTGGCGCCGCTTGTCCTCCACCACCAGCTGCTCGGTGAGGTCCGCCGGGCGGGGGAGGCCGCGCGCCGGCTCGACGACCCTGTTGCGGCCGGTTCCGCTCAGGGCGAGGAAGCCCAGCTCGGCCAGCTCGTTGACCACACGCTCCACGGAGCGCGCAGCGACCCCGGCCGCCTGCACCAGGTCCGGGAACGTGATGTGGCAGCCGGCGTTCTCGATGGCGTCGACCACCTGGTGCAGCGTCGCCCCGTCCAGGTGCGTGCGGGCGGCGAGGCTGCGCGGGATGCGGATGGTACGCGGGTCGTGCACCAGGACTGCGCTGGCCGCGTCTCCGTTCCGGCCCGCCCGGCCGATCTCCTGGTAGTAGTCGTCGATGCTCGCGGGCACGCCCGCGTGCACGACGGTACGGATGTCGGGCTTGTCGATGCCCAGGCCGAAAGCGCTGGTTGCCACCACGATGTCGAGGCGTCCGGAGAAGAAGTCGTCCTGCACCTCGGACCGCGTGCGGGCGGGCATGCCACCGTGGTAGGCGGCTGCCCGGAAGGTGTCACGACCGAGTCGTTCGGCGAGCGACTCGGCCCTGGCACGCGTGAGCACGTAGACGAGGGCAGGGGTCTCCTGCCCCATCAGCACGTCGACACAAGCGTCGTCGACCGCCTGCGCCTCCGGCTTGTCCGACCGGGTGTGCCGCATGGTCAGCGAGATGTTGGGGCGGTCGAAGTCGGCGACCACCACCTCCGGGTCCCGCATGCCCAGGCGGCGTGTGATGTCGGCCTGGACAGGCGGGGAAGCCGTAGCGGTCAGCGCGAGCACGGGCGGCCTGCCGAGCTCGGCCAGGGCGTCCACCAGCCGCAGGTACTCGGGACGGAACTCCTGGCCCCACTGGCTGACGAGATGCGCCTCGTCGACGGCGAACAACCCCACGGCGCGGGCTCCGGAGCGGATCGCATCCCAGGTCTCCGGATTCGCCAGCTGCTCGGGACCGACGAACAGGAAGTCGAGGTCGCCCCGCACTATCCGGTCCAGCGCGTCCTGCCGCTCGTGGGCGTGCTGCGTGGAGTTCAGCAGTGCTGCACCCACCGGCCGACCGCCGTGGCGACGCCTGGTGAGCGACCGGAGCTGGTCGCGCTGGAGCGCGATGAGCGGCGAGACGACGAGCGTCAGACCACCGATCGCGATCCCCGCGACCTGATAGATGGCACTCTTGCCGCTCCCCGTCGGCAAGACGGCCAGCGTGTCCCTCCCGCCGAGGACGGCGAGGACGGCCTGCTCCTGGCAGGGGCGCAGGGTGAAGCCGAGCAGCGTGCGTGACACCGCGGACACGGACCCCACCGGTTCGGCCGAGCCCACCGATCCTGGCGAGCCCGCCGATTCCTGAGATCCAGTCACACTGAGAAACATACTTTTGGCTGCCCCGCGCGTCGTCGTCGGACGGGCGTGACGTTGGATGCACGTCACGCCGGACGGCGAGCGACCCGGAGGAGGACCTGAGCCGTGCCGATCCGGTGTTGGGTGTCGTCATCGACGACGTCGAGCGCCGAGACCGCCTCCGAACGACGCCTCCCGAGCTCGCGTCGTCGGGCGACCCGAACATTCCGACGGACTGCTACGGGTACTCCCCCCTGGTAGACGGGCGATTGCTGAGATCAAACCGTCCAACCAGGAGCTTCGAGGTGCTGTCCTACCCGTCCGGGATGACCATGTCCGGCCGCGCGCTCGCTGTGCTGTCCGATGCGGGCGTTCTGGTCGGGCCACGACGGCGGCAGCTACCGGCCCGGGTACGGGCGGAGAAAGGAGTGCGGGCGGCGGTCCGAGTCCTGGGGTCGCTCGGCAACAGTTCGTGAGCGAACGACCTTCAGGCTGCGCTCGACGGGCCGCTCCTCGATCGCAATCGTCACGGCCGGAGAAGTCCCACCTGCACGAAGAGCGCCTGGAGATAGCGACGCATCTCGGTGGCATCCAGGGTGCCGGGCTGGGCGAGCCGGTACATCAGAGCGCCGACCATCATGTCCATGACGACGTCCAGGTCGGCGTGTTCAGGTAGCAAGCCGTCCGAACGCGCGCGGTCGAGCAGCGCTCGGATCGCGGCACGCCGCGGCCGGCCGTAGTGCTCCCAGTACGCGGCCATGATCGCTGGATGGCTGCTGCTCGTGCCGAGCACCCGGGCGACCATGGCGCGGAATCGCGGATCGACGACCCTCTCGGCGAGCACGGGGATGGCCGCCCGAACGAGCTCGACGAGCGAACCGTCCGCGGGCATCCGAGGGTCGGGATGGTCGTCGCGGGCCGACTCGATCGCCGCCGCGATGAGCTCCTCCTTGTTGCTCCATCGGCGGTAGACCGTCAGCTTGCCGACCCCGGCGCGCTTCGCGACCTGCTCGATGCTGGTGCCCTCCACGCCGCGCTCGATGAACAGGTCGAGCGCGGCGGCCAGGATGGCGGCATCCGCGTCGGGGTCGCGGGGACGGCCGCGGGGCCGCCCGGTCGGTGCCTCGGTCAACGGACCGTCCCTCGGCTCAGCGCCCCGTCGAGCCAACGGTGCAGGCCGGGCGCGAAGGCCGCTCCGCGCCACGCGAGGTGCGCGTCGGGCCGGACGAGCCAGACCTCGCCCGCCCGCGTCGGCACGCAGGTCAGCGTGGCGACCTCACCGACCCGGGCGCGCACGGCCCCGACCACGGCAGCCGGGACCGACCCGCCGATGAGCGCCCACCGGCCACCCAGCTCGGCGTGCAGGCGCGTGCCGCTGCCGTCGGGCCGGTTGCAGGGCAGGTCGGGCACCCGGTCACCCTGGCGCGGCCTGCGCCCGAACCGGGCGGTCGCGCCGGCGAGCGGGCCGCGGCGATAGCTGACCCACAGCTGGGAGGCCACCGCCGTGGCCCACCGCTGCACGGCCGGACGGCTGAGCAGCGGGGTGGCGACCCGTTCGCGCAGCAGCCGCACGACCGGCCCGGTACCGGTCTGGAATCGGGTGTTCGCGCTGGTGTTGCGCACGACACCGGCGGCGAGCGGGCGGCGCTCGGCCTGGTAGGTGTCGAGCAGGGCGTCGCTCGCCATCCCCCGCACGACGAGGGCGAGTTTCCAGCCGAGGTTCTCCGCGTCTCCGATGCCGGTGAGCATGCCCTGCCCCCCGATCGGACTGTGGACGTGCGCGGCGTCCCCGGCGAGCAGCACCCGACCCGACCGGTAGGAGTCGACGAGCCGGCGGTGGATCCGGAACAGCGACAGCCACGCGCCGTCGTGGATCACCGCCTCAGGATGCCCGGTGCGTTGCGGGACGAGCTTGCGCAACCGCTCCAGGATCTCCTGGTCGTCGAGCTCCCCCTCGGTCTCCCCCGGGAGGTAGACCAGCAGCCGCCACAGGTCGTCGCGGTCCTGTTCGTACATCGGCATCGCACCCACCAGCCCGTCGGGGTGCATCCAGCCGTGCGAGCCCGAGCGGTCCGGCACCCAGCTCATGTGCACGTCGCCGAGCAGGAACTGATCGGCGACCGGTGCGCCCGGAAACCCGATGCCGGTGAGGCGGCGCACCGTGCTGTGCGCCCCGTCGCAACCGACCACCCAGCCCGCCTGCACCGATTGCCGGCCCTCGACCGTCGCGGTGACGCCATCCGCCGCCGGACGCAACCCGCTCACGCGCGCCGCCCACTCGATCTCGACACCGAGGGCGGCGAGCCGGCTCCGCAGCCGATCTTCCACCGCGGCCTGCGAGACCAGCAGCGCCGGCCGTGACGTCCCGAGGCCGACGTCGCCGAAGCGCAGCCTGCTGACCGGCCTGCCCCCGACGTACGCGGTGATCGACAGCGCGGTGACCGCGTTCTCGGCCAGGTCGCCCAGCGCGCCCAGCCGGTCCAGGACCTCCACGCCCCGCGCGTGCAGGATGTTGGCCCGCGACGTCGTCGCCGGCCCGCTCGCCCCGTCCAGCACGCGCACCGAAACGCCGTGCGCCCGAAGCGCGCACGCCAGGCTCAGACCCGCAGGGCCTGCCCCCACCACCAGGACGTCAACCTCGGGCATCACGACCTCGATTTCTTTAACGGTACTGGACCGTTAACAAAGTACCCCTTCGAGGAACATTACAGTTGTGCTGCTTCTGATACGTTTGTATTGTCTCCTCGTGGACACGTCACCGACCGATCGACCACCAGAGGATCTGACCGCGCGGGCCCGTATCCGCGACGCCGCACTGCTCTTGTTCGCCGAGCACGGGCCGGCCGGTACCACGATCCGCGGTGTCGCCGACGCCGCCGGGGTGTCCACGGGATCGGTGCAGCACCACTTCGGCTCGAAGGCGGGGTTGCGGCAGGCATGTGACGACCACGCCATCGGGACACTGCTGGCGCACGCGAAGAACGCGATGTCGGGAACAGCGCTGCCGGCAGGGCAGCGGCCGGGGCAGCTGCCGGCGTTCCCGTCCACGATGTTCGCGGACAGCGAGCGCAGTACGAGGTATCTGGCCCGGGCGCTGGTGGACGGCTCACCCGCGGCGGCGGCCCTCTTCGACGCCGGCGCCGAGTTGGCCGAGACCTGGCTGTCCGCGATCTGGCCCGAGCGGCGCCCGGAGCCGTCGGAGCGCGTACGGGACGCGGCTGCGGTAATGGCGGCGATGCATCTGGGCACCGTCGTACTGCACGAGCACCTGTCCCGGCGGATGGGCACCGACGTGCTGGACCGGCAGCAGGCGCACCGCATCGGGGCGGGCATAGCCGACCTGTATGCGGCGATGGCGCGCTTTCTCGACTCCCCCGACGAGCCCGTGGCGGGCGCGGAGGACCGCGATGACGCGTGACGCGATCGCCATCCGGGGCCTGGTGAAGACGTTCGGGCGCCACCGCGCCCTGGACGGGCTGGATCTCGCCGTGCCGACCGGGACGGTGCACGGCTTCCTCGGCCCGAACGGGGCAGGCAAGTCCACGACGATCCGCATCGTGCTGGGCCTCGTACGCCCGGACGCGGGAACCGTCCGGCTCCTGGGCGGTGACCCGTGGGCCGACCCGACCAGGCTGCACCGCCGGCTGGCGTACGTCCCCGGCGACGTCACGCTCTGGCCGAACCTGACCGGCGGCGAGGTGATCGACGTGCTCACCCGGATGCGCGGTGGCGCCGACCCGCAACACCGCGCCGACCTGATCGAGAGGTTCGAGCTCGACCCGACGAAGAAGTCCCGCACCTACTCCACAGGCAACCGGCAGAAGGTCGCCCTCGTCGCCGCCCTGGCCGCCGACGTCGACCTCCTGATCCTCGACGAACCCACCTCCGGCCTCGACCCGCTGATGGAGGCGGTCTTCCAGGCCTGCATCACCGAGGCGGCCGACGCAGGTCGCACGGTGCTGCTGTCCAGCCACGTCCTCGCCGAGGTCGAGGCGCTCTGCGACCGGGTCACGATCGTCCGCCGCGGCCGGACGGTGGAGTCGGGATCACTCGCCGAGCTACGCCATCTGACGCGAACATCGGTCCAGGCCGAGCTCGCCGCCGGGCCCACCGGGCTGGCCGAGCTACCCGGCGTCCACGACCTGCAGGTCACCGGCACCCGCGTGCGATGTGAGGTCGACACCGACCGGCTCGACCCGGTGCTGGCGCGGCTCGCCGCCATCGGCACCCGCAGCCTGACCGCGTCGCCACCCACCCTCGAAGCGCTCTTCCTGCGCCACTACACCGACGACGCCAACAACGCCCCGGGGACTACCACCGTCGGCCCGCTGGGGGTTCGGTGAGCGGCGCCGCCGTCCGTGCAACCGATTCGCCACGGCCGGCCAGCGTGCTGGCGGGAACGGCAGGTCTCGTCCGGCTGGTCCTGCGCCACGACCGCGTCCCCATCGGCGTCTGGGTGCTGGTGGTGGCGGGCATCGTCATCGGCTCAATGGCGGCCACCGAATCCACCTACCCCACCGAGCAGGCCCGCCAGGATCGATACGACCAGATCCTCGCCGTGCCGATGTTCATGTTCTTCCAGAGCCGCGCCTACGACACCAGCGTCGGTGCACTCACCGCCCAGCAGGCATTCGGCGGCGCGACGATCGCCGCCGCCCTGGGCGCGGTACTGATCATGGTTCGCCATACCCGCGGCGAGGAACAAGCCGGCCGCCGTGAACTGCTCGGCTCCACGGTCGTCGGCCGGCACGCCTCGCTCACCGCGCCGCTCGTGGTGACGCTCGGCGCCGGGCTCGTGATCGCCGCCATCGCAGCGCTAGGCCTGGTCGGCGCCGGCCTACCGATCGCCGGATCGATCGCGCTGGGCCTGGTGGCCGGCGCCGCAGCCTGGGTCGCGGCCGGACTGGCCGCGGTCACCGCACAGCTGACACAGCAGCCCGTCGTTGCCGTCGCCGGCGCGTTCGGAGCCTTCGCCGGGCTGCACTACGTCCGCGGGATCGCGCACCTCGGTGGTGACGAGCTGGCCTGGCTGGCATGGCTCACGCCGAACGGATGGCTGGAGTTCCTCCGCCCGTTCGCCGGCAACAGCTGGCCGACCCTGCTGCCGGTCACCGCCCTCACGGCGGCGCTCATCTGGCTCGCCGGCACACTCTCGTCGCGCCGCGACCTCGGCGCCGCACTCCTCACCCCCCGGCCCGGCCCGGCGACCGCGACCCCCGGGCTGCGCGATCCGCTGCGACTGGCCTGGCGACAGCACCGCACCACCCTCCTGACCTGGGCGGCCGGGCTGTTCGGGATCGGCGCAGGCATCGGCTCCGTCGGATCACGAGCGATGACCGAGTACGCGCAGACCGAATGGGTCCGCGCATGGGCCTCCGCGATGCGCCTCGACGACCCCGCCGACGCATTCCTCGTCTACACCGTGTTCGTGTTCGTGTTCGCCACCACCGCACACGCGGTGACCGCGGTCCTGCGGCTACGGACCGAGGAGGTGTCCGGGCTGGCCGAGGCGATCCTCAGCACCACACAGAGCAGGAACCGGTGGATCGCCGGTCACCTGAGTGTCGCGCTGGCCGCACCGGTGCTGCTGCAGGCATCCCTGGGACTCGGGCTCGGCACCGGCAGGGGCGACCCATCCCACGCGCTGGGGATCACCCTCCCGCTGGTGCCCGCAATCTGGGTCGTCGTGGGCGTCACGGTCGCCGCGTTCGGGCTCACCCCACGGTGGGCACCGGCGGTCGGCTGGTTCACCGTGGTCGTCGGCATCGCAGGCGAGCTCGCGGTGAAGGCAGGGCTACCCGAGGCGCTGTACCGCGCAACCTCACCATTCGCCCACGTCAGCCCCTACTACCAACCCACCTCAGCCACATACCTGCTACTCACCCTTGTCGCCGGGGCGCTCGTGGCGATCGGCGCCGTCACGCTGAGGCGTCGCGACATCACGACGGTCTGACCCGACAGTTCTGACCCGACAGTGTCGTGCGGGTCTTCACGGTGGCATGGCTGACGGTAAGGGTGGTGCCGATGTCAGGAGATGTTCTCGAAGTGCCGTTGCGGTTGCGTGAACAGTTCGCCAGGACGGCGCGGTGTCCGGGTGAAGCGGGCCCCGCGTCGTACGACACGGCCATCCGATCCGCGTAACCGCGCCCGAGCAGTGCGAGTAGACGATCAATGCCAGCTGACGCCGATCACGTCGGGACGATCACCACCGCTGCATTCCCCGCAACACCAGCAGAAGCACCACGAACCCGCCGATCAGCAACAGGGCATTACCGATGTCGGCCATCACGAACCTCCTCGGGACGCCGACCACCCCGGCCGCGCCTCCCAGCAGGGTGAGAATAACCGTGAACCGCATGTCACAGGCCTTGACGCGGTCCTCATGCCGCTGCCGTGGCTCATTCCAGCCCTCTCATCCTGGCCGGTCGTTGTCCCGATCGCCGTCGCCCCGCGCCGCCGTCGAGTCGGTGGGCAGGCCGGCGAGCTCCTCGACGTCGAAGGCCTTGGCCACCGGAACGTCCGACATGCTGTGCACCACCATGGATACCGCGATCGTCAGTGCGACGAGTTCGAAGACCGTGCCGGCTTCCGGGATTCCGGACTGGACGACGAGCAGCCCGTAGACGACCGATGCGAAGCCTTTGGGGCCGAACCATGCGGCGGCGTAGCGCTCGCGCCTGGGCAGGTCGGTTCGCCAGAGCGACACGAGCACCGACGCGGGACGGACGACCAGCAGCGCCAACAGCGCCACCGCCCATTCGCCGAGGGTCAGGTCGAGGAGGAACATCGGCGTGAGCAACGCACCGAACACCAGTACGGCCGCGAACTTGGTCAGCTCGGACACCAGCTCACCGAACTGTTCGAACGAATGGGTGGCGCGGGGAGCGACCGTGGCCAGGGTGATCCCGGCGGAGAACGCGGCGAGGTAGGCGTTCGCGTGGGTGAGGTGGCACAGGCCGTACAGCATGATCGCCAGCGCGAGCGGGCCCAGGGGCTGCAGCTTGGCTTCCACGCCCAGCACCGGCAACCGCAGTAGCGCGGTGGCCACGAGCGGCAGCCCGATGCCGAACACCAACCCGAGCAGAAGCTCGATCGCGATGTCGCCCAGATGCGCCGGGGCGTCCGTGGCGAGCGCGAGGAAGACCAGGACGAACGGCAGCGCCAACCCGTCGTTGACCCCGGATTCGATGTTCAGCAGCTTGCGCAGCCGCAGCGGCACCTCGCTCCGGCTCACGATCGCGGAGGCGAACACCGGGTCGGTCGGCGCCAGGATCGCCCCGACCAGCAAGGAGGTGGTCCAGTCCAGGCCCACCAGGAAATGCGCCCCGACCGCGATGAGCACCAGCGTGAGCGGCATGCCCAGGCCGAGCGCGCGCCCGGACAATCGCCAACCGGTGCGCAGCTGGCGCATCGGCAGCCGCCCGCCGTCGACGAACAGGACCGTGAACAGGGCGAGATCGGCCAGAGCGCTGACGGCACCGCCTTGCGGGGTCACCTCGATCAGCCCGAGCGCCCCCGGGCCGACGAGCGCCCCCGCCAGGAGGAACACCAGCGCCGTGGACAACACCGATCGCGCCGCCAGGCCGGACAGCGCGATCGTCACGAAGAGGACCACGCCGAACGTCAGAACCAGAACCACAGCTGCTCCTCGTCGAAACGGGCCGGTCTGCCGCGTGCCGCCCTGGTCACAGGAACGAGATCAGCAGCAGGATTCCGAGCAGTAGCACCACCCATCGGACCATCCCGCTGGTCGACCAGGGCGAGCCCAGCCCACCATCTGCCCGCAACGGTCGCGTGACACGCGTTGCCACGACTTCCCAGCTCGCCTCGACATGTGGCCGCAACCGATCGCGCAGCTGCGTCATCCCCTGCTGTCCCCGCACCCAGACCACCGGAAGCAGGCGGCGGTAGACCACGTCCGCGTCGAGGTTCACCGACCGCAGCTCGGGTGGGTAGAGACCGGTGCGCATCAGGACCGTGAACGCCATCGCCGCCAGCGTGAGGAGCTGGACCTGGTTGATGACGTGCGACGCCGTGTAGGGCACGTAGTCGACCGGGAAGGGCAGCAACCCGTACATCAGCCCTGGTGCGACACCGATCGTGATCGATATCGCGGCCGCGAGAACCATCGCGATCCGCATGTTCAGCGGTGCCTCGCGAACCCGATGTCCGGCGTCGTGGGCGAAGAACGCGAAGAACGGGATCTTGATGCCGGCGTGGTGGAACACGCCCGCCGAGGCGAACAGCAACAGCAGCCAGACCACGGTGCGGTGCTCGTCCGCGACGGCCTCGAGGATCAGCGACTTCGTCACGAAGCCGGAGAACAGCGGGAAAGCGGAGATCGACGCAGCGCCGACCATGCAGAGCGCGGTGGTCTGCGGCATCGACTTGTAGAGCCCCCCGAGCTCCGTGGCCTTGACCGTGCCCACCCGGGTCAGCACGGCGCCCATGCTCATGAAGAGCAGACCCTTGAAGAAGATGTCCGCGAACGCGTGCGCCGCGGCTCCGTTGATGCCGAGCGCACCACCGATACCGACCCCCACCACCATGAACCCGAGCTGGTTGATCATGCTGTAGGAGAGGACCCGGCGCAGATCGTTCTCGATCACCGCGTAGAAGATCGGGAAACAGGCCATGACGACCCCGACCCACACGAGGATCTCCGTGCCCGGGTAGCCGCGGGCGAGTGCGTAGACCGCGAGCTTCGTGGTGAACCCGGACAGCACGACGGTGCCGACCGCGGTCGCCTCCGGGTAGGTGTCCTGGAGCCACGCGTGCAGGACCGGGAACGCGCACTTGATCCCGATGGCGATCAGGATGAGCATGCCGCCCGGGCCGGTGGCGCCGAGGTAGTCGAACCTGATGCCCGCGCCGCTCTGGATCTGCAGCGCGATCCCGGCGAGCATCAGCAGGCCCGAGACGACCTGCGCCGTGAGGTATCGGATCCCGGCCCGGTTGCCGCGTTCGGTGCGCCTGGCCCAGATCAGGAACACCGACGACAGGCCGGTGAGCTCCCAGAACACGAACAGCGTCACCAGGTCCCCGGCGAGCGACCCGCCGACGGCGGAGCCGGCATAGACGAGGATCGCGGTCTGCTGCGCCGGGTCCCGCAGATGCAGCCCGTAGATCACGCCCAGCAGCGCCGCGATGCAGAAGGCGGTCGCGAAGACGCGGGCGAGGGAGTCGACGCGGACGGGCTCCAGCGTCAGACCGAGCAACTCGAAGCTGCCCGCGACGCCGTCCGGCGCCGACCACAGGAGAACGAGGGCCGCGATGGGAAGGGCCAGCATCCAGGCGCTTCGGAGGTGGCCGCGCAACAGCCGTACCGGTATTGCGCCGAGGAGCAGCAGCAGCGCGGGACTAGTCACCATCCGGCGCTCGCTCCCGTGGCTCGTAGTAGTCCTCGGGGCGGCACAGCACCTTTCGCAGCTGTTTCGCGGCCAGGACCAGGGAGAAGCTGACCACGAAGCCGAACACCGGGTAGAAACCGAACCAGCTCTCGAACGAGAAGTGCGGGCTCTTGACGTACAGCAGGTCGGCGAGCAGCAGCAGCCCACACACCACGGAGAGGGCGACGACGATCCGCGTGACGTTGCGGGGTTCGTCCAGCCAGCGACGATCGCCGTTCATGGCAGCTCCAATGCACGGCTGACGGGACCGATGATCATGTCGGGGACGAGGAAGAGCGCGGCACAGGCAGCGGCGGTGAGTACCGGCGGCACGACCAGGGCCGGGGGCTCCTCGGCGTGGACCGGGCCCAGCGGTGGCGGACGGAGGAACGCGCGGACGGCGATCGGGATCAGGTACGCGAACGACAGGAGCGATCCGACCAGCAGCACCGCCGTCATCACGGGCTCTCCGGCATCGGCCGTGCCTTGCAGCAGGAGGAACTTGCTCCAGGTGCCGCCCAGCGGCGGCAGGCCGATGACCGACATCGAGGCGACGAGGAACGCGCCGAAGGTCCAGGGCATGGTTCGACCGAGCCCGTCGAGCTCGCTCACCCGGGTCTTGTGCGTCGCGGTGTAGATCGCGCCCGCGCAGAAGAACAGGGTGATCTTGCCGGCGGCGTGGGTGGCGAGGTGCAGCGCTCCGCCGGCCGCGGCGACCCGGTTGGCGAGCGTTGCGGCGAGAACGATGTAGGCGAGTTGGCTGATCGTCGAGTAGGCCAGCCGTGCCTTGAGGTTGTCCTTCGTGGCCGCGACGAGCGAGGCGAGCAGCAGCGTGACGGCGGCGACCCACATCATCGGTTCGCTCGCGCCGCTGACGTCGAGGGTGTCCAGCCCGAACGTGTAGATCGAGACCTTGAGCGCGGTGAACACTCCGGCCTTCACGACGGCCACGGCATGCAGCAACGCCGACACCGGGGTGGGCGCGACCATCGCCGACGGCAACCAGCGGTGGAACGGCATCAGCGCGGCCTTGCCGATGCCGAACATGAACAGCGCGAAGAGGACCCCGAGCACACCGTTGCCCGCAGCGCCGGCGAGCAGGCCACCCGCGACGAACTCGGTGCTGCCCGCAAGCAGCCAGGTCCACACGATGGCGGGCAGCAGCAGACAGATCGACGTCGCGAGCAGCAGACCCAGGTAGACGCGGCCGCCCCGCCTCGCTTCGGGGGTGCGGTCGTGCATGACGAGCGGCACGGTCGCCAGCGTCAGGATCTCGTAGCCGATGAACAGCGTGACGAGGTTCGCGGAGAAGGCGACCCACAGCGCCGCCGCGATGGACACCGCGAAGTAGACGAAGAAACTCGTCTGGCGCGCCACGCTGTTGCCCCGCAGGTAGCCGACCGCGAACACCGTGGTGACCGGCCAGAGGACTGCGGCGACGCTCGCGAACAGCAGGCCGACCGGCTCGAGCGCGAAGGCGAGCGTCAGGCCGGGCAACCAGGACCACAGCTCGACCCGCAGCCCGGCATTCGCCACCGGCCACAAGCTCACGACGGTCACCGCCGAGGCGATGCCAGCCGCCAGTGACGCCGTCTCCCGCAGGTTCGGACGGTGCCGCGCCACCAGGACACCGATGCCGCCGAGTAGCGGCAATGCCACCGCCAGCGGAAGCGCGAGGGGCTGCCAGGTCGTCACGGCGCCCCACCCAGCAACGCAGCGGCCGCTCCGTCGGCGAATGCAGCCGGAAGGACCGGGCTCGCGCCGAAGTACAGCGACATCAGGGTGAGCAGCCAGGTCATGGCGATCATCGATGGCGCCGCTCTGTCCAGCTGCGGGGCCTCGACGGGTTCGCGGAACCAGGCGATCTCGACGATCCGGCCGACGTAGACCACCGCCAGCAGGGAGCTGACCAGCACCGCGGCGAGGACGAACCACTGGCCCTGCTCCACGAGGGCCTGCACCAGCACCCATTTGCTGGCGAAGCCCGCCGTCGGTGGCAGGCCGACCAGGCCGAGGCCGGCCAGCACGATCGCGGTGAACGTCCAGGGCATCCGTCGGCCCAGCCCGGCCAGCGCATCGAGGTCGACCGAACCGCGGCGCATCAGGACCACACCGGCCGCGGCGAACAACGCGGCCTTCGTCACCCCGTGATTGATCATATGTAGGTAGCCGGCCGATACGCCATCGGACGTGGCGAGGCTGAACCCGGCGACGATGTACCCGACCTGAGCGACGCTCGACCAGCCCAGCAGGTACTTGAGATCCCGCTGGAAGCACGCCACCGCGGAGGCGACCAGCATCGCCGCACAGGCCACCACGAGCCCGATGACACCGACCGGAAGCATCCCGAACACGAGCGCCCCGCCGAACACCGTGAAGGTGAACCGCAGGAACGCGTACATCGCGACCTTGGTGCTGACGCCCGCGAGGAGGGTGCTCACGACGGACGGCGCCTCCCCGTAGGCGCCCGGAAGCCAGGAGTGCAGCGGGAAGACCGCCATCTTGACGGCCAGCCCGACGACGACGAACGCGACGGCGGCGGTCAGCGCCCGGTTTCCGTAGGCGTCCGGTAGGCGCTGCGCCAGATCGGCCATGTTGAGCGTGCCGGTGACGGCGTAGGCGAGGCCGATGCCGATCAGCAGGAACGTCGCTCCGATCGTGCCGATGATCAGGTACCGGAATGCCGCCAACAGGGCGCGCCGCCGCTTGCCCATCGCGATCAAGGCGTACGACGACAGGGACGTGATCTCGAGGAACACGAAGGCGTTGAAGGCGTCACCGGTCGCGGTGACACCGAGCATCCCGGCCAGGCAGAGGCACATGCAGGCGTAGAACAGCGGGATCCGGCCGGACTCGATCTCCCGCTCGACGCTCGCCCTCGCGTAGATCGCGACGATGAGCGCGACGGCCGAGACCAGCACCAGCACCGGCGCGTTCACCGGATCGATCACGTACTCGATCCCGGCAGGCGCCGGCCAACCGCCCAGCGCGTACCGCGGCACCTCGCCCCGGGAGACCCGCCACGTCAGCAGCACCGCACAGCTGAACGCCGCGGCAGCGGCCGCCAGGAACAGCAGCCACGCCACTCGACGCTGCCGCAGCAGAGCGCACAGCGGCGCGCACAGCAGCGGCACCAGGACCTGCAGGATCGGTAGTTGGCTCATGAGACGGCGTGCTCAGCCCTCTCGGCGGCCTTCGCCTCGTCCTCTTCGAGGGTCCCGTACTCGCGGAAGATCCGGACGGCGAGGGCCAGTCCGAGCGCGGTCGTCGCCACCCCGACGACGATGGCCGTGAGGATCAACACGGAGGGGAGCGGATGCGAGTACGTCTCCAACCCCTGGTCGACGATCGGCGCCGTTCCGCCCGCGACCTTGCCGAGGCTGATGTAGAGCAGGAACACCGACGCCTGGAAGACGTTGAGCCCGATCAGCTTCTTCACCAGGTGGCCGTGGCACAGCACGGTGTACAGCCCGCACATCATCAGGACGATGACCAGCCAGTAGATGTAGTGCGTCCCGATCATCTGGCCACCTCCCGGTCGGCGAAGGTGAAGAAGATCGCTGTCATGACCCCGGCGACGGTGATGCCGACGCCGAGCTCGACGAGCAGGATCCCCAGGTGCTGCCCTTCCTCGGGATGGCCCGGGTTCAGCGTGCCGTAGTCCAGGAACGCGCCACCGAGCAGCATGTTCGCCACACCGACACCCGCGTAGAGGAGCAGGCCGGAGGAGATCAGCACCTGCAGGAGCCGGCGCGGCATCACCCTGCGTGCGTTGTCGATCCCGAAGACGAGCCCGTAGAGCACGAACGCGGAGGCGAAGATGACCCCGGCCTGGAAGCCGCCGCCGGGCCCGTAGTCGCCGTGGAACTGGACGTAGAGCGCGAAGAGGAAGACGAACGGAAACAGGATCTTGCTGACGATGCGCAGGACCCGGTAGTCGGCGAGGAGCAGCTTCTCGCGCTCGAACCCGGGGTCGTGCCGTGGCACGTGCGAGAGGATCAGCAGGACGGCCGTGCCGGCGGTGAAGATGACGGCGAGCTCGCCCAGCGTGTCGTAGCCGCGGTAGCTCGCCAGCACCGAGGTCACGGTGTTCGGTACCCCGATGTCGTCCTGTGAGGCCTGCAGGTACGTCTCGGTGATCGGATGGCTCTGCACGGGCGTGTCGCTGCGGCCGAACGCCGGCAGGTCCTGGGTGGCGTAGATCAGCATGCCGCCCGCGAGGACGGACCCGATTCCGGCCGGCCAGAGGCGCCTCCTGGGGGTGACGGCCTCGCGGGAACGGGTCAGGGCGAGGACCGTGAGCATCAGCACCGTGCTGACCCCGGCGCCGACCGCCGCCTCGGTGAACGCGACGTCGACCGCGTCGAGCAACACGAACAGGCAGGCGATCACCAGGCTGAACAGGGCCGCCAGCATCACGGCGCCGTAGAGGCCGCGCAGCCGGGTGATCGAGACGGCTGTCGCGACGAGGATGGCGAACAGCACAAGGTTGATCAACTCGAACTCGGGGGTCACCGCCGCGGGTCACCCGCTCTCCAGACATGAACCCCGTCCCTGCGCGCCGCCTGCGCCAGCGCGTGCGTGGCCGTGGGACTCGTCAGCACCAGGAAGAGCAGGATCAGCAACAGCCGCACCCCGACGCCCCAGTCGGGCGCCCGCACGAGCAACCCGAGGCAGATCAGCGCCACACCGGCCGTGTCGGTGAGGCCCACGGCATGCGCTCGGGTGAAGAAGTCCGGCAACCGCAGCAGACCGACCCCACTGGACAGCGCGACCACCGTGCCGACCACAACCAGCACACCGCTCGTCAGGTCCACGACCCCGGATGCGGTCACCGAACATCCTCCTCGCTCTGCACCGCGTCCAGGGCCCGGTAGTGGCTCAGTTTCAGCACGGCGATGGTGCCCACGAAGTTGACCAGCGCATAGAAGAGGGCGATGTCGAGGAACTGGGGACGCCCCATCAGGAAACCGATCAGGGCCACGAAGATGACGGTCTTCGTCCCGAACATGTTGATCGCAAGAATGCGGTCGTAGAGGGTAGGCCCGAGGAACGCCCGGGCGAGCGCGAGGACCATGGTCGTGAGGACGCCGATCATGGCGGCGAAGAGCAGCGTCATCGCCCCTCCAGCTGCCGCACACGATCGAGCATCACGCCGGCCTGCAGCCCGTCGAGGTCCGACCGCCTGAGGGCGTGCACCTCGATACCCGCGTCATCGATCTGGAGCGAGAGCGTCCCGGGCGTGAGCGTGATCGAGTTCGCGTAGACGACCGTTCCGACCTCGGAGAGATCATCCACGGGCGTCACACCGACGACCGGGCGCGGAGCCAGGCGAGGTGACCACACCTGACGCAGGACAGCGAGCGACGACATCACGACCTGCCCGGCCAGCCACCCGGCATACCGCGGTGCACGCGGCGACATCCGTACGCGAACGCGGGTGCCGTCAGCGCGGTCCATCCGCCCGACGAGCACGACCACGACGAGGACGGACAACGCACCGAACACCAGCAGCAACACCGTGTAATGACCGGAAAGCAGCAACCAGAAGGCCACCAGCGGGAACGCGATACGCATCCCTGACGCGGCCGGCGTCACGTCGCGAACATCCGTTTCAGCAGGGACTCGAGCGTGACGACCCCGAGCAGGTTCACCGATTGATCGACAACGGCCACCAGCGGGCAGTACGAGCCGACCATCAAGGCGGCGATCTCTACAACGGTTGCGTCCGCGCTGACAACCGACGGCTCAAGCCCTCGATAAGGGAGGCACTGCCCTACCGTGCGGTAGCTGACTTCTTCCGGAAACACGTCCGCATGGGCTTCGTCGATCACCTGAGCGATGACCGCGCTGTCCTCGACATACGCGGGAACGACGAGCCGCAATACCTCGACACCGGGCAACACCGCCACCGGACACCCGGCGTCATCGACCACGATCAGGCCCGGCAGGCACTGGTCGGCCAGGATCCGGGCCGCGTCGAGGACAGGCAGGTCCATCTCCACGATCGGGACCTGACCGACGAGATCTCGCGCGCGCACGGGACACCTCCGTCACACCACCCCGAGGCCGCTCGACCTCGGGAGCCGACCAGGCTTCCCGGCACACCGCGTATCACTGTAGACGGCAGTGGTGCGCGTGCTGGACACGACTCGCGGCGCGACCCACCGGTGCGGGAGGCGGCGAACCCGATCGAGATGTGGCCACGGGTGGTCGGCGGGCGGATTGGACCGTACGATCAGGTCAGGGCGCGCCGGGAAGACTGGTCGGCACCAGTCGACGCACGTGCGAAAGGCCCCGGCGATGACCACATCGCACCACCCCGGCCCGATGATCACGACGCGCTGCCGCCGTGGGAGCGCGAGTTCCTTGCCGGCATCGAGCACGACCTGGCTGCGAGCGACCCCGACCTCGCCCGACGAGATGGGCCGTTCTCGGAGCTGTCACCACACTCGGCGTAGTCCCGTGGCTGCTACTCGCCGCCACCGAGAAGCGTCACCCGGCATGAGCCGGATCGGTCCGGACGACCGGGCCGGCGTCGAACGAAGGATGTGGAATCTGTGGTCACGACGCTTCTGATCGTGGTCATCGCCCTCGTCGTGTTGCTGGCGGGAAGCGGTGTCCGGATGGTGCAGCAGTACCAGCGGGGTGTGGTGCTGCGGTTCGGGCGGTTGCTGCCCGAGGTGCGGCAGCCGGGGCTGCGGTTGATGATCCCGGTGGCCGACCGGATGGTGAAGGTGCCGGTCCAGACGATCGTGCTGGACGTGCCGCCGCAAGGCGCGATCACCAGGGACAACGTGACCCTCAGCGTCGACGCCGTCGTCTACTTCCGGGTCACGGATCCGGTGAAGGCTGTGGTCAACGTGGAGAACTACCTGGGGGCGATCTCGCAGGTGGCGCGCACGTCGCTGCGTTCGGTGATCGGCCGCGCCGACCTGGACACGATGCTGTCGGACCGGGAGCAGGTCAACTCCGAGCTCCGGGCGGTGATCGACACCCCGACCGACGACTGGGGGATCACGATCGACCGGGTGGAGATCAAGGACATCGCGCTGCCCGAGACCATGCGCCGCGCCATGGCCCACCAGGCCGAGGCCGAGCGGGACCGCCGGGCGCGGGTCATCTCCGCCGACGGCGAGTTCCAGGCCTCGGCCCGGCTCGCCGACGCCGCCCGGGTCATGGCCGACACGCCCGGTGCGATGCAGCTGCGGTTGCTGCAGACCGTCAGCGACGTGACGTCGGAGCAGAACAGCACTCTCGTGATGCCACTGCCGGTGGAGCTCCTGCGCTTCTTCGAGAACGCCACCGGCAGCTCGAGCGGCGATCGGATCAACCCGGCGTCTGCCGCCGCAGCCATCCATCCGCCGCCTCCCGCCGGTTCCGCTGCACCCCGGCCAGAGCGCCCGCACACCGACGGAGACGACGGCAGGAGGCCTGCGGTCGCCACAGATCCGGAAGCAGGTCGCTCGTGAGAGCGTCCAGCTCACCGCGGGTCCGGGCCGCAGTGTCCGATCGAGACCGGACGGCGCCGTGCCGAGTGCGCCGGCCGGCGGAGGAGGCCGGCACCATGGCCCTGCACCGCAGCCGCACCGCTCCCCTGCGGGCCGATCACGTCGACGGTGAGGCCGCGTATCGGATCGCGGCGGTCCCGTCCGTGTCGATGTCGACGCCGCGTCGCACCAGCTTCAACGTGTAGATCGTCCGGTCCGAGACCAGGTGACTGACCCCGGCGGCGAGGGCGACCGCGGCCATCAGCGGCAGGATGATCGAGTACTGCTGCGTCAGTTCGAAGACGATCACGAGCGCGGCGATCGGGGCGTGGCTCGCTCCTGCGAACGCGGCGGCCATGCCGACCAGCCCGTACGCGCCCGGCGAGATCCCCAACGCCGGGAACAGCTCGGCCACGACCGTCCCGAACGCGGTGCCCGCCATCGCCCCGACGAACAGCGACGGCGCGAACACTCCACCGGAGCCGCCGATCCCGATGGTGAGGCTGGTGGCGACCATCTTCCCGACCATCAGCAGGAGCAACATCCACACCGCGTACCGCCCCGTGACACCAGCTTCGAGAACGGGATATCCCACGCCGTACATCTGCGGCAGCACAAGAAGCACGGCACCGAGCAGGAGCCCTCCCGCCGCGGGACGAAGCCACTCCGGCCACCGCCACAGCCAGTCGCACGCGTCCTCGACCACGTAGAGCACCCTCGCGAACGCCCAGCCGACGAGCCCCGCCGCAATGCCCAATCCGGCGTAGAGCAGGTACTCCACCGGGGAGTGCAGCGTGAACGGCGGCAACCGCAGGAAAGGCTCGTCACCCAGGAACGACCGCCCGATCACCGACGCCGTCACCGACGAGAGGACGACGACGCCGAACGCCTGAGCGCTGAACGCCCGCAGCACGATCTCCAGGGCGAAGAAGACGCCGGCGATCGGGGCGTTGAACGTTGCCGCGATTCCTCCGGCCGCGCCGCAGGCCACGAGCATCCGCAGGCGCTGCGGTGGGACCCGCAGCAGTTGTCCGAGCGCCGACCCGAGCGCCGAGCCGATCTGGACGATCGGCCCTTCCCGCCCGACCGAACCGCCTGAGCCGATGCACAGTGCCGAGGCCAGCGACTTCACGACCGCCACCCTCGGCGGGATCCGCCCGTCGTTGCGGGCCACCGCGTACATCACTTCGGGGACACCGTGCCCACGCGCCTCGCGAGCGAACCGGTACACGAGCGGCCCGTACAGCAGGCCGCCGAGGACGGGCGCTACGAGCAGGAACCACGGGCCCAGCGACGGGACCCACGGATGCGGCGGCATGCCGGCATCGCTGTAGTCGGCCGTCCCGCTGAACAGCAGGGTGAACCAGAGGATCAGATACCGGAACGCGACGGCGCCCACACCGGCACCCACACCGACCAGCACCGCGCACACCACGAGACCCGCAGGCCGTGAGCGCATCAGGTCCCGCACCGCCCGGAGCACCCGACCCGAGCCGAATCCATCGATCACCGCGGCGACCAAGTTCGTTGCATGGGAACACCTTTGCATCAGGCAATGATCATCCGACACCCTGAATGGGGCATCTCACCCGCGTGAGAGGCTCAACTCGTGGACCCGGACCGCGCAGGGCCCGAGCTGGGCGACGGCGAGCTCGTCGACGCCGTCATGCGGGCCAGCCGGGTCCTGGTCGCGGTCGCGGCGCGGTCGCTCGCCGCAGCGGGAGACGTCAGCCTGCCGCAGTACCGGGTGCTCGTCCTGCTCGCCGGACGGGGCCCGCTGCGCGCCGTCGACCTGGCCGCCGCCCTCGCGATCAACCCCTCGTCGGCGACCCGGCTGATCGACCGGCTGGTGCGGGCCGGTCTCGTGCGCAGGCACCGGATGCCGTCCGACCGCCGCTCCTACCGGATCGGCCTGTCGCAACCGGGCCGTGCGCTCGTCGCCGAGGTGACCCGCCGCCGGCGCCAGGAGTTCGAGCAGCTGCTCGCCGCCGTCCCCGCCGACCGCCACCGGCTCGTCGTCGCCGCGCTGCAGGCCGTCGCGGACGCCGCGGGCGAGTCGCCGGAGCGCGACCTCGCCGTCGGGCTCGGGATGGAGGGCTGACGGCGCGTTCGACCTGGCCACCCCGACGGCCCCGCTCGCCGATGAGGAGCGGTCCGCCCTCGGTGCGTGCCCGGCCGCGGACGCGCACTACGGCGGGCACGGTCGGCAGCCCGCCGAGCAGCCACGCCCGCACGGCGTGGACCGGTCACGGCATCGGTGGTCATCGGCCCGGCCGGAACCGGCCGAGCTGCAGGCTGTGGGAGACGACGAACACCGACGACAGGGCCATCGCCGCGCCCGCCACCAGCGGGCCGAGCAGGCCGGTCATCGCGAGCGGCAGGGCCGCGACGTTGTAGCAGAACGCCCACGCCACGTTGGCCCGGATGGTGGTGTCGGTGCGCCGTGCGAGCCGGACTGCGTCGGCCACCACGGAGAGGTCGTCGCGGCCGAGCACGATGTCGGCCGCCTCGATCGCGGCGTCGCTGCCGCGGCCGAGCGCCATGCCCAGATCCGCGCAGGCCAGGGCCGCGGCGTCGTTGACGCCGTCGCCGACCACCGCGACCTTTCGCCCGTCGGCCTGCAGCGCGCGCACCACCTCCGCCTTGTCCTCCGGAAGCACCTCGGCACGGACGTCGTCGATCCCGACCTCGGCCGCGACGGCGGCTGCGGTCGTCGCGTTGTCGCCGGTGAGCAGCACTGGATGCAGGCCGAGCCCACGGAGCTCGGCGACCGCCGCCGCGCTGGTGGGCCGCACCCGGTCGGCCACGGCGAGCAGGCCGCGCGCCGTCCCGTCCCAGCCGACGACGACCACGGTCCTGCCGCGGGACTCCCACTCGCGCCGCCGCTCCGTGACCTCGGCGGGCACCGTCCAGCCCTGGTTGCGCACCAGCTGCTCACGGCCGACGACGACGGTGCGGCCGTCGACCTCGGCGTACGCACCGAGCCCCGGGACGGCGTGGAACCCCGGGACGGCACCCGTCCCGCTCGAGCCCGTCGCGAGCCCGGACGTGACGGCAGCGGACGTGACGGCGGCGGCGATCGGATGTTCCGAACCGCACTCGACGGCCGCCCCGCACGCCAGCACCCGGTCGGCGTCGACGCCCGGCGCCGCCCCCACCTCGACGAGGCTCATCACGCCGGTGGTGAGCGTCCCGGTCTTGTCGAACACCACGGTGTCGACGCGCCGGGCGGACTCGAGCGCCTCCGGCCCCTTGAGGAATACACCCAGCTGGGCGCCCCGGCCGGTCCCGACGAGGATCGCGGTCGGGGTGGCCAGCCCGAGCGCGCAGGGACAGGCCACGACCAGCACCGCGATCGCGGCCGTCACCGCGGACTCCGCCGGGCGGCCGAGCACCACCCACCCCACCACGGTCACCACGGCGAGCAGCAGCACGATCGGCACGAAGACCGCCGCGACGCGATCGGCGAACCGCTGCGCGGCCGCCTTGCCCTCCTGCGCGCGCTGGACGAGCCGGCTCAGTCGCGCCAGCTGCGTGTCGGCCCCGACGCGGGTGGCCCGCAACACGATGTGGCCTCCGCGGTTCACGGTGCCCCCGACCACGGCGTCCCCGACCGTCACCTCCCGGGGCACCGGCTCGCCGGTCATCATCGCCGTGTCCAGCGCGGAAGCGCCCTCCACCACCACAGCGTCGGTCGCGACCGTCTCGCCCGGCCGGGCCACGAACCGGTCGCCGACCATCAGGTCGGCGACCGGGATCCGGGCCCGCCCGCCGTCCCGGACCACCTCGACGTCCTTGGCGCCCATCGCCAGCAGAGCCCGCATCGCCGCGGACGCCGAGCGTTTCGCCCGCGCCTCGAAGTAGCGCCCCGCCAGCAGGAACGTCGTCACGCCCGCCGCGACGTCCAGGTACAGCGCGTGGTCCCCACCGGACAGCGCCGCGAAGCTGCGCCCCAGACCTGGCTCGACCGGACCGCCCCGGACCATCACCCACAGCGACCAGCCCGTCGCCGCGAGGACGCCCATCGAGACCAACGTGTCCATCGTGGACGTGCCCCGCAGCAGCCCGCGCGCCGCGGCGCGGTGGAACGGCAGCGCGCACCACCCGACGACCGGTGCGGCGAGGACGAGGCACACCCACTGCCATCCCGGGAAGCGCAACTCCGGGAACAGGGACAGGGCCAGCGACAGGTCGCACAGGGGCACCGCGAGCACGGCCGCGACCCCCAGCCGCCGGCGCAGGTCGACGACGCGGTCCCGCCCGTCCCGCCGGCCCGGCACGGCGACGTCGTCCACCCGCCGGGCCGTGTACCCGGCCCGCTCGACCTCATCGATCAGCAGCCGCGGGTCGAGGCCGGCGGCGGCGTGCACCCGGGCCCGCTCGGTCGCGTAGTTGACCGTCGCGCTGACGCCGTCGAGCTCGTTCAGCTTCCGCTCCACCCGGCTCGCGCACGCCGCGCAGGTCATCCCGCCGAGGACGATCTCGAACGTACGCCCGTCCCGCTCGTCCGACCGCCGCACCGCCGTGTGCCCGAGCGTGCTCATCGACCGTCCCTCCGGTGCAGCTCCGCGAGGGCCGCGTTGTAGCGCCGCAGGGCATCGTCGTCGGCGTCGACGTCGGCTGCCGCGCCAGACTCGTCGTCCACACCGAGCAACGCCCGGCGGCGCACCCCGTCGAGCCAGTCCCCGAACCCGTCCTGCGCCCGGGACGTCGTGCCCCACGCCATACCCACTGCAATGATCACCAGCACCATCAGCACGTCGCCGCCGAACCACATCACGGCCCCCGCGGTCTCCTGGTCGGCGAGCACCGCAGGGCCCCACCCGGGACGCGAGGCGCCGTAGGCCGGCGCGAGCGCGAACGGGGTGAGCATCAGCACGACACCGGTCATCGTGTCGACCCCCATGCTCAGGGCCAGCAACGCGATCCGCAGCAGCGACGGCAGGCGCCACGGCCCGAGCTCCCCACCGGCGAGCGGGAGGAACAGCAGCCACCCGCTCGCCACGTAGCCGACCAGCTCGAGAGCGCGCACCTCCGGCCGGACCATCGACACCTGCTGGAACCCCGTGAGGTGGGTCAGGACGACGACAGCGGCGTACTGGCCGATGCCGATGACGGGGTGGGTGAGCAGCCGAAACTGCCGCGACCCCGCAAGCCGCTCCACCGGCCGGCTCACCGTCGCGAGCAACCGCAGCGGTGCGGCGCAGAGCAAGGCCACCGGCACGACCATGATCAACATGAGGTGCTGGACCATGTGGACCCAGAACAGCACGTCCGAGTAGCCGCCGACCGGCCCGTCGACGGCGACCAGGGCGACGGCCACGAGAACGAACCAGGCCGCGGACCGGCACCGGGGCCACCGCGCACCCCGCCACCGCAGGCGGAACACGCCGATCAGGTAGCCGAGCGTCATCAGGACGAGCAGCGCGTCCAGCACGGCATGCGGACGCCAGGTGGCCAGAACCTGGCCCCAGCCGGAGGGCTCCCCCACCGCATCGCCTCCTCATCGGGCACGGCCAACGGTTGCCGGTGACTAGTGGTCGCTTCGCCGGCACCGCGAGTTCCCCGGGAGCGGAGATCGGGTAGCCACGCACCCGGTCGCCCCCCCGAGCCGGGCAACCTCGCACGACCAATGGTTAGACTAGTGGTCGAACTGCCGGTTCAGACTCTGGAGGTCGCCTCGTGAAGGTGCTCATCGTCGGCGCAGGAATCGCCGGTCCCACGCTGGCCTACTGGCTGCTGCGCACCGGACACCAGCCCACGCTCGTCGAACGCGCTCCCGAGCCACGGCGCGGGGGATACCTGGTGGACTTCTGGGGCGCCGGCTTCGACGTCGCCGAGCGGATGGGCATCGTGCCCCAACTCGAGCGCAGCGGGTACCGGCTCACGGGAGCGCGAAGTGTCGGGACCGATGGGCGGCGCATCGGCTCGTTGGATCCCTCCACGTTCATCGGGTCGACCGACCGGTACGTCAGCATCGCGCGCTCCGATCTGGCGGCGGCGATCCGCTCGACGCTCGACGGGCAGGTCGAGACCGTCTTCGGCGACACCGTGGAAGCTCTCGACGACGACGGTGAACGCGTTCGCGCCACCTTCCGCAGCGGCGGCGAACGCGATTTCGACCTCGTCGTGGGGGCCGACGGTCTGCACTCACAGGTCCGCGCGCTCGCCTTCGGCGCCCAGGAACGGTTCGAGAACTACCTCGGCATCGTCGTCGCCGCCTTCGAGGTGGCCGGCTACCGCCCGCGCGACGAGCTCACGGCCGTGATGCACGCCGGCGTCGGCTTCCAGCTGATCCGGGTGGCCCTACGCGACGACGTCACGCTGTTCCTGGCCACCCTGCGCCACGACGGCGGCACACCGGCGGACGACCCGGCCGCGCAGCAGGCGCTGCTCCGCTCCCGGCTCGCGGACACCGGCTGGGAGGCCCCGGCGATCCTCGACGCGATGCCGTCGGCCACGACGTTCTACTTCGACCGCGTGAGCCAGATCCGCATGCCGTCCTGGACGCGTGGCCGGGTGGCCCTCGTCGGCGACGCCGCTGCGTGCCCCTCGCTGCTGGCCGGTCAGGGCTCCGCCCTCGCCATGGCGGAGGCATACGTGCTGGCGGCCGAGCTGGCCCGCTCGAACGGCGACCACGTCACGGCCTTCACCCGCTACGGCGAGCGCCTCGCGCCGTTCCTCCGCTCCAAGCAGGACGCGGCCGTCGGGCTCGGGCTGGCGTTCGCCCCGCGAGGTAGGCTCCAGCTCCTCGTACGGAACACGGTGATGAGGCTCATGGGACTGCCGCACGTCGGGAACCTCGTCATGGGCAGGAGCCTGCGCGACGCCGTCGAACTCCCGGCCCTGCCGGCCAACTGACGCTGCGTCCGATCACATGGTCCGGCCCCGCTTCGCACGGCTCCCACCGGAGCAACAGCAGGTGATCCTGCACGCCGCCCTCGACGAGTTCTCCGCCCACGGCTTCCACGACGCCTCCCTCAACCGGGTGATCGACGCGGCCGGGATCTCCAAGGGCTCGATGTACTACTACTTCGACAGCAAGGAAGACCTGTACGCCCACGTCGCGCGCGTCGAGTTCGAGCGCTTCTTCACCGACCTCGGACCGCTGGTCGTCCCGCCGGAGACCGATCCGGACACCTTCTGGTCAACGCTGGAGCGCTACTACCTCGACGCGATCACCCGGCTGGGCGGCTCCCCCCAGCTGACCACCCTCATCCGAGGCTGGCTCGCGGCGCTGGGCAACCCCACCCTGCAACAGGCACAGCACGAGCTCGAACGCGCCGTCCTACCCTGGGTCGAGCGGGCCGTCACCACCGGCCAGAGCATCGGCGCGGTCCGCACCGACCTCCCCGCCGACCTCCTGATCGCCGTCCTACTCGGCATGGGCCAGGCGATGGACACCTGGCTCATCGCGCAACAGCCCGGCGAGACGGACCTGCCGCGTCTCGTCAGCATCCTCGTCGGGATGATCCGCCGGACGCTGGAGCCGTGAGCAGCCGCCTCCGCCTGCAACCGGCCACGTAGCGACGACGAGCACGGTCAGGCGCGCAGCCACGTCCACGCATCGGTCAACTCGCCACGTTCGAAGGTCTTGATCTCGCCGGCGATGACCAGGTTGGCCAGCCTGGCGCACCACTTCTCCCAGATGGGTGCCCCGACGATCGCGACCTTCTCGAAGTGCCGACGGTGGCGCAGGTCGAGGCGGGTGTTGAACCAGGCGGCACGCGCGTCCCAGCCCTGGAAGGTCTCCTCGATCAGGAACAACACCCGGATTCGAGCGGTGGTCTCCAACGCCGACTCCAGCCGCGGGACGAGGACGCCCCGGTAGTCGTCCTCGGTGAGCACGCCACGTGCGCGGACAGCGATCACATCGCGTTCACTCCCGGCCATTATCTCGAGCATCGTCACATTCCCTCGCGCCGCACGACAGGCCCGGCGGGCCCGACGTCCAGGCTAGGTCCGTACCCATGTACCGGATTCAAGCGCGAGACGACATCTCGCAGGCCACGCCCTGCGCCCAGTTGCCCGGTGCGTCAGCCGGCAGTGGCGCGGCCGTGTCGATGCCTCCGGCACCGCGCTGGACCGGTGAGACCGTCAACCCCCACGGGATGGCTCGTGGTTCGTCCGGCCCGCGGAGGTCCTCACCCCCGCGGCCGGCGATTCGACCGCTGCTTCAACCGGCTCGAGCAGTTCCGCGGCCCGGCCACCCGCTACGCGAAACGCGCCGCCTACCTCCGCGCCAAGATCATCATCGCCTCGGTCGTGTCCTGGCTGCGCACGGACTTACCGGACACAGCCTAGTTGCCCTGAGCTAACGTTGTCGCAGTGACCTCTGCCAACTCGTCCACTTCGGTGCGGAGGTCGCTCACCGGGCGGCTCGACTCGGGGCCGGTGCTCGCCATCGCGTCCGGCTCGTTCGCGGCCAGCTGCGCGATGAACTTCTGGTTCCCGTTCCTTCCGCTCTACATGCGCGAGCTCGGCGCGACGAGCGACGCGAACGCCCTGTTCTGGGTCAGCATCGCGATGACGGGACAAGGGATCGCGCGGCTGGTCGCGGGGCCGGTCTGGGGCGTGCTGTCGGACCGGCACGGCCGGAAACTCATGTACATCCGGGCCCTGTTCTTCGCGACGGTGACCACGCTGATCATGGTCGCGGCGACCCAGCCCTGGCACATCGCGGTCGCCCTGACCTGCCAGGGCCTGTTCTCCGGATTCATCCCGGCCGCGGTGGCGCTGACCAGCGTGACCGTGCCCGAATCGAAGCTGAGCAAGGGCCTCGGGACCGTCACCGCCGCCCAGTACCTGGGGAACACGGTCGGCCCGTCGATCGGGGCCATCCTGGCCGTCGGGTTCGGGATGTGGGGGGCCATCCTGGCCTCGGCGCTGCTGCCCGCGCTCGGGGCCGCGCTGGTGTGGTTCATCGTCCCCCGCGACAGCATCGCGCCGGCACCGAAGGCCGCGACGGCGGCCCAGGACCAGCAGACGAGCTACCGGAGCCTGATCACGGTCCAGTTCGCCGTCGCGATCCTGATCTGCTTCGTCGTCTACGCCACCGGGTCGATGGTGCGGCTGATGGCGCCGCTCTCGCTGGCCGGCTTCACCGGCGAGGCGGCCACCGGCGCCGTCGGGGTGGCGTTCACCGTCGCCGGGGTGGCCAGCGTCCTGGGTGTGGTCGCGGTCCGACGGTTGTCCAAGCCCGGCTGGTTCAGGTGGCTGATCGCCGGCGGCATGGCGGTGTCGGCGCTCGTGCACGTGCTGCTCGCAGTGTCCCCCGACGTCGCCGCCTACGTGGCGTTCTTCGCGCTGACCTCGCTCCTGCAGGCGGCGTTGCTCCCAGCGAGCAACACGCTGATCGCCACGAGCGTCTCGCGCGACCAGCGCGGCACGGCGTTCGGCATCGCCGCCAGCGCCCAGGCGATCTCGTTCATGGTCGGCCCGGCGGCCGCAGCCGCCTTCGCCGCGGTCTCGCTCACCCTCGGCTACCTCATCCTGGCCGCACTGTTCGTCGTCGTCGCGGTGTTCACCCTGCTGACGCTCCGCGACAACCACACCGAATAGCTGCACGAAACGACTGGCGCGAGCAGCGACGCCATTCGATTGTTGATCGCGATCTGCTCGAGCGGGGCCTCCAGCGCCACCTCGACGATGTTCGCGCCGGTGGCCTCGTCACCGTCCAGCCCGAGGCCTTCGAACAGCAAGCGTTTGGACACCCGCACTGGGCAGGTGTGCTGCATCACCGCTGGGTAGCTAAACGCTCACACCCCGGAATTGGCCACGGCGCTGCTGCTCGCGCGTGCTGTAGGCCACCCTCCGGACGGTGGCGTCGTCCTCGAGACCGGAGCCGACGGCGCCGGCGACCAGACCGAGCACGGAGGCCATCAGGGCGATCCTGAGGAACTCGACCGGCCCGGCCGGGCGGCCCAACGTCGCGGTGACGTGGTCCGGGGGGAGCAACGTCGCGGCCGCGGCGAGGTTGAGCACGACGAGCGTGACGTAGAACAGCAGCACACCGCATACGACGGTGAGGACGGTCCCCGTGTTCGCCAGCCGGACGAGGCGCCGGGCCCGCGGCTGCCGGTCCCACAGGTCGTGCCCCACGACCAGCCACACCACGAAGATGGCGAGCGCACCGGCCGTCGCCGCGACCAGCCGCCATGGCTGCATCGCAACTGCGAGCGCCCACACGTTCGAGTAGATGATGCCGAACACGCTGCCCGTGGCCGCGGCGGCAAGCGCCGTCGAGAGCCCGAGCGTCAGTTGCCACGGCTGGTTCGTGCGGACTATCCCGGCGAGCAGGCGCGCGTGGCCCCGGCCGGGACGCATCACGAGTTCGCCGTCGATGTCGTCGGTGCTGGGTATCGCGCGCTGGGCGTAAGGGCCGGGCACGGGGACGGTCGCGTTGCCGACCAGCTCCGCGACGACGGCGACGACGATGTCCCGGGTACGGGTACGCAGGCGCAGGCCACCGAGGGCCGGCAACGAGACCAGCGCGACGCGGTCGGATGTGCTGATGTCGGCGACCACGACACCCGACCCGGACAGCAGCGGGATGTCGGTCAAGCACACGGCGACGTCCCAGCGTGAGCCCTGCACCCGCCGACGGGCTTTGTCGATCACCCGCTCTGCGTCCGGGGCGACCTCGAACGGCTCCTGCGTGCTGTGCACCGTCCATTCCACAGAACCGTCGACCTCCCGCCCGAGGTGCTCGGGCAGGAGGTCGACGAGGTCGCGAGCAATGGCGGAGGGCAGGCCCGGATCGGCGAGCAGACCGACGATGCACCGGTTCATCCTGCCGGCAGTGGGAGTCGGCCCGTCGTGGTCGGCTCCTCTCCTGGTGGCCTCGTTCATCGCTCTTTCGGTGCTTCCCGATCGGCGAGGTCAGAACCACGCCTTTCGGCCGCCGACCGGCCGGCCGACCCTGCCGAGAATCAAGAAGACGACGCCGACGACCAGCACGATCCCGCCCACCGTATAGAGCAGGCCAATGCCGGTGAGGTAGCCGACGACAAGGAGAATCAGTCCGAGAATTATCATGCAGGTACCCCTTCAGTTCCAGTAATCGGTTGAGTGGTTCGCGGCCGCGTGTCTGTCAGACCGAGAGCAGCCGGTCGAAGAAGCTGCGATAGCGGCGCAGCGCAACTCGAAGGTCCTCGGTGGAGGACTCGTCGGCAGCCAGACCCTGCTCGATGTCGTGGCGCTGGTTGCGGAACAGCTCCTGCAGTTCTTCGAGCAGTTCGCTCACGAGTTGGTCGGCCGCGGCGACGGCCTGCCGGGGCTCGTCGACGAAACCACCCTTCACCTCGTCCCAGCGCGCGCTGTACGCCGCGGACCGCGGTCCGGGGACGAGGGCCTCGCGGGTGCCGCTGTCGGGTTCGTGTCGCCCGCCACTCGGCGTGGCGGTACCGGTTGCGTGGGTGTCGGTTGCGTGCGAATCGGCCGCACTGTTCCTGCGCGCAGCGTCGGTGCGGGTGCGGGCTTCGGCGGGATCGCCGACCCGCTGCCCGGTGCCCGCGCGGCTCTGCTCCGGGTAGCCGGTGGAGGCGCGAGTCGGGTTGAGATCGGCGTGTCGGTCAGAGGTTGTCACGGCGTTCGCTCCTCGCTGGGCCGGTTCGTGTCGGCTCGGTGGCCGGTGTCTCTTCCATTCGTCCCCGGCGCGTTCGTCCTTGGCGCGTTCGTCACGGGCCCCACTCCCTGCCGCGTCGTGCGCGAGCCGAGCAGGGCCTCGATCAGCGAGCGGTATGACGTGAGGGCGCGGCGCTGCTGTTCGGTGCTCACTGCGCCGCCGGACGAGGCATCGCGAACGGCGCGTGCCTCACGGTAATGGCGCACGACGTCGGGATGGTCGACAGAGATGTCCTCGGCCCGCCGGTCGAAGTCGTCCACCGGGTACCCGCGAACGCGCATGATCTCGATGACAAGTCCGTCGGCGTCCTCCAACGCCCGCACCGGAACGTCGACGAAACCACGTTGGACGGAGTTCCAGGACTCCTGGAATCGATCGTGTTCCTCGGGGCGGAGGTCGCGGATCTCCAGAGTGCTGTGCCGACGCTGACGTTCCCTCAGGTCGGTCTCCGCCGCCTTGCGGTCGCCCGTCTCGGAGACGCTTCGCTCGTACTCCGGTCCGAACTGTTCCTCCAGGCGTTCGGAGCGCTTGCGTCGCGCGAAGGGGATGCCGATAGCGAGGCCCGCGACGAGCAGTACCACGACTACTATGATCAGAATGAGAACGGCGGTGTTCACCGCTGTGCCTCCCTACAGGTCATGAACCACTCGTGCGAGTGACCCATGATCGGGGTCTACCCGATCCGTCGAAGGCACCAAACCTCGAGGAAAGTACCGGATTCGAGTTTAGTGTGCAGCTCCTCGGGAATAGTGGGCCTTTTCCCGCCGGTGAGGGCGGCCGGCGAGTTGACGTGCGCAGGCCGTCAGCGGGTATGCCACGGACGAGCACGACGAGGGAGGCGCGATGGCGACCACCGAACGACGCCCGCCTGCGCCTGTTCCAGCGGATCCGGCCGCGGCCGTTCAGCCGGCCGGGGACGGGCGAGCCCGGCCCGACCCACCGGACGACAGCCGAGCGTTCGTCCCCAGAAGCTTGCTGATCGGTGCGGCCCTGGGCTGGCGGCTGCTCGTCGTCGTCGCCGCGCTGGCCGTGATCGGCGTAGTGGTGGCCTACCTGGCGGCGATCGTCGTCCCCGTCGCGATCGCCCTGCTCCTCGCCGCCCTGCTGGCACCAGCCGTCACCTGGCTCACCCGGCACCACGTTCCCCGGGCCCTGGCGACCGCGCTGGTGATGATCGGCGGACTGGCCGGACTCGGCGGCGTGCTCACGTTCGTGATCATCACCTTCATCCGCGGCCTTCCCGATCTGGGTAACCAGCTCTCCTCCAGCATCGACGCCATCGTCAGCTGGCTGACCACGGGCCCGCTGCAGCTCAGCGACCAGCAGCTGCGCAGCGTCCAGGACGAAATGCTGACGACGCTGAGCGCCAACCAATCGTCCATCACCGCCGGGGCGCTCACCACCGCCGCGACGATCGGGGGGATCCTCACCGAGCTACTGCTCGTGGTGTTCACCCTCATCTTCTTCCTGCACGGCGGGCGAGGCATCTGGCAGTTCCTCCTGCACGCGGCGCCGGCCGAAGCCCGCACCCGGGTGGACGTGGCCGGACGGCGCGGCCTGGCCGCACTCGTGAGCTACATCCGGGCGACCGCGGTCGTCGCGGTCGTCGACGCCGTCGCCATCGGGATCGGGCTGGCCGCGCTCCGCGTCCCGCTCGCCGTCCCGCTGGCCGCGCTGGTCTTCCTCGGCGCATTCGTGCCGATCATCGGCGCCGTGGTCACCGGCGGCGTCGCGGTACTCGTCGCACTCGTCGCGCAAGGCCCTGTATCCGCTCTGATCGTGCTGGCCATCATCGTCGGGATCATGCAGCTCGAGGGCCACGTCCTGCAGCCCTTGCTGCTCGGCCGGGCCGTGAAGCTCCACCCCCTCGCCGTGATCCTCGCCATCGCCGCAGGGCTGCTCACCGCCGGCATCGCCGGAGCACTGCTCGCCGTGCCGCTCCTCGCAGTCCTGAACTCCGGGATCCGCTCACTCCTCAGCGACGCCGACCGGGACACCCGGCCCCAGGACGTACACACGAGCGAGCCCGAGGCCACCGGCCCCGACGAACCCGACATGGACCGGCAACCGACGCTCAACCCGGCGTCCGGCGGTTCGCCCTGACATGCACCGCACGTCGGCTCGGCCGGTTCAGGGCGACGGATCCGGAACCAGGCGCAATGCCACCGGGTTCCGAGACGTCCGGTCGCTGGTGGAATTCATGGTCCGGCGGCGGGTCAGGATCTCGTCGAGCGCCTCGATATCTGCCTGATCGGCCGGATCGGTCGGATCGAGACGGAGCAGCACCGCCAGGTCGTCGAACTCGAAAGCGCTGAGATTCTTCACGACCGGCTCGTTCCGGCCGGCGTCCGGCGGCTCCGGGAACGTCGGACGAGGCGATCATGGCGCCGCCACAACCGACCCTTCAGCTTGCCGACCGCGTCGTCGAACACCGCGGGCAGATCCACTCCGACGGCTTCGGCGCGCACGGCCGGGCCCCTGCCACGGCCTGTGATCACGACCCGCTGGGCCGACTTCGCCCGGCGCGGGTTCGGCTCGTGGTTCAGCTCGACGTCATAACGGACGACGTTGCGGTCCAGGTGATCGAGTCTGTCGAGTTTCGCGGTGACCAACGATCGGTAGTGGTCGGGCCGGGCGATGTGGTGGCCTGTGACGACGATTTCGATTGCCGCGTCCATTTCGGCCTTCCTGAGGTTGTCGAGCTCGAGTTCATCCGGCCGATGTGTTCGAACGTCCTCGACAACCTGACCCTACTCCTGTTTCCGCCCGTCGCAGCCGGAGTTCTCCGCCGCCGCCGGCCAGATCGTCGGCGCCGAGGGACAGGTTCCGTCGCTCGGATCTCGGATGATCCGCTCGCCCGCCCGGGGGTCCGAGGCCAACCACCCGAGTGAGACATCGGCCGCGATCTCGCCGATCCAGGGGTGATCCCGCGCGAGATGGGTAGGGGTCGTCCATGCAGCAGAAGCGCCGGATCGAGGACTACGACGAGTCGGGCCTCCGGATCCACGAGCCGGAGGACTGGGCGGCCGGGGTGCCCGGCGTCGCGGTCGCGTTGAAGCGGTCGCTGGAGCGCATGGGCCCGACCCGCACCGCACAGACGCTGCTCCGGCTCAACCAGGCCGAGGGCTTCGACTGCATGAGCTGCGCATGGCCCGATCCCGATCCTGGGCACCGGGCCAGTGCGGAGTTCTGCGAGAACGGCGCCAAGGCCGTGGCCGAGGAGGCCACCACCGTCCGCGCGACGCCGGAGTTCTTCGCCCGCCACAGCATCGCCGACCTCGACGCGCACTCGGAGATGTGGTTGGGCCAGCAGGGCCGGATCACGCACCCGATGGTCCGCTGGCCCGGTGGCACGCACTACGAGCCGATCGCGTGGGACGACGCGTTCGCCCTGGTCGGACACGAGCTGGGTGCCCTCGACAGCCCGGACGAGGCCACCTTCTACACCTCGGGCCGGGCGTCGAACGAGGCCGCGTTCGCCTACCAGCTCTTCGTGCGCGCGTTCGGCACCAACAACCTGCCGGACTGCTCGAACATGTGCCACGAGTCGACGTCGATCGCGCTGCAGGAGTCGATCGGCATCGGCAAGGCCAGCGTGGTGATGAGCGACCTGGAGACCGCCGAGCTGATCGTCATCGCCGGTCAGAACCCCGGCACCAACCACCCGCGGATGCTCACCCACCTGGAGACGGCCAAGCGCAGAGGCGCGAAGATCCTCACGATCAACCCGTTGCGCGAGGCCGGGCTCACCCGGTTCAAGAACCCGCAGCGGCCGCGGGGCGTCATCGGGCGCGGCACGCCGCTGTCGGACCTCCACCTGCCGGTCAAGGTCAACGGCGATCTCGCGCTGTTCCAGGCGATCGGCTCGCTCCTGGTCGAATGGGGCGCGCTCGACCACGACTTCATCGCGCGGCACACCACCGGGTTCGACGCTTGGAAGGAGCACGTCACCGCGATCGACTGGGCCGACGTGGAGGCGTCGACGGGGCTGAGCAGGCACCAGATCACGCGGGCCGCGCAGATGCTGAAGGACTCGGGTGGGACCGTGTTCTCCTGGGCGATGGGGATCACGCAGCACCGCAACGGTGTTGCGACGATCAAGGAGATCACCAACCTCGCGCTCGCCCAGGGCAACATCGGCAGGCCCGGCGCCGGGCTCTTCCCCGTCCGTGGGCACTCCAACGTCCAGGGCGACCGCACGATGGGGATCTGGGAGCGCGTGCCGGACGCCTTCCTGGACTCGCTCCAGCGGGAGTTCGGGTTCGACCCGCCGCGCGAGCACGGCATCGACACCGTCGACTCGGTGCGGGCGATGCGCGACGGTGTGGTGAAGGTCTTCGTCGGGCTGGGTGGCAACTTCGCGCAGGCCGCGCCGGACACCGACGTCACCGCGACGGCGCTGCGCGGCACCCGGTTGACCGTGCAGATCTCCACCAAGATCAACCGAAGCCACCTGGTCTGCGGGGAGACCGCCCTGATCCTGCCGACACTCGGGCGCACCGAGAAGGACGTGCAGGCCACGGGGCCGCAATGGATCTCGGTCGAGGACTCGACGTGCTCGGTGCACTCCTCGCGCGGCCCGCTGCCCCCGGCGAGCCCGCACCTGCGCTCGGAGGTCGCGATCGTGACCGGGATCGCGGAGGCCACGATCGGTCACCGGCACGGCATCGACTGGACGGGGATGCGGGACGACTACCGCCGCATCCGCGAGCACATCTCCCGGGTGGTGCCCGGATGCGAGAGCTACGAGGTCAACGTCCGGCGTCCGGGCGGCTTCCTGCTGCCACACCCGCCGCGGGACTCGCGGACGTTCCCGACGGAGTCCGGGCGCGCGGAGTTCGTCGTCTCCCCGGTCGAGGTCCTGCAGGTGCCCGAGGGCCATCTGCTCCTGCAGACGCTGCGCAGCCACGACCAGTTCAACACCACGATCTACGGGCTGTCGGACCGCTACCGCGGCGTCGAGGGCGGGCGGCGGGTGGTGTTCGTGCATCGCGACGACATCGCCGCGCTGGGCCTCGACGACGGCGAGCACGTCGACATCACGACGTCGTGGGACGACGACGTCGAGCGGTGCGCACGCGAGTTCCGGATCGTCGCCTACGACATCCCCCGCGGAACCGCCGCGGCCTACTACCCGGAGACCAACCCGCTGGTGCCGCTGGACCACACGGCCGAGGGCAGCCACCAGCCGGCGTCCAAGTCGGTGATCGTGGGGCTCACCCGGGCGGCCCCACCGGCAGAGGGCCAGAACGGAACCCAGCGCAGGGTGGGAGCGGACGAGAAGCACAGCCCCCAGCCCGAGCACCTCTCCTGACCTCTGCTCTGCGGAGACCTACTGCGCTCGAGCGGGTGCCGGACCTGCCCCAAGCCGCTACTCCTCGACATTGCCCCAGACCCCGGTGACCACGTCCGCGACGTCCACCGGAGGACCTTGACATGTCGGTACTTCAGATTGGCATCCGGCGAGAGGGACGAAGAGGGCCGGCTGCGCCTCGCGTCCAGGACGCCCAGCCCACTCGAGTCGACCCTGCTGCGTCGTGCTTCTGCACGACGACGTCCATCACGGTGGCGCTGCGATCGGGGGTGGCAGCGCCGTGCACAGGTGCACGGTCGTGCCGGTCGAGCCGAGCTCGAGGTACACCTCGTTCACGAGTAGCCGGATCAGCTCCAGGCCCCGGCCGCGGAAGGTCTCGGTGGCCGGAGCGTCGAGCCAGACGCCCCGGTCGGCGATGGTGATGTGGATCGCCTCGTGAGAGCGGCGAGCTGTCAGCTCGACGGGTCCCGTGCCGATCCCGGTAGTGACGTAGGCATGGTCGACGGTGTTGGCCAGAGCTTCGTATACGACCAGGACGAGGTCGTCGAACAGATCGCCCGCAGCGACGTCCACGGCGAGCCAGCCCGCGAACTCGCGGCGAGCCCAGGTGGCGGAACTCGCAGCGGCGGTTGCGCTGATCTGCAGCGGCGCCCGAGCATCCAGGATCTGATCATGGATCCAGCCCGGTGGTGGATGCGGGACCGGCGGATTCCAGCCCGGCCGGGCACTCGGCTCGCCGAATCCGTCCGGGTTGTCATCCATCGAGTTACCAGGTACCCGGCCTGCACGACCCCAACCCGTTCCCGCCTTCGGGGAGGTCGCTCAGGTGTCGCGGTAGGTCTGGTCGATGCGGATGGCAGCCACGGCGGCAGCGACGCTGCGGATCCGGACGCAGAGCTGCTCGGGCCACAGCATGCTCGCGACGCGGTCCAAATGGGGGCGCATGCCGCTGACGGCGCAGCAGATCCCGCTGCTCTGTGCATCGTGGGCGGTCGCGGCGAGCAGGGCGAATCCCCGGACGCAGCAGAAGCTGACCGCGGCCAGGTCGATCACGAGATCGGCTGGTCGCTGGGCCACCGCCTCCACGAGGGCTGCGCGGACCGTGGGGATGGTGAGCAGGTCGATCTCCCCGGCCAGTCGCAGCACCACGATGTTCCCGGCCGGGCCGGACTCGACGGCCGGTTCGCATTCGAACGGCATCGCGCTGTCGCGGGATCGGAGGTCGACGACGTGAGGTGATGCGAGGTTCTCGGGTTCGTCGCGGATCGGCGGCGTGCGGGCCACGGACACAGCAGGCCCCTTCCGGTTGACAGGACGAAACCGTCACCGGGGGCTGGGGCAACGCCGTCGAGCGTACGCGGCGGATCAGCGACCGCTCAACCCCGCGTCGTGGGTTCAGGCCGATCCGAGGCGGAGGAGGACAGGACGTTCAGATCCAGCCTGCTGTCGACGACGCGGCGAGCCACCTCGGCCAGGCGCCAGCTGTTGCTGCGCGAGTAGCGGCGCAGCCGGTCGAACGCCGCGTCCATCGACAACCCGAGGCTCTGGGCGATGACGCCCTTGGCCTGCTCGATGATGATACGGCTGTTCAGGGCGGACTGAAGTTGTTCGTTGAGGACTTCGCCGCGGCGGATGGCGCGCTCTTGCAGGATGCCGATGGTGGCGACGTCGGCCAGTGCCTGGCCCAGTGCGAGATCGGCCTCGGGCAGCGGGCCAGGGGTGTGGTGGAACAGGTTCAGCGCGCCGATGGACTGGCCGCGCAACCGCAGCGGGATGGCGTGTACCGAGGCGAACGCACCGGCCTGCGCGACGGCCGCGGCGAACCGGGGCCACCGGTCCGCCACCTGTGTCAGATCGGCAATCCGGACCAGGGAGGCGGTCTGGTAGGCCTGCAGGCAGGGGCCCTCATCGGACTGCAGCTGCAGCAGCTCCATGGTCTGGGCGTCCTCGCTCGAGGCGGCGACCGGACGTAGCTGCTGGCGGGCGTCGGCGAGCATGATCCCGGCGGCATCGGCAGCCAGCAGCGAGACGCAGTGCGCCACGAGCTGATCGAGCAGGTCGATCATGTCGTAGTCGTCGACCAAGGTGTCCGCGAGGGCGACGAACGCCGCGCTGACCCGCTGTTCACGGTCGGGTTGGCTCACAACAGGTCCCTCCGGATCGGGTGACGGCATCGGCATCGGTCTAGGTCATCTCCTCGGTGAACACCAGGCGCCGGTCCACGACGTCGCGGGCGACGTCGATGAGTAGCCGCTGGTGCACGAACGCATGCGCTCGCAGGCGGGCAAGAGCGTCGGTGGCACTGATCCCGAGCTGGGCCAGGACCATCCCGGTGGCCTGGTGGATCTCCGCCCGGTGCCCCAGCGCATGGTCCAACCACCCGCCGGCACTGTCACGATGGCCGTTGCTGCCGGGGGCGGCGGGACCGTGCGGCTGGGGGTCGGTGCGCTGCCCGAGCAACATCACCGCCGCGGTGTCGGCGGCGGCGACCGCGTCGCGCCACTGGTCCGCACCGAGCTCCCCCGGGGTGGACCGGTGGAGGTCGAGGACCCCGAGGTTGACCGTGCCCCACTGCAGAGGCAACGCGAACAGCGCACCCACCGGGGTTTGCTGAGCGACTTCGGCGGCGAAGATCGGCCATCGTGCGGTCTCGGTGTCGTGGTGCAGATCCGGCACCAACACCGGGTTCCCCGTGGTCGCGGCCTCCATACACGGGCCCTCGTTGAGTGTGAACTGCAGGTCCTCCAGCAGCTCGGCGGTGGCGTCGGTGGCCCACAACGTCTCGCGGGACACACTGGCGGTCAGCAGCGAGAGCGCCGCCCCGTCGACGTCGAGTCCGTCCACACACGCCTCGCAGATCCGCTGTGCCAGCCCGCGACCGTCGGTGCCGTCCCGGGCAATGGTCAACAACGCACGGGTCACCGCGCCGAGCTCAGTCGCCACGACCGCTACCCGGCAACTGGAGGCGCCACAGCTGCCACGAAAGCCGTTGGCCAGCAAGTTTCGCCATGATCGAACGCCTGTCGGGTCGTGGGTAGCCCGCCGCGGGCTCGACGGGGACCTGGTCGGCACCGGCGATGGGAACACCGTACCCGCCCGAGTCGGATTCGCACGATGGCCGTGTCCCGTGGGTCGGCACCAGTCACAGACCCCGAACGGGCATGACCTCGCGCGCCTTCGACATCACGGCCAAGGACCTCGGCGAGAACTCCCAGCCCGGCCAGGACTTCTACGGCAGAACCACCGCACCTGCATCTGACGACGACACGGGGTCGAGGTTACGGTCCGGTGTGGCCTCTTTCGACCGGATCGTCGTGATCTTCAATCCGCAGAGCACGGGGGAAGCTCCACGCCTGGCCGAGGAGCTGCGAGCGGACCTGGCGGACCGGCTACCGAGCACGGCGGTGAGCCTCAGCCCGACCGAACACGCCGGGCACGCCCGCGAACTCGCCAGAGAGGCGGCCGGGACCGGCCATCCGCTGATCATCTCGGTCAGCGGCGACGGCGGGTACAACGAAGTGGTCGACGGAGCGATGCAGGCGGGCAACAAGAACGCGGCCTGCGCGGTGATGGCTGCGGGCAACGCGAACGACCACCGGCGGACCACGCGCGAGCGCCCACTGGCCGATGCCGTGGTGGCCGGTGAGGTGCGCCGAATCGACCTGCTGCGCCTGACGGTGGGGAACGCACCGGACGCACGGTCACGGTTCGCCCACTCCTACATCGGGATCGGCTTGACCCCGGTTGTCGCGATCGACCTCGAGAAGGGCGGCAAAGGCTCGATCCGGGAAATCGCATCGGTGGTGCGGACCTTCGCCCGCTTCCGCCCGTTCGTGATCGAACTGGAGGACGGAAGTCGACGTCGTTTCGACAGCCTGCTGTTCGCCAACATCATGCACATGGCCAAGCACGCCACCCTCAGCGAGGCCGGACGGCCCGACGACGGGCGGTTCGAGGTGATCACCCTGCCGCACACCACGAAGTGGCAGACCCTGGGGGTGGCGATCAAGGCCGCGACCCAAGGGTTGGGTCCGCAGCCGACCGCCGAACACTACGGATTCACCACGCTCAAGCCGACCCCGCTCCAACTCGACGGGGAAGTGCTCGCGCTCGACGCCGGCACCCGGGTGCAGATCGACATCGCGCCCGGGGCGCTGGTGACCGTCGGCTGATCCGGCCGTTCGTTCTCGGCTTGTCCAGTGTGCAGCGGTCCTCGGTCACATCCGGCGGTACCGCGCCTGGAGCATCGCGAACACGCCGAATTCCGCAAATCCGATTGCCTCTCCGGTGAGCATGAATCTCCCGAACGGCTGCGCCTGAATCTGTTGCAATGCGCCGTCGAGTCCCTGCCCCTGCTGCCGGTCGCCCCAGATGGCCTGGTCATCGGGTGCCGCCTTCGTTGTCGTGGCGTTCGTCCAGGACCTTGTCGGGGACTTGCAGCAGTCGGAAGAGGGTGACCAGCGTGAGCCCCCCGATCATGTTGCCGATAACAGCAAGTACGAACAGTCCCAGCCAGTCGAGGTAGCCGAACGGAGCGCCGACATGCAGGGCCGCGAAGCAGACCAACGAGGCCACGATCGCGTGGTTAACCTGGCCCGCGCCGAGCAGGAACCCCATCACGGTCGCCGGCACGAGCCGCACTCCGTCGGACCGGGTGGAATGTTGAAGATGCGTCATGACCGTGATCAGCATGCCCCCGATCAGCGCCAACGCGAACGCCCGCCAGGTGAAGCCGAGCTCGATGTAGAACGTGGCCGCGTCGATGGCGGTCTGGTGCAGCGCGGGGAATCCGAGCATCACGATCGCGGTGACGGCCCAGCCGCCGGCGAGGTTCGTGACTATCGTCATCACCCACAGCCGGACCAATGAAAGCACCGGCGAACGCTTCCCGACGACGGCGGCGACAGGCACGAGGAAGTCCTCGGTGAACAGCTCGCTGCGGGCCAAGGTCAGCGCGATGAACCCGATCGAGAAGGCCAGCCCGCCGAGTAGCTTGCTGCCGGTCTCGTGCTCGACGAGCAACAACGCGAGCACGCCGATCCCGACGTCGAGGCCGCCGAGGAAACCGGTCGACAACAGCCCCGACCACGACCGGCCCAACCGCTGTTCGCCCTCGTCCACCAGCCGGTCGAAGGTTCGCTCCGAGTCCTGCTGCGCCACATCCGGATCAGCCGCATCATCGCCCTTCATGGACCGAAGCCACCGGGCTCAGCGCCCACGTCCGCGCGTGCTGGACGTACCCGGGGCCGACGGGTGGATGCCGCGCCGGCCCCGGAGCTCGGAGGAGCGGGTCCGACCGCGCCTGGACCACGGTGCAGAACTGGCCGCGGCCGACGTCCGCGCGCTCGGACGCCGAGAACGCGCCCCGCATGCCACCGGGCTCGGGCCGGACCGCGTTCGCGTTGGACGACCACGCCGCTGTCCCAGTTGCCGCTTGTCGGGGCCGCGAATCCGCGGATGCCTGCCACGTGCGTCACCCACCCCGTCCTGGGATTCTCCGAAGGGGCCGCCGGGGTCCGGAGCGACCGTGAACCATCAGGGTCGCAGCCAGGACGGCCGACGTCCAACGCGGCAAGGGGGCACCGGCAACCTGCCGAGGGCAGCTGGCGACGTGCAGGGATTCAACATCCACGCCTGCATACCGGAACCCTCAGTAACGGCTGTGCCTGCCGCGCTGCAACCGGGGGATCACGGCGTGCGGCACCGGGGCCACAGCGGATCACGGGGACACGGGCGGAGCCCGGATCGTCGCGTGTGGCGACGCGGCCGCGCACGGCAGGGGCCCGCCTCCAGACGGAGGCGGGCCCCTGAGCCGAGTGGCGGGTCAGACGACGCGGACCCCGGTGGCCTGCGGGCCCTTCGCGCCCTGGCCGATCGTGAACTCCACGCGCTGCCCCTCGTCGAGGCTGCGGAAGCCGCCTGCGTCGATCTCGGAGTAGTGCACGAAGACGTCAGCGCCTCCGCCCTCCTGGCTGATGAAGCCGAAGCCCTTCTCGCCGTTGAACCACTTCACGGTTCCCTGTGCCATGGATCTGCTCCTCGCAGGTCTGGTGGTACCCGCATCGTGCGGGGACCGGCCGGCCACGATGGCCGCGGCGACGTCCTGATGACGCCGGCGCGATGATCACCGACTGTTCCTGCGGGCGTGCGAAACACGATCACGAAACTGAACGACCTGACACCTACAACTCCCGACCGCCTCGATCTGTTCCCGAGCTGCCAGTGATGTCATCCGACGTGCGGGGCGCGTCGGATTTCGCAATCTCGTGACGTCGCCCGTTCGAGCTGGCGTCGCAGGCCACCGAGAACCACGTTCAGGCCCTCCTCGAGCTCCTGGAGCCCGTCGTACGCCACCAGCTCGGCGGCGAGGGAACGGAGGCGGGGGAACTCCTTGGCCGGCAACCGGTGCAGGCCGAGCCGGAGCAGGTCATCCGTCTCCTCCGGGTCGTACACCCGCTCCTGCAGCTCGTTGAGCACATGTCCCTGGAGGAAGCCCATGTAGAAGCGGTATGCGTGCAGCGCGCCACTTTCGTCGAACCCGGCACCGACGAGCAACTCGAGCAGAGCCTCCAGCGGGCGCAGGGTCCCGAGCGGGCGCAGCGCCAGCGGCGTGGCCAGGGGCCGGGTCACCAGCAAGGGGACCACGTGCGGGTGCACGAGAGCGATCTTCCGGTACTCGTGCGCCGTGCGATGCAGCACCTGCTCCCAGTTCCCTGACTCCCCCGCCGGGACCAGGAGCTCGCCGAGCACGAGCTCCACGACGCCGTCGAGGAGCTCCTCCTTGCTCCCGGCGAACCGGTACAGGCGCATCGGGTCACGCCCCACCGCCTTGCCCATTCGGCGCATCGACAGCGCCTCGACCCCGTCCGCGTCGATGAGCCGCAACGCAGTGGCAAGCACATCCTCGCGGCGCAGGACCGATCGGCGGCGGACCGCTGCGTCGGCGTCGCTCGTCATCCAATCCCCGCTCACGTTGAGAACTCAGACGCTACAGCGTAGCGTCTACACCGTAGCGCTACGGCGCGCAGCCGTGTCGCATTCTGCCTGTTGGAGGGGCCGAGCCGTCCTCGAGCCGCCGGGGTCCACGTTCCCTGACTGCCCGCCACTCGTCATCGAGCCCGAGGAGAACACGCGCGCGTGACGACCCCGACCAGCCCGGAACGCCGCCGGAGCAGCGGCGGCCCGAAGCCCGTGCTCGACGGGCAACGCAGCGTGCGACGCAGACAGATCGACATGTCCGCCCACGACCCGGCAGCACCGGCGGCCGACCGATGACCGGTGAGGAGCTCGTCGAGGCGTTCGCCTCGCTCGACCGCGCACGACTCACCAGGGCGAGCGAACCCGAGCGCGAGCGGCAACTCGCCGCCCGGCAAGTCCTGCTCGACTACGTCGACGCACTCTGGCAAGACGTGGACCGATCCGGCGAACGCCCTGACATCGGCGCGAAGTACCAGGCGCTCGCCACCATGCGCGCACTCACCCGGTCGCTGTCCTCGGTCGCGTTCGACGCCGCCTACAACCGCTGGTCGCCGTGAGCCGAACGGGAAACGCGACGCGGACCACCGACGACGGCGGCCCGCACGATGCCGACGAACACCGCGCAGCATCCGTCGACCCCGTCCGCGCCTACCTGCAACTCATCGGCAGAACCGCACTGCTGTCCGCCGTCGAGGAGATCGAGCTCGCCCAACGCATCGAGGTCGGCCTCTTCGCCGCGGAACGACTCAGCCGACCCGACAAGGACTTCCCAGCCACCGCTGCGACCACCCGGGACCTGCACTGGCTCGCCCGCGACGGCGTGCGGGCAAAAGCCCACCTGATCGAAGCCAACCTGCGGCTCGTCACGTCCGTGGCCAGGCGCTACTCCGGCCGCGGCATGCCCTTCCTCGACCTCGTCCAGGAAGGCAACATCGGCCTCATCCGTGCGGTCGAGAAGTTCGACTACACCAAGGGCTACAAGTTCTCCACCTACGCCACCTGGTGGATCCGACAGGCGATCAGCCGCAGCATGGCCGACCAAGCCCGCATCATCCGCATCCCCGTGCACGTGGGCGAGCTCCTCAGCCGGCTGTATCTCCGGCGGCGCGATCTGCTCGTGCAGCTCGGACGCGACCCCACGGTCGACGAGCTGGCCGCAGACATGTCGATCAGCACGGAAAAGGTCCGCGAGATCCAGCAGTACACCCGCGAACCGATCTCCCTCGACCTCACCCTCGGCCCCGAGAACGACGCCAGCCTCGGCGATCTCATCCAGGACGCCGGCGCGGTCGCCGCCGACGAGGCCGCGGCCGCAGCCATCCTCCGCAACGACATCCGCGCGGTACTGGCCACCCTGACCGCACGGGAGGCCGACATCCTGCGCATGCGGTTCGGGTTCACCGGCGGCCGGCCACACACCCTGAACGAGATCAGCCGCGTCCACGGGGTCACCCGCGAACGGATCCGGCAGATCGAAGCCAGGACCATGACCAAACTCCGACACCCCTCCCGAACAGGAAGCCTCCGCGAATACCTCAGCTGACCGGCGATGACGCCGGCGATCATTCGAGATGGCCTCGCGGTCCGGTTCTCGGCTGCTCGCCGAGCCCAGCCGTCCGCACCGATTCCCATCCGACGACGTTCGACCCGCCGGCGCCACGCCGTCCCGACGGCGTGGCACGCCGCGGCGCCCAACACTTCCCGTCGACGTCAGGAGTACTCGTGCCCACGACCCTCCCCCGCTCCCCCGTACCGGCACCCCGCCCGCCCGCCGACGCGCCGCGACCCGCGACGATCGGGATCCTCAGCACCTATCCGCCGACGCAGTGCGGGTTGGCGACGTTCAGCGCCGCCCTCGCCGAGCAGCTGAACCGCCGGCCCGGTACCGCCGGCGTCGTCCGGATCGTCGACCGGGACGAGTCGCACCCCGGGGCCGAGGTGACGGCGCACGTGGTGAACGGATCCCCGAGCAGCGCCCTCGCCGCGGTGCAGCGGCTCAACGGGTTCGAGGCCGTCGTGGTCCAGCACGAGTACGGGATCTACGGTGGCGTCGACGGCTGCGATGTGGTCGACATCGTGGCGGGCCTGACGGTGCCGACGATCATCGTCCTGCACACCGTGCTCCAGGAGCCCACCTCGCGCCAGCGCCGCATCCTGCGTTGGCTCGTCGAGTCGGCCGACGTCGTCGTGACCATGACCGAGACCGCACGGGAGCGACTGGTGGCGAGCTACGGCGCCGACCCCGACTCGGTCGTCGTGATCCCGCACGGTGCCATCGACCACGGCCCGGTCGATACCGAGGCCGCCCGGGCGGAACGGCTCGCGGCCGATCGGCCCCTCGTCCTCACCTGGGGACTGCTGGGGCCGGGGAAGGGCATCGAGTGGGCGATCGACTCGATGCCTGGCCTGGAGGACCTCCGGCCGCGGTACCTGGTCATCGGCAGGACGCATCCCAAGGTGGTCGAGCGTGACGGCGAGGAGTACCGCCAGAGCCTGGTGTTGCGTGCGCACACCCGGGGCGTGGCCGACGTCGTCGAGCTCGACGACCGGTACCTCGAGGTCGGCGAGCTCGCCGATCTCGTGCAGCGGGCCGATGTCGTCCTGCTGCCGTACGACTCCCACGAGCAGGTGACCTCCGGGGTGCTCATCGAAGCGGTGGCCGCGGGCCGCCCCGTCGTGTCCACCAGGTTCCCGCACGCCGTCGAGTTGTTGGGCGACGGGACCGGGCTCGTGGTGTCGCAGCGCGACCCCGTCGCGTTGGAGGCGGCGCTGCGCCGCGCGCTCCAGGAGCCGGGACTCGCCGACGAGATGGCAGAGCGCGCCGCCCGGAAGGCCCCGGACCTGCTGTGGGGCGCTGTCGCCGCCCGTTACCGGCAGATCGCGGAATCCCTCGTCGCCGCACCGGTGCCCACCTCATGAGCGAGCTCACCATTCAACGCAGCAGCGCCGCGAACGCGGCCGACGAGCGCCAGCGAGGAGGGCTCGTGAGCGAGCTTGCGAGCTCACCATTCAACGCAGCAGCGCCGCGAACGCGGCCGACGAGCGCCAGCGAGGAGGGCTCGTGAGCACGTCGATCGGTGCGGCCGCCCGGTACAGCCACATCCCGTCCCCGCCCTTCACGCACCTGAGGCGGCTCACCGACGCCGGTGGTCTCTACGAGCACGCCGACCACACCACGCCGCGGCGTGAGCACGGCTACTGCGTCGACGACGTGGCGCGGGCGCTGGTGGTCGTGTGCCGCGAGAGCGGGCCCGAGCACGACGACCTCCGGGAGCACTACCTGGCCTTCGTGCTCGCCGCCCAGGACGACGACGGCAGGTTCCGCAACCGCCGGGGCACCGATCTGCGTTTCCGGGGCGCACCTTGTGTCGAGGACTGCTGGGGCCGAGCGCTCTGGGGGCTCGGCACGGCGGCCGGGGACCCGCGCGCGCTCGCGGCGTTCGACCGAGGTGCGCGGTGGCGTTCGCCGTCGCCGCGCACGATGGCGTTCGCGGCGCTCGGCGCCGCGGAGGTGCTCGCCTTCCGGCCGGGGCACGTCGGGGCGCTGGATCTGCTCGCCGCCGCCGCCGGCACGATCGGGAGGCCGGTCCGGAGGGCGGAGTGGCCATGGCCGGAACCACGCCTGGCCTATGCCAACGCTGCGCTGCCCGAGGCGCTGTTGGTGGCGGGTGCCGCGCTGGACGTGTCCGCGATGACCACCGACGGCCTGTTGCTGCTCGCCTGGCTGATCGACGTGCAGACCCGCCACGGGCACCTCTCGCTGGTTCCCGCGGCCGGTCGGGGGCCGTCCGACCGCGGGCCGGGTTACGACCAGCAGCCGATCGAGGCGGCCGCGCTCGCCGATGCGTGCGCGCGGGCGTACCGCCTCACCGGAGAGATCCGCTGGCTCGATGGGATCTCCCGTGCCGCCGACTGGTTCCTCGGCGCCAACGACACCGCAAGACCCTTGTACGACCCCGTGAGCGGGGGCGGCTGCGACGGACTCGAGCGCCACGGGCGCAACGAGAACCAGGGCGCGGAGTCCACGCTGGCGCTGGTGTCGACGCTGCAGCACGCTCGCGCGCTCCTCACATCGGACGGTGTCGCATGAGCGGAGCCGGGATCGTGACGCGTCTCGACACCGCCCTGACCGCGGACCCGGCACGCGTGCTGGCGCGCCTGTTCGTCCCCGGCCACGAGCTCGTGGGGGCGACCGAGTCCCGGGCCACCGGCGTGCTGGCGCGGATCTGCGCGCTGCCCGAGGAGGAGGTCCGCTCGACCCTGCGCAACGTCCTCGCCCGCTACCCGGGACGGCACCGCGACCTGCGCAGCACGCTCGCCGCTCACTACGAGGAGATCGCCCATCGGGTGCCCGACGGCAACGCGTTGACCGAGGAGCGCCGCACGCTGATCGGCGCGTGGTTCACCCACGAGTACTCGATCGAGGCCGCCGCGCTGTTCAACCCGTCGATCGTGCCGCACCCCGACCAGTCCGGCCTCCCCACCGGTCACCTCCGGTTCGTCATGAGCCTGCGCGCGGTCGGCGAGGGCCACGTGTCATCGGTGGAGTTTCGCACCGGGGTGCTCGGCGCCGGCAACGAGCTGTCCCTCGACGACCCGGGGCCGCACGTCGAAACCGGCCGTTCCAGCGAGGCCGTGCTCGACAGGGCTCTGTTCGCCGCGATGCTCGCCGAGGACGGCTCCGACGCGGAGAGCGCGTCGTTCCTGATCGGCAGCGTCCCGGCCCGGTTCGGCGAGCCGGAGCTGGAGCGGGCCATCGAGGCCCTGGCGAGGCAGCAGGTCACCCGACACGGCGCGGCCCGCACCACGGAGCGGGCCCGCCGCATCGCCCGGTGCAGCTACGAGGTCGTGTTCTCCCCACGCTCGACGATCGCCGAACGGGTGCTGTGGCCGCACGGCCCGTCGGAGGCAGGCGGAATGGAGGACGCGCGCTTCGTCCGTGTCGTCTCCGACGACGGCACCGCGACCTACCGAGCCACGTACACCGCGTTCGACGGAGACCGCATCGCGCCCCAGCTCATCGAGACCCCCGACTTCCGTCGCTTCCGGATGTCGCAGCTCTCCGGGCCGGCGGCGAAGAACAAGGGGATGGCCCTGTTCCCGCGCACGGTCGGTGGGCGGCACGTCGCCCTCTCCCGCTGGGACCGGGAGAACAACGCGATCGCGACCTCCCCCGACGGGTTCTCGTGGGGGGAACCGCGAACGCTGCAGGCCCCGACGCGCACGTGGGAACTCACGCAGACCGGCAACTGCGGCTCACCGGTCGAGACCGACCGGGGATGGCTGGTCCTGACCCACGGCGTCGGGCCGATGCGCGAGTACGCCATCGGTGCCCTGCTCCTCGACCTGGAGGAGCCGAGCCGGGTGATCGGCGCACTGCGCGAGCCGCTCATCAGCCCGCGGGACGACGAACGCGACGGCTACGTGCCCAACGTCGTGTACTCCTGCGGCGCCCTCCTGCACGGCGACCGGCTCCTGCTGCCGTACGGGGCCAGCGACGCCTCCGTGCGCTTCGCCATCGTCGACGTGCCGCTCCTGCTCGATCAGCTGGCCGCCGACGGGCCACCGCCCGCGACCCGACACGGCCGGTGAGCGGGCGCACGCTCGTCAGCGGCGGCGATGCGAAGTCGGGGGACCGTCACACAGCCGGCTGCCCCGCTCGCTCCACCCGGGCCTCGGCGCTGTACAACCGGAACATCTCGGCCGCGTCCGGGCCGTCGTAGACCGGCCGCCCGTTCGCGTCAGCGACGTGGTTCAGCCCGCCGGACGGCTGGTTCCGCCACGGTAGCGGATGCGTGGACCCAGGAAACGGGATCTGCCCGACGTCATGCGGCTTCTTCCGGAGGGACGATCTCATGTTGGTGGTCCTCTCTACGGCGGACAGGGTAGCTCGATGTCGTCGACGCGGCGATCATTCAGCTCCCGAAAATGGGTGCAACGACGAGTTCGCCCTGTCCGCCGCTGCCAGCGTACCGCAGAACTGCGCGGACGGGTACCACCGTCGGTGATTTATCGTACCTTCTCCGGGATGTGGTCGATTGCGTACAGCACGTGCACTGCGAGCTCCGCTGCGTCCTTCTCGCTGAGCTTGGAATTTTGCGTCAAGGAATGAGCGACGAGACGAATGCGCTGCTCGTAGAGCGAGATGTAGGTCTTGGTGGCGGTTTCCATGATTGACTCTTCCATCAGACGAGGACGGTCGACACGTGCGAGTCGCCCGTGGGCAGGTGGGTGGCGCTGTACTGATCAAGAGCCGTACTGATCAGGAGTTCGGTGTGCTGACCAGCCTGTTCCCGCTGGAGCCCATCGCCGCGGGTCCGCCGTCGAGATCCCCACCGCTGCTGCGCCACCTCGTCCACGCCGCCGGAATCGGCGGTGCGGGTCAGCAGGAGCGCGTCGATGCCGTCGGTGTTGGCTCGACGACCCGCCGCCATCAGCACCCCGTGCGCCGCGTGCGCTGTGGTTTCGGGCGCTACGACCAGCAGAGTGACACGGTGGCCGGCGCTGAGTACGTCGATCGTCGCTGGATGCTGCGAGCGGTAGCCGGCGAGCCGGACGAGCTGGCCGTCGACCGTGATCCTGCGCGGAACCGGCCCCCAGTCCTCGAGGTGGTAGCTCACCCTCTCGACCGCCCCCAGCCGGACCGCGAGCACGGCCAACAGCGCCGGCAGCTCGGCCGGAAGGTCGCGCGAGCGGGGCCACCACCCGCCGTCCACGAACCCCGACACAGGTCCGCGCGGCTTCAACCGCAGCCGGAGTTGCTCATGGTCTGAAAGGGCGCTGTGAGACTCGCTTCGGGTGGTGGATGCCGACATCATGTCGGTGCTCCGTCCTCGGACGCGGACGCCCGACATGGACTTTCGCCGAAGACGACATGGACCCGAAATGCCCGTGTACTGGCTGAATCCGACAAGTCGAATACTACACCCGTTCGCACCGGAAGTCGCCGATTCTCTCCGCGTCCCAGGTCTGCTCAGCGACGTCGCTCGCGCTCCTCACGGTAGATGAACTCGACGAACTCACTCGCATGGCTACAGGGCGAGCCGTCCCAGCCCACACGGCTGGGATCGATACCGTCCACGCGCTGGAGCCCGTCCTCGTCCTCGACCACCACCCACGCCGCCACCGGGTTGTACGTCATCTCGTCCCCCTCGCGGTACACCGCGTAGTAGCCCGCGGCAGGAACGATTCGAGTGATCTTGTCACCAGGTCGCATCGCGGCCCCTCCTTCACTCGCCGGCATCGCATTTCGGGACGCCGGGGGTCAGCAGCACGGTCCACCGCGACCGGAGCGCCGGCCGTCACCTGTGCGTCTCGGCCACCTCCCTCATCGTGTGCTGCCCCACCTCCGGTTGAGGATCCGGGCCGCTACACCGTAGTGTCTACACTGTAGCGCTAGATCGTAGCGGACAGACGGACAGAGGTAGTGCTACAGCTGCCCGATCCCGGGTATCCCTGCGTCGAGTCCTTGCGATGGCGCCAGGAGGCGTGGGCAGCGAAGGAGTCTCCGTGCACCCGCGGGCATCGTCCCCGGGCGGGGCCCTCCCGAACGCCCTCCACGCCGCCGCCAGACCGGCCGCAGCACGACGACTGCCGCACATCCGATATTCAGAGGAGAAACCGAGCATGACCACGTTGACCACCCCGTCCACCGCACGTGGTGGCCCGCCGTCAACCCGTGATCCCCAGCGCGGCGGCCCCAAACCCGTCCTCGACGGGCGGCGCCCGCCCGCTGAGAGCGCACTGGTCTACATCTTCACTCTGTTCCCGATGCTGGCCCTGGTCGCGGCCGTCCCGCTCGCATGGGGATGGGGCCTCAGCTGGCTCGACATCGGACTCGCCGTCGCCTTCTACCTGCTCTCCGGCTTCGGCGTCACCGCCGGGTTCCACCGCCACTTCACCCACCGGGCGTTCAAGGCGAACCGGGGCCTGCGCAACGGCCTCGCGATCGCCGGCAGCATGGCCCTGCAGGGCGATGTCATCACCTGGGTCGCAGACCACCGCCGCCACCACGCCTTCTCCGACAAGGAGGGCGACCCGCACTCGCCGTGGCTGTTCGGCACCACCCCGGCCGCGCTGGCCAAGGGCTTCTTCCACTCCCACCTCGGCTGGCTGTTCGCCAAGGACCGCACCAACGCCGCCCGCTTCACCCCCGACCTGCTCGCCGACCGCGACATCGCCCGGATCAGCCGGCTGTTCCCGGTCTGGACTGTGCTCAGCCTCCTCGCACCCGCCCTGCTCGGCGGCCTGATCACCATGTCGTTCTGGGGTGCCATCACCGCGTTCTTCTGGGCCGGGCTGGTCCGCGTGGCCGTGCTTCACCACGTCACCTGGTCGATCAACTCGATCTGCCACATGATCGGCGACCGCCCCTTCACCGCACAGGGCAAGGCGACCAACTTCTGGCCGCTGGCGATCCTGTCCATGGGCGAGTCCTGGCACAACCTGCACCACGCCGACCCCACCTGCGCGCGCCACGGCGTGCAGCCCGGACAGATCGACATGTCCGCGCGTGTCATCTGGGCGTTCGAGAAGCTCGGATGGGCGCACAACGTCCGCTGGCCCACCGCCACCCGCATGGCCCGGCTCAACGTCAACCCGGCAGCCTGACCCCCGCGCGCGGCCGATCCGCGGATCCGTCGCCGGAGGGTCGAGATTCGCCGCAGCTGCTTCCGGCGATCGAGCGATGTGTAGCGGATGGTCCGCCGCCCCGGCTGCTGGTGGTGGACCTGACCCCCGTGACCTTCCTCCGTCCCTGCGGTCAGCGGTGACCGGGGAACTGGAAGCGACAGACGGGGTCGGTCGAGACTCGCGCAGTACGTCGGCCAGGGCCTGGGAGTGCGCGATCTGCGCGTCACGCTGTCCTGCCGATCATCCTCATGCCCGTCCGCCGTGGCGGGCATACCGACGTCGGAGCCGCGCCGCGAGCCCGACGGCATGAGATGGCCCCACCGACGGGTTGTTCGCTACCCTGCGTCGGTGAGTCGTCCGGATGCGCTCGGTCCGGATCCTGTCCAGCTCGCGCTGTACACGCAACGCGATCAGCAGCCGTGGGTCGTGGGCGCCCTGGACAACGCCCCCGCTGCCATCGCCGTCGTCGACGGCCCGGAGCACAGGTGGCTCTACGCCAACCAGACGTTCCGCGTGGCGACCGGGAACCGGCCCCTGATCGGCTCGACCTTCCTCGAGTCGCTGCCGGACCTGGCGGACGCGGTCACGTTTCGCGGGCAGTTGGACCACGTCCTGCGAACCGGCCTGCCGAACCACGCAACGGATGCACGAGTTGATCTCGACCGGAACGGCGACGGACTCACCGAGGAGAGCTACTTCAACCTCTCGTACTCGCCGGTGAGCGGCCCGGACGGACGGCCACGCGGCGTGCTCATCGTCGCCGTCGAAACGACGAGTGAGGTGCTCGCGCGGAGAACAGACGAGCGCCGGGCCGCTCGGGAACAGGTGCTGCTGAGGATCCTGACGGCCTCGACGACCGTCCTTGCCGCGGAGTCGAAGCTGAGCGCACTGGCCGACGCGGTCGTCCCCGTTCTCGCAGACGCCTGCACCGTCCACGTCCTCGATCACCCGGTATCGGCCGGTCGGCCGCCGAAACTGCCGCTCGTCACCCACTGCACGGTGGTCACCACTCGAGAGGAAGCACGGACAACCCCCCTGCCCGCCGGGAAGCTCACGCTTTGGCGGGGTGACGATCCGGTCACCGATGCGGTTGCGGCCGGGCGCCCGGTCATCCGCCCGTCTCTGACCCACCGCGTCCCGCACTGGGCGCACGAAGCCGGAACGGTCGACCTGATCCAGGCGTTGGATCTGCACAGCGAGGCGGCCGTCCCGGTCATGGACGAAGGACTCGTGCGCGCCGTGATCTTGTTCGCCGCCGCTACCAGCCGCCCTCCCTACGGGATCGACGACCTCGAGTTGTTCAGGCTGATCGCGGAGCAGGCAGCCGTCACGTTCCGCCAGGGAATGCGGTACGAGCACGTCCGCGACAGCTCGTTGACGCTCCAACGCGCGTTGATGACCGAGCCGCCGGCGCAGCTGGGCGACGTGCAGATCCGGGTGCGCTACGAGCCCGCCGCGATCGACGCCGCAGTGGGCGGGGACTGGTACGACGCCTTCCCACTCCCCAGCGGCGACATCGCGTTCGTCGTCGGGGACGTCGCCGGCCACGACATCGACGCAGCTTCTGTCATGGGCCAGCTGCGCAGCATGCTGCGCGGGTTCGCCTACCACCTCGATGCAGCGCCGTCGACCGTCCTGGACGCGCTCAACCACGTCCTGATCGGGATGAGGCTCGCAAGCCTGACCACCGGCATCTACGCGAGACTCACCCCCGCCGGTGGAGGCCGGACCCACAACGTCATGTGGTCCAATGCCGGACACCCACCGCCTCTCCTGGTCCATCCGGACGGGCACGTCGACGTCCTCCGTGGGGCCCACGGTGCAGCACTCGGGGTCGTGATCGACGTGCCACGCACCGACGCCCGGATCGAGCTCCCGAACGGGGCAACGCTGCTCCTCTACACCGACGGCCTGATCGAGCGGCGTGGAGAGGCGCTCGACGACGGCCTGGCGCGGCTGGTGCGCCGCGCCTCGACGATGGCCGCGCGGTCACTGGACGAGATGTGCGACGACCTCCTGACGGACGCTCCGGACGACGACGACATCGCAATGGTCGCCTTGCGCAGTGCCGGGTAGCTAGCACGCCCACCTTGGATGACCGGCCACGAAGATCCAATAGGAATCAACCGTCTGGTCCTGCAACGGTAGATCGTGATCATGTAGCTGGTCGACGGCGGTAGCGGCTGGTTCGGGCGCTGTGTTGGTGTCGGGTCGTCGGCCCGGCTGCGCGACAGGTAGAGCTCCAGGTCGATCAACGCGTACCAGCTCATGCCCGTCGATGCGCGATCTTGGCTGGGAAGATCGCGAGTATCGGTTGTCCACGGCTGTCGCCGCAGCCATGGCCAACCGATACCGCGGATCATGAACGTGACCGGCACCCGGCGGTCCCGCCAGCCGCTTCGGACGTTGGAGGGTCGTCTCCGTGACCGGGTTGTTGGCGGGTTCGGCCGGCGGCATGGTGCTCGCCCCGGGGTCACCGGGGCGACCCCGGGAGACGGTAGTGACGCCAAACTCCCGAAGGCAGCCGGCGCGGACCCCACACCACCAGCAACTCTGCGCCGGACACCATCACGAACCCCGGCCTCAGCAAGCTAGGCGAGCGACCCGACGGTCACCTTCCACTCGCGCAGCGTGCGGTCCTTCGTGACGTCGTGCTGCGTGTAGGGGTCCTGCTCGACGAGCCGCTGCGCGCCGGCTTCGTCGTCGGCCTGCAGGACGATGACGCCGCCGCTCAGGTCCGCCAGGGGGCCGGCGGCCACGACGGCGCCATCGGCGCTCAGCCGCTCCAGGTGTGCGACGTGGTCGGCGCGGCGCTCGCTGCGTTGCGGTGTGTCGTTGTAGGCGTAGGTGAGAACGAACAGGGGCACGTTTCCTCCTGGGGGAACGGGATGGGGCGGGGACTGTTCATGCGGACAGCCCGTAGACGCGGCGGGTGTTGTCGGCGAAGATCCACCGCTGTTCCTCGGGAGACCTCGAGGACAGCGCGTCGCGCCACGCGTCGACGAGGGGAGGCATCGCGGTCCAGAGCTTCTCCACCGGGAAGTTGCTGCCGAACATCGCCCGCCGCGGGCCGAACAGGGCGAGCACCTGCTCCGCGACGAACCCGACGAGGCCCGGGTCGACTCGATGCACGAAGGTGCCCTGCCCGGTCAGCTTGACGACCACGTTGGGCTGCGCGGCGAGCGACCGCATGCCGCTCGTCCAGCGGGCGACCTCGTCGTCGTCGCCGGCGTCGACGAGCATGCCCGCGTGCACCAGCACGAACGTCGTGTCGGGGCACGCGGCGACGAGCTCGGCCGCGGCCGGCATCTGGTCGGCGAAGACCTGCAGCTCGAAGAGCAGGCCGAGCTCGGCGAGCCGGCCGACGTTGCGCACGAGCACCGGGTCGAGCAGGGCGTCGGGCGCGGAGGCGAAGCGGAACTCCTCCCGCGGGTGCCAGTGCAGCTGCAGCCGGGTGCCCCGGACCAGCGGGGAGATGGCCGCCTGCGTATCCAGCACGGACATCGCGTCCGGGCTGAACAGGTCCGCCGAGCCGACCACGGCCGACGGCCAGCCCGACTCCCGGTGGACCTCGGCGAGCCACCGGACCTCGTCCACGGCCCGGTCCATCGGCCAGTTGGTCTGCACGTAGACCGACTCGACGATGCCGGCGCTCTTCGCGTCCTGCACGTACTCGTCGATCAGGTAGTCGCGTCGGATGGGCTCGTGCGGACCGAAGATCCGTGGCACGTTCCCCTCGGCGAGCCACGGCAGGTCCCGCGGCCGCCAGACGTGGTGGTGGCAGTCCACGACGGGGCCGTCGTAGCGTCCGTGCCGGCTCATCGATCCGCCTTCCGGTCGGCGAGCTCGTCCAGGCCCCGCAGGACGCGCTCGGGGGTGAACGGCATCGTGGTCAGCCGGACGCCCACGGCATCGAAGATGGCGTTGGCGACGGCCGGGATCGGGGCGTTCGCGGTCATCTCACCGATGCCCTTGGCGCCGAAGGGGCCGTCGGCTGCCGGCCGCTCCAGCAGCACGCTCGTCTGCGCCGGGGTGTCCGCGGGGCCCGGCATCAGGTACTGGCTGTAGTCGATCGGCCCGTGTTCGCGGGAATGCGGGTAGTACGGCTCGGTCGACTCGAACAACGCGTGCGAGACGCCCATCCAGGCGCCGCCCTCCACCTGCTGGTTCACCAGCGCCGGGTTCAGCGCGCGGCCGATCTCGTAGGTGTTGTGCAGGGTCAGCACCTCGACGACGCCGGTCTCGTCGTCGACCTCCACCTCGGCCACGGTGCACGCGTGCGCCTGGCAGGAGTCGGGATCCATTGCTCCGGTCTCGGGATCCGGGTAGCTGCGTTCCTTGAGGAACATCCCGCGGCCCGAGATGCTCCTCCCCTGCGTGAAGTGCGCCGCGCCGGCGATCTCGCTGATGTGGAGCCGCCGGGATGCCACCCCTCGGACGGTGACGTAGCCGGTGCCGTCGGTCTCGAGGTCGGCCACGTCCACCTCCATCTCGTCGGCGGCGACCTGGAGCATGATCTCGCGGGCCTCGCGGGCCGCCATGATCACCGCGTTGCCCACGCGGTGGGTGCCGCGGCTGGCGAAGGTGCCCATGCAGTGCGGCCCGGTGTCGGTGTCCGCGGTGTCGATGATCACCGACTCGTACGGGATGCCGAGCACCTCGGCCGCGCACTGGGCGACCACGGTTCGCAGGCCCTGCCCGAGATCCACCGAGGAGAGGGTGACGACGAACGCCCCCGTCGTGGTGGCGTGGATCAGTGCCTGGGACGGGTCACCGCCCAGGTTCATCCCGGTGGGGTAGTTGACCGCGGCGTAGCCCCGGCCGCGACGCAGTGCCATCAGCCCTCCCGGGGTGTGGTGGAGGACAGCCGGCGGTACTGCGGGTCCAGCTCGTGGCCGACCAGGTCGGCGGCGCGCTGGATGACCTCGATGAGGCCGGTGCCCGACGCCTTCTTGCGGTGAGCCTTGACGTCACCGTCGCGGTAGGCGTTCTTCAGGCGCAGCTCCAGCGGGTCCATGTCGAGCGCACGCGCGATCCGGTCCATCTGCGACTCCAGCGCGAAGTCCCCGATCGTGACGCCGAACCCGCGCATCGCGCTGGACGGCGTCCGGTTGGTGTACACGCAGTGGGCGTCGATGTGGACGTTGGGGATCGTGTAGGGCCCCGGGAAGTGGGCGGCGGCCTTCGTGGTGCCGTAGGGGCTGTGCCGGGAGTACGCGCCCGCGTCGACGTGCAGGACGACCTTGCGGGCGAGGATGCTGCCGTCGTCCCGCACGCCGTCGGTGATGACGATCCGCTCCGCGGCGCGAGGCGAGGAGACCTGCATCTCCTCCTCCCGGCTGTAGCTGAACTGGACCGGACGGTTGGTGGCCGAGGCGGCGATGCAGGCCAGCGGCTCGACCATCACGTCCACCTTGCCGCCGAACCCGCCTCCGACCGTGCCGCCCACGACCTGCAGGTCGGCGAACGGGCGATCGATGATCAGCGCGGTGTTGTCGAGGGTGAAGAAGGCCGCCTGCGTGTTGCTGTGGATGCGCAGCCTGCCGTCGCCCTGCGGGACGACGATGCAGCCCGTCGTCTCCGTGGGGGCGTGCTCGATCGGGGCGGATCCGTAGGTCCAGGAGAAGACGTGGTCGGCGGCGGTGAACCCGGCGTCGACGTCGCCGAACCGGACCCGGCGGCAGTGGTGCCCCTCGTAGACGAAGTAGTTGGTGCCCGACTGCTTGATCACCGGGGCTCCGGGGGCGAGCGCCTCCTCCACGTCCAGCACCGCGGGGAGGTCGGTGTAGTCGACGGCCACGAGGCCCGTCGCCTCCCAGGCGGCCTCCTCGGTCTCGGCGACGACGGCGACGATCGGCTCCCCCCGGTAGAGCACCCGGTCCTCGGCCAGCACCGGCTCGTCGTTCGGCTCGATCCCGATCAGCCGCAGCACGGTGTACCAGTTGTTCGGCACGTCCTCGTGGGTGAGGACGGCGACCACCCCCGGCACCTGCCGGGCTGCGCCGACGTCCACCCGGTCGATCCGGGCGTGGTGGCGGGTGGACCGGTGCACCTTGAGGTGGAGCAGCCCCCGCGGCGCGGTGTCCTCGAAGAACCGGGTGCGCCCGGTGACGTGACCGTGCGCGTCCGAGCGTGGGACGGTGGAGCCGATGACGCTGAACGAGCCGCGCCGCTCGTGCGGGAAGTAGTCGTGGTCGATCGGGTTGACGCGGACCATCAGCTGCCCACCTCCGCGGAGTTCCGCTCGGCGGCGTCCAGCACCGCGGCCACGATCGGCTGGTAGCCGGTGCAGCGGCAGACGTTGCCCGAGAGCCCCTCGTGGACCTGGTCGCGCGTGGGTGCCGGTGTGCGGCGCAGGAGCGCGCACGCGGACATGAGCATGCCCGGGGTGCAGAAGCCGCACTGCTGGGCGAAGTTGTCGACGAACGCCTGTTGCAACGGGCTCAGCCCGCCGTCGCCGCCTGCGAGGCCCTCGACGGTGGTGACCTCCGCACCGTCCACGGTGACCACGGGCACGAGGCACGACACGACGGGTTCGCCGTCGAGGAGCACCGTGCACGTGCCGCAGGCGCCTTGCGCGCATCCGCGCTTGGTGCCGGTCAGGCCCAGGTTCTCCCGCAGGGCCCCGAGCAGGGTGGTCGACGGACGGGCGATCAGCTCCCGTGGCGAGCCGTTGACCGTGAGGGTGACGATCTGGGATGGCACCACACACTCCTCGATCAGTGGCCGAGCAGGGCTCGGCGCAGGTGGACGGGGAAGACGCGACGGCGGTACCAGGCGGAGGCGTGGGCGTCGTCGAAGGGCTCGATCACCGGCTCCGCGGCACGGGCGGCGGCGCGCACGCTCTCCTCGTCGAGTGCACGGCCCGCGAGCGCTCGTTCGGCGGCCTCGCACCTCATCGGCCGCGGCGCGAGGCCGCCGAGCGCGACGCGCACGTCCCGCACCACACCGTCGGCCATGGTGAGCACCGCCGCGACCGTGACGATGCTGGCGGAGTTGAACCGCCGCCTGCCGGCCTTGTGGTAGCGGAAGACCGCCGGCCGGGCGAACCGCACGCCCGTGACCAGCTCGTCCGGCGCCGAGCCGGTGAGGAGCATCCGCTCGAGCGGCTCGGTGCGGGAACCTCCGGGTCCCCGGATCTCGACGTCGGCGTCGAGCGCGAGCAGGGCCACCGCGAGATCGCCGTACGGCTGACGCACGAAGAGGTTCCCGGCCACGGTCGCCAGGCTCCGCACGGGGCGGGCGGCGATGGAGCGGATGCACGGGTGCAGGACGGCGAGACGCTCGTCGTCCTCGATCCGCGCCAGGGTGGTCGTCGCCCCGATGCTCACCGCGTCGGCGCCCACCGCGACCCGGTCGAGACCGGCGCGACGCAGGCTGACCAGGCGCGTCGGCGGCGTGGAGCGGTCGTTCAGGCGTGGCATCAGGTACGTGCCGCCGGCCAGCGGCCGGGCCTCGTCGGCAAGTGCGGCCTGCACCGCGTCGAGGCTCTCCGGCACCAACACGGCGGTCAGCATCTTGTCGAGCCTCCAGCGTCGTCGCAGGATTATCGATATCGATAATTAGCGTAGGAGCGGCACCGTCCCCCGGTCAAGCAGTGCCGGGCGGCGTACCGCCACGGCGAGGACGGAGGATGGCCGCATGACGGACCACGAGCGGCGGCCCGCCGACGAGAGCGGCGCCAGGCGCTCCGTCGCCCCACGCGTGTCCCGCCCGACGTTCAGCCGCCAGATCCGGGACGGGTTGCTCGAGCGCATCACGTCCGGCGAGTACGCCCCCGGTGAGCGGCTGGTGGAGACGAGGATCGCGGCCGAGTTCGGCACGAGCCAGGCGCCGGTCCGCGAGGCGCTGCGCGACCTCGAGGCCCTCGGGCTGATCGAGAGCCGCCCGCGGTTGGGCAGCACGGTCGTCCCGTTCGCCGAGCAGACCCTCCGCGAGGCCTACGTGGTCCGGGCCGCCCTGGAGGAGGGGGCCACCCGGCTGTGCATGCTGCGCGGCGCGGTCCCCCGCTCCGCGATGGAGAAGGCGATCACGGAGATGCGCCGCAGCGCGGAGGCCGGGGATCCCGCCCTCATGAGCACCTCGAGCACCGCCTTCCATCGCGTGGTCGTCGAGGCGAGCGAGAACCGCCTGCTCATCCGGGCCTGGGAGGCGCTGCAGATCGAGGCCCGCACATCCATCGCGCTGATGGTCCTCGAGCCCGATCTCGCCACGGTGGCCGAAGAGCACCAGCAGCTGCTGCAGGACATGCTCGCCGGCGACGTCGAACGCGCCTGCCGGCACGCCCGCGAGCACCAGCTGGCCTACGCGCAGCTCCCCCATCGCCGGTAGGTCCGCGACCCGGTGCATCGCGCCTCGGGTCGCGGAGAGGCTCCCGACGCAGGGTGGCGTTGCCTCAGCCGATCCGGTGCCGCGCGACGGCCGCTGCGTCCCACTCGAGGCCGTTGCCAGGTCGTTCTGGCGGTATCGCGTGTCCGTCCACGATGCGCAGGGGCTCCCGCAGGATCGGTGCGGCCCAGTCGACGTACTCGAGCCATTGGGCCGTCGGGGTTGCGGCCAGTAGGTGTGCGCTGGCCTCGGGGAACAGGTGCGACGACACGGGGATGGTCGCGACGTCGGCCAGTGCCGCGGCTGCGATCCACCCGCTGACGCCGCCGATGCGTTCCAGGTCGAACATGACCAGGTCGCCGGCGCCGTGCTGCAGGGCGATCGAGAGGGCGCGGGGGCCCGCGAAGTTCTCTCCGATCTGCACGGGTGTGCGCAGATCGGCGGCCAGCTGGGCGCATGCCGGGAAGGCGTCGTGGCGGACCGGTTCCTCGATCCAACACAGCCCGAGGTCGTCGAGAACCCGACAACGCGCGTGGGCCTCGACGGGGCTGAGCGCCTGGTTGAAGTCCGCCATCAGCGCGACGTCCGGCCCGATCGCGGCGCGGACGGCGCGGGCGGCCGCCAGGTCGTCGTCGGCGGACGGGCGTCCGAGTCGCATCTTGATGGCGCGGAAGCCTTCTCCCACCAGCTCCCGGGCCTCCTCGGCGGCGGCGTCCGGTGCGATGAGGCCCAGACCGTTGCTGTTGTAGGCGGGGGTCGGCCGCAAGGTCGAGCCGAGCATCCGGGCCAGGGGCAGCCCGGCGGCGACGGCCTGCGCGTCCCAGCAGGCGGCGTCGACGCCTGCCATGACGGCGGAGACGAGGCCGCTGGTGCCCAGCAGCCTGAAACGCGCCTCCAGCGCCCGCCGCACGGCCGCAGGGCTTGCCGGGGTCCCGGCCAGGACGGCGTTGACGTCGTGCAGCAGGGCGAGCGACGCGTGCCCCGCGGACTCGAGGTAGCAGAACAGGTAGGTGCGCCCGGTGATGCCCTCCTCCGTCCGCAGGTCGATCAGCAGCAGCGGGGCCTCGGTGATGCGCGCGATGCTCGTCCCGAGCGCCCGGCGCATCGGCACCCGGACCAGGGTGGCGGCGACCGAGTGGACGGTCAGCCCGCCTTCCTCGACCGGACCCGATGCCGTCATGCCGTGCGTCCTTCGCTGTGCACGGCGAGGATGTCGGTGATCGCCCGGTTGCACGGGGTCGGAACGCCGAGGGCCGCGCCACGCTCGACGACGTCGCCGCTGAGCCAGTTGACCTCGAGCCGGTTGCCGCGCTCGAGGTCGTGGTGCATCGACGACGTCATGGTCTCGGCCACGCTGTCGGTGAAGGCGAGCCGCTCGTCGGCGAACTCGGTGGGCAGTGGCACCCCCTGGGCACGCGCGACCTGCACCACCTCGTCCATCACATCGTGCAGGAAGGCGCGGGACCGCGGGTTGCTGCGGATCGGTCCGATGGGCGTGCGTGACGTGCTGGTCGTGCCGGAGAGCCCGACGAGGAAGACGAACTTCTCCCAGATGGTCTGCTCGATCCGGTCGCTGATCTCGACGTCGATCCCGCTGTCGGCGCACGCGTCGTGGAACTGCTGCACGCGGGCCGACGGCGTGCCGTCGTACTCGCCGAAGACCAGCTTCTGCAGGGTGTTGGCGTGGTTGATGACGCCAGGCTCGGCGATCGTGGCGGCGATGTAGCACACCCCACCGAGGACGTGCTGCGCGCCGAGGACGTTGCGCAGGATGTCGTCCTTCGCCACCCCGTTCTGGAACGACACCACGGCTGTCCGGTCGGCGAGCAGCGGCTTGACGAGCATCGCCGACGCTTCGGTGTCCCAGAGCTTCACCCCGAACAGCACCAGGTCGACGGGGTCCAGCTCGGACGGGTCGTCGGTTGCGACGACCTCCGGCAGGTGCACGTCACCCTTCGGGCTCTGCACCCGCAGCCCCTCGGCGCGCAGGGCATCGAGATGGCGTCCCCTGGCGATGAACGCGACGTCGTGACCACCCTCGGCCAGCCGGGCGCCGAAGTAGCCGCCCACCCCACCGGCTCCCATCACCGCGATGCGCATGCGCACTCCCTTATTTGAACGTCCATACAACTTCTGAACACCGTGCGTTCTACCACGGGCCGCATGCGACGTCGAGATTCTTGATCAGCCGTCCTACAATCATCCGATGGGGCGGACGCGTACCTTCGACACCGATGTGGCGCTCGGCGTGGCGCTGGAGACGTTCTGGCGAAGGGGCTTCGAGGCGACGTCGGTTCAGGTCCTGTGTCAGGCCATGGAGGTTCAGCCGGGCAGTGTCTACGCCGCGTTCGGCAGCAAGCGGGACCTCTTCGTGGCGGCCTTGCGCTCCTACGCGGAGACCGTGTCCGCCGAAGCCGTCGAGCGGATCAACGACGCGCCCAGCGGCATGCAAGGCATACGCAGCTACTTCGACCACCTGGTCGACGCCATGGTCGGCGGGCGACGCCGCTGGGGTTGTCTCATCACCAACTCGCTGATCGAGCTGGCCGAGCGGGACCCGGAGCTGGCCGGAATGTTCCAGCAGCATCTGGCCAAGCTTCGGACCAGCTTCGCCGGCGCGCTCGTGCGGGCACGCGCGGAGGGGGAGCTGCGCCCGGGCGCCGGACCGGAAGCGGCCGATCTTCTGGTGGCCGTCGTGCAGGGCATGAATGTGATGACCAAGACCCACCCGGGCCGCAAGGCGCTCCAGGCCGTCGTCGACGCCGCATTGGCGGGCCTGATCGCGGCCTGAGCCATCATGGAGACCCGGCTTCGACACCGTCTGCTACCGAGGTATTACCTGCAGCAGGCCCAACCAGCGGGCCTGTCAGGTAGTGCCATGCTGAGGCGGTGCTGACCACGGCCGGCCGGATCCTGCTGATCGAGGACGACCCGACGATCGGTGAGGTCCTGACTTCGAGCCTCCGGACACACGGCCACGAGGTGCAGTGGGAGCGGGCGGGACACCACGGGCTGGCCCGGGCGGCCGAGACCGAGTTCGACCTCGTCCTGCTCGATCTCGGCCTGCCGGATCTCGACGGCGTGGAGGTGTGCCGGCGACTGCGGATCGCGCAGCCCGACACCGTCCTCGTCATGCTCACGGCCCGCACCACGGAGATGGACGTGGTCGTCGGCCTCGAGGCGGGGGCCGACGACTACCTCACGAAACCGGTTCGGCTGAACGAGCTGCACGCACGGATCCGAGCCCATCTGCGGCGCAGCGCGGCCATACCGGCCGACAGTCCGATGCGGACCCTGGGCGACCTCGTAGTCGACCCGACCGGGCGACGGGTCACGGTCGCCGGTCATGAGCTGCGGCTGCGGGCGAAGGAGTTCGACCTGTTGTCCCGGCTGGCGGCCGAGCCGAGGGCCGCGGTGAGTCGAGAGACGCTGATGGCCGAAGTATGGGACGAGCACTGGTTCGGCTCCACCAAGACCCTTGACGTTCACGTGGCGGCATTACGTCGGAAGATCGCGGAGGTCCCGGGGTCGGCAGGGGCAGGTGCCCCCCGGATCGTCACGCTGCGTGGCTACGGGTACCGGCTGGAACTCCAGACCCCCGAGCCCGGTTCCCGCCCCTCCAGGTAGCTCTTCGTCCCACGGTGCTGAAGATCGATCTCACGACGCCGGCGGCAGCAGCAGGGTGAAGATCGGTGGCGCCGGCTTGGTGAGCTGCAGGCGCCCGCCCTCGGCCTCGGCCAGTCGACGGGCAAGGGCGAGGCCGATGCCGTGCCCGTTCGCCGTGGCGGAACGGCGCGCGAACAGTTCGGGCTCGGGTTCGCTCACGCCGGCGCCTTCGTCGCCGACGTCGACCGCCACCGCGTCGGGCGCCTCCCGGACGCCGACCGAGATGGTGCCGGCGCCGTGGTCGGCGGCGTTGTCGATGAGCACCGTGAGCACTTGGCGGACCGCCGCAGCGGACGCCCGAGGTTGTGGGGCCCGGGGGTCGAAGGTCAGCTGAATGCTGCGGCCCTGCGTCTCCAGGCGGGGGCTCCAGTCCCGCTCGATCGCGCCCAGGATCTCGGCCAGGTCCACCGCTCGCCCATGGTTGGTCGAAGAGCCGCGGGCCAGGCTCAGCAGCTCATCGATCGTCTGTTCCAGGCGGTCGGCGTCGGTGAGACTCGCCGTGATGGCCGTTCGTGGGTCCTGGTCGGGTCGTTCGAGTGCCGCTTCGAGCCGGAGTCGCATGCCGGCCAGAGGTGTGCGCAGCTGGTGTGACGCGTCGGCGGAGAACGCACGTTCCCGAGCGAGCATGTCGTCGAGCCGAAGAGCGGTGTTGTTGAGCGCAGCGCCGACCGCGTCGATCTCCGGGATGTCGTTGGCGCGGGCCCGGACGCTGAAGTCGCCGTGCCCGAGCTGATGCGCCGTGACCGCGAGCTGCTCGAGCGGACGGGCCAGCCGACCGGCCTGACGCCGCGCGATCAACCACACCGCACCGACCGCGATGCCCGCAAGACCGACCATGCCGGCCCAGACCTCCGCGACCTGCGCCAGGACCTTGCTGCGCGGCACCTCGGCCCGGGCCACGCCGATGAAGTCACCGTCGCGCGTCACCGGCACCGCCACGATCAGTTTGCCGTCGCGGCCGGCCGAGGCGACGTCGCCGTCGAGGGCCTCGGCGACCTCAGGGTCGCCGAGGCCGGGACCGGTGCCACCGATTCGCTCACCGTGCTCGTCGTACACGGCCACCTGGGCCGACCCGGTATCGGTATCGGGAAGCCCTTCCAACTGCTCGCCGGGGGCCACATCAGCCGCCACCCCGATCGCCACCTCGTTGGCGGTGCGCTCGAGCCCGCTGCGCTCCTGCGCCAGCGCGTACTGCAGGACGCCGACCGCCAAGGGGATGCCGAACAAGGCGGTCGCCAGCACAGCGGCCCAGACCGCCAGGCCGATGATCCGGGTCCGCACGAGCCCATCTCCATTCTGTTGCCGCACGCGACAACCATGCTGAACAGCGATCAGGATCCTCGCCGCATCCCGCGATGTCACCGCTTCCCATCGCCTGGTGGATGATTTGCCTTCCGCTAACCTGCGGCTTGCAGCCCGACTACCAGCGCCTTCATACGCTGCAGCCATGCTGCAATCGACGAGCCGACGGTCCGCCGTCGTTGTGATGCACCACAGGACGGGCGACGCCGAGCCCGGTGCACGCGAGCCGCTGCTCGGCGACGAGGTTGTCGTCTCGGTCTCCTCCCAGCCGGACGCATCCGCTCTGCGAGAGTGGGACCGGCTGGTGGCAACGACTGTCGGGACCGACGTGGCGCAGACTTCGGCCTGGGCGGGCGTGCGACGGCACGCCGGCTTCACACCGATCTTCGTCCTCGCCCACAGCGCCGGCCGGATGGTCGGTGGCGCTGTGGTCCTGCAGCGCCGGCTGCCCGGGCTCGGTGGGATCGGATACGTGCCCTACGGCCCGGTGACCTTCGTCCACAGCAGCCGCGCCGCAACCGAGGCGGCGCTGTGCAGCGCCTTGACGGACATGGCCCGTCAGCAGCTCCGATCGCTGTTCGTGCAACCGCCCCGCGGCGCCGACACGGCCAGCCGTCGGCTCCTCGAACTCGGCTTCCGCCCGTCCACCGCGGGGATAGCTCCGACCGCGTCGCTCGAGCTCGACCTCTCAGCGCCGCCCGACCTGCTCCGGGCGAGCCTGAGCAGCGGCACCCGCGGCGGTATCAGGCGCGCATCAGCGGGTGGGGTCCGAGTGCGGATGGCTGCCGAGCAGGACCTGCCCGCTGTCGCCGAACTGCTGGCCGAGACCGCTGCACACCACCACTTCACGCCGCAGTCGCTCGCCTACCTGCACGCCCTGTATCAGGAGCTCAACCCCGCCAACCACATCAAGATCTTCCTCGCAGAGCGCGACGGTGTCCCCGTGGCGACGCAGGTGATCACCACCTGCGGCGGTGTCGCCAAACTGCGGTTGACCGGGATGCGCCGCGCCGCCGCTGGGACCGGCGCCCCCGCATTGCTGCAGTGGGAGACGATCCTCGGGGCCAGAGCGAACGGATACAACACGTTCGACTTCGGCGGGATCTCGCCGCCGGCCGTCGACGCCGTTCGAGCGGGACGGTCCGACCTGGCCTCCCGCCTGAACGGCCGCGACTACTTCAAGGCGTCCTTCGGCGGCCAGCCCTTCCGGTACCCGCCCGCGGTCGAGCTGTTCAGCTCGACGGCCGCTCGGGTCGGCTACGACCTCACCCGCCGGTCCAAACTGGGCCGGCAGACCATCCGGCGTGCCCAGAGTCTCCTGCGCACCGGCGGAGTGGCCGGCTGACCGCCGTTCTTATGACGGCCGCCGCGCCGACAACCAGTCCAAGATCGCGTTCGGGCTCGAAGTGATTCACCACGGGATCGAGCCGACGGCCAAATGGTCAGCGCCGAGATCAGATCCGTCAGCCACGCGCCTGGATTCGCCCGGTGGTAACGTTGCCAGTCGCCGCGTCCAGCTGCACCGATCCCTTGAGATATCGCTCACTCGATCAGGCAAGCTTCGCTGCGAACCCAATCGCCCAAGAATGTTGAGGACTGGAGAGTATCGGTGGCGCAGAAGGTCAACGTGATGCTGGTGGACGACCTCAACGGATCACAAGCATCCGACACCGTCACCTTCGGGCTCGACGGACGCACCTATGAGATCGACCTCTCCGAGGCCAACGCGGCCAAGCTGCGTGACACCTTTGCCCCCTACGCGGCCTCGGCCCGCCGAATCGGCGGCCGCCGGGTCCGACGTGCCGCCGCACCGGGAACCACCGCGAACGGCACCACGAACGGGGGGAAGGCCGACACCGCCACGGACCGTGCCCGGACCGCCGCGATCCGCGCATGGGCAAGTGAATCCGGGCTCGACGTGTCCACTCGGGGTCGCATCCCGAACTCCGTCCTCGACGCATACAACAACCGCGACGCTCAGCGGGCCACCAACGAACCGGCTTCGGCTCCGGATCCTCGTCCGAAGGACGCGACCGCGAAGAAGCCGGCCGCCAAGAAGGCATCCGCGACACCCGCACCGACGGCAGCGAAGCCCCCGACCTCAAAGGCAACGGCGCCGAAGAAGCGACGGCCGACCAAGAAGGTCACCGACCCGTTCAACCCCGAAGGGGTCACCTCCTGACCTCGTCCGTCGTCAACCGACGAACGCGCCGTTCGTCGGATCAGGGGCGGATGTGAGCCACTCCTCCACCTGGTCCACCGCGTCGGACATCAGCTCGGGCGGGGCGCCCGAGCCCACCAGGCTCGACCGCGCCAGCTGGGCCAACCGCTCGTCGGGCAGGCCGAGGGTGTCGCGCACCAGCTCGTACTCGGCGAGCAGGCCCGGGCCGAACAGGAGGGGGTCGTCGGCGGCCAGCGAGCAGCGCACCCCGGCGTCGAGCAGCGCGACGAGCGGGTGCTCCTCGATCGAGGGCACCACGGCGAGCATCACGTTGGACGTGGGGCAGACGTCGAGCACCACCTCGTCGGCGGCGAGCCGCTCCACCAGCGCCGGGTCCTCCACCGCCCGCACTCCGTGGCAGATCCGCTGCGCGCCCAGAGCGTTCAGCGCGCCGTAGACGCTCGCGGGCCCGACCAGCTCACCCGCGTGCGGCGCGGAGATCAGCCCGGCGGTGCGGGCGATGCCGAACGCCTCGGCGAACGGCTCCGGCGGGAAGAGCGCCTCGTCGGCGGCGAGCCCGAACGCCACGACCCCCGCCCCGGCGTACTTGGCGGCCAGGGTCGCCAGCTCGACAGCCTGGCCCGGGTCGAAGTCGCGGAGCGCCGAGACGATCCAGCCGCACCCGATGCCGCGGGCGGCGGCCGCCCGCCGCCCCTCGTCGATGACGATCTCCAGCACCTCGTCGACCGGGCCGAGCTGCCCGGCGTAGCGCGACGGGTAGAAATGCGGCTCCACCCAGACCACGCCGTCGTCCGCGGCGTCGTCGACCACCTCCCGGACCACGCGCCGCAGGTGGTCCTCCGTCTCGATGAGCGCCGAGGCCGCCCGGTACCGCAGCCCGAACTCACGGAACGACGTATAACCCCGGACCGGGGGCGTGGGAACTCCTGCTTCGGCCGCCAGCTCGGCGAGCGTCGCCGGGCGCATCGCGCCCTCCAGGTGCAGGTGGAGGTGGGCCTTCGGGAGCTGACGGAGATCGCGGGGCATCAGATGGTCGACCTTCCCTGGAAGACGGCGTCGAGCACGCCTGTGTCGATGATGCGCGAAACCTTCCGGGAGCGGGAGACGCCGGCGGCGGGCACGGCCGCGGCCGGATCAGTACGGGGAGGCACTCCGCGGGGACGCTTCGGCGCGGTGTCGCGGCGTGACGCCGTGCGCGACCTGCGCCCCCCGGACGGCCCCGGATGCGTCGACGTCGCAGGCGAGGGCGCGGTAACCCGGTCCATCCGCTCCCATCTCCGGCAGGAGCGAAACCTCCCGCGGCACGCGTGCACCGCCGTCGCGTACTGGCAGGCGCCCACGTCGAGGTGGTCCGGTGGCGGGACCTACTCGCTCGACAGCCGCTCGGCGATCAGCGGCACGACGGCGTCGAGCGCGAAGTGGATCGACAGCACCGAGTTCGTGGAATAGGCCTTCTGCACGTCCGGGTTCTCGAACACGATGGCCCGACCGGCCTGAACGGCCGGGATCTCGGCGAACAGCGGCGTGGCGTTTACCTCGGCCGCCGTCCGTTGGATCGGGAAGACGACCAGCAGGTCAGCATCGAGCACGGAGAGCCGCTCCTCGGATACCGGGTGCGAGAACCGCACTTCGGGCAGTGACTCGATCCGCGGATTCGGGACGAAGCCGAGCCGCGTCATGAACTCCACCCGTTCGGTGCTGGACGCGTACACGCCCCAGCCGGTTCCGGATCGCGCCGCGACGGTGACCGTTCTGCCGGCGAACTCCGGATGCGCCGCGGCGGCGGCCGCGAACCGCCTTTCGACATCGGCGATCAGCTCCGAGCCCCGCTCCGGGACGCCGAGCGCCGCGGCGACCATCGTGACCTGGTCGGCGAGGGTGGTCTTGTAGTTGTCGGCGCCCGGCGGAAGCGCGATCGTCGGAGCGATCCGGGACAGCAGGTCATATCGCTGCTCGTCACCGGAGCTCTTCGTGTCCAGGATGAGATCCGGCCGCAAGGCGGCCACCTGCTCGTACGAGGGTTCGAGGGTGCCGATGATCGCCGGCGGTGCCGGGTAGCGCCCGGCTGCCCACGGACCGACACCCTCGCCGCCGAAGTCGAGCCAGTCGGCCGCACCGATGGGTTGCACGCCGAGCGCGAGAGCGGTCTCCGCGTCACCCCACCCCATGGCGACGACCCGCGTCGGCGACGCGTCGACGGTGACATCGCCGAACTTGGTGGCGACAGTGACCGGGAAGGCGGCATCCGAGTCCGGACGCTGCTGGCTCGGCTCACCCCTCGCAGTCGCGCTCCCGCCACCACAGGCGGCGAGCAGGACAAGCGCAGCCAGGCATCCGACGAGACAGAGCCACCTCGATTTCATGAGGAAAGGCTAACCATACCGCGGAGCCAAGACGGCCACCGGCTGTTGCGCGATCCGGTCCTCACACGCCTCGGCGTCGTCGGTACTCGTCCGTGTCGCGGCCCAGCGCGACGGCGTGGGCGAGGCGCAGCGTGGTGGCCAGCCACAGCAGGATGTCGTGCAGCCGAAGCCGCGTCGGCTCGGCGTCTCCGGTGAGGACCCTGAGCACCCGTTCGAGCTCGGCGAACACCTCGGCGTTCGCGCGCAACTCCCGCCGCACCACCGCTTCCACCCCGCTGTCACCCTCCTCGAGGTGCGGCATCAGCGCGCGGCGGGTGGTCCGTGTCAGGTGCGGCACTAGGTGGGGACGTTCGTGGTGCAGGATCGCGCTGACGTACGCGGGGTGCCCCCCGCTCCCGAGCCCGATCTCACGCAGCGCCGCACCCACGGTGCCCGGCTCGCCCAGCACCGACAGCTCGACGTCGGGCAGCTCCCACAGCGCCCGAGAAGCGGCACGGTCGGCCGCTGTGTCCGCGAGCGGCCGGACCCGACCCAGCGCCTCGCGCACGTCGTGCCAGGCCTCGCGATCGAGCCGGCCATGGAGCGCCTCACCGATGATCGTGTCGCATCGGGAGGCGCTGGGCGGCCGCGCGTCGAACCGACTCCAACCGAAGGCCGGCAGCATCACCCACCTGCCGCGCGATGCGCCTAGCGAGCGGAAGTACAACGGACGCATGCCGCGCGAGTACCCGAGCAGCGCGGCAACGGCGGTGTCGAACGGCATCGGGTCAGGACCGGCGCTCGGCAGCCGCAGCACTGACGTCTCGCTCCCGGAAGCCACTCGACCAGTCTCCATCGGCGAGATCATCCGCTGCCACCGGCCAAGCCGGTACCGACGTCCTGCTGCGCCTCCACATCAACGGCGTTCACCGTATTGCTCGCCGGCCTCGGGTGGCTCCTGCTGGACCCGACCACCGACGGGTTCTCCGCCACGCCGCTCGGCGCGTTCCTACTGATCGGCCTCGGCCTCGGACTCGCCGGCGGCATCTCCTTCACCACCGCCTTCCTCGGCGAGTGCGTACTCGTCCTGATCGCCATCGCGATCGCACTCGTCGCGGCCGACGGAGACTCCACCTTCCTGGTGCAGGAACTCCACCAATGCCGAGTTGACCTCGGCCGGGCGGTCTTCGTGGACGGGGTGCCCGGACTGCGTCACCTCGATCATCTTTTCCGATCTTCGTTGGATCGCGCTCAACCGAGTTGGTACGCCACCGTGACGGCCAGCGTTGCCGTGACCAGCGCGAGAGCAGGCAGGACAGCGCTGAATTGGCGATCACCCACACGCAGATGCGCGACGACAGCCCCGATGAAGAACAGCACCAGTCCGCTGGCCGCCGCCAAACCGATCGGGGGGAAGGCGAAACCTGCGATCAGCCCCAGTGCGCCGGCACCCTGAAGGGTGCCCAGCGGGACCATCCAGGACTCCGGCACCTGAACCTGCCTTGCCGCGGCGACCGGGATCGGGTGATGCGTGTAGTTCATCCATGTTCCGGCTGCGGCGGCGAGCGCGGTGACCGAGGTCAGGATGGCGTAGACGACGAACACAGGGGTGACTCCTTCCTGGGGCAGGCCGTGCTCATCCAGTGTTGGATCTCCCGGCGTTGCCGGTCCAATACCTGCGTCCATAACCTGATGGAATGGATGTCGACACCCGGCTGCTGCGCTACTTCGCGGCCGTCGCCGAGGAGGGGAATCTGACCCTGGCGGCAGAACGGTTGTACGTCTCGCAGCCGGCCCTCACCAAGCAGGTCAGGCGGCTCGAGACGCTGCTCGGTGTCCGCCTGTTCACTCGTTCACACGCGGGGATGTCCCTGACCGAAGCCGGGCGCACCCTCGCCCGTTCGGTGCCTTCACTGCTTGCCGATTGGCAGCGCGCGGTCGCCGAGACGAAGGCCGCGGCGGCCCGGGAGACCCGTGTGCTGCGCGTCGGGTTCCTCGCCAGCGCCGCCAACGAGGAGACCCAGAAGATCATCGCGGGGTTCGGCGAGCGCCGGCCCGGCTGGCGAGTCGATATGCGGCAGAGTTCCTGGTCGGATCCCACGGCAGGCCTGTCCACGGGCAGCGTGGACGTCGCCCTGTTGCGGTTGCCGTTCCCGGGTCAGGACTCCTGGCGGGTGGAGGTGCTGCTGACCGAGCCCCGCTGCGTCGTCCTGCCCAGCACACACCGCCTCGCCGATCGGATCGAGATCGCTTTCCACGAGTTGCGGGACGAACCGTTCGTCGCCGCCCCGGACGCAACCGGCCCGTGGCGCGACTACTGGCTGGCCGTCGAGGAGCGGCAGGGCGACCCGCCCCGGATCGGTGCCGTCACCGAGCATCCCGACGACTGGCTCAACGCGATCGCCAACGGATACGGCGTCGCCCTGGCCCCTGAATCCAGCGCCCGCTTCTACCACCGTCCCGGTGTGGTCTTCGTGCCGGTGATCGACGTCAGCCCCAGCCGGGTGGGGATCGTCTGGAACCCCGCCGACGACGACAAGCCGACCGTCCAGGACTTCGTCCTGAGCTGCCTGCGCTTCAAGCAGTCGTGACGGACCTCTGATGAGGAGGTCGTCCCGACCTGGTCCGACCACCGGGTGGTGATTCTCGACCGGGGGTGGCGGTGGAGTGCCTGGCCGCCTATTTGTAGGCGATCGCTGCCGATGCGGGCCCTGCCAGGGGAACGACCTCCACCGAGCGGAAGCCGACCTGCTCGCACCACCCGCGATAGTCGGCGCCGGTGAAGTCGAAGGCGTCGCCGAACTCGATGAGCATGTTCAGCGACATCATCAGTCCGAAGACGTTCTCGCGGCGGTCGTCGTCGATGATGTTCTCGACGGCGACCAGCGCGCCGCCCGGCGGCAGAGCCCGGTACGCCGCGCGGATGAGGTGCAGCTTCCGATCGAGGTTCCAGTCGTGCAGGATCATGCCCATCACGATGACGTCCGCCTCGGGCAGCGGGTCGACAAGGAAGTCGCCGGACGCGGCGGTCACCCGGTCCGCGACGCCGGCGGCCCCGATGGACCGGCGAGCGATGGGCTCCACCGCCGGTAGGTCGAAGCTGGTGCAGCGCAGGTGCGGATGGTGCTGCGCCAGGATGATCGAGAGCTGCCCGGTGGCGCCGCCGACGTCGCAGACGGTCTGGTAGCGGGACAGGTCGAGCTTCTCGGCCAGCGCGTGGAAGTTGCCGGCCGAGATGCCGGACATGGCGTTCATGAACTGTTCGAGGCGGGCGGGGTCGGCGTAGAGCTCGTCGAACACCGGCCGCCCGGTGTGTTTGATCTCGTTCTGCGGGCGGCCGGTCCGCAGCGCCTCGGTCAGGTCCCCCCAGAAGCCGTACAGCCGGGCGTTGCTCATCTCCAGGAATCCGCCGATGTACCGCGGGCTCTTTGCGTCGAGGAACGCTGCGGTCTCGGCGGTGTTCCGGTACGACGCAGCCGCTCCCGAGCCGTCCCGCTCGAGCAGGCGCAGCGCGACGAGGCCGTCGAGGAAGTCGGCCACGGCCCGGGAACGCAGGTCCAGCGCGTCGGCCAGTTCGTCGGCAGTGCCGGCACCGGTGCCCAGTGCGGTGAACAGGCCGAGCTCGACCGCGGTCAGCAGCGTCTTGGACGGCCAGAACCCCATCCCGACCTGCATGATCAGTGACGGGTCGGGGACGTCGACCGGCCCGTGCTCCTCGGTCACCGTCCTGGCGGCAGCCTCAGTCATTCGTTCCTCCCTGCTGCCGAACGACCGCGGCGGCGGTGGCCAGCGGCTGCCCGTCCAGCGACACCAGCCACGTCCCGCAGGCGCAGCGGGCATAGGCCACCGTGCCCGCAGACGTCTGGTGCGTGGACCGCAGCCGCCGACCCCATGGCGTGCGGTGGTCGCAGGCAACGCGCGGGACGGGCCACGGCGCGGCGGGGAGAACGGTGGAGGTGCTCATGTCGGTGTCCTTCCGGATGGTGGGGGTGTCAGACGAGGGCGGCGCGGCGCAGGGCCACCGCGGCGAGGTGCTCGAGCTGTGCGGGGTCCGCGGCGCAGGGCAGGACCATGACCTCGTCGGCGCCGGCGGCCGCGAAGCCCGCCAGCCGCTCGTGCACCTGGGCCTCGGAGGTGGCCGCGGTTCCGACGATGTAGCGGGCGATGTCGCGGCCGAGCCAGTCGTAGTAGCCGCCGACGGCCTGCTCGACCACCTGCGGCGCGTCGTCGCCGAGCGCGGCGTAGAAGACGGCCATGGTCGCGGGAGCGCCGGCGCGGCCGGCCGCGGTCCAGCAGCCGCGCACGACCTCGACGCCGGCGGCGAAGTCGGCCGGGGTGCCGACCATCATCGTCCAGCCGTCGCCGTGCCGGGCGGTGCGCGGGCCGGCGTGCCGGGCGGCGCCGCCCACCAACACCCGGGGCCCGCCGGGACGGGCGGGTGCCGGGCCGATGTCGGTGCCCCGCCAGATCCGGCGCAGCTCGCCGAGCTGGGCGTCGAGCATCCGGCCCCGCCCGCGGGTCGGCAGCCCGCAGGCGACGAAGTCGTCGTCACGGCCGCCCAGGGCGAGGCCGAGGGTCAGCCGCCCGCCGCTGGCCCGGTCCAGGCTCGCGGCCTGCTTGGCCAGCATCCCGGTGTTGCGCAGCGGGGCGATCACCACGTTGGTCACCAGCTCGATGCGCTCGGTGACCGCGGCGGCCATCGCGAGGGCCAGCAGCGGCTCGTAGCTGTCGTAGACCACGCGGTCGATCACCCCGAGGGAGTCGAAACCGAGCTCCTCGGCGCGTTGCGCCCAGCCGACCAGCCGGTGGCCCTCGGTGCCGGGGATGACGTTGGGCAGGCCGATGCCGATCTTCATGACGTGCTCCAGCCGTCGTCGGGTGGTTGCGGTGACGACCATGGCGGCACCCCGGCGCCGTTCCCATCCCGCGAGACGCCGGTCCTCCCGGCGGTGACCCCCTACAGCCGGGGGGGTTGTCCGCGCGGTGACCTGGCCCGACCATCGACACGGGCACACCGGCCGGTGCGGCCCGCGACCCGGACGAGGACGGCTCGATGGCGGTAACCGCGAGTACCGAACGCCAGGTGGAGGCGCTCGTCGCGAGCTGCGCCGCGCCGGGCGACAGCACCGAGCTGTTCGAGTCCGTATCCCGCCGGCTGCGCCGGATGGTGCCCTTCGACGGGGCGGCCTGGTTCGCCACCGACCCGGTGACGGCGTTGGCGACCTGCCCCGTGCGCATCGAGAACGTCGAGGCCGGGCACTGCGAGTCCTACTGGGACCGCGAGTTCCTGGTCGAGGACTCGCTGCTGTTCCGCGACCTGGCCCGCGGTGCCCGGGGTGCGGGCACCCTGTTCGCGGCCACGGACGGCCATCCCGCCCGCAGCGCCCGCTACCGGGAGTTCCTCGCCCCGCAGGGCTACGGAGACGAGCTACGCGCGGTGTTCCGGCTCGGTAACAGCATCTGGGGCGTGCTCGACGTGTTCCGCGAGAGCGGCCGTGAGCCCTTCTCCGAACGCGAGGTCGACCTCATCGCGGGCATGGGCCCGGCGTTGGCGGCCGCGCTGCGGGCCCGGGCGCTGACGGAGCCGACTCCGGGTGCGGCGCACGACGTCGACGGGCCCGGCACCGCGCTGTTCGACGCCGCCGGGACCCTGTGCTCGTTCGACGAGCAGGCGGACCACTGGTTCACCGAGCTGGCCGGCCCCGGCTGGTACGGCGACGAGCTGCCCACGCAGCTCGCCATCGTCACCGCCGTCCTCGCCCGGGCCCACGCAGTGGCCGCAGGACGCGACCGCGGGCCCACGTCGGCCCGACTGCGCTCGGCGTCCGGACGCTGGCTCGCCGTGCACGCGTCGTGCCTGCGGACCCCCGGCGACGAGCCCGGTCCCGTGGCGGTGGTCGTCGAACCGGCGAAGTCGGCGCAGATCGCACCGATCATCGTCGAGGCGTACCGCCTGACGCCCCGCGAGCAGCAGATCACCCAGGCGGTGGCCCGCGGGATGTCGAACCCGGAGATCGCCGCGGATCTGCACCTGTCCACGCACACCGTGCGCGATCACCTCAAGGCGGTCTTCGGCAAGGTCGGTGTCGGCAGCCGCGGCGAGCTGGTGGCCAAGCTGTTCGCCGAGCACTACCGGCCGTCCTTGCACGCGCCCGGGGCGCCGGTCACGCACGTGCAGTACTGATCCGCGCCACCGTGTGTTCGGGTGAGTGTCAGGCGCACCTAGAGCGCACGCTCACTTACCCCGGGCAGCGGTGCGCCGTTAGAACGGGGGCACCATCACACCCGATGGGCGCCCGAGCACGGCCCGGCGCCCTCCGAGGGGGCACCGATGTCCACCACCGAGGCCGACACACCCACCATCCACATCCTCTGGATCAACGCCGGCCTCAGCTGCGACGGTGACTCGGTCGCCCTCACGGCGGCGACCCAGCCGAGCATCGAGGAGATCGCGCTCGGGGCCCTTCCGGGACTGCCGAAGGTCGCGGTGCACTGGCCTCTGATCGACTTCGACAACGGACCGGTCGGCGGGAACAACGACTTCATCGAGTGGTTCTTCAAAGCCGAGCGCGGTGAGCTGGAACCGTTCGTACTGGTCGTCGAGGGCTCGATCCCCAACGAGAAGATCAAGCCCGAGGGCTACTGGTGCGGGTTCGGCAACGACCCGGAGACGGGCCAGCCCATGACCACGAGCGAGTGGCTGGATCGGCTCGCTCCCAAGGCGCTCGCCGTGCTGGCGGTGGGCACGTGCGCCACCTACGGCGGCATCCACGCGATGGCCGGCAACCCGACCGGCGCGATGGGGGTGGCCGACTACCTCGGCTGGAACTTCAAGACCCCGGCCGGGCTGCCGATCGTCAACGTGCCCGGCTGCCCGGTGCACCCGGACAACCTCTCGGAGACGATCCTCTACCTGCTCTACCAGGCCGCAGGTTCGGCTCCGATGATCCCGCTGGACGAGGCCCTGCGCCCGACGTGGCTGTTCGGCCAGACCGTGCACGAAGGGTGCGACCGCGGCGGCTACTACGAGCAGGGCCAGTTCGCCGGCGAGTACGGCTCGCCGCAGTGCCTGGTGAAGCTGGGCTGCTGGGGTCCGGTCGTGAAGTGCAACGTGCCGAAGCGCGGCTGGATCAACGGCGTCGGCGGGTGCCCGAACGTCGGAGGGATCTGCATCGGGTGCACGATGCCGGGCTTCCCGGACAAGTTCATGCCGTTCATGGACGCGCCGCCCGGGAGCCGCGTCTCCGGCGCGGCCAGCGGTCTCTACGGCGGCATCATCCGCCGGTTGCGTGGAATCACCGAACGCAAGCTCGACAAGGAACCGAACTGGCGGCACGGCGGCCGCGAGCTGACCACGGGATTCCGGAAGTCCTGGTGAGGGGACGATCATGACAACGACAGCGCCGAAACCGGGCGGCACCGGCGTCGACAAGCAGGGCCTCACGGAGATGTCGTGGGATCCGATCACCAGGATCGTCGGGAGCCTCGGCATCTACACCAAGATCGACTTTCCGCAGCAGCGCGTCGTCGAGTGCCACTCGACGTCCTCGATCTTCCGCGGTTACTCGATCTTCATGAAGGGCAAGGACCCGCGGGACGCGCACTTCATCACCAGCCGCATCTGCGGGATCTGCGGCGACAACCACGCGACCTGCTCGGTCTACAACCAGAACATGGCCTACGGCGTGCGTCCACCGCATCTGGGCGAGTGGATCGTCAACCTCGGCGAGGCCGCCGAGTACATGTTCGACCACAACATCTTCCAGGAGAACCTGGTCGGGGTGGACTACTGCGAGCGGATGGTCGGGGAGACCAACCCCGGAGTCCTCGAGCAGGCCAACCGGACCGAGGCCCCGCACGGCGCGGAGCACGGCTACCGCACGATCGGTGACATCATGCGGGCCCTCAACCCGTTCACCGGGGATTTCTACCGCGAGGCATTGCAGGTCAGCCGCTACACCCGCGAGATGTTCTGCCTGATGGAGGGGCGCCACGTGCACCCCTCCACGCTCTACCCGGGTGGTGTCGGCACCGTCGCCACCGTCCAGCTGTTCACCGACTACTACACGCGGCTCATGCGCTACGTGGAGTTCATGAAGCGGGTCGTGCCGATGCACGACGACCTGTTCGACTTCATGTACGAGGCGCTGCCCGGTTACGAGGACGTCGGGCGACGCCGGGTGCTGCTGGGGTGCTGGGGCGCGTTCAACGACCCGGAGCACTGCGACTTCCAGTACCGCACCATGACCAACTGGGGCCGGCGGATGTTCGTCACCCCTGGCGTCGTCGTCGACGGCGAGCTCGTGACCACCGACCTGGTCGAGATCGGGCTGGGCATCCGGATCCTGCTCGGCAGCTCGTTCTACCGGGACTGGGAGGACCAGGAGATCTTCGCGACGCACGACCCGCTGGGCAACCCGGTCGACCGCCGCCACCCCTGGAACCAGCACACGATCCCCGCGCCGCAGAAGCGCGACTTCGACGACAAGTACAGCTGGACGATGTCGCCACGCTGGTTCGACGGCACCGACCACCTCGCCCTGGACACCGGCGGCGGCCCGCTGGCCCGGCTGTGGGCCACCGCGCTGGCCGGGCTCGTGGACATCGGGTTCGTGAAGGCCACCGGGCAGAGCGTGCAGATCAACCTGCCGCGCACGGTGCTCAAGCCCGAGGTGAGCTTCGAGTGGCGGATCCCGCGCGACCGTCAGGGTCAGCCGCTGTCCAACGCCATCGAGCGCAACCGGGCCCGCACCTACTTCCAGGCCTACGCCGCCGCGTGCGCCCTGCACTTCGTCGAGAAGGCGCTCGCCGAGGTCCGCGCGGGCCACACCAAGACGTGGGAGAAGTTCACCGTCCCGGACGAGGCCCTGTCGGTCGGCTTCACCGAGGCCGTCCGCGGGGTGCTGTCCCACCACATGGTGATCCGCGGGGGCAAGATCGCGAACTACCACCCGTACCCGCCGACGCCGTGGAACGGCAGCGTCCGCGACAGCTTCGGCACCCCGGGGCCCTACGAGGACGCCGTGCAGAACACCCCGATCTTCGAGGAGAGCCGCGGCGACGACTTCAAGGGCATCGACATCATGCGCGCCGTCCGCAGCTTCGACCCGTGCCTGCCGTGCGGGGTGCACATGTACACCGGCTCGGGCAAGCCGCTGTTCCGCATGACCTCGCCGTCGATGCTCAACGACGTCTGAGGCCGGGCGACGATGGCGTCCACCGACCTCGATCCGCAGGGGCTCGCCGCACGCGTCGAGGAGCTGCTGGAGGGGATCACCACGGAGGGCGGCCCGGCCGTCGGGCACGCCGCCGAGGAGCTGGTCCGCGTCCTCATGCGGTTCTACGGCAGCGGGCTCGAGCAGGTGGTGTCGGTCGTCCGGGCCGGGGCCGGCGACACGATCGTGCACCGGCTGGCGGCCGACCCGCTGGTCGCGGCCCTGCTCGCGCTGCACGACCTGCATCCGGTGCCGGTGCGGCAACGGTTGGAGCACGCGCTCGTGACCGCGCGGCGCCGGCTCGGGTCGCACGGCTCCGGCCTCCAGCTGGCCGACCTGGACGCCGCCGGGCGCGTGCACGTCGAGATCTCCGGCGGCGGCTGCGGTGCCGACACCGTGAAGGACGTCGTCACGACGGCGATCGAGGAGCTCGCCCCGGAGGTCGCCGGCGTGGTGTTCGACACCGTCCCGGCCGGGCCGGCGCTGCTGCAGATCGGGATGCGGCCGCCGGAGGGTGCGCGGACGTGACGGCGCTCGGGTCCCTGCGCCGGCTGCTCGCCGAGCCCGACACCACGGTCCCGGTGCCGGAGGTGTGCGAGCTGTGCGCCACCCCGGTACCGGCCGAGCACCCGCACCTGGTGCAGGTGGAGCAGCGGCGGCTGTTGTGCGCCTGCGGGCCGTGCGCGTTCCTGTTCGACAACCCGGGCGCCGGCGCCGGCGAGTACCGGCGGGTGCCGGACCGCTACCTGTCCGACCCCGGGTTCCGGCTCGGCGACGCCCGGTGGGACGCGCTGCAGATCCCGGTGAGCATCGCGTTCTTCCTGCGGAACTCGGCGCGCGACGCGATCGTCGCCTGCTACCCGGGGCCGGCCGGGGCCACCGAGAGCGAGCTCGGCCTCGACGCGTGGGAGTCCGGCGTCGGCACGAGCCGGCTGGCCGCCGCGCTGACCCCGGACGTCGAGGCGCTGCTCGTCCGGCACGGGCGGGATCACGACGAGTGCCTGCTCGTCCCGGTCGACACCTGCTACCGGCTGGTCGGGCTGGTGCGCCGGCACTGGAAGGGCTTCGACGGCGGCACCGAGGCGTGGCAGGAGATCGACGCCTTCTTCGAGGATCTGCGCGACGCCGCCCGACCGGTGACCGAGCTGCCGTCGGGAGGTGCCTGAGGTGTTGCGGTTCACCTGCACCGGGTCGCGACCGGAGGCCTACGCGGCAGGCCCGTCGATACTGCTCGACCTGCGGATCGACGAGGCCGCCGGCCAGCGGGTGCACGCGGTCGCGCTGCGCACCCAGATCCGCATCGAACCGCGCGGGCGCACGTACACGCCGGACGAGGCCGCGAAGCTCACCGACCTGTTCGGCGAGCCGTCCCGCTGGGGCGAGACCCTCAACCCGCTGCAGCTCGCGACGATCGCGAGCACCGTCCCGGGCTTCTCCGGCTCGACCACCGTGGCCATTCCCGTGCCGCTCACCTACGACCTGGACATCGCGGCGACGAAGTACTTCCACGGTCTGTCCGACGCACCGGACGAGGAGCGCGGCGTCCCGCTCCTGCTGCTGTTCTCGGGCAGCGTCTTCTACGCCGGTCCGGACGGGGTGCAGGTCGGGCCGGTCGCCTGGCACGAGGAGGCGACCCACCTGCTCCCGGCGTCGGTCTGGCGGGCCGCCGTGGACGAGCACTTCCCCGGCTCGGCGTGGGTGCGGGTACGCCGGGACACCGTCGACGCGCTGGCCGGCTATCGCTCCGAGCACGTGCTGCGGGACTGGGACGACACGATCCTGCGGCTGCTGAAGGATGCCGGCTCGTGAGCGGGCCCGCACTCACCGCCGCCCTGGACGAGGTGGCCGCCGTTGCCGACGCGGTGCTGTTCGAGGGCTACCTGCTCTACCCGTACCGGGCATCGGCCCAGAAGAACCGGCTGCGCTGGCAGTTCGGCGTCCTGACCCCCCCGGCCGACCCGGGCGAGCCCACCGCCAGCCGCACCGAGTGCCTCCTGGAGCCGGGCCGCGGTCCGGGCGTCCTGCACGTCCGGCTGCGCTGCCTGCAGCTGCAGGCCCGCACCCCGCACGACGCGGCGGGCCGGGCGGTGGACGAGCTGGCCGTCGACGATCGGCGCCACCTGCGGTTCGAGGAGGGGGTACCCCGCGAGCTCGACGCCGAGCTGGCCGTCGCCGACCTGATCGCCGGCCCGTGCCCGGTGCCGGTGCGGCTGACCGGGGACCGCTGCGTCGAGCAGCTGCACGACGCCGCCGGGGCCGTGGTCGGCACGCTCGTGCGCGAGAGCTGGCCCGTTGTCGGGCGGATCGTCGTCACGGCGCTGGAGGTGCCGGGGCCGAGCCCGCTGCTGCGGGTGCGGCTGGACGTCGTCAACGAGGGCGACTGCGGTGCCGGCGCGCCGCGCGAGCAGGTGCTGCGATCCTCGCTGATCGCCGCGCACACGCTGGTCGCGGCCCGACCGGGCAGGTTCCTGTCGCTCACCGACCCGCCGCAGTGGGCCGCGCCGTTCGCCGCGGAGTGCGTCAACGAGCACACCTGGCCGGTGCTCGCCGGGCCGCCGGACCGCGCTGACCTGCTGCTGTCCTCGCCGATCATCCTGGCCGACCACCCGCAGCTCGCCCCGGAGAGCACCCTGAACCTATTCGACGGGCTGGAGAACGACGAGATCCTCACCCTGCGAACGCTCGTGCTCACCGATGAGGAGAAGGCCGAGGCGCGGGCCACCGACCCGCGTGCCGCCGCGATCATCGAGGCGGTCGACCGGATGCCGCCGGAGATCATCGACCGGCTGCACGGCGCGATCCGGTCGATGCGCCCCGCCGGCGCCGACAGCCCCGTGGAGCAGCCCCCCGACCGGCTGCCCTGGTGGGACCCCGCCGCCGACACCGCGGTGGACCCGGAGACCGACTCCGTGTCGGTCGGCGGTGTCGCGGTGGCGAAGGGCAGCCGTGTCGTGCTCCGGCCGGGCCCCGGCGGGGACGCACACGACCTGTTCCTCGCCGGGCTGCCCGCCACCGTCCACGCGGTCGTCCACGACGTCGACGGCGGCGTGCACGTCGCCGTCTCGCTGGACGGCGACAGCGACGCGCACGCGATGCAGCTCGCGCACGGGCGGTTCCGGTACTTCCGCCCCGACGAGCTGGAGGTGGCGACGTGACCGGCCCGGGCACCGGGCGGGTGCTGGTGGCCGGCGTCGGCAACGTGCTGCTGTCCGACGACGGGTTCGGCGTCGAGGTCGTGCGCGCGCTGCGCGGGCGGGACCTGCCGCCGGCTGTCGAGCTGGTGGACGCCGGGATCCGCGGGATGCACCTGGCCTACCAGCTCCTCGACGGCTACGCCGCGCTCGTCCTGGTGGACACCGTGCAGCGGGACAGCCCGCCCGGGACGGTCCACACCCTCGAACACGACCTCGGCAACGGGGACGACCACCGGCCGGCCGCGGCCTGGGACGCGCACGGGATGGACCCGGCGTCGGTGCTGGCTCAGCTGGACGGGCTCGCGGCCGCGACCGGTGCCGTACGACCGGTGACCCGGGTGCTGGTGATCGGGTGCGAGCCCGCACGGCTCACCGACGGCATCGGGCTCAGCCCACCGGTCGCGGCCGCGGTCGGGCCGGCCGTCGACGCCGTCCTCGGCCTCGTCGCGCACCTCGCACGGACCGAAGGAGCCACCCGATGAGACGACTGTTCCTGTTCGCCGCGCTGCTCGCGCTCGCTGCTGCCGTCGTGCTCGCCGTGCAGTCCCGCGGTGAGATCGCCCGCTACCGCGACATGCGCCGGATGTAGTCCGGCGGGGAGGAGAGCGTCATGTGCTTGGGCATCCCCGGGGAGGTGATCGAGCTGATGCCCGATCACGAGGACCTCGCGATGGTGAGCGTGGAGGGCGTCAAGCGCGCGGTGAACATCGGCCTGCTGCGCGAGGACGGCGAGCTGGACCTGCAGCCCGGTGACTGGATCCTCATCCACGTCGGGTTCGCCCTCTCCAAGATCGACGAGCAGGAGGCGAAGGCGTCGCTGGACTTCCTGACCGGCCTCGGGGACGCCTACACCGACGAGCTGGAGGCGCTCGCGGCGAGTGATGTCACATGAGGTTCGTCGACGAGTTCCGCGACGCCGAGCTGGCCCGCGTCCTGGCCGGGAAGATCGCCGCGCTGTGCGAGCCCGGCCGCCGCTACAAGTTCATGGAGGTGTGCGGCGGGCACACGCACACGATCTACAAGCACGGGTTGGAGGACTACCTGCCCGACACCGTCGCGCTGGTGCACGGCCCCGGCTGCCCGGTGTGCGTCATCCCGATGGGCCGCGTGGACGACGCCATCGCGATCGCCGAGCAGGACGAGGTCATCCTCACCTCGTTCGGCGACATGATGAGGGTGCCCGGCGGCCGGGGCTCGTTCTTCGACTCCAAGGCCGCGGGTGCCGACATCAGGATGGTCTACTCGCCCCTGGACGCGCTGAAGATCGCCCGGAAGAACCCCGACAAGCGGGTGGTCTTCATGGCCATCGGCTTCGAGACCACGGCACCGTCCACCGCGATGACCGTGCTGCGGGCCGCCGCCGACGAGCTGGACAACTTCTCGGTCTTCTGCAACCACGTCACGATCCTCCCGGCGATCAAGGCCATCCTCGACTCCCCCGACCTGCGGCTGGACGGGTTCATCGGCCCCGGCCACGTCTCGACCGTGATCGGCTGCCGGCCGTACGAGTGGATCGCCCGCGACGCCGGGAAACCCCTGGTCTGCGCGGGGTTCGAACCGCTGGACATCCTGCAGTCGGTCTACCAGCTGCTCCTGCAGCTGCACGAGGGCCGCTGCGAGGTGGAGAACCAGTACGCGCGGGTGGTGCCGTGGGAGGGGAACACCAGGGCGCTGCAGGTGATCGGTGAGGTCATGGAGCTGCGGCCGTACTTCGAGTGGCGGGGGCTCGGGTTCATCTCGCACTCCGCGCTGCAGGTGAAGCAGGCGTACGCGGCGTTCGACGCCGAGCGGATCTTCCAGGTTCCGGGCGTGCGGGTGGCCGACCCGAAGGCCTGCCAGTGCGGCGAGGTGCTCAAGGGCGTGCTCAAGCCGTGGGAGTGCAAGGTCTTCGGCACGGCGTGTACCCCGGAGACGCCGATCGGGACCTGCATGGTCTCGTCGGAGGGGGCCTGCGCCGCGTACTACAACTTCGGCCGCTTCAGCCGAACCCGGCTGCAGGAGGCGAGCCGGGCATGACCACGCACGACCTGGGCCCGAGCATCCCGACCCGAGCGAGCTGGGCGGAGGAGGCGGTCGCGGCGCACGCCGGTGCCGAGCACCTCACCCGCGAGGAGCAGGTGCTGGCCCGCATCGCCAAGGCCCGAACCCGCAGAGCGCGGATCAAGGAGGAGCGGATCACGCTCGCCCACGGCGCCGGCGGCAAGGCCACCCAGACGCTGGTCGAGGCGGTGTTCCTCGACGCGTTCCGCAACCCCGTGCTGGAACGGCTGGAGGACGGGGCGCAGCTCGCCACCGCCGCCGGGCGGCTGGCGTTCACCACCGACTCCTACGTGGTGTCGCCGATCTTCTTCCCCGGCGGCGACATCGGCGACCTCGCCGTGAACGGCACCGTCAACGACCTCGCGATGTGCGGGGCGCGGCCGCTCTACCTGTCCTGCGGGTTCATCCTCGAGGAGGGCTTCCCGGTCGCGGACCTGCAGCGGATCGTGGCGTCGATGGCGGCAGCCGCCCAGCGGGCCGGTGTGCAGATCGTCACCGGCGACACCAAGGTGGTCGAGCGCGGCAAGGCCGACGGCTGCTACGTCAACACCGCCGGCGTGGGCGTGCTGGAGCGGCCGGTGACCCTGTCGGCGGCCGCCGCGCAGCCCGGGGACGCGGTGCTGGTGTCCGGCCCGATCGGCGACCACGGGGTCACCGTGATGCTGGCGCGCGGCGAGCTGGACATCGAGGCCGACATCGAGTCCGACACCGCACCGCTGCACGAGATCGCCGCCGCCGTGCTGGACGCCGCGGGGGACGGGGTGCGGATGCTGCGCGACGCCACCCGCGGCGGCGTGGCCACCATCTGCAACGAGGTGGCGGCCGCCTCGCAGGTCGCCGTGGTGCTGGACGAGGCATCGGTGCCGGTCCGCCCCGTCGTCAACGGTGCGGCCGAGCTGCTGGGCATCGACCCGCTGTACGTGGCGTGCGAGGGCAGGTTCGTCGCCGTGGTCGCGCCGGACCGGACCGAGGCCGCGCTCGCCGCGCTGCGCGCCCACCCGCTCGGCGCCGAGGCGGCCGTGATCGGCCGGGTGGCCGCCGACCCGCCGGGCCTGGTGCTGCTGCACACGGCCTTCGGCGGCACGCGGATCGTGGACCTGCTGGTCGGCGACCCGCTGCCCCGGATCTGCTGAGACACCGCGACCGACGTGCACGAGTTGTCGATCACGCAGAGCGTCGTCACGGCCGTGGCGGAGCGGCTGCCCGACGCGCGGATCCGACGGGTCCGGCTCGAGGTCGGGCAGCTGTCCGGCCTGGTACCCGACGCGATGCGGTTCTGCTTCGAGCTGGTCGCCGCGGGCACCGTGTGCGAGGGCGCCGACCTGGAGATCGACGAGGCGCCCGGCCTCGCCCGCTGCCGCAGCTGCGGCGTCGACTTCACGACCGCGGAGGTGCTGCCGCTGTGCGACTGCGGCAGCGCGGACGTCGAGGTGCTGGGCGGACGCGAGCTACGCATTCGAGACGTGGAGGTGGTGTGAGATGTGCACGACCTGCGGTTGCTCCGACGGCACCGGGGTCCGGCTCTCGGTGCCGGACCACGACCACGACGACGGGCACGGGCACGGCCATGGGCACGAGCGGACCGTCGCCCTCGAGATCGACCTGCTCGCGAAGAACGACGACCTCGCCGAGCGGAACCGCCGCCGCCTGGGCGAGCTCGGCGTCACGGCGCTGAACCTGATGAGCTCCCCCGGGTCGGGGAAGACCACCCTGCTGGAACGCACGATCCACGACATGGGTGCCCGGCTGCCCTGCGCCGTACTGGAGGGCGACCAGGAGACGCAGCTCGACGCCCGCCGGATCGGCGCGACCGGAGCGCCGGTCGTGCAGATCAACACCGGAGCGGGGTGCCATCTCGACGCGACGATGGTGGCCGCCGGGCTCGACCGGCTCGACCCGTCGCCGGGATCGCTGCTGTTCGTGGAGAACGTGGGCAACCTCGTGTGCCCGGCGCTGTTCGACCTGGGCGAGTCGGCCCGCGTCGTGATCATGTCGGTGACCGAAGGGGCCGACAAACCACTCAAGTACCCCCACATGTTCCGCACGGCGGACCTGATGCTGATCAACAAGATCGACCTGCTCCCGTACGTCGACTTCGACGTGGCCGACTGCGTGGGGTACGCCCGCCGGGCCAGCCCCCGCGTGCAGGTGATCGAGGTGTCGGCCACCCGCGGCGACGGGCTCGACCACTGGTACACCTGGCTCGACGCCACCCGGCTAAGGACCGCCGCCCCGTGACGTCGCGGCCACCGCGACCTGTCCGAGCGCGATGCCGCCGTCGTTGCACGGCAACCGCGAGTGCACGAGTGCCCGCAGCCCGGCGTCCCGGAGCCGGCCGGTGACGCCCTCCAGCAGGCGCACGTTCTGGAACACCCCGCCGGACAGCGCCACCGTGTCCCGCCCGGCCGCCCCGGCCGCCTCGACCGCCGCCCGGGCCAGCACATCGGCGAGACCTTCGTGGAACCGCGCCGCGACGAGCGGGACCGGGGCGTCCCGGCGCAGGTCGGCGACGACGGCGGTGACGAGATCACCCGCCCGGATCAGCCCGCCCTCGACCCGGGCCGGATAGCCCTCGCACGCCGGCACCGCCGCGGCGCGCTGCTCCAGCTCGATGGCCGCCTGCCCTTCGTACGTCACGGTGTCGCGTACTCCCGCAAGCGCCGCGACCGCGTCGAACAGCCGCCCGACGCTCGTCGTGACCGGCTGGTGCAGCGCTCCGGACCGGCCGGCGTCCAGCAGCCGCTCCACCTGCTGCCACCGACCGGCGTTGCGCTGCGCCACCGCGAGTCCCGCGCCCGTCAGCCCGGTGGCGCGCAGCCACGCGGCGGCGGTTCGCCACGGCTCCCGGATCGCGGTGGCCCCGCCCGGGAGCGTCACCGGCTCCAGGTGAGCGAGTCGCCGGAACCCCGTCAACGCGACGTCGAGCACCTCGCCGCCCCACAGCGTGCCGTCCGTGCCGTAGCCCAGCCCGTCACAGGCGAGCCCGATGACCGGGCCCGGCTCGCCGTTCTCGGCCAGGCAGCCGGCGAGGTGCGCGTGGTGGTGCTGCACGCCCACCAGCTCCACCCGCGGGTCGGCCTCCGCCCGCGCGAACGCGTACTTCGTGGACAGGTACTCCGGGTGCAGGTCGTGGGCCAGCAACAGCGGTGCCGCGTCGAGCAGCTGCTGCAGGTGCGCGATCCCGTCGGTGTAGGCGGCGAGGGTCTCCGCGTTCTCCAGATCGCCGATGTGGTGGGAGACGAACGCCTCCGACCCGCGCAGCACGCAGAACGTGTTCTTCAGCTCGGCGCCACAACCCAGCACGGGCCGCTCCGCGGTCACGGCGAGCGCGATCGGCTCCGGCGCGTACCCGCGCGACCGGCGCACCGGATACGGCCGACCGCCCACGACACGCACCACCGAGTCGTCCGCGCGGGTGCGGATGGGCCGGTCGTGGGTCAGGAACGCGTCCGCGATGCCGGCGAGCCGCCCCATGGCGTCGTCGTCCCGGTGGGCGATGGGCTCGTCGGAGACGTTCCCGCTGGTCAGGACGATCGGTGCGGCAACGTCGTCGAGCAGGAGGTGGTGCAGCGGGGTGTAGGGCAGGAGCACACCCACGTGGTCGTTGCCCGGGGCGACGGCGGCTGCCAGCGGCGCGTCCGGGCGGCGGCGCAGCAGGACGATCGGGGCGCGTCGGGAGGTGAGCTCCGCGGCCTCGCCCGGGCCGACGGCGGCCAGCGCGCGGGCACCGGCGAGCCCGGGGACGAGCACCGCGAACGGCTTGTCCTCGCGGTGCTTCCGGGCCCGCAGCGCCGCGACCGCCGCCTCGTCGGCCGCGAGCGCGGCCAGGTGGTAGCCGCCGAGTCCCTTGACGGCGAGCACCGCGCCGTCCCGCAGGGCGGCCGCGGCAGCGCGCACGGGATCGCCGCCACCGCCCGTGAACCGCAGGGTGGGGCCGCAGTCCGGGCAGCAGATCGGCTGCGCGTGGAAGCGCCGGTCGGCCGGGTCGTGGTACTCGGCGGCACACGCCGGGCACATCGGGAACCCGGCCATCGTGGTGGCCGGGCGGTCGTAGGGCACCCCGGTGACGATCGTGAACCGTGGGCCGCAGTTGGTGCAGGTGACGAACGGGTGGCGGTATCGGCGGTCCCCCGGGTCACGCAGCTCCGCCACGCAGTCGGCGCACGTGGCGGTGTCCGCGGCGACCAGGGCGGCCAGCCGCCCGTTGACGGCGCTCGCGGTGATCCCGAAGCCGGTCCCCCCACACGGCGCGACCGGCTCCGCGTTCACCGCCGTCACGCACGCGAGCGGCGGGGGCCGCTCGCGCAGCACCGCGACCAGCTCGGCGACCGCCTCCTCCCGGCCTTCGGCCTCGATCACCACGCCGGCCTCGTCGTTGCCGACGAACCCGGCGAGCCCCAAGCGCAGCGCCGTGCCGTGCACGAACGGCCGAAAACCGACACCCTGCACGATGCCGCTGACCCGGATCCGGGACCGGACGATCACGGCAGGCGGAGGTCGGCGAGGGAGAGCTGCACCAACTCCCACAGCACGTGGTAGGTGGTGGTCTGGGCTTCCTGGATGCGGTGCACGGAGTCCGAGGACATCACGAACAGGTGGTCGATCTCGCCGCGCGCCGCCGCCTCGGCCATCGCGCCGCCGCGGTATCCGGCCAGGCCGACGGTGAGCAGCCCGCGCTCGTGCGCGACGGTCAGGGCCCGCAGGACGTTCGCCGAGCCGCCACTGGTGGACAGGCCCATGGCCACGTCGTCCGGCCGGCCCGCGGCGGCGAGGGGCCGAGCGAACACGTTCTCGAACCCGACGTCGTTGGCCAGTGCGGTGAGCGTGGCGACGTCCGCAGCGAGCGCCGACGCGGGGACGGGGACGGTGCCCGGCCCGCCGGCCACGAACATCGTGGCCACGGCGGCCGCGTCCGTGCTGGAGCCACCGTTGCCGAAGACGAACAGCCGCCCGCCCGCGGCGAACCGGGCGGCCATCGCCCCGGCACAGGCCGCGATCCGGTCCCCGTCGGCGGCGACGACGTCCTGGCGCAGCCGGCCGATCTCGGCCACCTTCTCGGCCGTCGACCGCGCGACCTCGGCGATCAGCACGTCCCGGTCGGCGCTCCCGCGGTGCAGGAACGGGTAGAGCGAGTCGGTGCTCACGTCGCGGCCACCGTCGCGATCGCCTCGCCCGCGTGCACGAGCACCGTGTCGCCGACGGCCGCGTCGACCAGCGCGACGCTGACCTCCTCCGTGCCGGCACCGGTGTCGACGCGGGCCAGGCCGCCCGGCAGCAGCGCGGTCACGACGACCGGCACCGCGGCGTCGGAGCAGGTGATGCACACCTCGCCCGGGTGCTCGTCGGGAATCATGCGAGCACCTCCGGCGCGTCGAGGAACACGTGCACCAGCTCCCAGAGCACGTGGTAGCCGGTCACGTGGCCCTCGCGGACGATCCGCGGGTCCTCGGCCGCCACCGTCAGCACGTGGTCGACGCCGCGCACGGCTGCGACCGGGCCCGGGCGAGTGCCGCGCAGGACGACCGTGAGCAGACCGCGGTCCCGCGCGGCCACGAGCGCGGCCGCCACGTCGGGTGCGTCGTCGACGGCGACGACGGCGAGCGCGATGTCGGCCGCCTCGCCGAACAGCTCCACCTCCGCGGCGTACCCGGCCGTTCCCGGCAGCACGAGTGCCGGCAGCGCGCGTTTACCGACGATCACCGGGTGCACGAACTCGACGACGACGTGCGCGGCGTCCGCTGCGGACACCCCGCTGCCGAACGCGATCAACCGGCCGCCGCGGTGGAACCGGCACGCCATCGCGTGGCACGCGACGGACAGCGCACGCGGGTCACCAGCCAGCAGGCCGGTCGGAACCGACCGTCGGGCGAACGCCGCCACAGCGTCCGCACCGTTCGGCGCTGCCGCCACGATCCGCGACACCGGCACCGTCGATGGCGTGGCCGGATACCTGGTCATGTCCCCTCCCTTCGTGTATGCCCCGGATCTTCGAGGTGATGCGCGCATACCGTTCGAGGAACACATGCAGGGCCTCGTGTGTCTGGCACAGGCTCGCCACCAGCTCGTCGAGCACCGTGACCCCGTCGGCCGTCACGAAGTACGTCCGCTTCGCCGGCCCCACGTCCGATGTGTGCCACTCGGACCGAACCAGGCCCTGCCTCTCCATCCCACGCAACGCGCGATACACGCCGCCCGCATCGCCATCGCCGTCATGCATCGGCCGCAACCGCGACACCAGTTCGTAGCCGTGGTCGGGATGCTCCCGCAGAAGCAGCAGCAGGCACGGTTGCACGAAGTTGCGTGGTTCGAGCTCGGCCATGGGCTCGACGCCCTTCATCGGCGGTGGTGGACGCCTTCCGATGCATCCTTACACCGTGTGATACCCGCCACAAGAACGCCTAACCGACGGTTCGCAGCGCCAGGAGGGTGCCCGGGGCCGGCCGGTAGGGCTGGAAGAAGTCGTTGGCGCTCGCCCCGGCCAGGGTGAGCACCAGCGCCGGCACCGCCACACCATCGATCTGCTCGCGGATGATGTCGGCGTGCCCCGCGTGCCGGGCACACTCCTCGACCAGGTGCACCAGGTAGTAGCGGGCGTGGATCGGTCGGGCGTCGAAGATCCCGTGCCACGGCGCGGGCGGCGCCGTGCTGCCGGCGGCCGGGTCGGTCGCGGCGACCGCGGCACGCAGCTCGGCCCGCACCCGGTCGAACTCCTCGATGGTCCCGGCCACCGTCTCGTCATCCCGCACGGCGAAGCTGTCGGTGAACGCGGCGTACGCCGCCGCATCGACCGGCTGCTCGGTGACCTCGGTTCTCAAGCGCTCCAGCGCTCCTCGCATGACGTAGGTCGCGTGCTTGATGATGCCCCCGACCGACAGCGCACTCCGGCACGGCGTCGCCCGCGCCTGCTCCTCGGTCAGACCGAACGCAGCGGCTCGGATGGCGGTGAGCTGCTCGTCGATGTAGTTGACCAGGCCGGTGACCTCGTCGTGCTGGGCGGGTGCGTACATCGTGCGACCTCCGGGCTGCATGGTGCTGGTGTGGACACCAGTCTGCCGAAGACAGCGGTCAGTTCCTGACCGCTGTCCGAGCAGCCGATCCGCGACCTCAGCTGCCGGGTGCATCCCTGGCCGCGAGCTGCGCCTCATGGCGCGCCCGCACCCGTGGGGCGGTCTCCGGGAGGAACAGCGCTGCGACCCCGGACACCGTGATGAGGCCGGCCGCGAGCAGTACCGCCGCCCGCAGGCCGAAGTTGTCGGCCAGGACGCCGCCCAGGATCGGCATCAGGAAGGTACCGACGATCACACCGGCGAAGTTGATCGAGCCCATCGCCGAACCCTGCTCGTCCTCCGGCAGCAGCTCGGAGACCACGGTGGCGGCCGCGAGCGGGATGATCAGGCCGTTGAAGAACGAGCTAAGCGCCAGGAACGTGGCCGCAGCCGCCACGCCGACGTCGCCGACCACGAACAGCACCATGAACACGCCGCTGAGCACGCCACCGAAGAAGATCGCCGGTTTGCGGCCGGTGAAGTCCGAGCAGTACGGCAGCAGCAGGGTTCCGGCCACCCCGGCGATACCGAAGATGGACAGGATGGTGCCCGCGGTGACCAGGCTGACGCCGACCTCGTCGGTCAGGAACAGCGTGTTGTACGCGACGCCGACCTGCAGCCAGCCGAGCGCGGCGGCCTGAATGATCATCAGGACGACCACGCTGGGGTACCGGACCACCCCGACCAGCTTGCGCCAGTCGGGCTTCGACCGGGCCCGCGTGGCCACGGCGGCCCGGGGCGGCTCGCGCATGACGAAGTACAGCGCCAGCACGACGAAGAAGAAGACGCCGCCGATGACGGCGAACGCCGACCGCCACCCGAGAGCCTCGGCCATCTGCGTGATGGCGATCGCGCCGATCACGCTGCCGAACAGCGGGTAGCCCATGGTGAACACCGACTGCACGAATGCGCGGCGCTCGGCCGGGAACTCGGCGGCGAGCACCGCCTGCGAGTTCGGCCACCCGACTCCGTCACCGATCCCGACGAACTCCCGGACGACGAACAGCGACCAGAAGTTCCACGTCCCGCCCATCGCGGCGGTCGCCCCCACGGCGAGGAAGGCGCCCGGGAGGAGGACCTTCCGCCGACCGTAGTGGTCGGACAGCCAGCCGGAGAGCCAGCTGGTGATCGCCCAGGTGAACGAGGTCCCGGAGACCAGCAGGCCCGCCTGCCAGAACGCGAGTCCGAACTCGTCGCGGATGGCCGGCAACACGAATCCGATGCCGACCCGGTTGAGCCCGACCAGCCCCCAGAACGCGGTCAGCAGACCCAGAATCACCCACGGGTACGTCGAGCGGCCATTGCTCGTGGTCATCGTGATCACATCCTCGGTTCACCGGCGCACCTGGACGTCATGGGCTTGCAGCGCGGGCAACACCTCCTCGGCGAACCGCCGGATCTGAGCGAGGAACAGCTCCTGGGGCATCGCACCGCGGTTGAGGTTGACCAGCACCCGGCCCGCACCGGTGGCGTCGGCGTGGTCGATGATCCGCTGGGTGACCTCGTCGGCGGTGCCCCATGGCCACTGCTGCGCCCGCTGGGCGATGTCGTCGAGGGTCAGGTTGCGGTAGTCGGCCCGCGCGCGCTGTGCGGCGGGGAGGTTCTCCGGCCGGACGTAGTCGAGCGACGAGTCGCTCACGTAGCCCGCCTTGCGCTGCAGGTCGTGTTCGGTGATGTTGCCGTGGCTGAACAGGGTCTGGTTGAAGTAGCGCAGGTACGGCCCCGCCTCGTCGACCGCGTGCTGCAAACTGTCGGCCACGTACGGGCTCATCGAGAGGTGCACGTGCGCGGGGGTCCGCTCGCGGCCGTGTTCACGCAGGCAGTCGGTGTAGTGCCGGAGCACGTCCGCGCGCAGGCCGGGATGCTCCACGCCCGGCGTGATCGACACGTTGTTCCGGGCGGCCCACTCGATGGTCTCCTTGCTGCTGGTGACCGGGACCCAGATCGGCGGGTGCGGCTGCTGCACCGGGCGGGGCCAGATGGCGACGTCGTGGCAGGACCAGAACTTCCCCTCGAAGGAGAAGACCTCATCCGTCCACAACCCGCGGATGATCTCGGCCGCCTCTTCGAACCTGGGTCGCGACTCGGCCATCGGCACCCCGAATACGGCGTGCTCACGCGGGATTCCTCGCCCGAACCCGGCCACGATCCGCCCGTTCGACAGGCAGTCGAGCATCGCCAGTTCCTCGGCCAGCCGGATCGGGTCGTGCAGCGGCAGCAGATTGGCGTAAATGTGCAGTTTCAGCCGGGTCGTTCGCTGCGCCGCGGATGCCGCGAGCAGGTTCGGCGAGTTCATCAACCCGTATGGAGAGGTGTGGTGCTCGTTGAACCCGACGCCGTCGTAACCGAGCCGGTCTAGTTCCTCCCAGGCGTCGAGGTGCTCCGCATAGGTGCGGACCGCTACGGCAGGGTCGAAGTGCCGCTTGGCCAGCGGCCACGGAAGCTCCCCATCGTCCTGTTTGAGGTGCTCGACGTGCTCTGCGTACGGCACCAGGTCGAAGACCACTACCTCCATGGCGCGGCTCCCAGCCGTGAGGTCTTGTCAGTGTGCATACAGGTATGGAATGTCCATACGCCATCCGCTGCAGGTTGGACAACGTGTAGCGGTCAAGATTGCGTCTGATGTCGGTGATGGTCTGGTCAATTTGTCTCGGAGTGGTGCACTGGGAACCAGCTCATCGGACCAGCAGTGGTCGGAGACCTGCTGCCGGGTCATCGGTTTGTCCGCGGTGCCCAGGACCCCTTCCACCCGGTACAGCAGCTCACGACCGTCGGTCAGCGTCAGCTCGATGATCGCCTGGCGCGAATGATCGGCGGCGAGATCGTCTCCGGCGGATCCACTCCACGCCGGTGGGCAGCAGCCCGCGAGGCAGGAACAGCAGCACCGACACCAGCAGGAGGGCGTAGATCGCGTAGGACAGCACCGACGACGCGTACGGCGGCATCCCCGGCTGCGTGCCGAGCGCGTTGAGCACCTGCACGAGGATCGTGATGACCACCGCCCCCACCACCGGACCCCAGATCGTGCCCAGCCCGCCGACCACGGCCATCACCACGAACTGGATCGACAGCAGCACCGGGAACGAGCCTGGTGCGATGTAGCCGATGAAGAAGGCGTAGATCCCACCGGCCAGCCCGGCGAATGCCGCGGCGAGCGCGAAGACCGCGAGCTTGTACCGCGCCACCGGCACCCCGCAGGACTCGGCCGCGACCTCGCTGGTCGCCAGCGCGCGCAGGCCCCGGCCCGCCCGCGAGGTGATGACGTTGCGCGCGACGAGCAGCACGAGCGCGACACCCGCCAGCGTCAACCACGCGTACGAGCGGGGCTGCGACAGCTGCGCGGACCCGATGCCCAGGCGAGGGATGCCCTGCAGCCCGATGTCGCCGCCGAGCACCTCGATCTGGCCGATCACCGACAGCAGGATCAGCTGGAACGCCAGCGTGGCGAACGCCAGGTAGTGGCCGCGCAACCGCATGATCGGGATGCCGATCAGGGTCGCGATGAGCGCGGCGACGAGCGGCGCGCACACCAGGCCGAGCGCGGGTGGCAGGTCGTGGACGGCCATCAGCCCCGCGGTGTAGCCGCCGACCGCGTAGAAGGCGCCCTGGCCGAGCGAGACCTGCCCGGCGTACCCCATCAGCAGCGACACCCCGACCGTCACCATCGCCGCCGTGCCCAGCAACACGTAGATCGTCAGATGCGAGCGGGACAGCACGAGCGGGGCCAGCAATGCGGCGACGGCCACGGCGCCACCCAGCACGACCCCGATGCGGTGCTCCGTCACGCCGCCTCCTCGGCGATACCGAGCCTGCGGCTGGCCTGCCAGATCATGATCGCGAGCATCAGGCCGAGTGCGACCTCGGTCTGGTACGAGCCGCTGAGGTAGCCCGCTACGAACGCCTCGGCGACGCCGAGCACGAGCCCGCCCACCAGGGCGAGCCCCGGACGGTTGAGGCCGCCGACGATCGCGGCCGCGAAGCCGTTGACGGCCAGCGCGACGTCGGAGTCGAACGCGATCGGCTGCAACGGCGTGATCAGCACCCCGGCCAGCCCGCCGAGCAGCCCGCCGAGCGCGAAGGCCAGCAGCCCCATCCGGGTGACGTTGAGGCCGGCCAGCCGTGCGGCGTACGGGTTGGCCGCGCACGCGGTGAGCGCCTTGCCCAGGTAGGTGCGGCCGAAGAAGAGCCCGAGCGCGGCGAACGTGACCAGCGTGACGGCGATCACCAGGAAGTACTGGGACTGGATTCGCGCCGGCCCGACCTGCACCGCCCCCGGCAGCCCCGGGAAGGAGAGCGGCTGATCGCCGAAGACGATGATCTCGATGGCGTAGGCCAGGATGCCCAGCCCGAGCGTGATCACCAGCGAGGCCAGCGGCGGGGTGCCGCGCCTGCCGATCGCGACGACGCCGACCGCCAGCCCGACGAGGCCGGCGAGGGCGATGGCCGCGACCTCGGCCACGCCGTGCGGCAGCCCGCGGCCCAGCAACGCGCCCGCGGCCAGCCCGGCCACGACCGCGAAGGTGCCCTGCGCGAAGTTGACCACGCCGGTGACCCGGTGGATCGTCACGAAGCCGGACGCCACCAGCGCGAAGGAGCAGCCGAGGGCCAGCCCCGTGATCAGGTAGGTGAGGAACGCGCTCACGAGTCCCCTGCCCCCTCCGGCTCGGACCCGGTCCCGCCTCCCAGGTAGGCCCGCGCGACCTCGGGGCTCTCGGCGAGCTCGGCGGACGGCCCGGCGGCGGTGACCCGGCCGGCCTCCAGGACGTAGGCGCGTCGGCACAGGTCGAACGCGAGCCGGGCGTTCTGCTCGATCAGCAGCACCGCGGTGCCGCGGTCGGCGTTGAGCTCGCGCAGGTGCCGGGCGAGGTCGGCCACGATGAGCGGGCCCAGCCCCAACGAGAGCTCGTCGATGGCGAGGATGTCCGGGTCGGCCATGAGCGCCCGGCCCACCGCCACCATCTGCTGCTGACCCCCCGACAGCGTCCCGGCCCGCTGGCCGGCCATGGCGCGCAGGTCCGGCAGCACCTCGTACACGCGGGCCGGGTCCCGCCGCGCCCGGTCCCGCCGCACCCGCCACGCGCCGAGGCGCAGGTTGTCGGCGACGCTGAGCTCGGCGAACAGCTGCCTGCCCTCGGGGACCTGCGCCAGCCGCCCGTCCAGGCGCACGGTCCCGGCGGCGGGCGCGACGATGCCGGACAGCGTGTTCACGAGGGTCGACTTCCCGGCCCCGTTCGGCCCGACCAGCGCCACCATCTCCCCGCGTTCGACCGAGAGGCTCACCCCGTCCAGCGCGGTCGCCTGCCCGTAGCGCACCACCAGCCCGGTGACGTCAAGCATCACGCCCGCCCAGGGCCGCGCCGTCGCCGAGATAGGCACTGATCACGCGCTCGTCGCGGGTGACCTCCTCCGGTGTCCCCTCGGCGATCACCTCGCCGAGGTCGAGCACGGTCACCCGGTCGGCCAGCCGCGCGACGAACCCGACGTCGTGCTCGATCAGCAGCATCGTGAGCCCCTCGGCGTGCAGCTGTTCGATCAGCTCCCGCAGCGTCGCGCGCTCCCCGGCCCGCAGCCCGGACGCGGGCTCGTCGAGCAGCAGCAGGCGGGGCTCGGCGCACAATGCGCGCGCGACCTGCAGCTGGCGCTGCTGGCCGAGCGGGAGCGCCTCCGCGGCGCGGTCCGCCCATGCCGCGAGGCCCACCCGCTCCAGGGCGGCGACGGCCCGACGGCGGATCTCCCGTTCCTCCCGGCGCTGCGCGGGCAGCCGCAGCGCGCCGGCGACGAACCCGCACCGGGTGTGCGCGTGGGCGCCCACCATCACGTTCTCCAGCGCCGTCATCCCGCGGAAGATCCGCGCGCCCTGGAAGACGATCGCGATCCCCTTCCGCGCGCGCCGATGCGCCGCGCGTCGCTCCAGGTGCGTGCCCAGGTACGAGACGCTGCCGTGGTCGGCCCGCAGGTGGCCGCTGATCAGGTTGAACAGCGTGGACTTGCCCGCCCCGTTCGGCCCGATGATCCCGCGCAGCTCACCGTGGGCCACCGACAGCGACACGTCGCGGACGGCGTACACGCCGCCGAACGACCGCGAGACGCGGTCCACCTCCAGTATCGGTTCGCGCACCCGTGCCTACTGGAGGGCGCCGGCCAGCTGCTGCTGCGACCAGTCGGTGGGTACGAACGCGCCGTCGCGCACCACGTTGATCGCCACGTCGTCGACGCCCAGGCCGGCGTGGTCCTCCGGCGTGTAGCGGTACTCGCCCTCCGGGGTCAGGAGCGTGAGGTTCTCCAGCGCCTTCTGGATCTCCGGGGGCTCGGCGCTGCCCGCCTGGTCGATGGCGGCGGCGATGAGCTTCACCGCGCAGTAGCCGTCGAACGCGAACTGGGGCGGGTAGTAGCCCTGCTTCTGCTGGAACGGCTCGGCCATCGCCAGCACCACGTTCTTCAGCTCCGAGTCGGGCAGGTGCGGGCCGATCACGGCGAGCGAGCTGGCGACGATCACGCCCTCGGCAGCGGGGCCGGCGGGCTCGGTGTAGAGCGTGCTGGCCTCGGCGTGGCTCATCACCAGCGGCATGTCCAGCCCGGCAGTGTCGAACTGCTTGGTGACGATGACCGCGGGGGCCCCGGTGGCCCACACCATCAGCCCCTGCGCGCCGCTGTCGCGCACGTGCGTGAACACCGGGCTGAAGTTGGTGGTGCCGGTCTCGAAGACCTCCTCGGCGACGAACTGGATCCCGTACTGCGCGGCGAGCTCCTTCTGCTTGGTCCAGCCGGTCACGGCGAACGCGCTCTGGGTGTCGTAGGCGACGGCCATCCGGGTCATCCCGCTCGCCTGGAAGTAGCGCAGCAGCTGCTCCGCCACGGCCCCGGCGGTGGGCGGCGTCATGAACCCGTACGCCCGCACCGGCTCGACCTGCTCGTCGGCCGCCGCGGTGGAGACGTAGGGGATCTCGTTGCGCTCGGCGATCGGGATGGCCGCGAGGCTCGAGTTCGAGAACGAGGAGCCGACGACCGCGGCCGCGCCCTGGTCGACGAGGTCGTTGTACGCGATGACGGCCTGGTCCGGCTGCGTCTTGTCGTCGCGGACCGTGATCTGCAACTGCCGGCCGCCGAGTACCCCGCCGGCGGCGTTGATCTCCTCGACCGCCTGTGCCGCACCCTTCTCGTCGTTCGTGCCGAGGGGCGTGTAGTTGCCGGTGAGGGAGGCGATCTGGCCGAGCTGGATCGGCCCGCCGCCCCCTCCCCCGGACTCACCTCCGCCGCACGCGGCGAGGAAGAGCGCGAGTACTGCTACGAGCGCACCGCGCATGCGCATGATCTACCTCCTGGCCACACTGCCAGGCTGCCAGGACGGCAGCGATTCATCGAAGGGAACGGGGGGACCCGGGGCGGCTCACCCTATGCGGCCGCATCTGTCCCCATCAAGGCACGCGGTGGTCACGGTGCGGATCGCAGCCCGAAAGGTCACCGGCGGGCTCAGGGGAGCCGGCCGATCCCCACCCGGCCGGCCGGCCGCGTGCCGGCACAGCGGGCGGCGTCGCCGGTGACCGCGGATCACGGGGCTGGCAAGTCCGCTTCCGGCTTGACCCTCCCCCTGGGAGAGACCGGACGGTGGGGTCATGAGCCTCGACGTGGATGTCGGCGGAGTCGGGGCGCAGCAGCCGCCGCAGCGACACGACAGCGGCTCGGGTCCGGTCCAGCTCGGCCTCCAAGCGCTCCAGGTGCCGCATGACCACGTCGGCACGCTGCTCCGGATCGTCGGTGGCGAGGATGGACCTGACCTCGGCCAGAGGCACGTCGAGCTGCCGGAGCCGGTGGATGACCTGCGCAGTGGGTATCTGCTCCGGCTCGTAGTACCGGTAGCCGGTGAACGGGTTGACCGTGGCGGGCTGCAGAAGCCCGGCTTCGTGATAGCGGCGCAGCGTCCGCACACTCAGGTGCGTCACCGTCGCGAACTCCCCGATGGTCAGTCCGGAGCGCATGAGGCCAGTCTCCCTTCGGCCCGCCCGGCCGGCCGTCAGGGCCATCAGCCCACCGGGGCGCAGCTCATCGGATCGGTCTGCAGCACCGGGTCCCCGGCGGCCACGTCCTCGATCGGGGTGGACTGCACCGGCGTGACGATGCCGTCCGACACCGAGTAGGCGTTGTAGCTGCCCGAGTAGCGCGGCTCCCCACCCGCGGGCAGGTCCTCGCGCAGCGTCACGCCCACGAGGCCGAGGGAGCGGCCGTCGTGGTCGTCGGCGCACTCGTAGCCGTTCACCGCGGACACCCCGCCCCCCTCGTAGAGGAAGAAGGGGTGGCCGTCGGGGCCGCTCACCGGCACGAGCCCGAGCTGCGGGTCGTAGAGGTACACCGCCGACGAGACGGTGTTGGCCCCGATCGAGACCGGGACGACCACCTCCGGGACCCGGTCACCGTCCATGTCACTGACCCGCCGATCCGCCTCCAGCACCGCAGGCTCGTCGGTGGGGAGCTTCGCGGTGACGGTGCGGCCGGCGAGGTCGACGCGCAGCTGCCAGCCGCCGCCCGGGTCCGCCTGCACGGTGATGCGGTCGTCGGTCCCGTCGGCGTCGAGATCGGCCAGGGTGACGTCGACCGGCGCCGGATCGGCCGGTGAGCCGGCCACCGGCGCCTCCGGCGCAGCGGGCGGCGCAGCGGGCGACCCACCGATCGCGGCGCTGGCGTCCGGCGCGCTCCCCCCGCAGCCGCCGAGCAGCGCCGCCGTCCCGGCCACCACCAACGCGCCCATCATCGGCGTGCTCCTCGCGGCCGCCGGGCCTCCCAGAATCCGGGCCATGTCGATCCCTCCCCCGATCCGCCCACGGCGGATCCTCTCGGTCGATCGTCACCTCTGGGACGCAGTACGCCGGGTTCCGGTTGGCTCCCCATCGGGTGGTTGCCCTCGCCGAGCCGGCTCCCCCACGGGGGTGGTGGGCGACCTGCCCCATGGCCGGCCAGGCCCGTCACCTCGCAACGCCCCCCGAGGGCGCTGAAGTCCCGTACGGTCAGCGGTGGCCGCGGCACGCGCGGCGCTGGCGGCCCCGGACCTCGGTGCGCCAACCAGCGCGACCCCGGGAGTCCCGTGACCAGCACCGTCCCCACATCCTCAGCCCAGCGCGGCAGCGATTTCGCCGAGCTGTCCCGCCGTATCCGCGCGGCCGGGCTGCTGGATCGACGCCCGGGCTGGTACGCCCGGACCGTCGCACTGACATTCGGCGCTTTCGCGGCCTGCTGGACCGTGTTCGGGCTGCTGGGCGACTCCTGGTGGCAACCGTTGGTGGCGGCGGCCCTCGCCGTCGTGTCCACCCAGCTCGCCTACCTGGGACACGACGCCGGGCACAAGCAGATCCTGCGCGGCCGCCGCCCGAACAACGCCGTCGGCCACTTCCACGCCCTGCTGACCGGCGTCAGCTTCGGCTGGTGGGTGACCAAGCACAACCGCCACCACGCCAACCCCAACCACGAGGACGAGGACCCCGACCTCGAGATCCCCGTCCTCGCGTTCACCGTCGAACAGGCCCGGGGCCGCACCGGCCTGGTCCGCTGGACCGCGGCGCACCAGGCCGCGCTGTTCTTCCCGCTGCTCACGCTGGAAGGCGTGATGCTGCACTGGGCCGGGATCGACGCCATCGCACGCGGCACGGTCCGCGCCCGGGCGCTGGAGGGGTTGCTGCTGACCGCGCACCTCGGCGCCTACGTCGCGGCGGTGTCGCTGGTGCTCCCGCCCGGCAAGGCCCTCGTCTTCGTCGCCGTGCAGAAGGGCCTGTGGGGAGTGCTGATGGGGTGCGCCTTCGCCCCGAACCACAAGGGCATGGACACGATCGGACCGGGTGAGTCGCTGGACTTCCTGCGCAAGCAGGTCCTCACCTCACGCGACGTCGGCGGCGGGCGCTGGGTGGACGTCGCCCTGGGCGGGCTGAACCACCAGGTGACCCATCACCTGTTCCCGAACATGGCTCGGCCGCACCTGCGCCTGGCGCAGCCGCTGGTCGAGACCTTCTGCGCGGAGCGCGGCATCCCCTATGTCCGCTGCGGCCTGCTCACCTCCTACCGGCAGGTCCTGGAGCACCTCCACGCGATCGGCGCGCCGCTGCGCTGACCCCGGCCGCCCTCAGCCGTCGATCCCGTACTCGGCCCACCTGCTGTGGGCCAGGTTCAGGTCGGCGGCGGAGGCGCATCGAGCGCATGAGGGAACCGCGTCACCGACGCGGGTAGGCCCGGGGATCAGGCCTGGAGCAGCACCTGCATGGTGCGTTCGAGGTGCGCGTCGATCGCACCCACGGCCGCCGCCTCGTCCCGGGCGGCGAGCGCGCTGAGGATCTCACCGTGCTCCTCGCACACCGCGAGCTGCCGATCGGCACCACGGAACAGCGCCGTCACGCCCATCCGGCGCTGCCGCACACGCAGGTTCGCGTAGCTGCGCGCCAGGATCACGTTGTCGGCGGCGTCGACCAGCGCCTGGTGGAAGACCACATCGCGCTCGATGAACGAGGCGGCGGACTCGGAGCTTCCGACGTCCCCGGTCGTGGCCAGGGCCTTCTGCTCCTCCAGCAGCTCGCGCATGACCTGGACCGGCACCGTGTCGGTCGCGATCGTGCGCGCCGCGGCGTGCCGCTCGAAGAGCCCACGCAACTCCATCAGCTCCCGGACCTGACGACCCGAGAGCGGGGGGATGTAGGCACCGCGGCCGGGGAGCATCTCCACCAGGCCGTCGGCGACGAGCAGCAGCAGCGCCTCCCGCACCGGCGTCCGCGACACACCGATCTGCTGCGCCAGGTCGACCTCGTTGAGGAAGGTGCCCTGCAGGTTCGGATCCGCCAGGATGGTCTCGCGCAAGAAGTGCAAGGCGCGATCACGGCCGGACTGCTGCATACGGCTTGTATACCACCTCTGGATGGGCGAGGTGCCGGCGGACAGAATGGCACTGAGCCGGGTCCGGCCACGCTGCCCCGCTCAGCTCGCCAGGAGCGCCTGCTCGACGACCTCGGTGAGAGCGGGGTGGATGTAGATCACGTCGCGCGCGAGCTGGTCGACGGTCAAACCGAACGTCATCCCCTGGATCAACGGCTGGATCAACGTCGACGACTGCGGCCCGATCACGTGCGCTCCGAGCAGCACCCGCTCCACAGGATCGACGAGGATCTTCACGAAGCTCGTCGTGTCCTCCAACGCCCAGCCGTAGGCGGTGTCCGCGTAGTCCCGCACGCTGACCACGTGGGGGATCCCCCGCGCCCGCGCGTCCTGCTCGGTCAAGCCCACCGAAGCGACCTGCGGATCGGCGAAGACCGCATGCGGCACCAGCCGGGAGGACACCGTCCGCGGGTCCTCGGGATGCAGGATGTTGTGCCCCACAGCGCGGGCCTCGACGTTGGCCATGTGCTTGAGCTGGAAGTGGTTGGTGGCATCACCCAACGACCAGACCCCGGGCACCGACGTGCGGTACGCGTCATCGCTCACGACGTGACCGTGCCCGTCGAGCTCGAGACCCCCGGCCGCGGCGTCGAGCAGGTCGGTGTTCGGCCGCCGACCGGTCGCCACCAGCAGGCAGGCGCCCTCCAGAGTCTCGGCCGCGCCGGCGCCCCCGGCCCCGACCACCTCGACCGCCACCCCACCCGGCCGCGGTCGCACCGACAGCGTGTGGGTGTCGAGCAGCACGCGGTGACGCTGCTCGGCGAGTTCCGTGAACCGCCGCGAGACCTGCTCGTCCTCACCCATGAGCAGGCGCGGACCGCGTTGGACCATCGTGACCCTGGCGCCGAGCCCACCGAAGATGTGCCCCATCTCGGCCGCGATCACACCCCCACCGATGATGATCAGCGACTCGGGCACCTCGTCGATGCGCATGATCGTGTCGGACGTGTGGAAATCCACGTCCGCGAGCCCGTCGATGGCCGGTGCCACCGGGCGCGACCCGGTCGCCACCACGATCGTCTCGGCAGTGATCGTCTCGGCGGCGCTCCCGGTGCCGACCTCGATCACCTTGCGTCCGACGAACCGCGCGGCGCTGGTGTAGACGTCCACGCCGGAACCGCGGCGGTAGTCGACGGCGCTCTCGTGGAGCGGGTCGATCCGGTTGAACACGCGATCGCGGATCGCCTTCCACTCGATCGCCTCGATCCTCGCGTGCACCCCGAGCCGGGAAGCCGCGTCGACGCCGATCGCCGCGTCCGCCGCGACGACGAACATCTTCGACGGGATGCAACCGCGGTTCAGGCAGGTGCCGCCGAACCGGTCCGGCTCGACGATCGCCGTCCGCAGGTGCGCGAACCCGGGACCGAGCACCATGTTCCCGCTCCCCGCACCCAGGATGACGAGGTCGTACTGCTTCATGGATGGCTCATTCCCCTCGTGACGACACCCGGACCGCGGGACACGGCCCTCGGCAACGCCTGTCTACCGGCTTCCGGGTCACCCGTGCCTTACGAAGCGCGGATCACCCGGGTCGCGACGTCGCCGACGCCACCATCGCACTGATCCCCGAAGGGGCAGCTCAGAACCATCCCGTTGCGACCAGCACCGCCCAGCTCCCGAGCGGGCCGAGCACGGCCACCGACGCGGCGAACGTGAGGAGGCCCCGGTAGATGCTGCGACGCTCGTCCTCGGCCGCGTTCGCCATGGCGAGAGCGCCGCAGGTGGAGAACGGCGAGACATCCACGAGAGAAGCCGAGATGCCGAGCGCGACGACCACGGCGACCGCGCTCACGTCGCCGGTCAGCACGAGCGGAGCCGTCATCGGCACGAGCGCCGTCATCATGCCGAGGGTCGACGCGAACGCCGAGGCGACCGCCGCGATGACGCAGATCAGCAGGGCGGCGAGCAGCGCGGGCTGGATCGATGCGACCGCCTCGCCGGCCCGGTCGATCGTGCCGTTGCGGTCGAGGACCCCGACAAAGGTGACGATCCCGGTCAGCAACAGCACGACGTTCCAGCTGACCTCGCGGACGGCGGCGCGCCCCGTGGCGGGGTAGGCCATCGTGAGGACGACCGCGAGGGTCAGCCCGAGGAAGCCGATGTCGACGCCGAACACGAGGGAGCCGACCACCAGCGCGCCGAAGCTCGCGAGCGTGACCGCCCGCTCGGTGTCGAGGACGGCACGCGGCGCCGCGTCGGCCGCGGTGTCGAGGTGCGTCCCGTCGCCGCCGTGGCGGACCAGCGCCGGCGCCGGCACCTGTGGGACGACGGCCGAGCGGCCCGAGCCGACGAGCACCGTGGCGGCGCCCGCCGCCACGATCCCGGCGACGAGGGTCGCGGCGAACAGGAGGCTCGGATCGAATGGCAGCCCGTTGGCCTCCTGGACACCCCGGATGGTGATGCCGAGAACACCCAGCGGCGAGAAGGTGCCCGCCGTCGACCCCATGCCGATCGTGATCGCGACGACCAGGGCGCGCACGCCGTGCGCCGACGCGATGGTCATGCCCACCGGCAGGAGGATCACGGCCACGGCGGCCGGGTTGCCGCCGACGCCGCACAGCACGGTGGAGAGCCCGAAGAACACCCAGGGGAGCGCGCCCGCCCTCCCCCGCACCGCGCGGAAGGTCGAGTCGATCACCCAGTCGACCGTCCCGTTGCTGTGGGCGATCCCGAACAGGTAGGTGACGCCGACCAGCATGACGAACAGGTCCGCGGGAAAGCCGCCGAGCACTTCCCTGGTGGACTCCCCGCCCATGAGGCCGCCGACGGCGAACGCGGCGACGAACCCGAGTGCGCCGAGGCTCACCGGCCCGACGGTCGCGAGGACGATGACGAGTACGAGAACCGCGATCGAGATGACGGCGGTGACGGTCATGCCGGCTCCGGTGAGATCAGCGGGCTGCGCGAGCCACCCGGGTGTCGAGGTCCAGCCAGTCCGTCAGCCCGACGAGGTCGAACAGGCCGGCCGGGGACATCTGCAGTGCTTCCAGGTGGGCGTCCGTGCCCGTCCGGTGCAGTTCGGTCGCGGCGCTCCGCAGCGCGTGGACGACGGGGTAGAGGGCGACCGTCGGGCAGATCACCACGCCGTAGCCGAGCTCGCCGAGGCGGTCCACCGGGACGGCCGGGCTGCGACCGCCGGTGGCGAGGTTGTAGACGGCGCGGCCGGGGAACCGGGCCCCGATCCGCTCGACCTCGTCGAGGGCGGTGGGCGCCTCCACGAACACGAGGTCGGCGCCTGCGGCCACGGCGCGCCGCCCCCGCTCGAGCGCCTCGTCGAGCCCGTGGACGGCCAGCGCGTCGGTCCGGGCCACGATCATGGTGTCGGAGTCGCCGCGTCCGATCACCGCGGCGGCGATCCGCTCGACGAACTCGTCGGTCCCGACCACCGCCTTGCCCGCGAGGTGGCCGCACCGCTTGGGCGCGACCTGGTCCTCCAACTGGATTCCGGCGACGCCGGCACCGACCAGCTCCTCGACGGTGCGCAGCACGTTGAGCGCCCCGCCGAAACCGGTGTCGGCGTCGACCAGTACCGGCAGCCCGGAACGCCGGACGATCGGCCGGACGGCGTCGAGCAGCTCGGGCAGGGTGAGCAGCCCGAGATCGGGGACGCCGAGCCTGCTCATGGCCAGGCCGGCCCCGGAGACTCCCAGGGCGGTGAACCCCGCCTGCTCCAGCACCGCGGCCGAGATGCCGTCGTAGCAGGCCGGCACGAGGACCGGGCCGTCGTCGACGAGCGCTCGCAGGGAACGGGGGCCGTCACTCATCGGTGGCCCCGCCGACGAGCAGCCCTTCCTGCTCGAGCTGCTTGAGCAGTCCCCCGGCCGCCACGATCTGGAGGAGCTCCGGCGTCCACGGCACGCCGCGCACCCGCCGCCCGGTATCGATGTTCTCGACCTCCCCCGCGGCCAGGTCCAGCCGGGCGTGCTGCCCCTCCCGAAAGGTCGCGCTCGCCCCGGGGCAACCCAGGGCCGGCAGGGCGAAGTTCACGCAGTTGCGGAAGAACAACCAGTTGATCGAGTCCGCGATCAGCGCACCGATCCCCAGGTCGACCAGCAGCTTGGCCGCCGGCCGGCTGGAGCCGGTGCCGAAGTTGCGTCCGGCGACGATCACGTCGCCGGGCTCGACGAGATCGACCCAGCCGGGCCGGTTCGCCTCGAAGACGTACCGGTGCTGCTCGGCCACCGGCTTGAAGACCGTGTGCATCGGCTGGATGAGGTCGGTGTTGACGTCGTCGCCGAAACACCAGACCCGGCCCGAGACCTCCATGCGTCCCCCTAGAACTCGCGGATGTCGGCGATGGCGCCGGCCACTGCGGACGCGGCGACCGTCCCGGAGGACGCCAGGTAGATCTGCGCGTCCGGATGCCCCATCCGCCCGGCGAAGTTGCGCGTGCTCGAGGCGATGCACACGTCGGTCGGCCCGAGGGAGTTCTGGAACCCCGCGCACATGCCGCACGACGACACGGTCACCACGGCTCCCGCGTCCGCCAGCGTGGCGAGCAGCCCCTCGTGCGCGGCCTGCTGGTAGATGGCCTGCGACCCGGGGGTGACGAACAGCGTCACCCCGGGTGAGACCCGGCGGCCCGACAGCACGGCGGCCGCCTCGCGGAGATCGTCGATCGTGCCGTTGGAGCACGACCCGATGAACGCGCGGGTGACGGGGGTGCCGCGGACGCTGCCGACCCCGGCCGTGTTGTGCACGACCGACCCGGGCAGCCCGACCGCCGGCTCCACGTCGGACAGGTCCAGGGTGCGGACCGCGTGGTAGTCCGCATCGGGATCGGGGTGGACGGCGCCGTCCGCCGTGCGGCCGCGCGCCTCCAGGTGCCGGCGGAGCACCTCGTCCGGCTCGACGATGGCGAACTCGGCGCTCACCTCGGCGCACATCGTGGTGAGCGTGCGCCGCTGGTCCATGGTCAGGCTCGCCAGCGACGGGCCGCCGAACTCGATGTTCTGCCCGACGTGCGCGCCGTGGCGGTCGGCGAGGTGCAGGAACACGTCCTTCGCCGCCACGTGGGGGGCGAGCGCACCCACCAGCTCGTAGCGGACCGTCTCCCCCACCTGGAACCAGGTGTAGCCCTTCGCCATCGTGTAGATCAGCTCCGGGGCGCCGATCCCGCGCGCCGCGCAGTTCAGCGCACCACCGCTGCACGTGTGGCTGTCCACGCACACCAGCAGCTCCCCCGGCATCGCGTAGGGCACATCGGCGATCAGCTGGTGGCAGATCCCCTGCGCCGGGCCCACGTCGTGCACGCGGGTGATCCCGTGCTTCGCCGCGAACGCCCGACCGCGCTCCAGCGCCTCCCCCACCTGCCGGTTCGGGGCGGGGACCACGTGGTCGAAGATCACCACGATGCGGTCGGGGTCGAACACCCTGGTCGGCTCGGCCCACATCGAGTCGTAGAAGTTCATGTCCAGCGGCACGACGGTGTCGACCGAGGTCACCACGATGTCGCCCGGGCGGACCGCGTCCCGGCCGGCGTGGCGGGCCAGGATCTTCTCGGTCATGCCCATGCCGGTCACGTGCAGGCCTCGGCAGTTTTGCCACTTTGCACTACCACGTTGTAGGACAATAAGGTCGGACGCTGATCCGGTCAAGGACTCCCGGAGCTCCTCAGCCGGCGCCGGCCGGGCCGGGCGCACCCTCACGATCGACGGCAAGGATGCCGTCCCGCGTCTCCCGCTGGTGCTCCCGCATCAGCCGTTCTGCGAGCTCGGCGTCACCCCGCAGGATCGCCAGGCCGATCTCGCGGTGGCTCCGCGCGGAGCCGGCGACCGTCAGCGGCGACGCGAGCGCGGTCGCCCTGGCCACCCGGGTCGTGTGGAGGTGGTAGGCCATCACGTGCAGCTGCTTGCCGAGTCGCGAGAGGAACTCGTTGTCCGCGAACTCCAGCACGAGCTCGTGGAAGCGGACGCTGCTCCCGACGTAACGTCCGAACGCGCCGCCACCGGCGAACTCCTCGTGCTCGCCGAGCACGGCCTCGAGCACGCCGCGATGGTCGCCCTCGTCGATGCGCTTCGCCGCGGCGAACGCGGCCTGCCCCTCGATGGCCGCTCGCGCCTCGTACAGGTCCTCGATGTCCTTCGCCAGCATGCGCCGCACGACGGCGCCCCGCTTCGCCTCGATGACGACGAGCCCCTCGCTCGCCAGCCGGCCCAAGGCCTCGCGAACCGGACCGCGGCTGACCCCGAGCTCCCGCGTCCAGTCGGCCTCGACCAACCGCTGCCCGCCGACGAGATCGCCCCGCCGGATCCGCCGCCGGAACTCGTCGGCCACCCGGTCGACCACCGAACCTGCCGTGGGAACACCGCTCACCGGGAAATCATCGCAGCGTCCGACAACATCCCCCAACCGGATCGTCCTACAGCAGCTCCGGAACCCGAGAACGACTCACTGGTGACACGACGCCGAACGGGTACCCGGCCGGGAACCGAGACCGGACCCCCAACCCGAAGGATCAGCCATGAACACAGTGACACTCGCCGACGCCCGCAGGGTCATCGCCGCCGCCGAGGCGAAGGCCGAGGAGATCGGCCAACCCATGAACATCGCCGTGGTCGACGCCGGCGGCAACCTCGTCGCCCACGCCCGCATGGACGGTGCGTGGCTCGGATCGGTCGACATCTCGATCAACAAGGCCTGGACCTCGCGCGCCTTCGACATCACCACCAAGGACCTCGGTGAGAACTCCCAACCCGGCCAGGACTTCTACGGCATCAACGCCTCCAACGAGGGCAAAGTGATGATCTTCGCCGGCGGGATCCCGCTCACCCGCGACGGCCAACCGGTCGGCGCGATCGGCGTCAGCGGCGGAACCGGCGAGCAGGACCATGCCGTCTCCGAGGCGGCCGCGACCTCCTTCTGATCCCACGAGGATCGGCGCGGATCGCCGGAGTGCCGGACATCTCCCCCCTGGCACCCGCAGCCGTACTGGTGTACTGCATACAATCGACACCAACCAATGGCACATACAGGGAGGACCCGGGCCATGACGGACACAGTCGCGGACGCCGCGGAAGCGGGGGGCGGCGACACGCCTGCCCTGACGGACGGGATTCACCTGGTCGTCGACGCGCTGAAGCTGAACAAGGTCGAGACGATCTACGGTGTCGTTGGCATCCCCATCACGGACCTGGCGCGCCTGGCACAGGCGTCCGGGATCCGCTACATCGGGTTCCGGCACGAGAGCGACGCGGCACACGCGGCCGCGGCTGCCGGGTTCCTGACGCAGCGGGCGGGGATCTGCCTGACGGTCTCCGCGCCGGGCTTCCTCAACGGCCTGGTCGGGCTGGCGAACGCCACCACCAACTGTTTCCCGATGGTGCAGATCTCCGGCTCCAGCGAGCGGCACATCGTGGACCTGCAGCGCGGTGACTACGAGGAGATGGACCAGCTGGCGGTCGCCAGGCAGCTCTGCAAGGCGGCGTACCGGGTATCGAGGGCCGAGGACATCGGACGGGGCATCGCGCGGGCGATCCGCACGGCGGTGAGCGGCCGGCCGGGTGGGGTGTACCTGGACATCCCGGCCGCGGTGCTGGGCGAGATCATGGACAAGGACGAGGGCGAGAAGTCCCTCTGGGAGGTCGTCGACCCGGCGCCGAAGCAGATCCCCGACGCGGCGGCCGTCGACCGGGCCATCGAGCTGCTGGCAGGCGCGCAGCGCCCGCTGATCGTGCTCGGGAAGGGCGCGGCGTACGCGCGGGCCGACGACGCGATCCGGCAGTTCGTGGAGTCGAGCGGCATCCCGTACGTCCCGATGTCGATGGCCAAGGGGCTGCTGCCCGACGACCATCCGCAGTCGGCGGCCACCTCGCGGTCGCTGGCACTGAAGCAGGCGGATGTCGTGCTGCTGGTCGGCGCGCGGCTGAACTGGCTGCTGGGGCACGGGGACGCGCCGCAGTGGAACCCGGACGCGAAGTTCATCCAGGTCGACATCGCAGCGAACGAGATGGACTCCAACCAGCCGATCGCCGCCCCGCTGGTCGGCGACATCGGCTCCGTGATGGACGCGCTGCTGGAGCGGACGAAGCCCGGTCAGATCGCGGCACCGTCCGGGTGGCGGGAGGCGCTGGGCGAGAAGTCCGCGGCGAACGTGGCGAAGATGGCCAAGCGGCTGGAGGCGGCGAAGGCCGCGCAGCCGATGAAGTTCCTCGGCGCGCTCCAGGCCATCCGCGACGTGATCGCCGAGCGCCCCGACGTGTACCTGGTGAACGAGGGCGCCAACGCGCTCGACCTCACGCGCAACACCATCCCGATGTCCGTGCCACGGCACCGGCTGGACTCCGGTACGTGGGGCGTGATGGGCATCGGAATGGGCTACGCCATCGCGGCAGCGGTGGAGACGGGGCAGCCGGTGATCGCCGTCGAAGGCGACTCGGCGTTCGGCTTCTCCGGTATGGAGGCCGAGGTCATCGCCCGTTACGACCTGCCGGTGATCACGATGGTGCTCAACAACAGCGGCGTGTACCGCGGTGACGACGCCTCCGCGTCGGGCGACCCGGCGCCGACGTACCTGAGTGCCCGGCACGACATCCTCATGCAGGCGTTCGGCGGCACGGGCTACCAGGCCACGACGCCCGACGAGGTCGGCGAGATGCTGCGGAAGGCGCTCGCGGAGGGCAAGCCCGCGCTGATCGACTGCATCATCGACCCGGCGGACGGCACCGAGTCCGGCAACATCGCGCACCTCAACCCGAAGGGCCTCAGCGGGAAGAAGTGAGCCCGGTCCGATCAGCGGCACCGTGCTGCCATCGGCTGCCGGTGCCGCTGGTCGGCTCGCGCGCATCCGGGCCTGCCTCCGGGCTGACTCCAGCACCACCGAGGATCGTCGTCACGGCCGGCTCAGCACCACCGTGAGCAGCACGAGCGCGGCCGCCCCCGCGATCCCGACGGCGGGCAGCACGGTCGCCGCGGTGCCCCCCGCGACGGGCGCCAGCACCGCGAGCACGGCGAGCGCCGCGGCCTGCACGGGGACCTGCACGGCCACGAACCGCAGCAGCGGGCGCCGGAGTACGGCCAGCTGCACCCGGCCACGCCACGGGAGGGCGAGCGCCTGCGCGGCCAGCACGTGAAGCAGGTGCAGGCCGGCGAGTAGCAGGAAGAAGCGCCCGTCCTGCGGTGCCGGCTGCTCGAACAGCTGGGTCGCGGCGAGCAGGAGCAGCAGGCACCAGGCCGTCGGCACGCGGGGCACGGCGACGGCGGCGGCGGTGAGCGCGAACCCGACGGCGGTCCAGAACCCCCACGGCAGGCGCTGCAGGCAGAGCAGGATCCCGACCGCGCCCAGCGCCGCCCGGAACGCGGCCGCCGGGATCCACGGGCCCATCGCCACCACGGGCTGCACGCGCACCCGGCTCGCGAACGCGCTCACCGCAGGCCCCGCGCCGGCCGGGCCAGGGCCCGCAGCCGAACCTCGCGCGGGTCCGCCGGACCGTCGTCCTGCCAGCGCAGGATCTCCACACCCTGCGCCTGCAGGGTCCGGATCCGGTCCCTGCGGTTCATCATGACGATGCGGTGCGCGAGCCGCTCGGCGCCGGTGGCGCGCGCGAAGCGGGGGGCCGGCAGGACGTCGACGGCGATCACCCGATGGCCGCCGCCGCGCCACAGCTCGGCCATCCGGGACGCCTCCTCGTCCAGGAACGTGGACAGCACGTACACCAGGGCGCCCGCCGGGACGATCGGAGGCCGCCGCCGACGGGCCCGCTCGCCCGCGGGCCGGGTCAGCTCGATCGCGCGCAGCAGCCGCCACAGGTGCCGTTGTCCGCCACCAGGTGCGATCATGCGGGCGGAGCCGGCGAGGTCCTGGAACCCGACCCGGTCCCCGGCGCGGACGTACCCGGCCGCCAGCGAGCAGGCAGCCTCCCGGGCGAGGTCGAGCGAGCTGATCCCGGCCGCGGCACCGGCGCTCGGGCTCCACTGCGCCACCTCCTCGCTCAGGTCGTCACCGCTGTCGAGCACGACGACCACCGTCGCGTCGGACGTCGCCGCGGTCCGGCGGACGTACAGGTCACCCGCGAACCGCCCGCGCCGCGCGGTGGCCTTCCAGTCGATGCGGCGCATCCGGTCCCCGGGTGCGAACGGGTGGACGTCGCGGAAGTCGCCGCCGTCGCCGGGACGGGAGGAGTCGTGGGTGCCGGTGAGCCCGCGCAGGCGCCTGGGCAGCGGCAGGTCCGTGACCGCCGCGAACGGCACCGGGACGACCCGGTGGACGATCGACGGGCCCTGTGGCAGGCCGAGGAGCGCGGCGTCCGCGCCGAGCATCCGGTACTCCACGCGCAGCACCTCCTGCAGCCCGGAGTGCAGCACGGGCAGCCGCAGCGTGACCCGACGGGTACCGGCCGCCAGTACGAGCTCCTGCGGGTCGCCGCCGAAGGCCGCCACGCGCAGCGCGACGCCGTCGACGCCGGACGCGGGCGTGAGTGTGAGGACCGCCTCCAGCTCCGCGGCACCGCGGGCGTGCGGGGCGATCTCCGCGGTCACGGTGCCGTCATGGCCGGCCCGCGGACGCCGGTCCCGCGTACCGGCCGCGGCGAGGACGAACGGCAGCGCCAGCAGGGCGATGTCGACCCGGGAGAGCACGAGCCCGGCCGCCGCGAGGACGACGGCGACGACCACCGCCGCGGTGCCGCTCCGGCTCGGCACCCACCGGGTGCCGGTGTGCTCGAACTCGGGCTGCTGCGCCCTCATCGCACGGCTACGGCCGCCGCACGCTCGCCGACGGTCGGCGGGCCCGGCACGTCGCGGACGATCGCGGCCACGACATCGGTCGCCAGCAGCCCGCCGGCCCAGGCCTGGGTCGTCAGCGAGAGCCGGTGGGCGAGCACCGGGACCGCGACGTGCTTGACGTCCTCCGGCGTCACGAAGTCGCGCCCGGCCATGACGGCCCGGGCCCGCGCGACGAGCATCAGGGCCTGCGAGCCCCGGGGCGACGCGCCGACCTGCACCGATCGGTGCTCTCGGGTCGCGACCGCGAGGTCCACGCAGTAACCGGCCACGTCCGGCTCGACGTAGACGGTCTCGACCCCGGACTGCATGGCGTGCAGGGTCGCCGCGTCGATCACCGGCTCCACGGTGGCCACCTCGTGCCGGCGCTCGACGCGGTTGAGCAGGACACGCCGCTCCCCCGCCCGGTCCGGGTAGCCGACGGCGAGCCGCACCGTGAAGCGGTCGAGCTGCGCCTCGGGCAGTGCGTAGGTGCCCTCGTACTCGATCGGGTTGGAGGTCGCGATCACGTGGAAGGGGGCCGGCAGCGCGAAGCTCTCGCCCTCGACGGTGACCTGCCCCTCCGCCATCGCCTCGAGGAGGGCCGACTGCGTCTTCGGCGCGGTGCGGTTGATCTCGTCCGCGAGGAGGAGGCCGGTGAACACCGGTCCGCGCCGGAAGACGAAGTCGTTCGCCGCCGGCGCGTAGACGAACGATCCCGTGATGTCCGCGGGGAGCAGGTCCGGGGTGCACTGCACCCGGCGGAACCCGAGGCCGAGGGCGGTGGCGAGGCTGCGCGCGGCGAGCGTCTTGCCGAGGCCGGGCACGTCCTCGAAGAGCACGTGTCCCCCGGCGAGGATGCTCGCGAGGGCGAGCTCGAGGGCCTCGGTCATCCCGACCACGACGCTGCCGACCACGTCCAGGATCTCACTGCTGCGCCGCGCGACCTCGTCGACCGCGAGCGGCGTCGGACCCTGCGCGGGGTCATCGGTCATGCCGGTTCTCCTCCTGTGGTGGCGGATCGAGGCGGTCGAGCGCGTCCAGGCATCCGGCCACGGCGCGCATGCGGGGCGGGCGGGTCGCGGGCAGCGCCACGGTGGCGTAGGCGGCCTCGCCGAGGAGCCGTTCGATGGCGGGACGGTCAGCGGGGTCGTCGAGGTCGAGCCCGCGCTGCGCGAGCCGGTACCGCGCGAGGTCGTGCACCGGCCGCAGGCCCGCCTGCGGGATCCGCCCGCGCCTCGGGCGCAGCGACCAGGAGAGCCGTGCGACGTCCCACCGGGCGCCCTCGTCGGCGGGCCGGGCGACCCCTTCCCACTGCACGTCCCGGTGGTCGGGCACCGCGGCCCGGCACAGGCCCGCGGCGCCCAGGACCAGCCCGACCGTGCCGGCGTGCCAGGCGTCCATGCCGACGAACCAGCAGATCGCGCCTGCGAGGACCGCGCCGGCCGCGAGGAGGCTCGTGCGCAGGGGCTCGGGGGTCACGAGGCCGACCGCCGCGACGCGTCGTCGTCCCACGTCCGTGCGAGGTCCGCGAGTGCCTCGCGAGCCCGCGAGACGTCCGAGGCGGTGACCGGGTGATCACCGAAGCGGGTGCGCAGGTAGAGCGCGAGCAGCGTCCGGATCGCGCGGTCGTCGGCGAACACCCGCGCCATGATGCGCGTGGTGAACTCGGTGGGTGTCTCCGCCGATCGGCGCACGATCCCGGAGTCCTCGGCCGTCTGCTGCAGGCCGAGCCAGGCCTTCATGACCGCGTCCCCCGGTTCGCGCTCGTGGTCGAGGAGCCGGAGGGCGTCCTCGACGCCGCGGCGCAGCACCGGCGGTTCCGGGGCCGGCTCGGGAGCGGGTTCGGGCGGGTCGAGGAGCGGGCCCGCCGTCGCAAGACCGGTCGTGGAGCGGGGCTTCCGACGCGCGAGCCAGCGCCACAGGAACACAGCGGCGACTGCGGCGACGACACCGACGAGAATCCAGAGCAAGATCCTCGACAGGTCCGGAGAGCCGCCGGCACCCGGGCCCGCCGCCGGCAGGGCCGGTGGTGGCAGCGACGGGCCAGGCACCTGCGGCGGCGCCGGGGCCGGTTCCGGGCGCAGGTCGGGCGCCCAGCGCAGCCCGGTGAGGACGGCGGGTCCCTGGGTTCCCGCGGCGACGACCACGACGAGCCCGAGCAGCGCGCCGGCCACCAGCGTGCGCCGTGACCTCACCCCCGCGGGCTCCGCGCGGCAGAACGGGACCAGGCGGCGATGCTCACCGCCCGACGGTACCGCCCGCGTGCACGGAGCCCGGCCCTCGGGCCGTGTCTGTTCGGTGGCCTCCGGTGGCGCCGCGCATCGTGCGGGGCCGCCCTCCGGCCAGCCGGCGCGGGCATGATCGGCCGCCTGGTGCGAGAGCGGCCACATACGGCCGTCGATGCACCCATCTGCCGATCAAGCCCAGGGCGCTCCTATGCGCGGACGCCGTCGAGCACGCGCCGGATGGTGCGTCGGCACAGTGCGCGGAACTCGGGTTCGGGGAGGCCGACCCGGCCACCGAGGTAGAGCTGGACGAGTCCTTGAGTGCTCGAGGTGAGGCTGAGGGTGACTTCCACGGGATCTCCGCTCTTGAGTACGCCTTGCCGGATGGCGTCGGTGACCAGCAGGTGCACCGGGGCGAAGGCGGGCGTGCCGCCGTCGCGGAAGTCGTGCGGGAACCGGCGAGCTCGATTGCGGCGGTCAGTGATCAGGAACGAGTAGAGGTGCGGCTTGCCGAGCGCGAAGTCGAGGAAGTCGGCCTGCAGTCCGAGCAGTCGGCCCTCGAAGTCGTCGGACTCGCGCTGCACGCCCCACGTCCGGGACAGCTCCCGCAGTGCGTCGTCGGCCACCGCGTGCAGCAACGCCTCCCGGTTCGGGAAGTGTTTGTAGATCGCCATCGCGGACAGGCCCACCGCCTCGCCGACCGCGCGCATGGTGACCGCCGGAGCGCCGCGCTCGATGAGCAGATCGTGGGCGGCGGCGGCGATCCGCATGGCAGTGGGATGGGTCGCCGGGCGACGCGCCTGGTCAGGCTCGGGGTCGTGCACCACGGTTTACATCATAAACCAACGGTGTACGGTGTAAACCCATGGCTGGGACAGGCGCTGGCAAGGGCTCGAAGCAGTGGCGCGCGCACCGGTCGATCGCGATCTCGCTGGGCGCGCTCGCGGCGATCGTGCTGGTCGGCTGGGTGGGCCTCGCGTGGTACTTCAGCGATCAGATGGTCAAGTCGATGCACGGTGGCGATCCGGTGTACTCGGAGACCGTGCTCGGGGTGAGCACTCCCCCGGGCGGCGCCGTCGTGGTGTCGCTGGCGCGGACCACGGCCTCCGAGAAGCCGGGCCGCTGGGGGCTGAGCTGGGCCGGTGGCAGTGCGATGCTCGGCCCCGTCGTCACCCGCACCGCCGACCGGGTGGACCGGCCGCTGCTCAGCGGCATCGTCCCGACGGCGGGCACGCGCGCCGGCATCAGCTGGACCCACCGGTCCGACCCGAAGGTCGCGCTCGGGCTCGACTTCGCCGAGATCATGGTTCCGGGCGAGCTCGGCCCGATGCCCGCCTGGTACATCCCGACCGACCGGCGCGAGAGCTCCTCGACCTGGGCGATCCTGGTGCACGGCAGCAACGCCGACCGTCAGACGATGCTGAAGACGGCCGACGCGGTCCACCGGGCCGACCTGCCGATCCTGGACATCACGTATCGCAACGACGTGGGCGCACCGGCGTCCCCGGACGGGGTGCTGCACGTCGGCGAAACCGAATGGCGTGACCTCGAGGCCGCCGTGCGCACCGCCCTGGACCGGGGAGCCGACGACGTCGTGCTCTACGGCGGGTCGTACGGCGGCGCCATCGCCACCCGTTTCCTGGACCGCTCGCCGCTGGCCGACCGCGTCTCGGGCGTCGTGCTGGACGCTCCCGAACTGAGCGTGCCCGCGACCCTGGAGCACAACGCCGAGCAGCGGCACATCCCCGCCGCCGTCACCTGGCTGGCGACGAAGCTCTGCAACTGGCGGGCCGGCATCGACGTGGAGCGGATCGACGTGACGCGCTACCCGCCGAGGGTCCGCCCACCGACGCTGATCCTGCAAGGCGACGCCGACGAGGCCCACCCCACCAGCACCGCCCGGCAGTTGGCCAAGGACGGTCCCCGGCTGGGCTGGCCGATCAGGTACGAGGAGTTCCCCGGGGCCGGGCACAGCGAGGCGTGGAACTTCGAGCCGGATCGTTACGAGGCCCTGGTCAGCGACTTCCTCGAAGACGTCACCACACCGGCTCCGACCCCGCGGGGCCACTGACCCGTCCTCGCGCGAGCCCGTGCCGGCGGCTGGGCCCGGTCAGGTTTCGAGGCCCGGCGGGGCGGCCGTGGCGAGGGCGCGCAGATCGTCGAAGGCGCGCAGCAGGTGCGCGTCCAAGCTCTGCGCGGGGTCGTCGATCCAGGCCTGGACCGCGTGTTGATAGGCGGCCCAGCCGGTGCGGGCAGCCAGGCCGGCCGGCCCGTCGGCGACACCGCGCTGCCGCAGCGCCTCCGCCACGGCATCCGTGAGCCACGCATGCTTGGCCAACTCGCGTTCGCGGAGCGCCGGGGTCGCTGCGACGACTTTCCACCGCGGCTCGGAGAACGGGCGGTTGTGCTCCAGGTTCCGCGCGGACTCCCGGAAGGCGCACAGCAGTACCTCGAACGGCTGCAGGCCTGCGGGCGCTTCGGCCATCGCCTGCATCAGCGCGGCGCGCAGGTCGGCCTCACCGTCGAAGAGCACCTCGCGCTTGTCCGGGAAGTGCCGGAAGAAGGTGCGCTCGTTGACCCCGGCCCGGGCGGCGATCTCCGCAGCCGTGGTCCGGTCGAACCCCCGTTCCCGATACAGCTCCAAGGCCGCCTGCCGAAGCCGGCAACGCGCTTCTGCTCCGCTCCGTGGCACCTGCCGAGGCTATCGCAACGTGCCAGTGACCGGCGTTACGTTGCGCCAGTCACTGACACTACCCGTAGAGTCAGTGACTGACACCAAGTAGTGCCAGTCATTGGCTCGAAGCGGGAGTGTGTGTTGCCATGCATGTCTTCGTCACCGGTGGTACCGGCCAGACCGGCCCCACCGTCGTCGCCGAGCTCGTCGCGTCCGGCCACACCGTCACCGGTCTGGCGCGCTCGGACCCGGCCGCCGCTCGACTGGAGTCGCTGGGCGCCACACCGCACCGCGGCTGCCTGGACGACCTCGACAGCCTGCACCGCGGCGCCGAAGCCGCCGACGGCGTCCTGCACATGGCGTACGGCGGCGACTACGCCGATCCGGACACCCTTGTCCGCCGCGACCGCGCCGCGATCGAGACGCTCGGGCGGGCGCTGGCCGGATCGGGCAAGCCGTTCGTCAGCACGTCGGGCACGTTGGTGACGAGGGCCGGCCGGGTCAGCACCGAGCACGACGCGCCGGATCCCGATTCGGTCGCCGCCTTTCGCATCGCGGGTGAGCAGGCCTGTCTGAGCTTCGCCGACCGGGGGGTCCGGGCGAGCGTCGTGCGACTCGCGCCGACCGTGCACGGCCGGGGCGACCACGGGTTCATCCCGGCTCTCATCGCGGCCGCGCGCAGGGCGGGCGTGTCGGCGTACATCGGTGCCGGCTCGAATCGCTGGCCGGCCATCCACCGGTCCGACGCCGCCACGCTCTTCCGGTCGGCGCTGGAGAAGGCGCCGGCCGGCAGCGTCCTGCACGGAGCCGGCGAGAGCGCCGTGACGATCAGGAGCATCGCCGAGCAGGTCGCGCGGCTGCTCGCCGTCCCGACCGCTTCGCTGACCCTGGAGCAGGCCGCCGAGCACCTCGGAAACCCGTTCCTGGCCAGGTTCTTCGCCCTCGACGTGCCCGTCGCCAGCCGGCACACCCAGGCGCTGCTGGACTGGACGCCGGAGCACGCCACCCTGCTCGAGGACCTCAGGACCGGCGACTACTTCACCCCGGAGGCCGGCGAACGCGCCGAGGAGATCTGGTTGCCGCACCACGGCCGGCCCGACCACGGCCGGAGCTGACCCGCTCGCGACCCGGTACTCAGGGGTTCGCCCCAAGCAGTGCGGCGTACCAGGCCTGTGATGCGGGGTCGGCGTGCACGCTGTACCCGACGCCGGGATGCGTGCCGATGAGCGCTGGGCGCCTGTCGCCGTACCGGTTGTCGATCATCGCCATGGCGCTGACCGTGGCGGAGCCGATCGACGCAGGCGACGGCGAGCTCGCCGCCAGGCGGATGCGCGAGCACCTCGACAACGCCGAGGCCCGGATCATCACCCGCATGCGGCAGCCGGCGGGCGGCACGTAGGAATCGGCTGGTTGGGTGGGCGGCATGACCGGACCAGCGCCAGCGTCGGGGTGCGACCGGAACTTCCTCGGCGTCGTCGTCCCGCTACCGGCGCTCGGTCGGACGGCGGTGCGGGAGCTGACGTACACCCACTTCACGGTGCTGCTCGACCCGGCACGACGCCTCGCGGTGTCGACGGGTGTCAACATCACCGGGGCCGAGCTGCGTGACGTCGACAGGAACGACGACTGGCGACTCGACCCGCGTGTCGATGCCCGCGAGCAAGCCGGCCCGGACCTGTATGCCGGCAACGACCTGGACCGCGGGCACCTGGTGCGGCGCCGCGACCCGGTGTGGGGCGACCCGGCCGTGGCCGAGCGGGCCAACAACGACACGTTCGTCTACCCGAACGCCGCCCCGCAGGCCGCAGAGTTCAACCAGGACCAGCAGCTGTGGCTCGGTCTCGAGGACCACGTGCTGACCTACGCCGACACCTACGACGCCATGTTGAGCGTGTTCACCGCCCCGGTGCTCGCCCCCGACGACCCTGAGTACCGGGGGGTGCGGATCCCGCGGATCTTCTGGAAGGTGGCCACCTGGACCGCCGCGCCGGACACCGGTGAGGCGCGGCCGTTGGCCGCGACCGGGTACGTCCTGGACCAGACGCCCCAACTCGACGACATCGAGACCGCAACCCGGGATGCGCTGCAGGCCGGCGACCCGCCACCGCTGGGCCCCTACCGCACCTACCAGGTGCCCATCACCGACATCGCCGCCCTCACCGGACTGGACCTCGGACCACTCGTCGCCGCCGACCGGCTCCGGGTGCCCGCTCCAGCCGGCACCCGGGAACGGGAACGGTGGGTCCGCCTCGACACACCGGCCGCGATCCAGCTCTGATCCGTTCCTCGATCGCCGGGTCGTGCAGCGGTGATCGGCTTACGTTGGGCGAGCCCCGGGTTTCCCGCGCTGCCGCCCCGTTTCGCGTCGATCCCGTGGACGTCCTGGTAGCCGTTCCCGACGGCGCGGCGTGCCCGTTCACGACGACACCCTTCTGCTGCGTGCCCATGGACTGTCTCCGCATTTCGCCACGAGACCGATGGCTTCTCGCCCGCGTTCCGCGGAGCGCGGTGTCACCGGTATTCGATCTTTGTCGCGTGGGCGAGCCCGGTCGCCTCGGGAATCGATGCCCCTCGACCCCCGCCGGGGCCTCGCGCGCTGCCGCCACCGTTCGCGTCGATCCTCGCGTGCGGGGGGTGGCCGGGTTGGGAGCACTACCGAATACCGTAGGCGCCCCGGCAGCCGTCCCCGCCTGTCCGGCACGCCCGTTCCCGACTTCATCCTCGACCGGGTGCCCACGCAACTATCCTGTGGCCCCGAATCGGCACCGGACATCACCACAAGATCGTTGCCATCCACCGCGTTCCGCGGAACGCGGAATTGTCGGACCCCGATGCCATCCTTGAGTTCAACAACAATCCGAACTCAGGAGGCACCCCATGTCCACTGCCACGATCATTCCGCTCGCCGCCCCGATGGACGGGATGAGCACCGATGATCTGGAATCGGAGTTGTTGGGGTTGGCCGGGCACATCGCCGCCGCCGAATGCCGCTTCCT